>NZ_KI271175.1:50012-53377 GCF_000469345.1 Eubacterium ramulus ATCC 29099
ATACCGCCGCCCAGCGGAACGAAGATCATTCCATCTGCATAGGTAACCGGGATCAGGTTGAAACCTGCATTCATAAAGCAGTCGCTGCTCTTTAATACTTCACCGGTTTCCTTGTCCAGCATATATAATTTGCCGCCGGACTGTGTGTATACTTTGTTATCTACGATAACCGGTGTACTTCCGCTGGAAGGTGTGACAGAAGTACCCATCTGACGCTCCCATTTTACTTCGATACTTTCTTTTGTGATCGGAGTCTTGGACTTGATAACAGACTGATTGTTGGAGTCTGCACGGAATCCCGGATACTCTGCTTTCAGCTGTGGAAGCTTCTCACTCTCAGCTGCTTTATCCAGTGTAATGTTCAGTACAGAAGACTCAGCCAGTGTGATCTTGTCTGTCTTTCCTACATAACCGTCACAGGATGCGGTCCATGTATACTCTGTGCCCGGGAACATTTTAAATCTTCCATTTTCCGGATATACACGCTCGTTGTTTGCTGTGTACAGGCAGACCAGTGCATTTGCCGGCTCTGTCTTCGTTTCCAGATATACTGCTTCTACACGGTTGATCGTAACATTGTAGATAATCGGATTCTCGGAACCGTTATTTACCTTCACTGCTACTTTATTCTCACCGTTTTTGAGTGCCAGTGTGTAAACACCGCCTTTGGCACTTTCGCCATTAAACAGAACATCGGAGTCCTCCGGCTTACTGCTGTATGCCGGATCTACTGCTGCAAAAGTAACAGAAGAAACATCGTCTAATACATCCACGGAATACTCGGTTGTCTTATAAGAGAATTTAGGTGTAAATGCAATGGCATCACCATTCTGATCCGTTAATGTCAGATTTTTTAAGATTCCGTTGCGTTTTACATGAATGACATAATGTTCTTCTGCGTCACCCTTTGTCACAGTCATGTAAATATCATTGCCTTTTCCGCTGGCTTCAATCAGTTTATCATTGAACCAGATATAGGAATTATTTGCGCTGCCGGCCTGTGTAACTTCTCTGCCATCCTGACTGATGTAACGGAATGAATATTTTACCTCATTATCACTGTTTGCACCGGAAGCAAGGAGCGGTTTGAAGCCAACACTGTCACTGTCAGAATCTACAAAAAATGTTACTTCGCCTTTCTGATCAAAAGCCTGGTTTCCGGATATTCCGGACACTGCCAATGCACTTATCAACTCATGTTTCTCCGGAATTTCTTCCAGAGCAACGCTGCGGATTCCGGATACTTTTCCATCTTCCTGTTTCAGCAGCATATATACATTGTATCCTGCTTTTGTCAGATCTGTCAGTTCTAACGTATTTGCGCCCTCAACTGCATCTGCACTCTTACCATCTTTCTGGATGGTTGCTGCGTCCGGGGCTGCTTTATCAGCTTTCTGTACCAGGTAATATAAAGTACCTGCTTTGTTTGCTGTTACATTAATCTTTGCACTGTTGTCTGTACGCTCAGCTACTGCATCATCCGCAATTGTCAGAACCGGCAGTGCACCGTTTGTGTAAACGGTTACGAGATAATCTCTTGCCTGTGTACCATCTGCGGATGTCAGGGTCAGTTTTACCGTTGCTGAAGTAGCTACTCCTGCAGTGCGATCCGAAAAATCGACGCAGATATTGCGATCGCCTTTATAGTTAGTTCTTATATTAATGCTGTCGCCTTCTGCTTTGTTTCTTACACCGCTGACAGCAGTTGCCGTCAGAACATCTGTACTGTTTGCCCAATCTACCCAGATATATGCAGAGCTGATACTGGATGCAAGCGTCAGACCTGCGGCATAATTTGTCTGAACCGGATCAAATGCGGAATCCATGGTAAATACTTTTCCCATGCCGGCATTTGGATTGTCGGTAATCTTCATGCTGCTTAATGTCGGTCCACGGTAGATTACAAAGTTGTATACTCTTGTGGACTCACCTTTGATCAGCTGTACTTCTACCGGTGTCACATCACCGGTCAATGTAATATCCTGTTTTGCACCAGGAACACTATTGATGCGTACTTCTGTACCTGCATTAGCGGTCAGGTTCATGGTAACTTTTGATGTATTCAGATCTACATTTACCGTATGATCTGCAACACTTCCTGCAAAATCATTGCCACCGTCTACGACTGCATTGCCGCCTGTCACTTCCACACCGGTCAGATAGGATTCTGCACGTTTGATTGCAAACTGCCATGCGGAATCATTTTTCAGGTAAATCGTTCCATCACTGTCTGCTACCGCACTTGCGATACAGTACTGCTCATGACTCGGATTGTAGAATAATCCACTCTCCGGATCCGCTTCTGTCATACCCGGCTTATCTTTTACCATGTACAGCGAACCTTTTGCACTGTTTACCAGGAAGTATACATATACATATCCGGTCTCTTCTTCATATCCGTTGATGATCAGTCCGGATGTCTGACAATATGCAAAATCAGATTTGGTCGGAACCAGATAAGCTTTGCTCATGGCACCTGTCTCCGGGTTGATATCTGCTACCAGGATAGATGCGCCATCCTCACCAAAACCGCTGCCACCGGAAATACCAATGTAAAGACGGTTGTTGTAAATAGCCGGTGT
Organism: Eubacterium ramulus ATCC 29099; assembly: GCF_000469345.1. GTDB lineage: Bacteria > Bacillota > Clostridia > Lachnospirales > Lachnospiraceae > Eubacterium_I > Eubacterium_I ramulus. The sequence goes on from NZ_KI271175.1 coordinate 52,595, forward strand.
ACAGGTACTTGCGCCGCCATAATATAACGGCTCGATCAGGTTATCCAGATCTACTTTTCCATCCGCTGCCAGATTGTAGGAATACAGATATCCGCTCTGTGTAGAGAAGTAGATTCTTCCGTTATAATAGGAAACATCACTTCTTACTCTGTCTGCTTTTGTCTGGATCCTCTGTACGGTCACACCGGTATTTTTATCCATGACCATCAATGCACCGCCTGCGTCTACGGCAAATACATACTTGTCATTTGTCCATGCGCCGGCCCACCAGTAACCGGTCTTACTGTAATTAGTCCATAATGGTGTCTTCATTTCGGTCTGGTTGGACGGATCTTCATCAGTCGCTGTCAGACACACAAAATCGCCCATCTGGAAACCTACATAAATCCTTCCGTTCTCATAACGGATCGGGCTGTTGCAGGCACCGGTTCTTCCTTTATAACACCAGAGAGATTCCAGTGTGGAAGCGTTGAAGCACTGGATACCGCCGCCCAGCGGAACGAAGATCATTCCGTCTGCATAGGTAACCGGAATCAGGTTGAATCCTGCATTCATGAAACAGTCGCTGCTCTTTAAGACTTCACCTGTCTCTTTGTCCAGCATATATAATTTACCGCCGGACTGTGTATATACCTTGTTATCTACGATAACCGGTGTACTTCCGCTGGAAGGCGATACAGATGTACCCATCTGACGCTCCCATTTTACTTCGATACTTTCTTTTGTAATAGGAGTTTTTGCATTGATAACGGACTGATTGTTGGAGTCTGCACGGAATCCCGG
>NZ_KI271175.1:53477-69028 GCF_000469345.1 Eubacterium ramulus ATCC 29099
AATCCCGGATACTCTGCTTTCAGCTGTGGAAGTTTTTCACCTTCAGCGGCTTTGTCCAGTGTGATATCCAGTGTGGATGCTTCTGTCAGAGTGATCTTATCTGTTTTTCCCACATATCCTTCACAGGATGCAGTCCATGTATACTCTGTATTCGGAGCGAGATAGTATTTACCATTATCCTGATAAATACGCTCACCCTTGTCAGTATACAGACACACCTGTGCGTTTGCCGGCTCTACATTCACATCAAGAGTAGCGGATGCTGCTTTTGTGATCGTCAGTGTATATTCGTCTGCGCTTGCTGCGCCATTGTTTGGTTTGATCGTAACGACGTTCTCACCGTCTGCCACATCCAGCTTATATGTACCGTCTGCGGATGCTGTTCCGTTGAACAGAATCTCGGATTCCTCCGGATTCTGTAACTCTACCGGATCGATTGCTTTGATCGTTACATTTGATACATTGTCCAGTACCTGTGCTGTATAAGCAGTCTTTTTGGAAGAAAAAGACGGACTGATGGAAACTGCATTTCCGTTATGATCTGTCATGGACAGACCGGATAGTTTTGCAGATCGCACTACATGGATAACATACGTTTCAGTCACATCTCCCTTGGTTACTGTGAGACTCAGATCATTTCCTTTTCCGCTCACTCCCAGGAAGGCCTGGTCAAATCGCACATATACGTTACGTGCCGTATCTTCTTTTGTAAACTCTTTTCCATCCAGATCGATATACTTGAATGTATATTTCATGGACGGATCTTTGGAAGCTTCTGAATTCAGCACCGGCTTCATGGACAGATACGTTGCACTTGTATCTGCCGGAATAGTTACCTCGCCGTTTTCAAAAGCTTTTTCGCCGGAAATACCGGACACCAGGACACCACTCAGAAAATTATGTGTCTCTGATACAGCCGTCGTATCTGCTTCTGTGGAAGCAACATCGGAAGTATACAGATCAGCATTCTGTCCTCCCTGTGCTTTTGTATTTTCATCTGAATCAATCTGTTGTGTTTCAGCATCTTCTGCCGAAACGGTCTGCTGTGTCGCAATCGCCGCATCACTTACTGTGGTGGCTGCAGCGGGTACTACACAAGTGTTTACCGCAACAGCACAGCTCAGTAAGAGCGCAAGCCATCGTTTTCTCATATCTACGTTCCTCCTCCTTATTGCAGCGTGCTTCTGTCCATGATTGGATTATGCACGCAATTTGCCTGTTGCCTTTTAAACCGGTCTCCCTTCCGTATCATATTTAAAAAGCCAGGTATACCCCATCCGTTCACAGCTTTTCAGAAAAAATGTTATGCTAATTCACGATCTCTGCGATACATTTTTTTGTATAGAAAATCCGGATTTTCACCCCATTTTTCCTGATTTTTTGAAAAAAAATAAACATCCGTTTATGCCATCGGATATGTGTAGTATCTATATGCAATTGACTGTATTCTGACTCAGAGTTCATACCTACTTGCTGTCCCTTCCCAGTTTTCCAGTGGATCTGACAGTGTCCGTTCTCATTACAGCGGGGATAAGCCGTGCCGGAATCTAACCGGACTTCCAGAAAAATATCTATTTCACAACTGCATATTCCTGTATTCTTTTCTGTTTTTTATCATATCCTATGCACCATATTCTGTCAATGGATTTGCCACTATTTTTCAGCAAAAAAACGATTTATCTGAACTTTTAAAAGTTATCTTTGGTATTTTTTCACAATTTAAAACGCAATCTATCCAAACTTCCCATGGCAGATTTCCTCTGCCGGTCCTGTCAGATAAAGGTGCCCATGACGTCTGTCATATTGTACCAGAAGCTCTCCCCCGGTCATTCTTACCAGCACGGATGCACCGCATTTTTTCTGCCGCATGGCAGCTGCCACCGCTGCGCAGGCTCCGGTTCCACAAGCAAAGGTTTCACCGCAGCCCCGTTCCCAGACCCGCATCCACAGATGCCCTGCATCCTGTACCCAGACAACTTCCACATTCACCCCTTCCGGAAATATCTCCTCATTTCCAATAACGGTTCCTTCCTGTTTTAACGGGAACTGCAGCATTGCTTCCCTGCTTTCCACAAACAGTACACAGTGCGGATTTCCCATGGATACACACACCGGCCGAAACAACAAAAAACGGGCAGATATGTGCTCCGGCACAAATTCCGGGGTTCCCATATCCACCCGGACCGAGCATATCCTGTCCGTATCTTCCTTTTTTATCAGCTGCAGACGGTACAATCCTGCATCCGTCTCGATCAGCAGATTCACTTTTTCTGTTTTTCCATGATCATACACATATTTTCCCAGACAGCGGATGCCATTGCCGCACATTTTTGCCGGGCTTCCATCCGCATTGTACAGTTTCATCCGAAAATCTGCCTGCGGATGTTCCGCATTGCACACACGGATAACACCATCGGCTCCGATACCGCGGTGCCTGTCACAGAAATGCCTTACCAGCTCCGGTGACAGCTCACTTTCCTCACAGCAATGCTTCTCTGTTTCAAAGCCCTCTCTGCCGTTTTTCTGTCTGTGATCCGTATCATCAAGAATGATAAAATCATTTCCCAGACCATGCATTTTCACAAATTTCATGTGTACACTCCACATATCCTGTCTGGATATTATATGTATGACACTGCACATTTGTGCAATTTCTCTTTTTTACAACTTCAGACAAGTTACGAATCCAGCATACCGAGGATCATCTGTGCCGTCTCGGTAAAACTGGTTCCATTGTCCATACTCGTCTTCTGCAGATAACGATGGGCCTCTTCCTCCGTCATCTGATTTCGCTCCATCAAAATGGCCTTTGCACGATCCACCAGCTCCTGCTCTTCTTTTGTACGCTTCCGCGGAGCATTCCGCCGCTTCCGGCGTTTCCGTTCCAGATTGTAAGATACCATTTCCACCGTGGACAGCAATTCATGGATTTTCAACGGCACAGACAGACCGACGATACCCGGCGTACCGTTCTCGTTCCACTGATCCTTTGTGGAAATAACGATCATCTCAAACCCCGGCGGCAGACATTCCGCCAGTTCCTGATAAATCATATCTGACAATTTATAAGTGCAAAGCACAAGTCCGTCCTGCAGACCGTTTGCTTCCTGAATGACCTGTGCACCGTTGGTACAGACACAGACCACCTGATAGCCGTTTCTGACGAGTACATTTTTTATATTTTTCCCGTTTTCCGCTTTCGGGAATGCAACAATTATCCTTGTCAAAACTCAACCATCCACCTTTTTAAAATTTGTCGAGATATGTGTCCACTTCCCATTCCGTTACAGCTCTGCAGTAACGATTCCATTCGTCCTTTTTGGAGCCGATATATACGTTGCTGATATGCTCACCCAGGACTTCACGGATAAAAGCATCCTTTTCCATAGCGCATACCGCATCGTACAGGTTCGTTGGCAGGGATTTGATATGCAGCTGCTCTTTCTCTTCCTCTGTCATATGGAAAATATTTTTCTGTATATTTTCCGGCGGTGTGATTTTGTTCTTAATGCCATCCAGTCCGGCTGCCAGGCACAATGCAATGGTCAGATACGGATTGGCTGCGCTGTCCGGACTTCTCAGTTCGATTCGTGTGCCGCTGCCAAAGGATGATGGAATACGGATCAGCGGACTTCTGTTTGTCACGGACCATGTAATATGAAGCGGTGCCTCAAATCCGGACACCAGTCGTTTGTAAGAATTTACCAGCGGATTTGTAATAGCAGTCATGCTGTACACATGTTTCATCAGACCGCCGATAAAATAATACGCATCCTGGCTCAGGCCAAATTTGTCCGTTTCATCTGCAAAAATATTTCTGCCGTCTTTGCGCAATGACATATTGATATGCATACCGGAACCACTGACACCACTCTTTGGCTTCGGCATAAATGTGGCATGCATGCCGTGGCGTTTTGCAATCGTCTTCACTGCCAGCTTAAAGGTCATAATATTGTCTGCCGCATGCAGCGCCGGTTCATAACGAAAATCAATCTCATGCTGCCCCGGTGATGCTTCATGATGGGAAGCCTCGATCTCAAATCCCATATCCTCCAGTGTCAGCACCATGTCACGTCTTGCATTTTCGCCATGATCATTTGGTCCCATCTCAAAATAGCCGGCCTTTTCGGTAGTCTCCGTAGTCGGGCATCCGTTATCATCCGTATTAAACAGGAAAAATTCACACTCCGGTCCCACATTAAAGACATAGCCCATATCCTCTGCCTCTTTTACGACACGGCGCAGGATATAACGCGGATCACCCTCAAACGGAGTACCGTCCGGGCGGTAAATATCACAAATGATACGTGCTACTTTGCCCTGCTGCGGTCTCCACGGAAAAATCGTAAAAGAATCCAGATCCGGATGCAGATACATATCGGATTCCTCGATCCCTACAAATCCTTCAATTGAAGAACCGTCAAACATACAACGGTTATCCAGCGCTTTTTCCAGCTGACTGCTGGTGATGGCAACATTTTTCATATTGCCGAAAATATCCGTGAACTGAAGACGGATAAATTCCACATCTTCCTCTTCCACCATCTGCATAATATCACTTTTTGTATACATGGCATTTCCTCCCATTCATTTTTGCATTAAAACGGACACTCACAATCCGCTTTCGCTACTTGCTCATGAACGCAGTCGCTTTGCGAACTTTCTGCAAGCTGTATTTCTACTGTTATAGTATGATTTATTTGTTAATCAGGTTTATTATACTGATTTCTTCTCAGATTTCAAATTTTTTTCCAAACGCCAGCACATCTTCAAACTTCATACTGCCGCCGAACAGATCCAGTGCACTTCCGATGGTATAATTCAAATGATGCTTTCCATACTCTGACAGTTCCTTTAAGTTCTCAAAACTTCCGATACCGCCGGCATAAGTCACCGGTATCTTGTTCCAGTTCCCCAGCAATTCTACCAGACCACACTCAATGCCGGAAGCCTTTCCTTCCACATCCACTGCATGGATCAGGAATTCATCTGCATAGCCTTGCAGCCGGTCCAGCAGTTCCTCTGTCACACACTCGTCGGTAAATTTCTGCCAGCGGTCTGTCACGATATAATAAGCACCGTCTTTTTTTCGACAGCTCAGATCCAGCACAAGATGCTCTTTTCCAACTGCCTGCACCAGTTTTTCCAGTCGGCCATAATCCACTTTTCCGTCACGGAACACGTAAGATGTCACGATCACATGGCTCGCACCTGCCATCAGAAACTCATGGGCATTCTCTGCTGTAATACCGCCGCCCACCTGCAATCCGCCGGGATACACCTGCAGTGCCGCCAGAGCCTGCAGCTTTGTCGCTTCATAATAAGAAGAATCCCGTGCATTCAACAGAATAATATGTCCGCCACTGATGCCATGCGTCTTATACAGTTGTGCATAAAACGGTGCATCCTGCTCCGACACAAAATTCTCTGCTGCCTGATCATTCTGATCCTTTAATGTTCCGCCTACAATCTGTTTTACCTTTCCATTATGAATGTCAATACAAGGACGAAATTCCATACAACGCTCCTTTTTCTTTCACAGTTTTTACTTATACTTCTCATACTTTTTCTTCGCAATCCAAGTTGATAACCACCTTTTTACATCAGGTTATTAATCTTATTACCTGAACTTATGTCTGCTTTGTGGCTTTTTTCTAATATTTTGCAAAGTATACAGATAAAATATCACAAACTGTAAAAAAAAGAAACCTTTCGGTAAAAATCATTGACATAATAATTTTTAATTACTATAATATCTTCAAATTAATCTATTTATTTTAAAGAAATCAGAAAAACAGCAGTGTTTTTCTTTTTTTGCTCACAAAAGCATAAGAGGGAGGATAAGAAATGGCAAAAATTATTGGCGAAGGTATTACATTTGATGACGTACTGCTCGTTCCGGCGTACTCCGAAGTTACTCCGAACATGGTTGATCTTACAACCAAATTAACCAACAAAATCACATTAAACATTCCGATGATGAGCGCCAGCATGGATACAGTTACCGAACATCGCATGGCTATCGCAATGGCAAGACAGGGCGGTATCGGTATCATTCACAAAAACATGTCTATCGAAGCACAGGCTGACGAAGTAGACAAAGTAAAACGTTCCGAAAATGGGGTTATCACAGATCCATTCTCCCTTTCCGCAGATCACACACTTCAGGATGCAGATGACCTTATGGCAAAATTCCGCATCTCCGGTGTACCAATCGTAAAAGAAGATGGTACTCTGATCGGTATCATCACAAACCGTGATCTCAAATTCGAGACCGATTTCACTAAGAAAATCAGCGAGAGCATGACCAGTGAAGGGCTGATCACCGCTCCGGAAGGTATTACTCTGGACGAAGCAAAAGCAATTCTTGCAAAAGCCAGAAAAGAAAAACTTCCAATTGTTGACAAAGACTTCAAATTAAAAGGTCTGATCACAATCAAAGATATTGAGAAACAGATCAAATATCCGCTTTCTGCAAAAGATGAACAGGGACGTCTGCTCTGCGGTGCCGGTGTAGGTATCACAGCAAACATGATGGAACGTATCGATGCTCTGGTAAATGCACACGTAGATGTCATCGTCGTAGACTCCGCACACGGACATTCCGCAAATATCATCAAAGCAGTACGCCAGATCAAAGAGAAATATCCGGATCTGCAGATTATCGCAGGTAATGTTGCAACCGGTGCAGCTACCAAAGCACTGATCGAAGCAGGTGCTGACGCAGTCAAAGTAGGTATCGGACCTGGTTCTATCTGTACTACACGTGTCGTTGCAGGTATCGGTGTTCCGCAGATCACAGCTGTTATGGACTGCTATGAAGTAGCAAAAGAATACAATATTCCGATCATCGCAGATGGTGGTATCAAATACTCCGGAGATATGACAAAAGCTCTGGCTGCAGGTGCCAGCGTATGTATGATGGGTTCCATGTTTGCAGGATGTGACGAAGCTCCGGGTGCTTTTGAATTATATCAGGGACGTAAATACAAAGTGTACCGTGGTATGGGATCTCTTGCAGCTATGGAAAACGGAAGTAAAGACCGTTACTTCCAGCAGAATGCAAAGAAACTTGTTCCGGAAGGTGTGGAAGGCCGTGTTGCTTATAAAGGCAGCGTAGAGGATATTATCTTCCAGCTCATCGGCGGTATCCGTGCAGGTATGGGTTACTGCGGTGCTCCTACCATCAAAGATTTGATCGAAACCAGCAACTTTGTGAAGATTTCCGCTGCATCACTGAAAGAGAGCCACCCACATGATATCCATATCACAAAAGAGGCTCCAAACTACAGTATCGACGAGTAAAAAATTGATAGCTAGTTAAATAGTTAATTAAAAAGGAGAAGAACTCAGATGAGTGCCTGGGGCTAAGACGCCCTGCATCACTAATCTGAGTTCTTCTCCTTATCTACGTTCCATAATTTTATTTTGTACTACTCCATTCCTGCCGTATTTCCGGTCGTGTCATCCACATGATCTCTCTTGACATCAGTATCTCCGGTTACACCGTTCTTGATGGCTTCTCCGGTGTCTTCCACTGCGTCTTTCGCATTCTCTGCCGCATCTCTCATATTTTCACCGGTTGTTTCATAATCGATCCCGTTTGTATCAGATCTGTCATTTACGGTTCCGTTACTATCCGTTGTGGCATTATCATCCACGATGTTATTGCCGTTGGCTCCGTTTTTATCGGTGCCGTTCTCTGTAACAGAATGATTGTTTGTCCCATTGTTCATATCCTTATTATTTTTTCCACATGCAGCAAAGGTGGTCAGACTCAGTGCCAGCACAAGAATAAATGCGATCTGTTTCAATTTGTTCATATCGGTAATTCTCCTTTTCACATCAGTTTTATATTCTTACTATGCGACATTTTTTTCTTTTTATTCATAATCTGTTTTTTTCCCTTGTTCGAATTTTGCAGAAGTGCTTTTGCCTCTTCTATTCCGTGTAAAGCGGACATTTGCAATCCGCTTTCACTACTTGCTCATGAACGCAGTCGCTTTGATTTACATGTTTTATTACTTTCGCATTTTTGAATGGAAGATCAATGATGCCAGATAGCCAAAGATCAATGCCGCCGACACACCTGCCGCACAGGCGGTGAATCCGCCGGTAAACAGGCCGAGAAATCCGCTCTCGTCAATGGCCGTCTTCATTCCTTTCCACAGCGTATTTCCAAATCCAAGCAGCGGCACAGTCGCTCCCGCACCAGCAAATTTGGTAAACGGTTCATAGATTCCGACCGCCCCGAGCACAGCACCGGAACACACCAGCAATACCATCACCCGCCCCGGAAGCAGTTTCGTCTTATCCAGTAGTATCTGCACCAACGCACAGATGGCTCCGCCCACCCAAAATGCATTCACATAATCCATAGCAGCCTTCCTCCTATCACATTCTTATGATTTTGGCTTCAGTTCTCAGCGGCTTCCAGCACAACTGCATGTGCGATGCCCGGAATGTTTTCCCCCTCATTGAAACTGATTTTGGACAACAGTGCCCCTGTCGGCACGAACAGGATCCGCTTCAGTTCGCCCCGGCGCAGCATCGGCAGAAAATGCGCACACATGGTGACTGCCGCACAGCCACAGCCACTGCCGCCGCTCCCTGTGCCCTGGACTTCATTGTCAAAGATTTCCAGTCCGCAATCTGTATGAAAGCTTCCAATGTCGATCTTTTTCTGTGCCAACAGATCCAGTAAGATTTCTCTGCCGACAGCCCCCAGATCCCCGGTAATGATTTTGTCATACCAAGATGGACTTCTGGAAAAATCTTTCAGATGCGCCTGAATACAGTCCGCTGCCGCCGGAGCCATAGCGGCTCCCATATTCATGGAATCCCGCACACCGTAATCTACGATTTTCCCAGTAGTGATGCCGGTGATGCGAACACCACAAACCTTTTGTTCTGTATCATCTGCGATTTTCTGTTCCGCTCTTTTTATCATCGGACTTCCTGCATCAGTTCTTTTTCTGTTGTCTGAGTAGTTCTGCTTTTTACCGGATTCTCTGCCAAGTAAAAAGGCTCCGGCTCCCGTAACCGTCCAGGTAGTACATAAGGGCCTTTGATTGGCATACTCCAGGGGAAAGCGAAACTGTTTCTCAGCGCTGGCAAAATGACTGGAAGTGACGGCGCCCACTACATCTGCATAGCCTGCCGCCACTGTCATTGCCGCCAGTGCCAGTGCTTCCCCGGCGGTTGAACATGCTCCGTACAGGCCAAACAACGGTATTTCAAAAGGCTGCAATCCAAAGGATGTCGCCATAGACTGCCCCAGCAGATCTCCGGCGAACAGATACCGCAGCTCATCTGCCCTCAGACCGGCTTTTCCCAGTGCCAGCGTCAATGCTTCTTTCTGCAGGGTACTCTCCGCCTCTTCCCAGATATCACAGCCAAAGTTGTCATCTTCACCGATCAGATCGATCTCATGACCGATGGGTCCTTCACCTTCTTTTGTGCCTGCGATACAGCCACTACTGATGATCCAGGGTGGGTTTTCAAACTGCAGGCTCTGTCGTCCCATCTGTTGTGCCATATTCCCTCATCTCCTTTTTCAGATTTTCCTGTTTTCCGGAAAAGTATTTGCAGTTCATGCTAAAGTATTCATTTTTCGCCAGTTATTGTTGAGTTTTTAAAATACATACGAACTTGCGCAAGTGCAAAGTTTTATATTTATCAGTAACTGCCAGATTTTACAAAGTGTAAAATAATTACAGAATAAGAGCAAAATATTTGCACAAAATATTGACGTATATAAAAATCGTGTTTAAAATGGATAACAAGGAGGAAAATGCTATGCTGACAAAAATGTATCTTACAAATTTTCTTTCATTCAAAGAAAGAACAGAAATAGATTTTACCGCATCTAAATATTCAATTCTTGGCAAAACAAATGTATATGAAAATGAATTCCTAAAAGGTGCATTATTTATTGGCCCAAATGCATCAGGAAAATCAAATGCCCTAAAAGGGCTTTCTTTCATTGTGAAAATGATAAAAGGAGAGGGAGCGGCTTTCCAAAATTATCGTTGCCTTTTTTCCAATAATCCTATTATTACAGCAGAGTATGAATTTGTATTTGATAACAAAAAAGTCGAATACATGACAGAATATAACATTCAGACAAATAGTATTTCGGAAAATTTGAAAATAGATGATATTACGGTACTAAAAAGAGCGGGTAGCACAGGGGAATTACGAATCGGTCATAAGGTTACAATAGACGATCAGATTGACAGTGAAACTTTATTTCTGAGAACTGCATCATTCAATACAGGACGTTTTCCACAGGAACCTACATTAAGAAAACTCATGGATTTTTTACAAAATTCTTATATTGTGGATGAATATAATTGGGATGTGAGAACAGGAAAGACAATAACCAAATATGCAGAAGAATATGGTGTTGAAAAGATCAATAAATATCTTGATTCATTCAATTATGATTTCTTTGTGGAATATGGTTCTGAAAGTGAAGGTGCAGGATTGAAAGTTTCCCTTGGTTCTGGGAAAAAGGCAGTTTTTCTAAAAAGGAAAAGTTATCCTGTTCCAAACGTTCTTGCTCTTGAATCACAGGGAAATCAGGTGTTTGCCGATTTACTCCCGAATTTGATCAGGGTAATAGAACATACCGGAATGCTGATTATTGATGAATTTGGAAATAGTCTTCACAATAAATTAGCAGAAAAAATTATTCGATTCTTTATGGAAAATGCAAAAGATTCGCAGATTTTTATTACTTCACATGATACAAATCTGGTTTCAAATTCAGTATTTCGTCCAGATCAGATTGATTTGGTTACTTTCCAGAATATATCTGGAAGTAAGGTGACACGAGTTTCAAAATTCAAGCCCAGAGAAGCACAAAATCTGGAGAAGATGTATCTGGGAGGTATGTTTGAGGGTTTACCGACATATGAAGAAATATAAAATTGATAAGATGAAAAATATTGGTAACGTGATTTTTGTTGTTGAGGGTGGACGACCTGAAACGGGCGGAACAGAATTACGATTATTAAAAAAGATATTTGCAGACATCCTTGGATATGAAGTCCAGGAATTAAGGCGGGGAAGCGAAGAATTTATCGCCCATGGACAACATCCGCAATTTCGTGTATTTGCGTTGAATCTTCCAAAAAATCAGTTGACGCAGTTAACAGAAGATGCGATGGATGAACTGTTTTGCAGATTGCGGGAAGAATTTCATATCAAACCTGAAGACTGTCCGATTTTTTATCTGTATGACAGAGATGTACTTAGCTATAAACGGAATGAATTAAGAGGAAAATATGTCAAAAAATATACAGATCCTTATGGTACTGATAACGGAGATCAGGGACAGCTATTATTGAGTTATCCGGCGATAGAAAGTTATCTTTTATCCTGTATGAAAGACGACACCGTTAAAATGGCATTCAAACTTGGACAGGAAGCAAAAGTCGCACTTACAAATGAACTATGTTCAGAAAATGATGCAGATAAAACGGATATACATTTAAAAACCGTTGATTTCGTCTTTTCAGAGGACACAGAAGAAGCAGAAAAACGTTTGATTCATTCTATAAATGAAATGGATAATGGCTTGGAAACATTTGGTATTTCGTCTTATGATCTGGATAATCTGGCACAAACATTATTGGATGTATATGATTATCAACAACAAAAATACAAGGCAGATGATGTGTTTTCGTTACTTTCTCTTGTTGGTATGGCACTGCTTGAATTAGGTGTTATTACCGAAATAGAGTAAAAACTTTAAAACTCCTATTTTTGCCCAAAAAAAGAACTTCTGATCTTACTTTCATAAAATCAGAAGTTCTCTTTTTTTCAGCTTACTGCCTTTGTAAAGCGGACATTCGCAATCCGCTTTCGCTACTTGCTCATGAACGCAGTCGCTTTGCGACCTGTCAGTGGGAGCTTTTAACTCCCACTGACATAAGCATCCCCCTTACCCACCGCTTAGTGCTCTACGCACTTGAAGAGGGGGATTGCTTATTCTGCGTTCAAACAGTATCTGTACTTATTTCTTATGCTTCTGTAATACGATCCATCAGATCTGCAACGTCCATCAGATCTACGGTTCCGTCACCATTGATGTCGCCAAGGTAAGTATCGACTTTCTCACCGGCTGTCACTTTATCCAGAAGCTGAGCTGCATCCGTCAAATCAATGACTCCGTCACCGTTGATGTCTCCCAGTGTGCCGCGGGCTGTTCCTACCAGTACGGTGCAGCGGGTCGGTACTACGGTTGCATCTTTGTATGTATTCATACCGCTTCCACCGTATCCGGAGCAGGTATAAGTACAGGTTCCGCTTACTTCGATGGTGTATTTACCGTCTTTCGGGAAGGTTACTTTGAACTGTCCGTGCTCATCTGTCTTAGTTCCAAGTGCTTCTGCTACGTTTCCATTTTCATCATAAACAGTAACGGTTGCATTAGCCGGAGCTGCTGTAACCGGGCTGTCCGGACCGCTGTTCATAACGCTGAGACCGTTTACGGTAAAGCTGTGCTCTGCGTTGACATCGGTTTTGTATGTTGTTTCATCAAACCATGTGTACAGATCGGAATATTCCATCGTATTTGCATATACAAAGAGTCCCAGCTGATCGCCATCATTTACTACGGTCTGTGTACCGTATACCCATGCATGGTTCAGCACATAAGATACCATACCTGTGTTGACACCCCAGAAACGGGTTACCCATCCACCGTCGGTATCTGCATAGCCATCTGCACCACCGTAATAGTATTCCTCATGTAATGCGCGGAATACATCACTCATAGTGTACTGTCCATCGCCGTCTCTGTCGTATACAGTGACCGGTGCATTCCACAGTAACGTTCCTTCTGAACCGGATACAAAAATACCCTTATCACTGTAAGATACATATGCCGTAATATGAGCTGCTGTCTCCACTTGTTTGTCTTTTACGGAAATGGCAAGTTTTGCGTCTGCAATATCTGCCACTGCATCTTTTCCGGTATAGGTGATGGTAACGGCTTTATCTTCTTTGGTCAGTCTGCTCTTCGGTGCATAACGGTACGCCGTGGTTTCTTCTGTGCTGCCATCCTGATAAGTAACAGTTACTACCATACCAGTCGGGTTGAACAGATCGCCTTCCTCATACTCTGTCTTGTTCGGCGCTTTTGTTACCGCGATAGAAGCCACCTTGTTTACCGTAACTGCTACAGAAGCTGCTTTGCCACCGTAAGTAACCAGTACATGATCCGTGTCTGCTGCGATGGTGTCCGGTGTCACTTTATAATCTGTGATCTCACGTACACTTCCGTCGTTGTAGGAAGCTGTCACTACCATACCTGTGGTATCGAATTTCTCACCGATGCGATATGTTGTCTTTGCAGGCGGTGTAACGACTTCCAGTTTCTCCAGAACTACGTCTTTGACATCTACGGATACATCCGCCGTCTTTGTTACGCCACCCAGTGTGTAACTGATGGTCACATTCTGTTTTCCGGATGTTGCAAATGCTTCTTTCGCAAAACTGTAATTGCTGATTTCTTTTGTAAAGTTTCCTTCGCTTCCTTTATAGGTTGCGGTTACTTTCATGCCGGTCGCATCAAATTTCTCGCCTACATAGTAGGAAGTTTTCGTCGGCTGTGCGGTTACGTTAATACTCTCCAGTGTTCCTACCGAAATAGAGATATCCGGAAGCTGTCCCATGTACGCTTTGGTGTTCGGTGCCAGGTCTCCCCAGGTCTTGATCATGGCACGGTGTGCACCGTAATCGCCACCGAATCCCGCTACGTTGAAGGTACCTTTGGAAAGTACGAATTTCTCTGCGGAATAATCTTCCGGAACTGTCAGGGCACCTTCTATCTCAACGGTTGAGTTACTGTACTCGGAACCGTCTACGCTTTCTTTTGCAAAGTGTTCAACGGTCTGCTTTGCTTCTGTGGAACCGAAGAAGTAATAACCGAACGGGCCACGCTGACTACCGGCTTTCTTTCCTTCCAGACCACTAATCTCATTGTAGATCGCTGCCGCATCTGTATTATACAGTTTCATACGGGTTACCGGATTGAACAGCGTATCAAATTTAACGGATACTTTCTCGCCCGGTGCCACTACTGCCTCATCCAAATCCTGTCCGTTTACTTTTACGGTTACCTGCTTTGCGGTGATAACCTGGTACTCGGATTTGCCGTCTTTTTCCAGTTTTACAATGTTACGTCCGTTTTTCAGAGGTATGTTGTAACTGCCGTCTTCCTCTGCGGTCAGTGCCTTGAATCCACTGAAGCTCAGTGTGTTATTTGCAAGGCTCGGATTTGCTACAGATACTGTTACCCCTTCGGTCTCCGGTGTAAAGGTATAAGTACCTTTCTCTCCAATAAAATAAATCGGATCCAGTTCCGCATCCAGTGCATCACCTGCCTGTTTGCTGCTCTTGCCTTTATTCAGATCCTTGTTCAGTGTCATGCCTGTAGTAATTCCACTGTCACCGGAACCTACGGAAACAACGAATACGCCTGTATTCTCCGGCCAGATGGCACCGTAGAATCCGTTCGGATCATAACTGTCGTAGGAATATTTTACATCATCGTGATAGTTCAGCGTCATGGATTCATAGGTAACAAGTACGATAGCTGTTCCGTTTCCTACTGCTTTTACGGTTCCATCATTTCCTACGGTAACCACATCGCTGCTTGTCTTGCCATCCAGTCCGACAACCTGATAATGGAAATCTGGCTCGATAAGACGGTAATCTCTTCCCAGTACCCATGTGACATTGCTGCCCCACCAGTTACGTTTTGGATTCAGTTTGAAGGTACTTCCTTCTTCCTCCAGTTTCAGGTATCCCTGCGCGTTGACATTCAGATACAAATCTGCCAGGTTTGCACCACCGTTGGAAGCTGTGTTGCGGTCAAGGGTTGTCTTTGTATTACCGGACGGATTCAGCATATCTGCGCTGACTACGATCCTTTCGTCAGATCCATCCACGGTTGTTCCGTTGTATGTGACATAGGATGCTCCGCTGACACGGTAGAACATTGCATCGGTCATTGCCACATGGAAGATGTAATCTACGGTTCCGTCTTCCTGTGCTGCGGCGCTGTCTGCTTTGTACTCTGCAATCTGTCCGCCTGTCATCTGCTCACAGATTGCGACATCGGCATCCGCCGGTGCATTGATGGTCAGCGCGCCTGCCTTGAATTCTGTGTTCAGAGACAGTACCGAAGGATCTTTTGCAACTGCCACACCCTGCGTTTTTGCCGCCATGACATTGTGCGCTTTCACATACGCATCCGATGGTGTCACTGCCAGATAGTAAGAAATCGTATCACTTGCACTCAGCAGTGCCGGATATACGGCATATCCACCAGCATTTTCATAAGAATCGCCTATGGTCGCTGTGCTTACCTCATTGGTCAGCTGTACGGAAAAATCATTTGCATTCGCTTTCTGTCCGTCAAATTCATTTGTCACGGATACTTCCGCCAGACGCAGGTAGGCACGGATGGTATGTCCGTCCATGGCACTTGTCTGACTGTCCGGGAAGGTGAATGCTCCGCCGCCCAGGCTTCTGCC
>NZ_KI271176.1 GCF_000469345.1 Eubacterium ramulus ATCC 29099
GAGGATACAGTCTGGGGACTGTTTTCACTACCAGAAACAAACAGTATATGTATGATACAGGAACCGGAAAAGTGTTTGAGTGCGGGGCAAATGAATACCAGATATTAAAAAGCCTGTTTGAACAGACAAGCCTTCCGGAGAAAGTGGAAGGATCTTCTGAAGAAGAACTGGAGGCTGCATACAGAAATATCTGGGAGATGATAGAAACAGAGCATATCCTGCAGATTTCACCGGATTTAAAGTTTGTAAAGGAAACAGACGAAACATTAAGGGATTTGCTACGGTATGATCTGCAGCAGGTTATCCTGGAGCTGACAGAACAGTGTAATATGAGATGCCGGTATTGTATTTATAATGAACATAATGAAGGATACCGGAATTTTTCGCCAAAAGCTATGACCTGGGAAGTGGCCAAACGTGCTGTGGAGTATGCAAGGGATAACAGCGGAGATAAAGTGGCAGTATCCTTTTATGGCGGAGAACCGCTGGTGCAGTTTGAACTGATGAAAAAGACAATAGATTACAGCCGACAGATCATAAAAGGAAAAGAACTGACCTTTTCTTTCTCTACCAACCTGACACTGGTAACACCGGAAATCGCAGC
>NZ_KI271177.1:0-22459 GCF_000469345.1 Eubacterium ramulus ATCC 29099
TTCGGTATAGAACGACAACCGGAGTTATGATACAATGAGCACGAGCAAGTCAGGCTGTTTACAGATTTGACGAGCGGCGAATTGGCTTATGGACTTGTCCATAAGATGCCTACACGCAAGAAGCATTTCATCAGTTCCGATTGTCTGATATCGAAAGGAGACACACGATTATGGCAAAAGGATCTGTAAGAAAAAAAGGAAAGAAATGGTACTACCGCTTCTATGTAGAAGATGCAAGCGGCAATCTGGTTCAGAAAGAATACGCTGGAACAGAAAGTAAAAGTGAAACGGAAAAACTGCTCCGTCAGGCAATGGACGATTACGAAAGCAAGAAATTCATTGCAAAGTCGGAAAATATTACAGTTGGAGAATTACTTGATATATGGGCAGAGGAAGAATTAAAGACCGGTACTCTCAGTAATGGGACAGTCCAGAATTACCTTGGTGCTATTACCAACATCAAGAAGCATCCAATTTCAGAGAGAAAGTTGAAAAATGTAACATCTGAGCATTTACAAGCCTTCTTCGATCTGCTTTCCTTTGGTGGCACTTATCCAGATGGTTCAGAAAGAAAAGGTTACAGCAAAGATTACATTCGTTCTTTCTCGGCAGTATTACAGCAGTCATTCCGGTTTGCAGTATCACCAAAGCAATATATCACTTTCAATCCGATGCAGTATATTAAGCTGAAATACCAGACGGATGAGGTTGACCTGTTTTCTGATGATGACATGGATGGCGATATACAGCCAATTCCACGAGAGGATTATGAAAGACTGATTGAATTTCTACAGGATTACAATCCACCGGCAATACTTCCAATCCAGATAGCTTATTATGCAGGACTTCGTATCGGTGAAGCCTGTGGTCTGGCATGGCAGGATGTAAATCTTGAAGAACAGTGCCTTACGATCAGACGCAGTATCCGCTATGATGGTTCAAGACATAAGAACATCATCGGACCAACCAAACGAAAAAAGGTAAGGATTGTTGATTTTGGAGATACGCTGACTGAGATTCTTCGCAATGCCCGAAAGGAACAGCTTAAAAACCGGATGCAGTACGGAGAACTTTACCACAAAAACTACTACAGAGAAGTAAAAGACAAAAACAGAGTTTACTATGAGTTCTATCATTTGGACGGAACAGAGAGTGTTCCAGAAGATTATAAGGAAATATCCTTTGTCTGCTTAAGACCGGATGGAAGTCTGGAACTGCCAAGTACGTTAGGAATTGTTTGCAGGAAGATTGCTCAGAAACTGGATGGATTTGAAGGATTTCATTTTCACCAGCTGCGACACACCTACACAAGCAACCTTCTGGCAAATGGAGCAGCACCAAAGGATGTGCAGGAACTGTTAGGACACTCAGATGTCAGTACCACAATGAATGTCTACGCTCACTCCACGAGAAAAGCCAAACGGGAATCAGCAAAGTTACTTGATAAAGTGGCAGGCAACGACTAAATAAAACTTTCCCTTATTTCCCTTACGATTATCTCATAAGGGCAAAAATAAGGGAAAATACATATCATTTCACTAATGAATGGGCTGAAAAGCCTGTAAAATAGGGAAAGTTAGAAAGATATTTCGGCAAACAAGAATTTATTTTTCAATAGCTTCCGTACGAATAATAAATTTCACACTTCCGCTCATATCATCTTTTAAACCGGAGAAGGTATGATAAGACTGTCCTGCATCCAGTACCAGATCCACGCGGTCTAACAATGCTTCCACATCTCCGTGATATGCATCACTCAGTTTCTGAATACCTTCCTCATCGAACTGAATCATGCCGTCACTGAGTGTCTGTGCACCATCTTTCAGTTTTGCGGCTCCCGAGCTTAAATTTCCACTGTTATTATCCAATGCCGTAACTCCTGCTTTGAGTTCACCGCCTTTGCTGTTTAAGGTATTGACTCCTGCTTTCAAGGTTGCGCTGTTGCTGTCCAGTGTTTCAGCTCCGGCATTTAATGTCTGGATTCCTTTCATCAATTCCGGAACACTGTTGTTCAGACTCTGCATACCGACTGCCAGCGGTTGGATCCCTTCACCATATAATTTCTGGACACCTGCGCTTAATGTCTGAGCACCTGATACCAGACCACCGTTTTCAATCTGAGAAGCGATAGCCGTTTTTGCAGAAGCGATTCCACTCTTTGCACCTGCCACAGCACCCTGTTTTGCAGCTTCTGCGGCCATTCCGCCAATCTGGATGGATGTACCGTCAGCAATTCCACTGATAAGCTGGCTTGAGACATTTGACACAGAAGATGCTGACGCTGCTGTCATCTTATCTGCATATGCCTTTGCATCCGCTTCCAGTGCATCGCTCTTTCCTGCCTGTGCATATGCTTCTGCATTCAGCTGCTGATATGCAGTTTTGTATGCACCGTACATTGCCTGGCTAACACCATTCTCAACTTTGGACTGAAGTTCATCACTTCCTGTTAAAGCTGTTTTATACTGACCGGCTGCCTTTTTTGCGATTTCCTGATAGGTCTCGCCGTCTTTTGCAAACATCTGATTTACAGTTTCCTCTGCCTGGGCTGCTTCTTCCTCTGTCATTCCTGCATGCAAAGCAGCATCCAGCTGATCGATTCCGGCAGAAATCTTTTCTGCACCACTGACAATGCCATTATCACCTTCGAAATAAGTCTGCACCTGCATCGCACCGCTCACCAGCTGTGTAATACCATCTTTAAGATCTCCCGATTTATCTGCCAGCTGCTTCGTACCGCCTGCCACCTGAGCCACACCGGCTGTATAACTGTCCACACCGTTTTTCACCTGTGCCACACCATCTGTATAGGCGTTGATCCCACTCTTCAATGTGGAAACACCGGAAGTATAAGCATTGATACCGTTCAGCAAGGTACCTGTTCCGTCTGCCAGTTCTCTGCTTCCGGACACCAGCTGTGCAGATGCATCACTGAGAGAATCGATCGCATCTTCAATACCGGACAGATCGATATCCTGATCCACATCCAGTTCCTGTAAAATATCACTCATCACGAACGTCATCGTCATATCCAGTGAAAAATCTTTGACATCTGCAGTCACTTCCATATAATCCGGAATATTCACATCCTCCAGATTCTTGCTGTCAAGATCCAGGCTCTCGCACAAACCAGGAAATGCAAATCCCACAACCACCTGATTATTTCCGTCACTGACTACTTTTCCGTTTGTCACTTCCACATTTGTGAAGTTTTTATTCAGCATCATCCCGGTTACTGCCGCAAACGGCACATAGACACCATTCTCTGCTTTTTCCTTATTTGTGTAATCCGCACGGATCGTCACTTTTCCACTCTTGCCAGCCAGTTCCTCCGGTGTAATCTCCTCACCATCCAGATAATATGTCATTTTCATTTCGATTGGGAGATCACGATCTGTTTTTCCCTGATAGTAAATATCATTGCCATCTGCCTGCCAGGTCAGTGTTCCGTCTGCATTCTGCGTAAATTTTTCATCACCTTTTACATTTTCAATATCTGTCAGATCACTGACATCCTCGATGGTATCTGCACCGAGATAATTTTTCAGCCAGTCACTTACAATAACCTCATTGGGTGTTCCGTCCGGATCAGCCACCACATAAACGGTTTCTTCCTTTTCTGCTGCCGCGTCATTATCTGTTTTTGTCTGAGTTTTGAGCACCTGGGTCAGAACATCCTCCGCATCTGCAAAACGGTCTTCTGTGTCAGCATCACGCTCCTGTGTGGTTTCCTGAGCCGTTTTTGCTTTTTGTCCATAGACATGATACGCACCCACACCACCGGTCACGATCACTGTTGCCAGTACGCAGGCACCGGTACGAATTACTTTTTTTGATTTAAGAAACTGTTTTACTCTTGAAAATTTCATTTGCTTTTTTCTCCTTTTTCTTTACTCCAAAACCTGCGCTTGTTGCACATATTACCTTGTCAAATACCATATACATCGCCGGCAGTACAAAAATAACGACTACCATACTGATCAGGGCTCCCCGAGCCATCAGAATACACAGCGAACTGATCATGTCGATGTTGGAATAGATACCAACACCAAATGTAGATGCGAAAAAGCTCAACGCACTGACTACAATAGACTGGGCGGAAGATGCCACTGCATGCTGCACCGCATCCTTTTTCTCCATCCCGGCTGCCCGTGCACTCTTGTAATTGTTTGTCATCAGGATTGCATAATCAACAGTCGCACCCAGCTGAATGGTTCCGATTACAATGGATGCAATAAACGGAATTGATGTGTGCGTGTAAAATGGAATTGACATATTTACAAAAATTGCAAACTCGATAACTGCCACCAGAATGATTGGCAGCACCAGCGAACGAAACACCATTGCAATGATCACAAAAATAGCCACGATTGAAATCGCACTGACTACTTTAAAGTCTGTATCTGTAATAGTAATCAGATCCTTCGTACACGGAGCTTCACCAATCAGCATACCGTTTTCATCATAATCTGCCACAATTTTATTGATCTCATCAATCTGAGTATTTACTTCATCCGAAGCGGTCTTATACTCTGAGCTGATCAGAATCATCTGATATTTATCATCCTCGATGATTTCCCGGACGGACTGTGGAATCATATCTTTCGGTACCGAAGGGCCTACGATGCTGTCAATACCGATAGCCGTTTTGACACCATCTACCTTATCAATACGATCCAGCATTGCCTGCGCATCTTTTGCTTTCATATGACTGTCTGCCAGCAAAATGTGAGTGGAATTCATATCAAATTCTTCATCCAGTTTCTGGTTTGCCATGAAGCTTTGCAGATCCTCCGGCAGTGTACCGGCCAGATCATAATAAACTTCCGCATTTTTCTGTCCGTAAATAGCCGGAAGCAGAAGCACTGCAAAGATCAGCAGAAAAACAGGGAAACGTTTTGTCACAAAGCCGGACAATTTTCCAATATCCGGAAGGATTGCTTTGTGTCTCGTTTTTTCCAGTGGTTTATCAAAAATCAGAATCATGGACGGCAGGATCGTAACACATCCGATCACACCGAATACAACACCTTTTGCCATAACGATTCCCAGATCCATACCCAGTGTGAAACTCATGAAACACAGAGCAATAAATCCGGCCACTGTCGTAACAGAACTTCCCACAACAGAGGTAACGGTCTGGGCAATGGCATGTGCCATGGCATTTTTATGATCCTCCGCAAATATTTTCTTCTGATTCTCATAACTGTGCCACAGAAAAATCGAATAATCCATGGTCACACCGAGCTGCAGCACCGCACTCAACGCCTTGGTCACATAGGATATCTCTCCCATAAACACATTTGTTCCCAGGTTATATATGATTGCCATACCGATACTCAGCAGGAAAAAGATCGGAATCAGAAACGAATCCATGGTCAATGACAATACCACCAGCGACAGGATCACCGCCAGCAGTACATACACCGGAACTTCCTTGTCAGACAGATCCCGGATATCCGTAACAACCGCTGACATACCACTCAGGAAACACTGTTCATTGGAAATGGCACGAATCTGCTCCACCGCTTCCATTGTCTCATCCGCCGACATTGTCGTGTCATACATGATAAACATCAGTGTACCTTCATCGCTGAGAAATACTTTCTGCATCTTTTCCGGCAGCATATCTGTCGGAATACTGATATCTGCTACGCTGTCATACCAGAGCACTGTCTTGACATGATCCACATCTTCGATTTTTGCCTTCAGGGCACTGATCTCTTTATTCGACATGCCATCAACCACAAAGGTTGAAAACGCTCCTGTTCCAAATTCATCTACCAGGATATCCTGGCCTTTCATCGTCTCGATATTCTCCGGCAGATAGGAAAGAATATCATAATTCACTCTTGTGTGCAGATAGCCAAGCACGGACGGGATCAACAGCAGGATTGCTGCAATAAATATGATGATCCGCGACTTGACTACACCTTTTCCAAATTTCAGCATCTTTTCTCATCTCTTTCTGTTCTATATTTTACAACTGTATCAGCACCTCATAGGCAGGTGCCTGTTCGTTGTAATAGAATAGAAAAAAAGATTGGATAATAAAATATCCAATCTTTTTTGAGTGTATCACTTTTATATTCATTTTCTTATATATGCATACATTTTGTATACATATACGTTTTTTTGTATATGAGTAAAATACGCATATGTGTTATTTGTATTTATACTACTTACATTACCTGATTATCAGCAAACTGCGCAACTTACCAAAAGGAGTGTAAAGCGGACATTCGCAATCCGCTTTCGCTACTTGCTCATGAACGCAGTCGCTTTGCGACCTGTCAGTGGGAGCTTTTAACTCCCACTGACATAAGCATCCCCCTTACCCACCGCTTAGTGCTCTACGCACTTGAAGCGGGGGAATGCTTATTCTGCGTTCACATACCTCCCACCTTTAAATATCTGCCAGCACATCTGCCAGAGAACGTGTAATCATAAAACCATATACCTCCACCAGCTCTTCCGGTGAAATCTCCATACCGCTCTCAATCCAGGTCATCATGATATACGTCATCGTCTGGGAATAATAAGCCGCAATCCGCTCCGGGGTAAGCC
This sequence comes from Eubacterium ramulus ATCC 29099, assembly GCF_000469345.1. Classification (GTDB taxonomy): domain Bacteria; phylum Bacillota; class Clostridia; order Lachnospirales; family Lachnospiraceae; genus Eubacterium_I; species Eubacterium_I ramulus. The sequence continues at coordinate 6,568 of NZ_KI271177.1, forward strand.
ACTGGTTTTTCGGAACTTTTCCTTTCATCTTCTCCTCAATCATGCCGGTAAGAAGAGAACGGATGCCAATCTCCACCATCTCCCGGAAGGAATTCTGACCTTCCATCCTTCCGACACACATGTAAAAATTTTTTTCTTTCTGCATCTTGGAGAAAATAATCTGCATCGCCTCATTGATCATACCATTTTCCACCAACGGCTGAATCGGAAGAAGGATATCCTGAACCAGAATCCACTCCAACAAACCATATTTGTCACTGAAATGGTGATAAAACGTCGGCCGGATCACTCCTGCCCCATCCGTAATCTGTTTGATTGTAATCTTTTCCACCGGCTGTTCACATGCCAGCTTCTTAAAACTCTGTGCCAAAGATACATTCACCGGTAGTTTCTGTCCATCATTCATGTTAAATTCCCCCATACATTCAAGTCGAACGCACGTGAGACTTGGTGCGTGATTCTGGTCAGCGAAAGCTGACATATTCTTTCAGAATCACTGCACATCCTCGCGGAGCGTTTATCTCAGTCGGAGATTGTACTCCCACTGAGAAAGATTTGTTATTACTCACCACTTGCAGAAGTGGGAGTCTCAACTCAGACTGAGATGAAAAATACAGTTCACCCGCGCCATTCGCAAAGCGCCCATTCGGGCTTTCCCGTAGCTGCGCTACTTTCTTTGCTCATAAAAAAGCGCTCCCTTCATCATTATGTACTCAGGTAATTCCTCATGCAAGCATAATCATTACCTGAATACATATGATGAGTGAACTGTAAAATAAAAAAAAGCGGGTGATGGGAATCGAACCCACGTATCCAGCTTGGAAGGCTGGTGTTCTACCATTGAACTACACCCGCATGTACAATATTTTGTTGTGTCAACTCATCGACAGGTGATATATTATCACATTTATACTTTGATGTCAACACTTTTTTTATAATAAATGCCCAGTTCCGGAATCGAACCAGAGACACGAGGATTTTCAGTCCTCTGCTCTACCAACTGAGCTAACTGGGCAATTGATTTGTTTATTCTATCTTATTTTTCTACTCCTGTCAAGACATTGTTCAAGTCAAATCGTGCGCCATTCACTCATTCTGTTACAATTCACAGCGTCATTCGCACAAAATACCCATACTGGGCTTACGACCAGCAGAACTTGTACTGGCAACATAGCAATATACGTTGCATCATCTGATAACGTATATTCGCAAAATCTACCGCTTATTAATATGATTCCTGCAACACATGTGCGAATGACGGTAGATCAATTTTCGTCGTTGGAGCGAGCATAGCCCGCCTCCGTGAGTGTGTCTGAGCCAACAGCTGTTTCTGCTGTGGGCGAGTTCGCGGGAGGAGGCGGAGATAAGCGGCGCAGCGCAAACAGAAAATTGTTCGTGTCATTGCACATGTGTTGCAGGAATCCATTTATATCGTAGATTTTGCGTTCATCACTTCCAAATTATTTAGCGATTTTCCATTGTCTCGAAATACTTCTGTGCATTGATCAGTTCTCCATCCTGCACGGCATGTACATACTGGCCATCTGCCATCTGTATTCTCGCCTTCACATTATCGGACATGATCACATCGAAGATATGAAGCACACGTTTTTTGATATCTTCATCATAAATCGGTGTTGCCACTTCCACACGACGTGTGGTATTTCTGGTCATAAAGTCTGCAGAGGCAATATATACCTCATCATTTCCGAAAATATAGATTCTGGAATGTTCCAGGTAACGTCCCACAATACTGCGTACAGTAATGTGATCTGTCGCTCCCGGAACTCCTGCAATCAGACAGCAGCTTCCGCGCACGATCAGCTCAATATCCACACCAGCCTGAGACGCTTCCATCAGTTTCTCAATAATCCGTTTATCTGTCAGGGAGTTCATCTTTGCACCAATATATCCGGGTTCTCCGCGTTTTGCCAGTGCAATCTGCTCATCCATTTTAGAAAGAATCTTGTTACGCAGACATTTCGGTGCAACCATCAGATATTTAGTTTCCTGCATCACCTGACCGAGACAAAGTTTGTGGAATACTTCATTTGCTTCTGCGCCAATCCCCTGATGCGCTGTCAGCAGTGAGAAATCTGTATATAGTTTTGCTGTTTTCTCATTATAATTTCCGGTTCCGATCTGTGTGATATAAGAAATATGACCTTCCTGTTTCTTTGTAATCAGGCAGAGCTTGGAATGAACTTTCAGTTTATCCAGACCATACAGGATCCGGCAGCCTGCGTCCTCCAGCCGTCTGGACCACTCAATATTATTTTCCTCATCAAAACGGGCACGAAGTTCCACCAATGCCACAACTTCCTTACCGTTTTCTGCAGCATTGATCAATGCCTCAACGACTTTACTGTCATTTGCCACACGGTACAGTGTCATTTTAATAGATACGACATTCGGATCTTCTGCTGCTTCATTCAGCATATGAAGGAATGGCTGCATGCTGTCATATGGGAAGAACAGGAAGCGGTCTTTCTGCTCCACCTGTTTCATGATGCTTTCTGACATATCGATATCTGCCGGGATCTGCGGTGTATACTTATCATAAAACAATTCCTTTTTACTTCTCAGCAAATCACGGATTCTTGAGAAAAAGGACAGATCCAGCGGTGCTTCCGAATGGAAGATATGCTTTTTCTTCAGATCCAGATAGCCACACAACGTATCCAGAACAGACTCATCCATCAATCGCGTATACTCCAGTTTGATCGAACATAATTTTCGTCTGCGGCTTACCAGCTGTTCCATTACCTGACGGAAGTCTGTATCATCATCATACATTTCCTCATCCGGATCAATATCAGCATTTCGGATGATACGGATCAGTGATTTACTCTTAATCTTATACCGGTCAAAAATCAGCGGAATATAATGCAGAATCAGTTCCTCACGGAGCATGAAACGATTCTCATGTCCCGGGATCCGCACCAGACGCGGAATCACATCCAAATCACAAGGCACGATCCCCAGTTTGTCCCGGTTTTTCTTTTCCAGCACAACCACTGCATAAATATCTTTATTTTTTAAAAACGGAAATGGCTGTTTTTTACCAATGATCTGCGGTGACAATAACGGGCGTACTTCATGTTCAAAATAGGAATCCAGAAATTCCACATCCCGTTTTTCCAGTTCGGAATAACTGCAGATTTCCACTCCCTGCGTCTCCAGTCCACGTTTCAGTTCTGCATAAGCAGCATCTTTACGCTGTGTCAGTAGTTTCACCTGCTCAAAGATCGCAAACAGCTGTTCCTGACAGGTCATATTTGTCTTATTATCACGGATATCTTTGGATACCAGCATCTGATCATACAAAGAACCGACACGTACCATAAAAAATTCATCCAGATTACTCTGGAAAATAGATGCAAAAGATAAACGCTCACAAAATGGATTCGATGTATCCTCAGCTTCCTCTAAAACTCTTGTATTAAACTTTAACCATGATAATTCTCTGTTGTCATAACATGAATGAACCATTGTTCCCCCACTCCTCATTGTCTGTTCTGTTGTTACCTGTACTTCTGTCCCATGCCCATCTCTTTCCGATACATTTGTCTCCGCCATGTTTCCATCTGCGCTCTGTGCCTGTACGGTTGTTGCATTTACCGTCTGTAATTCCATATCTGATACCTCTTTCATCATTTTTGCTTCCACAGGTATCTTCTGAATCACATTTTCAGGCATTGGCTGTACACTTTTTTCACCGTTACCCCGAGGTGCCATACTGTCTTTTTGCTGATGCACGGGTTTTCTGCCAAATAATCCCCGTATTATATTTGCAATTCTGCTCATATTTATTTTATCCTCTTATGCTTTCTCTTATGCTTTGCAAAATCCCTGCGTATTACTAATAATATTTCTTTTGAAATTTTGCCGCTATCAGCATTTTATAAAATTCTTGTAAAGTCAATGTAAAACACAATGCCTGAAACAGTTCTTTTTTCTTACTCTACGATAACCAATTCGTCGCCTACCTTGATGGTTCCGCCTTCTAATACTTTAGCAAACACCCCTTCCCGCGGCATAATGCAGTCTCCTACTACTTTATAAATCTCACAATGGCTGTGACATTCTTTACCAATCTGTGTCATTTCCAGCAACACATCATTGCAACGAAATTTTGTACCCACCGGAAGATTTCGAAAATCATATCCATCTACAATCAGATTTTCTCCAAATGCACCAAACTCCACAGCCACACCTCTGGCACGAAACTCCTCAATCTTCTGCAGTGAAAGCAGACTTACCTGACGATGCCAGTGTCCGGCATGCGCGTCACTTTCGATGCCCCAGTCTGAAACAAATTTCGCCTCTGAAACTTCATGCTTCTGTGTTCCTCTCTTTTCACTGATACAGATTCCTCTTACAATTCCCATATTCCATACTCTCCTATCCCTGTAATATCTTTATTCTACCATCTTTGGAGCCAAAAAAAAAGGACTTCCGGAGAAGTCCTTTTTATTTTAATAATGGGCGGAGAAGGATTCGAACCTTCGAAGGCATCGCCAGCAGATTTACAGTCTGTCCCCTTTGGCCACTCGGGAATCCACCCATTTAACGAAATGAGACATTTCTGCGCTCATTTCGTCATTTACTATATCACGTTCTTGCTTTTCATGCAAGCACTTTTTTCAGTGCGGCTTCATCTGCAACCAGCGTAAAATCCGGATGCAACTGAAGAATGGATGCCGGTACTTCCGGTGTCACAGGACCGAAAAATGCTTTCTGTACCGCATCGGCTTTATCTTCGCCGGATACAACCATTACCACTTTCTTTGCCTGAATGATATCACAGATTCCCATCGTAAATGCCTGACGCGGTACATCATCTGCACTGGCAAAGAACCGTTTGTTTGCTTCAATGGTAGATTCTGCCAGATCTACGCAATGTGTGCCCTTTGTAAACACCTGATCTGGTTCATTGAAACCAATATGTCCATTACGTCCGAGTCCGAGAAGCTGCAGATCAATGCCACCCAGAGATGCAATCTGATTATCATAACGCTCACACTCAGCAGCCACATCTGTATTTTTTCCATTCGGAATAAACGTATGATCCTCACGGATATTGATTGCATCAAAAAAGTTATGACGCATGAAATATACATAACTCTGATCACTTGTAATATCCAGTCCTACATACTCATCCAGGTTCACGGAATAGCATTCCGAGAAATCAACATCCCCTTTGTTATACCAGTCAATCAGCTGACGGTAAGTGCCAATCGGACTGCTTCCGGTTGCCAGGCCAAGTACACAGTCCGGTTTCATGATTACCTGCGCGGAAATAATATTTGCCGCTTTTCTGCTCATCTGATCATAATCTTTTGATTTAATAATTTTCATTGTAAAAACCTCCTCATTTTATGCATTATTCATAGAAAATCCATTTCTTTATGCTACTGCCAGATCTGTCCACCGATAATAACTTTTTCCAGTTCCAGATGTTCATCCAGAATCAGAAGATCTGCCCGTGCACCTGTCCGGATACAACCAATCTCCCGCTCCATTCCAATGGCCTTTGCCGGAGTAGAGGTAGCTGCCATTACAGCCTGTTCCAATGGCACACCAAAAGATACCGCATTTCGAAGCCCATCCATCAGATGAATGGAAGAACCTGCCAGTGTTCCGTCTGCCAGTGTTGCTTTGCCCTCTTTCATCCATACCGGCTGACCGCCAAGTTCATATTCTCCCTCCGGCATTCCCGCACAGCGCATAGAATCCGAAATCAAATTCAATCTGGCGCCAAACAGGGCAGCTGTCATCCTCACAACCGACGGATGGATATGAAAACCATCACAGATCAGTTCGACGGTAGCACCTGCATCAAATGCAGCACCAATGATTCCCGGCTTCCGGTGATGAATTCCATTCATGCCGTTAAACATATGCGTAACATGGGTAGCACCTGCCTCGAAAGCCGCCTGTGCCATCTTATAGTCTGCCACAGAGTGCCCCAGGGAAACCGTACAAAGTCTGCTGGCCTGTCGGATAAATGCCAGATCCCGATCTTCTTCCGGAGCCACTGTGATCATGCATACCTGTCCACCGCAGGCTTCGTTTAATTTTTCCAGTTCTTCCATATTCGGTTTCTGCAAATACTGTGCATTCTGTGCCCCGCGTTTTTCATAACTTAAAAACGGTCCCTCCAGATGAACTCCCACACAATGCGCTCCATCACTTTCAAAATCACGGATGGCATGCATTGCATGCAGCAGTGATTTCTCCGACAGCGTCATAGTAGTCGGACACCAGGATGTTACACCTCTCTGTGCATAATATCGTGACATCCGGCGCAGACCATCTGCATCTCCATCACTGGCATCTGCATTTACCGCTCCATGTGTATGAATATCCACAAGTCCCGGAATGATATATTTTCCGGTCGCATCTATCATTTCTCCATCTGACAGCTCCTGTACTGTCACATGGGTATCACCACCGGTTATGGCAGTAATCCGATCCCCACATAAAATATCTGATTTTTCAAATCTTCCTTCGGGCAGAAAGACCTGTCCGTTTGTTATATACATCTCTTCCATCTCCTTCGCTATGCATATCTTGCATCTTTTTTCAAAGAATTGCAAGCCTTTTTTTCTGCATTTTTTACGCTTCTGTTTTGACCCTGTTTCCCCCCTGTTTTCTTCCGTTTTATCGGTTGCACTCCCCAAAAAATAAACGTATAATAGATAAGGTTAACAGAGAACACGCAAAAGAAGTCTGACATTTCTGCTATTTTTTATTCCATAGCATATGTCCGTCTTCCAAGGAATATATTTCATAAACACAGGAGGATATGAAAATGAAAAAACCAATATTAGTCGTTATGGCAGCTGGAATGGGCAGTCGTTACGGAGGATTAAAACAGATGGATCCGGTTGGCAGTCATGGAGAAGTAATTATGGATTATTCCCTGTATGATGCCCGCCGTGCCGGATTTGAAAAAGTTATTTTCATCATCAAACATTCCATTGAAGATGCATTTAAAGAAGCCATCGGTGATCACGTTTCCAAATATATGGAAGTTGCTTATGCATATCAGGATCTGGATGATCTGCCGGAAGGCTATTCCGTACCGGAAGGCCGTGAGAAACCATGGGGAACCTGCCATGCAATTCTTGCAGCAAGAGATCTCATTGATGCACCATTTGCTGTGATCAACGCAGATGATTATTATGGAACTACCTGCTTTAAGATCATTTATGATTACCTGTCCACACACAGTGATGATGACAAATATCGTTACTGCATGGTTGGCTATCAGTTAAAAAACACTGTTACAGAAAATGGTTCTGTTGCCCGCGGCGTGTGCACGACAGACGCTGATTCCAATCTGATCAGTGTTGTTGAGCATACACAGATTGAACAGCACGAAGGCGGCATCCGCTTTACTGAAGATAAAGGTGAAACCTGGCATGAGATCGATGGAAATACCATTGTGTCCATGAATCTCTGGGGATTCAGTGAAAGCTTTATCAAAGAAGCAAAAGACCGCTTCGCAGCATTCCTGGATGATGCAATGGTGAATAATCCGCTGAAAGGGGAATACTTCCTTCCATCCGTTGTCAGCCAGCTTCTGGATGAAGGCAAAGCATCTGTAAAAGTATTACAGAGTCCGGACAAATGGTACGGCGTTACTTACCGCGAAGACAAACCGGGAATCGTAAAAGCACTTGCAGACAAAGCTGCCGACGGATTATATCCGACACCATTGTGGCAGTAATCGTTATACAGATAAAGGAGAAGATATTATGATACAGATTAAACCTGAGATTTTTCAGGAAGTTCTTTCTGCCTATGACCTGGGTGAAGGCACTATAACTTACAAGGCCTATGGGGAAGGTCACATCAACAACACAAGCCTGGTAACCGTTACCGGCAAAGAGACACACAGATTTATCCTGCAGCGCATTAATACAGATATTTTTACCAATCCAAAATCCCTGATGGAAAATATCTGCGGCGTTACTTCTTACCTGAAAGACATCATCGCAGAACGCGGTGGAGATACAGAACGTGAAACCATGACAGTTGTATACACCCGTGACGGTCAGCCATACTATACTGATTCCACACAGGGTGCATGGCGTATTTATAAGTTCGTAGAACATACCATCTGTCTGCAGCAGTGCAGAAATACTGAGGATTTCTACACTTCCGCCAAAGCATTCGGACAGTTCCAGAAAAACCTCTCCGGATACGATGCTTCCACACTGCATGAAACGATTCCGGATTTCCATAATACCCCGGATCGTCTGCGCAAATTCAAAGAAGCCCTGGCAGCCGACACAATGCACCGTGCCGCTGACATTCCGGAAGAGATTGATTTTGTACTGAACCATGAGGCAGACTGTTCACACATGACAGATCTGCTGGCAGCCGGAAAACTGCCTCTCCGTGTTACACACAACGATACAAAATTAAACAACATTCTTCTGGATGATAAAACAAACGACGCACTCTGCATCATTGATCTGGATACCGTCATGCCGGGTCTGGCAGCCAACGATTATGGTGATTCTATCCGTTTCGGTGCAAATCACAGTGCCGAGGATGAACCGGATCTGACAAAAGTAAACTTCTCTCTGGAACTTTTTGAGGCTTACACAAAAGGATTCCTTGAGATTGCAGGAGATGCCCTGACACCATTGGAGATTGAGACTCTCCCTTGGGGAGCTAAACTGATGACACTGGAATGCGGCATGCGTTTCCTGACCGATTATCTGGAAGGTGACCATTACTTCGCTGTACATCGTCCGGGACAGAACCTGGATCGTACCCGCACACAGTTCAAGCTTGTCCGTGACATGGAAGCACATTGGGATGAGATGAATGCTATCGTACGCAAATATGCAGCTGTAGCTAAATAGATTTTTTCTTATGTGGTAAAAATTTAAGATTTTAAAAAGGAGATTGTGTCATTTCATCTCACGAGCTAATAATCGCTCTATGAGAAAAATGACACAATCTCCTTTATTTATGCATAAAGAAGCTTTTAATTATTGCAGCTCACAATTCCTTTTTTGCCATCCAGTGTCACAAAAGCACCGGATTTCAGAATCTGTGTTGCATTTTCTGCCCCGATCAGTACCGGAATATCAAGGCTCAGTCCTGCAATCGCACCGTGACAATTTATACTGTTTTTCTCAAGGATCAATCCGGAGGACAGACGAATCTGCTCCATCATTTCATTACAGGTGTCTTTTGCAACGATAATATCTCCAACCTTGAATTTCTCTTTCAGTTCCTCTGCTGAGTTTACCACACACATATTGCCGGAATCAACTTTATCATTCAGACCTTTTCCCTGCATCAGAATATGTCCTGCCACATGCACTTTGATCATATTGGTAGTACCGGAGATACCCAGTGGTACACCGGCAGTCAGAACAACGATCTCACCCTGTTTGATCAGTCCCATCTCCTCTGCTTTATCAACTGCATGATCAAATAACTCGTCAGAGTTGTGTTTTAATTCTACCAGCAGCGGTGTAACGCCCCAGGAAAGACTCATTTTTCTGCATACGTCTTTGTTTACAGAGCATCCGATGATCGGGCAGGCCGGACGGTATTTTGATACCATACGTGCAGTACGACCGGAATTGGATACTGTGATGATTGCAGATGCATTCAGATCCATGGCTGTGGTGCAGGTTGCATGTGCAATAGCATTGGTAATATCCGGGTTTGTCAAAATGCTGCGTTTCTTCAATCGAGACATATAGTTGATATCCTGTTCGGTACGGGATGCAATCTTCACCATAGTCTGCAGTGCTTCCACCGGATAATCACCGGCAGCAGTTTCACCGGAAAGCATGATGGCACTGGTTCCGTCATAGACAGCATTTGCTACATCCGTTGCCTCCGCACGGGTCGGACGCGGGTGTTTCATCATGGAATCCAGCATCTGTGTCGCTGTGATAACCTGTTTTCCTGCTTTGTATACTTTTTCGATCAAGATTTTCTGGATAACCGGTACATCCTCCATCGGAATCTCAACTCCCATGTCACCACGTGCTACCATGATGCCATCAGATACCCGGATAATATCATCGATGTTATCCACACCCTGTTTATTCTCAATTTTAGCAATAATATTGACACTCTTGCAGTCATGTTCTTCCAGAATCTTACGGATCTGCAAAATGTCATCGGCAGTTCTGGTGAAGGATGCTGCAATAAAATCAAATCCATTCTCGATACCAAACACAATGTCGCTGTAATCTGTCTCACTGATAAACGGCATAGAGAGTTCCACGTTCGGCACATTGACCCCTTTTTTGTTAGAGATCATACCACCGTTGATTACCTCACAGACAATATCTGTTCCATCCAGGCGAACAACTTTCATTTCGATCAGACCGTCATCGATCAGAATACGATCACCAGCTTTGACATCATTGTGAAGATCCTCATATGTGATGGCAACACGACTGGCATCACCGACAAAATCACCAAGTGCCAGTGTAAATAACTGTCCTTCTTTCAGTTCTGCCTTACCACCTTTCAACTCTTTCAGACGAATCTCCGGACCTTTTGTATCTAACAGTGCTGCTACCGGAAGATCAAGTTCCTCCCGCAATGCTACCAATTTATCCAATCGTGCTTTCTGTTCTTCATGGGAACCATGTGAAAAATTAAAACGCGCAACATTCATTCCTTCCTGCATCAGCTGACGGAGTACATCACCTTTATCTGTGGAGGGTCCCAGTGTGCATACAATTTTTGTTTTTCTGATTTCTCTCATATTTCTATATTCCTTTCCTATGAAAAAGTGCAAAGAGGATAATACACGATCTGCATTATCCCCTTTTTATTTTATTTCTTTATAATTGTACCTGTCTGCCCAGCCATAGCTGCTTCAATACTTCCAAGCTTTGTGATCAGAACACTACGTGTTGCATAATCACCAATATAGGAAATGGCTGTTTCAATCTTCGGAAGCATGGTCCCCTCTCCAAACTCTCCCTCAGCGATATATCTCCGTGCTTCCGCACAGGTCATCTCACGAATCGATTCCTGTTTATCTGTTCCGTAATTCTTATAAACGCTCTCCTCACCGGTCAGAATGATCAGCATATCCGCCTCGACACCATCTGCCAGCAATCCTGCAATGAGATCTTTCTCAATGACTGCACTTGCGCCTTTTAAAACAGTGCCCTGCTCCAGTACCGGAATTCCTCCGCCACCGGCTGCAATGACAACCTGATCCGCATCCATCAGTGTATTTACAGCATCCAGTTCCACAATCTGATGTGGCATCGGTGCCGCAACGATTCGACGATAGCCCTCCTCGGTTCTAACAACATGGTTTCCTTTTTTCTCTTCTTCTTCCGCTTCTTCCTCAGTCATAACACGACCAATAATCTTGCTCGGTTTGTAAAAAGCCTCGTCATAAGGATCTACGATAACCTGTGTCAAAAGTGTGGATACGGTACGGTATACACCGCGGTTCATCAATTCGGTACGAATCGCATTCTGCAGATCGTATCCGATGTAGCCCTGACTCATTGCTGAACATACAGACATTGGTGTCGCTGTATAATCTGTATACAGTCTGTGAAACTCAGACATCGCTGTGTGGATCATTCCAATCTGCGGTCCGTTGCTGTGTGTGATAACCACCTGACAATCATCCTGTATTAAATCAGCAATTGCTTTTGCTGCGCGGCAGGTTGCTTCCTTCTGCTCCGGAAGCGTTGTTCCCAGTGCGTCATGTCCAAGTGCAATTGCAATTCTTTTCTTCTTCATCTCAACTGCCTCCAATACTCGTAAAAGTCTGTTTCATACATTTTAGCACAAGATAGGGACAGCGTAAAGCAGTTTTCATACAGAAGAAAGATTCCATTCAAATTGATGACTCTGCATGATGTACCGTTTGTTCATTTATGATGATACCGTATATACGGTACAGGCATACGTGTTTCCTTAGTTTCCATAGCCAAAAAACTGTTCCAGACTATTGCTGCCTCCGTTGTTTCCATATCCTGGGATAGAATACTGTCCGTTGGAACCGGACTGACCACCGTTGTTCTGATTTGTTGTATTAGTCTGCTCCTGAGATGCATTATCCAGTGTAACTTTTAATGTCTGCTCCTGATAACCTTTTCCGTCACTGCTTCTCTGGATTGTAACCTCTACAGTCTCACCGGCTTTGTAATACTGAAGTTCCTCTTTTAACTGAGAAATCGTGGTAATGGTTGTATTACCAAGCTTTGTGATAATGTCGCCTCTCTGGATACCGGCATTTGCTGCTGCACCGCCATCTGTGGTTCCGCTGACATAAACGCCTTCCGGAACATTATATTTTTCTGCCTCTTCTGATGAAACATCCTGTCCTGTAATATTTAGAAATCCATAATTACTGGTCAGTTTGTCTCTGGTCTCCTGATTCATCAGATTTTCAATGATACTCTGTGCTTTGGACATCGGGATTGCAAATCCCATACCTTCCACTTCATCGCTGGCATATTTTGCACTGTTGATGCCGATAACTTCACCTTTCATATTGAACAGCGCACCGCCGCTGTTACCAGGGTTAATAGCTGCATCTGTCTGTAACAGAGTTGCTGTTGTATCATCGATAGTAACTTCACGGTCAACTGCACTGATGATACCGGTTGTAACAGACTGGCCAAAACCAAGTGCATTTCCGATGGCAACAACCTGATCACCGACTTCCATCTGCGTGGAATCGCCCAGAGTTGCGATGGAGATACTGTTTAACACATCCTCGCTGATATCGGAAAGCTGGATGGCAATAACAGCCAGATCGTTATTGGGATCCGTACCTTTGATCTTTGCATCAAAAACGGCGTCTTTATTATCATTGAAGCATACCGTTAAGGATTCTGCACCGGATACTACATGGTTGTTGGTTGCGATCAGAAGCTCTGTATCATTCTTTCCGATGATAACACCGGAACCACTGCCGGTACTCTGCTGCTGCATAGTTCCGAACATGGTCTGTACTTCCTGCACACTCTGATTTGTAATCGCTACAACCGAGGATTTACACTGCGATGCAATTTCTGCTACGGCATAGGTTCCATCAGTGGAACCAGATGCATCGGTTTTCTTGTTGCCGGAGTTTGTGCTCAGTTTTGCAGCATTAGTCTCCAGATTTGCAGCTGCAACTGATTTTGCTGAATTCTTTCCGATTGCGAAAGATCCAAGGATCATACCACCGGAAATTGCACCAAATAAGATTGCACAGCACACTACTTTTGCATATACATTCATGCTGTGTCTGTGTTTTCTTCTCTGCTGTGGTGTCTCCTGATGATTGCTGTTCCGGTCACCGCCAACGTGATCCTGTTTCTGATGATTCTTGATATAGGAATAACGGTACTGGGAAGCGCCCTCGGTTCCTTTGATATGATCCTCATCAGTCTGAGCTTCACAATTCTGCGTCTGATCTGTCTCGGAAGTCTGAACGGTATCTGCCTGTGCAGCATCTGCTGTTTCTTCCACATCCTGTGGCGGTGTCACAAAATCGGATTCCTCAAACATTTCCTCAGTAGCTTTGTTCGTAGCAGAATCCTCTGCATCATTTTTTACAGTTTCTACATTTTCTATATTGCTTTCATTTTTTACTTCTGATTCATTATTTTCTGTGTTCATTTTGTTTTCTTTATTCTCAAGCATTTTTCTCTGCCTCCTCATCTTTGATGAGTATATCATACGAAACGATTGTAGTAAAACTTTGTTGAGATTGTGAAAGAATTGTGAATTATGAATCGTTTTGTATCCTGCGCCGCCTCAATGTCATCATTACCAATAATAGACGGCATGTAGCCGCACTTCTTATTATTTGCCATACACTTCAGCATACCAACCGCGGAAATATCATTGGCACAATAGATCGCTGTGGGGCGATCCTCCTCGGTCAGCAGGTGTTCCATCATTCGGAAGCCTTCCCTCTCTGTCTGCCGGCGCAGACAACTTCATCCGTAATACCGCTCTTTACCCGAAGTAACGTATCATTTTAATTTATCATCCCGAAAAACGTTCCACTTCCACAATTCGATTTCCCCGTTTTTTCTTCCAGATCATCAGATATACGTTATATTCCACGGAATCCTGCGCTGTTGTAAATGGTTCTTCCCGCACCAGTGTGACCTGCTTTCCCTGAGCTTCCAGCTCCATTTTACGCTGTACTGCCTGCATCAGAATTTTCTCATATAACTGCTGTGATATTCCTCCGACTGCCGATACAGTTCTCTGCTCTGATGCTTTTGTATCACATACTTCTCTTTTTCCAATTTCTTCCTTCTTGAATCCGGCGTCTTCTGATTTAAGCTTTTCTGTTTTATAGCTGCGCACCGGGTAACCTTCGCTTGCCCGCATCAGTTTTTCTATCAGCAAATCTATCACAGCTCCATGTCTTGTGCGATGCATCATCCATGCCAACAATCTGCTCATCCCCTTTCCTTGATGCTTTCGATAGAATGTTAACCACCAAAGCAGACTGTGATCATCAGCTTCTGCTGCCAGTTCCTCCATGATGGAAATTGCCTGCTCTGTCGGTTCCCAGACCCCATCCATCGGCACAATATATTTTTGTGAAACAGCCGGATAGCAAGCATAGTTCAAAGGTGGAAAATGCACCAGTTCCGCCAGTTTTTGCTCTTCTTCGCCGGCAGCATCCGCCCCCAGATACTCGCATTTTGTATGCAGAATCGCAATGCGGTATTCTAACTGTCGTAAATATTCGTATCCCTTCACCCAGAAATGCCCCAGATCTCCGTATCGGTACAAATGTGTCTCAACTTTCAAATCCTCAAAAAATAATGTCACGACACTGTCACCCTGATGAACTACCAGTACATAGATACAGCCATCCTCCGTATCTTCCTTGCTCAATTCTGCTTCCAGTTCCCCCTCATAATCCGGCTGATACTGACCGGTCATTTTCGCATTGATAAAGACCAGAAAACTTTCTACTGCGTCATTCATCAGATAGACAAGACGGAGTTCTGACTGTTTTTCATTTTCCGGAAAAATCAATTCAAACTGATCCTGCCAGAGCAGTTCCTCCAGCATTTCAAAAGGATTCAATTCTGTCCTCAAATCATTCTTTTCCAACGTATATGTCCTCGTCTTCTTGTATTTCTTCTGATTTTATACTACCTCTTCCTAAAATGTAAACAGGGATACCTGTTTTTTGACAGATATCCCTTATACAACCCTTTATTTTCCATTCACCCAGCACCTTTCCTTGTTGGAACAGAACGCATACACTGCTATTTTCTACGTTGCAATCTAACTATCATCATCCTGCTTTTGGTCTCCGGATTCCGAAAAACACAACAACCCCTGCCAGAATCAGCACCAACAGCATGATTAGTGCGCTCATATAAGACTGTGTGCTTTCATACAGTTTTCCGGCCACAGATGCAATGATCAGGTTTGTATTAATCAGGGAAAAATATGTGTTTTTACATTGCTTATTATTTCGTGTATAATAAAGAACAGACAAAGAAGGAGGGAACATGTACATAGGATTAAAACAAATTTAAAACCAACTGACGGATTGCCCAACCCTGCTGACATCATCCGATGGCATACATGCACTGACCGGTTGGAGTAATTTGAGTGAATCCAGCCGGACCTTCTGCCATCCGAAAATGCAGTTTCTGCTGGACTATGACAAAAAACATCATTCTGAATTTGCCTATACGCTGTACATGTATCTGACTCACGAACGAAACCTGGTTGCTACCTCAGAGGCCATGGATATGCACCGTACCTCTCTGATCTATCGTTTCAAAAAAATCAATACCCTGATCGAGAAAGATTTTGACGACTACCGGGATCGGATGTACCTGATTCTTTCGTATGAATTCAAGTCGAACGTACGTGAGACTTGGTGCGT
>NZ_KI271177.1:22559-25655 GCF_000469345.1 Eubacterium ramulus ATCC 29099
AAGTGGGAGTCTCAACTCAGACTGAGATGAACCGTCCCACTGCATAAATACTGGGTTGCAACCGGAAGTTGCGCAATCGCTCACGCTGATTGGTAGACATTTTCCGATGATTCTTTATACTGAAATCAGACAAATTCAAGAATGCTTCGGCATTCTTGCTGCGAGGTGCGCGTCATGCAATTGCATGACATACTTCTACTGCCCACCTCTGCAATCCTGCCGGAGGCTATATCAGCTGAGGGATTGACTCCCAGCTGATACATCACACACTATGTATTTTGCATTTCCGGAAAGTCACACAACATCAGCTGGATTCTGTATAGAATCATCTTTTTTCCAGACGGAGGTTCCTTATGACATTAGGTGAAAAATTATATACATTACGAACAAAACAGAATATGACCCAGGAACAACTGGCTGAAAAACTTCAGGTCTCCCGCCAGTCTATTTCCAAATGGGAATCCGATGCCACACGCCCGGATCTTGGAAAATTAAAATTCCTGGCAGAATTTTACCATGTATCACTGGACGCATTATTAGATGAAGATGTGGATATTTTTGCTGATAAAACAATTTCTGCTTTGAATGAAAGCACAAACACTGCCTCAGATAAAAACGAGTCGGTGGGACAAAGATCAGCCACAGATTCTGCTTTTACAGATGATAACGGAAATCCCGGTACCGGTAACACTGACAATCATTCGTCATACAGTGTTTCTCCCGAAACCATCGATTGGATCACTTCTGAGATTCTGGATAAAAATCACAAACTCTGGAAACGGACAACCATCGGATTGGGTAGTGCATGTCTGGCACTCACGGTTGCCCTGCTCGTGGTCGCAATAACTTTTTCCGACAAATTAAGCACGCTTTCTGCTCAGATTGCACAGCAGCCAGCTCCTGTTTATGTAAACAATGATTCTGATTACACCACGGAACAGGATACTTATTTTCAAAGCTATCACACGATTGCAGATTCTGTTTCCGAAGATGGTAAAAAACTGCATGTCAAATTTACGGCTGTCTTAAAAAACTATCAGGATAACACGATTCTGACTATGCAGCTTCAGAATACTTCGGATCAGAGCAACATTCCGGTAACTTTCATCTGCGAAAACGGAACTTACACTGGTTTTGCTGATTTACCGATTAATACAGACACTTATAACGCAACCGCCTGTATCGATACGGACGGTTCCAAACAGACCGTAAATCTGAGTGAATACGAGACGTTATCCGTCCTTGGATTGACAGACTGGCAACCCACTGTTGAAATTACAGGAAATAGCTTCGATAATCTTTCACGGACTAATTCCGGTGACCTGAATATAAGCTGTCAGCAGCCTGCATTTGTTTCCAATATCACAGATGCTGAATTTCAGGTTGTGTATAACGATACGCTGTTGTATACACGTAGTCTGCCACACGATGATCTGGAATCGTTGTCAGAAGTATATGGAGAAAGCTATTTTCCATACAACTTTAAAGTTCCAAAAGATAGCAATGCCGACGATTATATCATAAAGTTCCGTTGGTATAACTCTTTTTTGAAACAATATATTACTTACGAAACCCAGAATAACTGGACATTTAATAGTACTGATTCAGAAAATGCTACAAATATTCTGTTTGACTCCGACACAGATATTGACAGCACTTCCCATCCGGAAAAGGTTACATTTTCAACCGAACCGTAAACAGTAGAAGGCGAACAGGTCATTCCTGCTCGCCTTCGTTTGCTTCTTCCATATCAATATGTGTTCCTCTATTACACTGGAGATTGTTCTATATGGTATTATGCAACCCACAATGCATATTTCTCTTTTGTAAAGCGGACATTCGCAATCCTCTTTCGCTACTTGCTCATGAACGCAGTCGCTTTGCGACCTGTCAGTGGGAGCTTTTAACTCCCACTGACATAAGCATCCCCCTTACCCACCGCTTAGTGCTCTACGCACTTGAAGCAGGGGAATGCTTATTCTGCGTTCAAATCATCTGATTTCTTCTGCCTGCAGCGCATGTTCCGCAAACATCCGCTGTACAAATGCATAACTGCCCAATCCCGCTATCATACAATCTGCTTCTATTCCGTCTCGCTCCAGGATATTTTTCCAGGAATTCTCATCTTCTCCTGCCATATCATTTCTGGCATGATCTCCCGCCACCAGCATCAATGGTGCCAATACGGATTTTTGGCAGGACAGTTGTTTCAGTTTTTCCTTTACATCCGTAATCTCCGGATATCCTTCCACGGTACCGATCCACACATTTGTAAATCCCTGAGCCTGAATCTGATGCTCCAGTGCCGGATAGCATGCATTGGCAAAATGTCCTGTGCCATGTCCCATAAATACAAACGCATCAGAAGAACTTCTGAAATCAAAAACTTCATTCAGGCCACAGATCAATTCTTTATAATCGGACTGCTGGTGAAGCAGCGGATGTCCCAGCCGCACAGACTCGAATTGATTCAGATATTCACGCAGGATTTCCACCAGTTCATCGTATTCATAACCATGGATCACATAGGTAGGCTGTACGATCAGCTCTTTACACCCGGCCACAGCCAGAGTTTCCAGAGCCTCCGAAACTGTATCAATGCATATTCCGTCCCGCTCCTTCAGTTTTTTTATGATCCGGCGGCTGCCGTATGCCCGCCGCATCTCATAGCCCGGCAGTGCCGCCGAAATCGCCTGTTCCACCGGATTAATATTCTGTGCTTC
Organism: Eubacterium ramulus ATCC 29099; assembly: GCF_000469345.1. Classification (GTDB taxonomy): domain Bacteria; phylum Bacillota; class Clostridia; order Lachnospirales; family Lachnospiraceae; genus Eubacterium_I; species Eubacterium_I ramulus. The sequence continues at coordinate 25,283 of NZ_KI271177.1, forward strand.
CGCCTCCCGGTAAGAAGTTCCAAAACTTACAATCAATACGCCTTTTTTCATTGGTCTTACGCCCCCATATTTCCTTTTTTAATGCAAAAAAATACCGCAAACCCTTGTTAATCAAAAGTTTGCGATACTTTACGGTACGTGCGTGAGAGGATTCGAACCCCCGACACCTTGGTCCGTAGCCAAGTGCTCTATCCAGCTGAGCTACACACACATATTTTATAAAATCAGCTTAAAAGCTAATGCCGGCGACCGGAATCGAACCGGTACGATGTCGCCACCACAGGATTTTAAGTCCTGCGCGTCTGCCAGTTCCGCCACGCCGGCATGATGCTTTAGCATCGATGGGACCTACAGGGCTCGAACCTGTGACCCT
>NZ_KI271178.1 GCF_000469345.1 Eubacterium ramulus ATCC 29099
ACTATAAAGCAATCCTTATCTAAATGACATTGAGCTATATCCGTCTAACGTATTGTCAGATTCTGTTGTAACAATTTCGATATCCGCACCTTCAGAATCGGAGTATTCACTTGCATTCGCAGTTCCGGTTGTCTGCCAAGCACCCTTCAATTTTTTATAATTTTCATTTGAAAACTGCCAGTTATTCGTACCTGAATGAAGTTCTGTAACAGAAGGTGTTTCAAAACTGCCATTCTGAACCTCATAATATCCAGTTACATTATACACTGAACTTGTTGCAAGTGCCGTTGTTCCTTCCTTTGGCAAGCCGTACTCATTCAAATCATTTTTAGCATAAGCTTTTACTTTATAATTAACTGTTTCATTTCCGTTATATTTAAGTGCTCCACCATTCAATGCAATGTAGAGGTCTTTTCCATCAGTGCTAATATCTTTTCCGAGGTTTGTACCTGTCGTACTGTAATACTGCGTTGGAATCTGTTGTTCCTCAGTTGCACCATTTATGCTTCGATACCAGACATATCCAACTTCTACTGCTGTATCACTGTAATTAGCTGTCAGCTTTCCGTAATTTTCCGCAATGCTTACTATTCCCTGTGTATCAGCAATCTGAATATTATTACTTTCTTGTGTAATTGCTTCAACTCCTGTTGACGCTTTTGTATCTTCTGGTTTAGTACCATCTTCCACTTTTTCTTCTGCTGTCTTTTCAACTACATCAAAGCAACCGACTACAACGGTCTCTGCTTCCAGTTGCACATCCTCTTCGAATTGAAGAGTATCTTCTTTCAGCTCATATAAAGTAATTGTCCCATTCGAACCGTCATATACAAATCCCATTGCATGTGCTGTATCCAGAGATGTATTTTCGAACCGGAAATTAACTGCTTTTTCCGGAATCCGGGCTTTATCTTCTGTGCTGATTCGGAAAGAAACATCTCCCATAACTGCCTGATGAACAGTATATCCGGTATTGCCTGTATTCTCCAGTTCTGTCTGAACAGCTTCGAGTACCGTAGACTCTGATGTCTCATTCTGCATATCCATCTGCAGTTCGGCATTGTCTGTACTTGACTTGAATGTGCCTCCCGGTACGGTCGCATATAAAGTTCCCTGCGATGCACCATCTTTCACTATTTCACGGGATAACTCAACGGTATCCTTCGGCACATAATAAAAGTTTCCATCAACAGCGAATGCTGTAATCGCTGTACTCAACACCAATATCATGCAAAGCACAAATGCCAGTAGTTTTTTCTTCTTTGTATGTTTCATGGCGTCCTCCTTCTATCCTTTATCACTGCATGTATCTTCACTGTCATTCTTTGTCACCAGTGCTCCGTCTATCAGCTTGAGTAGTTCCAGAGCACTGCGAAAGTACTGTTCGCGTTGCTCGTCTACCCAGGTTACACTTCCCTGCCAGGTCGAATTCTGCTGATTCATGATTTTTATAATAAATGTCTCGGTTTTTTTCTGTCTTTCACTCATGCCAGTACCTTCTTTTTTTATTCTTAACTCATAGCTTCGTTCTATATTGGTATTCTATCTTATCTGACATTACAGGAAACATTACATTCACTGTTGCGATATTAACTTTTTTAACTTTTTCACGTTTTTCTGCAATCGTGTAATAATTTGTAATGTTTTTCACGTTTTTATTAACAAAAAATCTCCATCACATCTTTTTTAATGATGTGATGGAGGTCTCTGTTTTCGCTAATCCAAAGCGTTATTTAATATTTTGATAAATTCCAGTACACTGGCAAACTGCCAGGATGCGTCTTCTTCCACCCATTGGAGAAATCCCTGCCAGGATGAATTCTGACGATATTTTACATTTAATAAAAAGGTTCCTTTCTGTCCCCGCATCTGTAATATCTGTTCCTGTTCCAGCTTCTTTTCCAGTTTCTGTCCCTGTACAGATTCTTTTCTGTGAAAAGAACGTGTCTGTGTAGCTGCCTGGGGAAATTGCAGACAATCAAAAAATTCTTCTACTGTCTCAATCATCCGGATGATATTGCTGAAAGCTATCGCTTCTTCGCTATAGCAATGATAGATTTTCCCCGTCATTTCTCCGTCTTCCACGCTGTCGATGCAGATATTAATGAGATTTGGAACATGCCAGGCAATCGGGTGCTTCTGTTCCATATATTCGTTCCCCCTCATATTCCGTCTGTTGTATCAACTGTTGCGCTGTCTCTTCCATCTTTTCCAGATGTTACTTCCAGCCGCTATCATCATTTCGGAACTGAATCGGGGTATCCAGGTTATCCACTTCTGCCACGGAAGATACATAGAATTCCACATATTTGTTCCAGCTTCTGTGCTCTCTGGCAAAATACTTCCGGATACGGTCAAATATCAGTCCACAATTCTCTTTGTTCGTTCCGATCAGAAGTACCAGATACTGTGACGGACTGTATTTGGTAAAGGAATCTCCTTTTCGCAGGCAATGCTGGATCGTATTCTGTAATTCTTCTGACAGGAGCTCCAGCTTCTCCGGTTTTTCCAGCGGATGTCCTTTGCCGTCTGTCAAGCTGCACAGCATCAGATATGCAGACTGACCGCTTCGCTCCAGCATACGTGTCACCAGACGGTAGCTGTCACGGAAGCTTGGAAGGCTGCAATAGTAAGCACCGCCCTGTCCTTTCTCTTCTTTCAGCCGCTGCTTGATATCCTGGATTTCTTTCGGTTTCACATGTTTCAGCTGGCTGCTCATCTGGTCGAACTGTTCCATCAGACGTTCGGAAGGGCTGATCCCCAGCTCCTCAAAGAACAATTTCGCCGTGTCGTCATACTCTTTCATCGCTTCTTTGTAACGTTTCATACCAAGGAAGCATTCGATCTTGATGCTCTGCCATTCATCGAACGGATACAGGCGGCATGCAGGCTCACAGAAGAGCAATGCCTCCTCGTAGTCACATTTTTCGATCAGACCGTCGCACAGTTCTTTCAGTGCATTGCTGTACAGCTTCTTATACTGTACACTCTCCAACAGCACCCACTCATCACCGGAGATCTCCGGCAGGAATTCTCCGCGGTACATGTTGCAGACCTCCTTGAGCAGTTCTTCCTTCTGTCTTGAGTCTGCACAGTTCTGCGCTTCTTCATACATCTTCCGGAATTCTCTCGCATCAACAACGGTCGGAACCGGTGCATTCCATCTGTAAATACCTTTTTTGATGACGATATAGTCATGTTCCGGTAGTCCCGCATCTATGATCATTTTCTTCAGACGGTGTGCTGTCACACGCAGATTATTCGCCGCATCTGCCAGTTCTTCCCTCACATACAGTGCATTTAACAACTTTTCCCGTGCAATGCCCTGCTCACCATAATAGATAAGAATCTGAAGCAGTTTCATCGCTTTTGTCGCCGTGTTTTTTCCGAATGACACCTGACGCCCCTCATATGTGATAGAAAAATCCCCAAGCATCCGAACATTCAGTATTGCTTTTTTTTCATTCATTCGCTTTTCCTCGTTTCCCTTTTAACGATTTCTCCTTGTCTGTTTTTATTTTAAAATCAGTCTAATGATTTGTCAATGACAATTTCCGTTCCGTTTCCAGAGACATTTCCTGCGATTCGTTTTGCTTCTGCCTGGCAGATATGCTATACTTATAATTACGCAAACCATTAAATGCAACAATTCTCACGTGCGTTCGACTTGAATTTTTCAGGCACCAGAAAGGAGGCATCTGCTTTCGTGGACTTTTACAATTCTATATCGTATCGGCCAAACCGCTTTCTTCGGAACAGATTGCTTCTTTTGTTTCTGTGTATGCTGTGTATCTGCACCGCACTGACCGGCTGTTCTTCTCCGGATAGCCATGATTCTGATTCCGGTGCGGATTCTTCCGTACAGACCGCACAAGCGGACGGCACACGGGATGCCACGGCACAGGTGCTTGTTCCACAGGCGGACGGGATCGTGACTTACGGCAGTGACATCGTATCTGTGGATGCTTCGCACACGTCAGACGGCTATGTCATGCTGCGCTACACCGGCAGCAATGAAAAGGTAAAGCTGCAGGTGACGCTGCCGGATGGCACGGAATACACCTATCCGGTGACAGATTCTGATACGGATTCCGTCTATCCGCTGCCCGGCGGGAGCGGTTCTTACAAGATCACGCTGCTGGAATCTGTGTCTGTGGAGAACAACCTGTATGCGATTTCTTTTACCCAGGATCTGGATGTGACCATCCGCGATGAATTTTCACCTTTCCTGTATCCGAATTTCTATGTGAACTTCACACAGGATTCGGCCTGCGTGGCAAAAGGGGAAGCGCTGGCGGAGGGATGTTCTTCGGATCTGGATGTCATTACCAATATTTATAATTTTGTGATCAAGCATATTACTTACGACCAGGAGAAAGCGGACGCGGTTCCCTACGGATATGTCCCGGTACCGGATGATACTCTGGCCACCGGGAAAGGCATCTGCTTTGACTATGCCTCTCTGATGTCTGCCATGCTGCGTTCCCAGCGTATCCCCACCAAGCTGGATGTCGGCTATTCCGGGGAGGTCTACCACGCATGGATCAGCTGCTATGTGGATGAAGTCGGCTGGGTGGACGGTATCATCAAGTTCGACGGCAGGCACTGGTCCCTGATGGATCCGACGCTGGCTGCCAGCAACAGTGCGGCAAATGTAAAGAAATATGTCGGTGACGGTTCCAACTATACGACAAAGTATACGTACTGATCCCGGACACCGGTCCGTACACCTTTGCTGCATTTCAGATGCACTCATAAATGCACTTATATATAATAAGGAAATTTCACAGTTATTCCATAGGAAAACCTGTTCATCTCAGTCTGAGTTGAGACTCCCACTTC
>NZ_KI271179.1:0-6047 GCF_000469345.1 Eubacterium ramulus ATCC 29099
AGAAGCCCCCACTTCAAAATCTGTGATTTAAGAGGTGGGAGCATGTCACGGTAAATTCTGAGCGTGCGGTGCAGTTCCGTAAATGAGTCAATCAAATTGCAAAGGACTATACCATCAAAGGCTGGGTTATGGATGACGAACGTCTAAAGATTCTGAGAAGAATATGTCAGCTTTCGCTGACCAGATTCACACACCAAGTCTCACGTGCGTTCGACTTGAATCTGGTATGTACATATGAGAAGGATGGTGAAAATCCAGAGCTGTTGATTTATAAAAAGAGATAATATAAGTAAAAAGAAGTATGAAAGGAAATAAATCTGATTATGAATGAAATTATAGATTCTTTATATCATAGAAAATCTGTGAGAGTATACGAAGATCGTCAGATCCCGGAAGAAATGAAAAATCTGATCTTGGAAGCTGCTATGCAGGCTCCGTCGGCAGGCTGTCAGCAGCTATATACAATCCTTGATATCACGGATCAGAAATTAAAAGAAATGCTTGCAGAAAGCTGTGACCATCAGTCATTTATTGCAAATGCGAAGATGGTTCTGGTATTTTGTGCAGACTGTAAAAAATGGTACGATGCCTATTTGGAAGCAGGATGTGAGCCTAGAAAACCGGGAGTTGGTGATTTGATGCTTGCGATTACTGATACAGCTATTGCGGCTCAAAATGCAGTAGTTGCTGCAGAGAGTCTTGGGATTGGATCGTGTTATATCGGTGATATTATGGAAAACTGTGAGGAGCAGCGAAGACTTTTGCATCTTCCTGAATATGTGTTTCCGGCAGTGATGTTAGTATTTGGATGGCCGACTGAACAGCAGAGAATGCGTAAAAAGCCGGAACGTTGTGAGCGAAAATATATTGTACATGAAAACACTTATCGCAGTATCGTTGGGGAGGAACTGCGTGAGATGTTTGCATATCAATGTAAGAACAGCACTTATGAAGAATGGTGCAGTGCCTTCTGTAACCGAAAATATAATTCGGATTTTTCTAAGGAAATGAGCAGATCAGTGTCAGAATATCTGAAACAGTATTAATATTTATCGTACAACAAAAAGGAGAATAACTATTGATGATTTTATCCGCTATTTTCAATTTTTTTGTATGACAAGTAAGGCATCATGATTATTACCTTTTGTGGACTCAGCCCTCAGCCTTTTCATTAGCAGAGGGCCGTTTTTTTGCTTAACAGTTATTGAGTATTCCTTAATTGCTCTACAACGCTGCATTTTGCTGCGTTGTCATACATCATGCAGGGGATGAGCCATCCCAGCAGAAAAAATACCGGAATTGTCAGCAGGACAGGCAGAATAGTGAACCGATACTCGAAGAACCAGAACATACTGCCCAGCATTTAAATGTGTGTGATGATAACGAGAACCTAGGATTTGTGTTATACTGATGACATCAATGTAAAAGGGGAACACACATTATGCCAAAAGGATCGAATCAGAAATTCAAATTATATCGTCTGGCACAGATCATGCTGGATAAGACTGATGATGAACATTATATAACGATGCCGGAAATCATGAAAGCTCTGGCAGAATATGAAGTCACTGCAGACCGAAAAAGCATTTACAATGACCTGCGAGATCTGGAAAAACTGGGAATTGAAGTGGAAGGGGAGCCTGTAGGAAAAGGATATCATTATCATGTGGTAAGCCGACCGTTTGAACTGCCGGAATTAAAGCTCCTGGTGGATGCTATCCAGTCATCTAAATTTATCACAGAGAGGAAGACAAATGAACTGATCGGAAAACTGGAAAAGCTGGTCAGCAGATACGATGCGATGAAACTGCAGCGTCAGGTATATGTCTCAGGCAGAATCAAGACTATGAATGAGAGCATTTACTATACCGTGGATGCCATTCACAATGCAATATCGGAAAACAAAAAGATCCGCTTTCAGTATTATCAATGGAATGTAAAAAAAGAAATGGAGCTGCGTCATGGTGGTGCCTGGTATCATATCAGCCCGTGGGGATTATCCTGGGATGATGAGAATTATTATCTGGTGGGATATGATTCCGTAGCCGGTCTGATTAAGCATTACCGTGTGGATAAGATGCTTCACATCCAGATGTCCGAAGAGGACAGAGAAGGCAGAGAATATTTCAAAAAACTGGATATGGCTGATTATGCGAAAAAGAGCTTTGGTATGTTTAACGGAAAAGAACAGAATGTAAAATTACTGGTTGCAAATTATCTGGCAGGAGTAATTATAGACCGTTTTGGCAACGATGTGATGATGATTCCAAAGGACGATGAGTATTTTACGGTCAATGTACAGGTGCATGTCAGCAGACAGTTTCTGGGATGGATTATTTCACTTGGAGAAGGAGTGAAAATCATTTCACCGGATGAAGTAGTGGAACAGATGAAAGAAGAAATTAAGCGGTTGCAGCGACAGTATACAATTCTCAAAATATGAGAAATAGATAGGTGTAAATCTGCAAATGAGATATGTATTTTGGAATGTGTTTCCGTTATACTGACGGTATCGGTTAGGAAGACAGCAGGTAAGTCGAAATGAGGTGACACGGTGAATGTAGAACAAAGAATCAAAAGGATACGGCTGATTGATAAAATCGATAAGAATCCGACATTCAGTCAAAAAATAGGTGTCAGAAACAGATCAGACTTTATCCCTAAAAAAACAGAAAGACAAGTACATTGAGCCATTCCTGAAAAGATGGCAGAAGGAGCAGAAGAACATGTTATCAATTTTATTTGCAATTTTTATGATCTGGTTTATTTTTAAATTAGGTATTTTCGGAATCAGAGCATCCTGGGGAATCTTGAAATTATTGTGTACGGTTGTATTTTTTCCGGTGATCCTGATTGCCCTGGTAATCGGTGGACTGATTTATATCGCACTTCCAATATTGATTATTGGCGGAATCATTGCACTGATTGCATCGAAAGCCTAAGTCAGACGAAAGGGAGATAAAAGCAATGTATGATATAGAAAAAGAAAAAAGAGAAGCTATTGATGCCGGGAACCGGGCACTACGCAGTCTGCGAACAGCCAGAGAAAATCTGAACAGTGCAAAAAACTGGGGACTGGTGGATATGTTTGGCGGTGGATTTTTCTCAACGATGCTGAAACATTCTAAAATGGATCAGGCAAAGGAAAATATGGAACAGGCGAAATATGACCTTCGCAATTTCAGCAGAGAACTGAACGATGTCAATATGGCATGTAATCTGAATATCAATACAGGGGATTTCCTTTCATTTGCAGATTATTTTTTTGACGGATTTATTGTGGACTGGATGGTACAGGATCGGATCAATCGTGCAAAAGATCAGGTGGAAGATGCAATCCGGAGAACAGAATACATAGTGAATCAATTACAGCAAATGTAAAAATAAGGCAGTGGACCGATTGGGTGTTGTCATAACGAAATGATGACAGGCACAGTTGGTTCGCTGCCTTATGTCAGGTTTGCCTCTATTTTAATTTTTCTTTTTCGGAATGGAGCAGTTCAATATTAAGCTTCTGTTCACTGGCAGTTTTATCTACCCAGAGATTTAATGCATCCACAGCCAGAGAGATTTCATCCAGCTTTTTACTGATGAATGCAAAATCTTTTATTTCATCATCACTGATCTTGCCGCCACGTGCAATCTGGATCAGGCGCGTAGTGAGCGGATTGATCTCGTTTAAGCTGGCGATGGTTTCAAGTATGATGTCTGACAAATCAGAAACTTCTACTTCCGGAACATAGCGATGGCCGATTTCACATTTATGAGAACAGAAATAATTGCACAGATCCGGGCGTTTATAGGCATCTGCCATTTGAACGATATCGTAAGGTGTAGGATCCTGCAGTTCATATTCGAATTTTTCGATTTTTGAGTCTGATACAGCCGCCATTTTTTCACTGGCCTCAGACCTGGTGAGTCCGGCGGTTTCCCGGAAAATCTGGTAAATTGTCTTATTTTCTCTAATAGATTGCTTTCCCATGAGAATAACCTCCCTGTATGCCACTAAACATGAGGAATATCAGAGGGGAACTCCACATGTTGCATGTGTATTTCTTTTTATAATTTTATTATACTTGAATCATCAGAAAACAACAAGCACTATAGTAAGCTGGTGTTTTTATACCCCACCAATTGCCTTACTATAAAGACAACAAAGGAATAGAATAACAAATACTGATACGAAAATATATCAGATATCACATTTTTAGTCGGAGGAGAATCGATTATGAGTAGAAAAGACGGTTACAGCAGAAGAGGTTTATTTGGAAATATCAATCATTACGATGTAAATGGCAGAAAGATCGGTGAGAGCCGACCGGGTTTGTTTGGTGACTGGAATCATTACGATAACTAAGGAAGAGGGGGAAAGGTATCATGAGAGATTGGAATGAAAAATTGGATAGAGGTTTTGACAGAACATTTGACTGGGATCGTGATGGGGAACTTGATAAGAAAGAAACATTAAATGAGTTGGACTGGCTGACAAGTTCTACGGATGAAATCGAAGATTTTGACAGTGACGATGACTTTGACAGTGATTTTGATGATGGCGACAGTTATGAAAGTGATTTTTGTGATGATTTCTAAAAACAGATTTTACTTAGAACTGAGTCGTGTATAGCAGCGGGAGGAGTAGTTATGTTTAAAAGATTATTGGCAGGCGTGATGGCATCCTTAATGGCAACTACAGGTTGTGCATCACCGAAAGAAAAAAGGTCGATGGAATTTGCTGAGAAATATATGCAGAAATATGTGGCAGAAATGGAAGAGGAAATGCCGGATGCATGGGATGATGGAGAACTGGATCTGAGCGTTACATACAGTAGCTGCTCAGAAGAAGAGGCAGAGAAGGTAATCGACCTGGATATGGATGAACCTGCCAAGTATAGTTATTATTATACGGTTGATTATATCAGTGATAATATTGATGATTTTTATAAAAGCTACAAGGATTCTGGTTATGTAAATATGTTTTATCATAAAATGCAAGATTTAAAAAGTGCGAAAATCGGTGTAAAAAGTCATCATTTCTGGTGGGGATCATCTCATTTTGACCGGTACGATAAAAAGAAAAATGTTGAAACCAGAATATTTATCACTGAGCAGAAGGGAGATCCATTTATAATTTATGGTAAAGATCATACACATTGTTATGAAATACGATCCTGTGACTATGGAAGTTTTGACTTATATGTAGATGGCAGCATGGTCTATTGTTATGAGAAGGAACATCCGGATTATGGATCGGTGACAAGTATTAACGCATCAAGTTCTACAAATACAACGAGTCAGAAAAAGTACCATTCTAATTCGGGATCAGGCAGTTCGTCCAAACACAAATATGTTTACACAGATCCATATGATGCAGAAGATTATAATGATGCAGATGATTTTGCTGAGGACTGGGCCGAAGAATTTGGTGATGGAGATTATGATGACGGCTATGATGATGCATATGATTACTGGGAAGACGCAATGGACTAGAGGTATGGCAGGGTTGGAATGCGGATCCACAGATTAATGAATTTATGAACCCGGATCGGTGGACCGATTATCAGAGAATGTTTGATTTACGTTATGGATTTAACCGAAATGTAGGGCTAGCAGACGCACTTGATCTTTGTGAGATTTAACCGGATGGATATAGTGTATATGATGCTTGCTGTCGAAGAAGACGAAATAGCAGGAAGAAACGGCTGCACTCTTGATGAACTCGATGCTTACCTTGACGACGTAATTACAGAGGTATAAGCCTATGTCAGATAAAAAATATAAAGTCATTGTTTCCGACAGGGCAAAGCGTATGTTGGGAACACATATTTGTTTTATGGCACAGGTTAATAAAGATGCTGTCAAAGCGAAAAAGCAAGAGCTTATGGAAGCAATGCGTTTTTTAGAACGTATGCCGCAGCGTTTTCCGTTTTTTGAAGAAACGTATATACCAACGAATAAATATCATAAGATGATTCTGGAAATTGTTTATGGAGCAGCGGTTATGGTGATCGGCCTGGCTGAGCTTATACAGAATCCAGTTCTAATCTTTT
>NZ_KI271179.1:6147-6580 GCF_000469345.1 Eubacterium ramulus ATCC 29099
TAAGAAAGATTATGAAAGCCAACAGATAAAGACACCTCTAATATGGAGGTGTTTCCATGTTCAAATAACGCTACCGCTTTTTCCAGTCTGATATTGTTAATATACTGAATGCAGGTCATATTCATGTGTTTTTTGAAAAAGCGCATAAAATGATACTCGCTGAAATAACATAGCTTTGCAAGTTCAGAAACCGACAGAGCTTCTGCATAATGCAGTTCAATATGATCAAGTACAATTTTTAATTTGTCGGAAGAGTCTGATTCCGTGGAGAATTTTGTGTTGCTGTACTGGAGCAGAAGAAAAAGTATCTGTAGCAGATAAGATTTTATGGCTAGTTCATATCCAAACATCCGGGTATCGTATAGGGAAGCAAGCTGCGCAAAAGACTTGCGGAGAGAATTATATGCAGGATGATCCGCGGTAATGAGACAGG
>NZ_KI271179.1:6680-7217 GCF_000469345.1 Eubacterium ramulus ATCC 29099
TCCGCGGTAATGAGACAGGGTAAAGATAATTCATGGTTTACCATGGGCGTAAGATAGCGGGTAGAACAGATGTCTGCAGTATTCCCTCCCAGAAGATTCATATGGAATACATATGTTTCCGAACAGAAGTCCTGACTGTTTTTCAGGATAATGGAATGCAGCAGTAGGGGAGGAATAAACAGAATATCCCCGGCATTTGCTTCATATTCAATTAAATCAATCTGGTAGACACAGGAACCTTTTGTTATGAGGGTAAGCTCTGATTCCCCGTGCCAGTGCGTTGTTATGACAGGAGCTTCCTCTGTCAGCGTTGTAATATATTTCTGGATCGGAAAATAAATTTCTCCATGTTTAGCATTTTCTTTTTGCTCCGGTATAAGTGAATGTGGTGTTTTCATATTTTTGAGATCTCCTACAATGGCAGTATTGTGTTATAAAATGAAAAAATAATGCAAGATTTGTTGCGATTGAGATTATATAATAGCAGTATAATACAGCTAAAGCGATAACGCAATGGCGAACAAATACTATGATTAT
>NZ_KI271180.1 GCF_000469345.1 Eubacterium ramulus ATCC 29099
TTACTCACCACTTGCAGGACGCCACTGAAAAAGTGGTCGTAAAATCATATATCTGATATAATTAAGGTATCATAATTGTCGGAGGTTGAAATGTTATCATCCCAACTTAAACTTGGCCTTAGTTATTATTCAGATTTATATGACATGATTGTTCCAAAAGATCATATTCTAAGAAAAATCAGGGAATTGGTCGATTTTTCTTTTATATATGATGAATTAAAAAATAAATATTGCCTTGATAATGGACGTAATGCAAAAAACCCTATATTGCTATTTAAATATCTGCTTTTAAAATATCTTTATAACCTTTCTGATAATGGTGTTGTTGAAAGATCACGATATGATATGTCTTTTAAATATTTTCTGGAATTAATGCCAGAAGAAGAGGTTATCCATCCTAGTCTTTTAACCAAATTCAGAAAGCAGCGTTTAAAAGATGAAAATATACTTGATCTGCTCATAAATAAAAGTGTAGAACTTGCCATAAATCAAGGTGTTTTAAAAAGCAATACTATAATTGTTGACTCAACTCATACAGAAGCCCGTTATCATAAAACTACTCAGAGAGAAATGTTGAAAAAAGCCTCTACTTCTTTAAAAGCAGCTTTAAAAGATTCTGATAAAGACATTTATCTGCCAGATGAACCTGAAAAACGAGCTTCTTTAGATGAGTATAATGAATACTGTCATGAATTATTAAACACAGTTCAGGAAAGTCCGTATTCAGAACTGCCAACGATTAAAGAAGAATCTTCTATGTTATCCGAAATTTTGGATAATCAGATTGATTGTTATGATCAATCCATTGACCCGGATGCCCGGATTGGCCATAAAACGGTCAATTCTTCTTTTTACGGATACAAAACTCATTTGGCCATGACAGATGAACGGATTATCACAGCAGCAACAATCACATCCGGCGAAGCATTTGATGGTCAGGAACTTCCAGTACTGGTTCAAAAAAGTAAAGCAGCAGGTGCAACCGTTAATGAAGTAATAGCAGATACCGCATATTCCACACTGGAAAATTTAAAAGATGCACAAAGCAATGACTATAAATTAATTTCAAAGCTTAACCCGAGCATCATAAAAGGGACTCGTTCAGAGGACGGCTTTATCTTTAATAAAGATGCGGATACCATGCAGTGCCCAGCGGGGCATTTGGCTATAAAATATCGAATTGACAAACGTAGTAATCAGAAAAAGAATACACGTATCAAATATTTTTTCGATATTAATATATGCCATGTCTGTCCTTATCGTAATGGCTGCTATAAAGAAAATGCAAAAACCAAAACGTATAGTATCACTATTAAATCGGATTATCATAAAAATCAAGAGGCGTTTCAAAAAACACAATATTTCAAGGAACGTTTCAAAACCCGCTATATGATAGAGGCAAAAAATAGTGAATTAAAAAATATACACGGATATAATCGTTGTGATGCTGCTGGACTATCAAACATGCAACTTCAAGGAGCAGTATCAATATTTGCAGTCAATTTAAAACGAATTTTAAAACTAAAGGGAGAAGTCTGCCCAAATGAGAAAAAATAGGAAAATTCATCTCTCAAAAGGGTAGATTTTGCATCCCTCAAAACACTATTTTAGCAATATTTTATTATCAAGGAACATTTTTGCACATATTTGACGCCCTGTGATACTAAACTTACCACTTTTTCAGTGGCGTCCTTG
>NZ_KI271181.1 GCF_000469345.1 Eubacterium ramulus ATCC 29099
AAGAAACTCTGGCCCCGGAGCCAGCGCCTACCATTACCCCGGGCGAGGGTTTTTCGGAGGATGGAAACCTTGTGACCCGCGATCTGCTCTACGATGCTGCAACCAACAAACAGTTCATCACGGTGGAAACCAGCGGCGGCAACACCTTTTACATTGTCATTGACTATGACAAGCCTGTGGACGAGGACGGCGAACAGTATCACACCTACTTTCTGAACATGGTGGATGAAGCCGATCTGCTGGCGGCACTGGAGGCCGCTGGCGGAGAGCTTCCGGCCTGCTCCTGCACAGAAAAATGTGCACCCGGAGCCATCCATACGGATTGCGCGGTCTGCGCGGTCAACATGACCGAGTGTGCTGGCACAGCTCCCGAACCCGCTCCGGTGACGGAACCTGCGGAGAAGCCGGAACCCGAGCCCCAGCAGAAAAGTAATACCGGGACGCTTCTGCTGATCTTGGCAGTGGCTGTTCTGGGCGGCGGTGCAGGCTGGTACTTCAAAATCTACCGCCCGAAGCATGAAAAAGCTGCTGTACCCGAAGAGGATTACAGTGAGGAACTGGCTGATTATGACGATCCCGAGGACGATGGGCCGCCTTGGGACGAGGACGATACCGAAAGCGAGGATAATGAATGAGATTTACCAACAACCCCTATGAGGGATTTATGAAAGAAAAAAGCTACTTTAAGGGTGTGCCGCCAAGCCTGCCGCCGAAGGGCTCCCGTTGTGACGGCTGCCCTTACTGGCGCGGGATCGGCTGCGTGTTCTGCTACCGGGAGCAGCTCAAACCACCGGGCAACGGGAGGTGATACTGTGGGCCGAGAACTGACCCGGACAGAAAAAGCGGCAATCCGCAGGCTGGTGTCAAAATGGTGTGCCAACTATGACCGGGACTGCGGCTGCCTGCCGCTGGATTGCGAGTGCTATATGTTTGGGAAATGCTGGACGGGGGCTTATTGCCGCTACTTCCGCGAGGCAGTTCTGCCCCTTGATCCGGCGCTGGAGGCTGCGTTGCTGATAGAGGGGCCAAGGCCGGATTTCAAGGCTTGCCCGGTATGCGGCAGAGCCGTGGCTCCTGATGGACGGCAAACCTATTGTTCGGCGGCCTGTGCAAAGGCGGCACACCGCAGACAGCAGCGGGAATATATGCGGAAAAAGCGGGGCTGATGTGTTGACAATTAGGACATCCAAAACCCGCCTGTGACAAGGCTTTTTAAGGCCCTTTTCTGCGGGAGGCGTATATTTCTACGTCCGGCCCTGTTTCCGTGAGATGCTGTCAACATTTTAGCTGCCGGGGCTTTGGGACAATTTGTCCCAAAGTTCCGGCTTTTGTGGAAGGAGGTACTATGCCGAAATATTATCCGATCAATGAAGAAGCCGCAAAGCGGGCAAAAGATATGAACAGCTTTTCCGACTATCAGCCGGGCTCCGCTACGGCGGGCTACCGGGCAATGGTCGATGAAGCGTATGCAGCGGCGGAACGCCAGAAAGCGCGTGTCGATCCCATGTACCATGATAAGATTGACACACTGGTGGATCGCTATGCCCGGAAACTTGCCGAAAATCTGAATGAACGCAATGTGATTGATGCCCGTGTACCCTCTATTCTGATCTCTGGGGGCGGCAACTTCCCTGTGGCAAAGAAGCACAAGCAGAACGCCGCCCGGGATCGCAACTATGGAGAGTATGCAGAGATTTCAAAGCTGCTTGATAAAATCCGCTCTGTTGGTATGGGTGGGATCAGCGCAGACGATGATCTTGCCGTGGAAAAACTGACAAAAAAGCTGGAGGGGCTGGAGTCCCAGCAGACCACCATGAAGGAGGTCAATGCGTATTTTCGGAAACACAAAACGCTGGACGGTTGCCCGGAGCTTACGCCGGAGCAGGCAGAAAAGCTCAAAGCAGATATGGCGCAGTCATGGCACTTGGATAAAAGCAAGCCGTATCCCGCCTATCTGCTTTCCAACAACAACGCCAACATCCGCCGTGTACGCCAGCGCATTGAGGAACTGAGCAGCCGCTCCGAGTTTGCTGGCTGGACATTCCCCGGAGGCAAGGCCAAAATCAACGAGGCTGAAAACCGTTTGCAGCTTATTTTCGAGGAAAAGCCCGATGCCGATCAGCGGCAGGAACTGAAAAGTAACGGCTTTAAGTGGGCTCCCAGCCAAGGGGCATGGCAGCGGCAGCTTAACCAGAACGCCATCCGTGCTGCGGCCCGGATAGACTTTCTGCGACCCGAGGACGGTACAAGCCCCTATCAGCTCCAGCCGTTTGTGAAAAGAGAAAACAAAGAAATGTCTCGATGATGGGAGGTGTACTATGGACAAAAATCAAGGCTATGCTATTTTGAAGGCGGTCATGCTGGAAAATGGGCGGGGATTTGCATTGGGCGAACATCCCACCGCGCCATCCCGCTATGTCACATGGGCCTGCTATGATGACAAGGACGGCCAGCGGCAGTACGAATGGGGTCACTATGGAAATGACCGCACCGCGATGGAACAGGATTTTGCAGACCGGGTGCAGGACTATCAGCGTATTTATAACGTGGGGATCAGGCAGACCGAGGCTCCCGGCCTTTACAAGTATTATTCGACCCAGCGGCCTGTGGACATCGGGACATTCCCGAAGCCGCCTTATAACAAGCCGGATGAAATCTTCAATTACGATCAGCGCATCCCGGTGGAAAATGGCTCGTTCCTGGCTTGGGGCTATCTTACCTATACCCGCCCGCTAACGGAAAAACAGGCATCCGACTATGAGCTGCGTCCTGCGCCTGATAATCCCGACAGGCCCCGTCCGATTGCCGAGCAGATGAAAAATGCGGCAAAGTTGGCGGAGGCAGATCGCGGCTCGGAGGCTCCGGCTCCTCAACGGAGGCAGCCTGACCGTGGCGATAGATAAGGAGGTGCGTATATGGAAAAGAAACGTGAACAGGAATTGTCTGTACTGGAGGTGCTGCGCCTGCACCGTGAATTTCATTTGCCGCACCCTGTTCCGGCAGACGAACAGGAAAAGCCGCTAGATAAGGTAAAGGAGCCGCCCCGCGCCTGCCGCAGCCGGGAGCGTGAGGAGCGATGACAAAAAAGCGCCGCCGTCCGATCCATCTTCATGTGATGGTGTCGGAGGCGGAGCAGGCTCTGATTCAAGAACGTATGGCGGAGGCTGGCATCCGTAATATGGGAGCCTATATGCGGAAAATGGCCCTGAGTGGGTATGTGCTTCATGTTGACCTTTCGCCTGTTCGTGAGCTGGTTTCGCTCCAGCGGCGCTGCTCCAACAATCTGAACCAAGTGGCAATTCAGGCCAACACCTACGGCGCAATTTATCCCGAAGAACTCGCAGCCTTACAGCGGGACTATGCCGCTTTGTGGGGGCCGCTGTCTGATCTCTTGAAACAGCTCTCCGCGCTGGTAGAGCTCTGACCCATCCGGGGAGTGGTTGATACCGCTCCCCGGCTTTTTCTACTTCGGGACAAAGTGTCCCAAAGCAAAAATACTATTTGCCGGAAGGAGGGATTTCTACGGCGACCACCTACATCCGCCCTTATAAAACAGCGGCGGGAAAAAGTGCAATTCAAACGATGGAGGATCGTTTCACCTATGGCCTGAACCCCGAAAAGCTGGGAGCCGTATCTTCCTATCTCTGCGATCCGAACACGGCCCCCGCCGAGTTTCTTCTGGTAAAAAGTCAATACCTTGCAGAAACAGGCCGGGCCGTATCTCGCGGGGCCCTGTTCTTTCAGATCCGGCAGGCGTTCCTGCCCGGGGAGGTTACGGCGGAAGAAGCAAACCGTATCGGCTATGAAACGGCGATGCGCTGGACAAAGGGAAAGTATCAGTTCTTCGTCTGTACGCATACCGACAAGGCCCATATCCACAATCATATTTATTTCAATGCGACGGCCTTTGACCGCTCCCGGAAATTTCATAATTTCATTGGTTCGTCCTTTGCCCTGCGGCGGCTCTCTGACCGCGTGTGCATCGAACATGAATTGTCTGTTATCCAAAATCCGTGCCAGCACAGCAAGGGCCGTTTTCTCCACTATGGACAGTGGATCGGAGAAAAGCCACCCTCTGCCAAGCAGCGGGTACGGCTGGCTATTCTCGCGGCTTTGGAGAAAAAGCCCACAGACTTTGCCGACTTTCTTCGTCTCATGGAGGAGTCCGGATTTTCGGTGAAACAGGGACGCGGCGGTGTCATCTCATTCCTTGCGCCCGGGCAGGAAAAACCGACTCGGCTCCGGGCTTCTACACTGGGAGCCGGATTTGACCCAATGTCATTTAGATAAGGATTGCTTTAT
>NZ_KI271182.1:0-467 GCF_000469345.1 Eubacterium ramulus ATCC 29099
TTGTAGGAAAAGACCAGTTCTCAGAAGCATAAATGTATTATGATACAGCTGCTGATGAAGAAGCTGCCAGAAAACAGTTAAAGACTGTTACCGAAAAATGGTCAGGACAATATCCGAGCGCCATGAACCGCTGGCATGATAACTGGGATGCAATTTCCCCGATTTTTAAATTTTCCCAAGAGGTTCGTACTGCGTTTTATACTACAAATGCCATTGAATCGTTGAATTCATGCTATCGCAGGCTAAACAAGCAGAGAAGCGTATTTCCGAGCTCACAGGCACTGGTGAAAGCACTATACCTGGGGACTTTTGAAATAGCAAAAAAATGGACAATGCCAATCCGTAATTGGGGCAAAGTCCGTGGTGAACTCGAAATCATGTACCCGGACAGAATGCAGATATAGCAATAAAAGCGGAATATCAAGAGTAAATATACGGGCGTGTGAAAAAACGAGAGTTTTTTCACA
>NZ_KI271182.1:567-1639 GCF_000469345.1 Eubacterium ramulus ATCC 29099
GTGTGAAAAAACGAGAGTTTTTTCACACGCCCTTGGCATTTCTCCATCCAGTGCAATTCAGATGCTTTATAGCCAGATCGTACTGAAAAAAGGTATGCCGTTTGAATTGAAACTTCCTTCTTCTAAGCCATTAGCTGTTGGTGCAATGACCAGAGAAGAACTTGATGCAGAACTCCAGAAGGGTGTTGATTCCATCAAAGCAGGAAATGTATATTCCGCAGATGAAGTCGACGCGGTACTTGCAAAGGAGTTTGGCATATGACGGAAAGTTGTGTATTATCTTGTCGATGATAAAGAGAGGACAGTTACAGTAGCACGAATATTCTACGGTGGTCGAGATATCGAAGGAATTATAAATTTAAATAAATAAACAGAAGTGGAGCTTTTTGTGTGAAAACAAGAGCTCCATTTTTATATGAATAAAATTCCTCTGTCATCATAGACAGAAGCGCCTGTATTATTTCCACAGCGGATCGCACGGTCAAGTCCCATGATAGTGGGGACATATCCTTAAATCCCTGGCCGAAAGGAACAACAGTAAAGTCCATGCCTTCGAGGTTTTGTACCATCTGGACGGCTCCCCAGCGGTCAAAGGCAACAGGCAGCTAAGCAGATCGCTGACCTTGAACGAGAAATTGAACAGCGAAAACAGAGCCGAGAATATCGAAGCATTGCGGACAAGATTAAGGCAAACAGAGCAACAATTAACCAGCGAGACAGACAACAGGAAAAGAGCCGACGCAGAAGTCGTGGCATGGAAATTTAAGTACGAAAAAGCAGAACAGGAAAAACTTTATGCACAGACACACCAAAAGACGGTTGAGGTAGCTGTTGAGAATATTGTTGGGATAGCATCAGCATTGTGGAAGTTATTACAAGCACAGCCATTGCAATTTATTTTGGAGATTGGATAAAATCTGTTATTTCTATAAATCTCATTACACTATTATTACTGGTGCATGTGGTTTATATTGGAATCAGATGCTATGTGAAAGACTGGATGGAAGAAAGAGGATACTGTTGATATGGAGAATTAGATTTTTAACAAAAGTTAGCAAGAATTCTCCTCGTA
>NZ_KI271183.1:0-87426 GCF_000469345.1 Eubacterium ramulus ATCC 29099
CGCACCAAGTCTCACGTGCGTTCGACTTGAAAAAGAAGCAGCTATGTATCACTTTTTATCTCATTTTATTATGATTTCAGAAACGATAAGGAGGCACACAGAATGGAACATTTACAGCAAAAATCGCTGTCTTACCCGGAACTCGCATCCTTTTGCGGTGAGATGGGTATGATCCTGCGATCCGGCATTTCAGCTCTGGAGGGGCTGGAACTGCTGATGGAAGATACCAGAAACGATGCGGAAAGGACTCTGCTGGACACCATGTATCAGTCCATGCAATCCGGTGGCACCTTCGCAGATGCGCTGAACCGGACAGGGGTATTTCCCTCTTATCTCATCCATATGACAGCCATCGGAGAAGAAACCGGACGGCTTGATGATGTCATGGAATCTCTGTCCGCACACTATCAGCGGGAAGAAAGTCTGAGCCGGAGCATCCGCAGTTCCCTGTCCTATCCACTGATCATGATCATCCTGATGCTGGTAGTCATTGTAATCCTGATCACAAAAGTCATGCCGGTCTTTCAGCAGGTGTTTGTCCAGCTTGGCACCGAGATGACCGGTCTCTCCAAAGGGATCCTGCTGCTTGGCAGCGTTCTGTCACGCTATGCCCTGGTATTTGTCATCCTGACCGCGGCTGTCATTGCAGCCGGTATCGTGCTGACCCGTACCGAAAAAGGCCGTCATCTGGCCGGACGGCTCGGACACCGCTTCCGCCATTTCCGTGAGATCGCGGATTGTTCCGACAGCTGCCGCTTCGCCGGCGCCATGGCACTGGCTTTGAAAAGCGGACTCACACCGGAACGTGGTCTGGAGTTTTCCAGAAATCTGATCGAGGATCCCTTCTACCTGAAACGGCTTGATCAGTGCTGTGCCGAAATCGAACAGGGCACCGAGTTTTCCAGTGCACTCGTAAAAACAAAGGTTTTCACCGGTGTCTACGCCCGTATGACTGCCATCGCCGGAAAATCCGGCATGATGGATGAAGTGATGGAACAAATTGCGGACCGCTGCGAGGAAGAGCTGAGAGAACATATCACTTCTTTTCTCGCTGTCCTCGAACCGACGCTGGTCATTATCCTGTCGGTGATCGTTGGCATCATTCTGCTCTCTGTCATGCTGCCGCTGCTTGGCATCATGGCAGGACTCTAGGAGGTGGCTGCGATGATACCTGTACCTGACAACCGGCGGTTTTACCACGGGAAGTCTCCGCACCCGTTCCGGAATCTCTGTCTGTCCCTGCTGATCTTCGTCGTTATCTGCGGACTGTTCTCCGTGGGAATCACACGGATTTCCAACCGCACACGGCAGGAACAGAAAAACAGCCTGGAGCATGCGCTCTGGCGGGGTGTTACCCAGTATTATGCGCTGGAAGGGCGCTATCCGGAGACATTGCAGGATTTAAAGGATACCTGCGGCATCCGCTATGATACGGATCTGTTTTTTGTGGATTATCAGATCGGCGGTGCCAATCTGCTGCCGGATATTACAGTGATCGAACGATAGAAACGGAGGTATGACGATGTATCGAAAAGAATATACAGAACGAAAACATGTCATAGATTTTCTCTTTCCTCTGGCTCTGTTTTTTGCACTGGCTGCGTCTTCTGTGGCGTTGGTCGTTCTGGCTTCCGGCTCTTACAGCCGTCAGGTCCATGTCTCCAACGATTCTTATAGCAACTGTACCGCACTGTCTTACGTGACGGAAAAGCTGCATCATGCAGATAGCAGTGACGCCATTATTGCAGGAACCTTCGATGGTCAGGATGCCATCCTGATCCGGCAGGAATACTCCGGACAGTCCTACGTGACATATCTCTATGCATACGACGGATATCTGCGGGAACTATTTATCAAAGAGGGGGTAGCGGCTTCTGCCGGCGACGGGCGGGAAATCCTCGCCACGGATGGATTTTCCTTTGAAGAATCCCGTGACGGGCTGTTCCATCTGTCCTGCACAGACAGTGATGGCAATCTGTCGGACACTTACGTCAGCATCAAGAGCACCCGGTGACCTACAGGAGTATATTATGAAACGAACACCAGCCAAGCGTTCCAGCCTGTTTCTGCTGGAACTTATCATTGCAATTTTATTTTTCAGTCTGACTTCCGTCGTCTGTGTACAGTTCTTTGCACGTGCACATCTTATCAGCCGTCAGACACAGGAATTGAATGCCGCTCTGGAAAAAGTATCCGGTTGTACGGAGATTTTTCTGGCCGGCGGTGACTTTACGGATATCTTTGGTGACCGGGTCAGCTGCACCCGGCAGCCGGATGGTTCTGCGGATTACACGCTCTGCTACGACAGCAGCTGGCAGCTTTGCACGCATGCTGATGCTGCTTACACGCTGCAGATCCGGATACAGCCCTCCGGCCGTCTGCTGCATGGCTGCTTTACGGCTTCGCGCCTGAAAAACAACACTCCGGATGAGGATCCCGTGATCTATTCGACGGAAACAGACTATTGTCCGGTTCCCGGCAAAGGAGGTGCGTGACGATGCAACGTAAAAAACGTCCGGATTCCATGCCCGGATTTCAGATCGGTACGTCTTATCTGCTGGTCATTTTCATTATTTTATGTCTGGTTACCTTCGCCGCACTGGCGCTCTCCGGTGCCCTGCGGGATCAGTCCTACAGTCAGGCGCTGGCAAAACACCAGACCGAATACGCTGCTGCCGGTACACAGGCTTCTGCCCTGCTGGCACAGATTGATGAGGCGCTGGAAACGGAGACACCGGAGCCGGCATTGGAAGCGCTTGCAGGAACTGTACCTGCGATCTCCGTTTCTGTAGAACGGCAGAACGCAGAAAGCCCGGTATTTGAAATCACTGCCCTGATCCCGGTAAGTGACAGCCAGAATCTGCAGCTAACCGTAAGTGCAGATGCCGCATCACACACACGGCGGATTACTGCCTGGCGGGAAACAGCAGCCTCCGGCTGGGAAGAGAAAACTACGCTTCCGGTTCTTGGAAGTGACCGTACTGCAACTGATTAATATTTGAATACATATGATGAGTGAACTGTAACAATAAATGAGGTGTTTCAGATGAATGTGAATGAATTATTGCAAAAAGCCGTCGTCGATCAGGCATCGGATATTTTTATCATCGCCGGTCTGCCGGTATCCTACCGGGCCAACGGCCGGATTTTAAGAGAAGAGGGAGAGCGGCTTATGCCGCCGCAGACCAGTGAGTTTGTACAACAGCTTTATGAACTGGCGCAGGCCCGTGACCTTTCGCCGCTTCTGGAACGGGGAGATGATGATTTTTCGTTTGCGATTCCGGGACTCTCCCGTTTCCGTGTCAGTGCTTACAAGCAGCGTGGTGCACTCTCTGCGGTCATCCGTGTCATCACGTTTGAGCTCCCGCACCCGGAAGACATCGGTATTCCTGCTCCTGTCATGAAATTCGCCGGTCTCTCCAAGGGCATGGTTCTGGTCACCGGTCCTGCCGGAAGCGGCAAATCCACCACCCTTGCGTGTCTGGTCAACCAGATCAACCACACGATGGAAAAGCATATCATCACGCTGGAGGATCCCATCGAATACCTGCACCGGCATGACAAAAGTATCGTCAGTCAGCGTGAGATCAGTATCGATACACTCAGCTATGTCAATGCACTGCGTGCGTCCCTCCGACAGAGCCCGGACGTTATTCTGCTGGGCGAAATGCGTGATTATGAAACGATGGATGTCGCCATGACTGCGGCAGAGACCGGTCATCTCGTTTTTTCCACGCTTCACACCATCGGTGCAGCCAATACCATTGACCGCATCATTGATGTATTTCCGGCGAATCAGCAGCGGCAGATCGCCGTACAGCTTTCTATGGTATTGCAGGCGGTGATCTCGCAGCAGCTCGTTCCTGCTCTGGACGGCACGCAGGTTCCTGCATTTGAGATCATGACGGTTACCCCTGCCATCCGGAATATGATCCGTGATAATAAGATCCCGCAGATTGACGGAACCGTCTACTCGGCGAATAAAGAAGACATGCATTCAATGGATTACAGTCTTCAGCTGCTGGTCAGAGAAGGCACAGTGGCTCCTGAGACCGCACTTTCCTATGCTTCCAATCCGGAGATGCTGAAAAAGAAACTATAAATTGAGCATGGGATTTTATAAGCTGTATTTCTGTATTGCATTACTGTTTCTAATGTATACATATAAATACTGTAATGATCGGAAATATTCGTATGATTTCGTAAAAAAGCTCTTTCTTTCTTCCCGGAAAAACGCTATAATGTGTGAGTTACTCATTTCATTTAACAAACTAAGGAGAGGGAAGTTATGTTAGAAAAATTTTTCAAGCTCAAAGAAAACGGCACAAATGTCAAAACTGAGATTATTGCCGGAATCACAAGCTTCATGACCATGGCATACATTCTGGCTGTCAACCCAAGTATCATGTCTGCCGCCGGTATGGATCACGGAGCTGTCTTCACTGCAACCGCACTGGCTGCATTTATTGGTACACTCGCAATGGCGCTGTTTGCCAACTATCCGTTTGCCCTTGCACCGGGTATGGGACTGAATGCGTACTTTGCTTATACCGTCGTGCTCGGCATGGGATACAGCTGGCAGTATGCTCTGGCTGCTGTCTTCGCGGAAGGTATCATCTTCATCGTTCTGTCCCTGACAAACGTGCGTGAAGCAATCTTCAATGCGATCCCGCAGAATCTGAAATCTGCAGTCAGTGTTGGTATCGGTCTGTTTATCGCATTTATCGGACTGCAGAACGCACATATCGTAATCGGCGGTTCCACACTGCTTCAGCTGTTCTCTGTCGATGGCTACAATGAGGTAAATGGCGTAAGCGCTACGTTCCATGATGTAGGAATCACGGTTCTGCTTGCGATCATCGGTATCATCATCACCGGTGCTCTGGTTATTAAAAATGTCAAAGGAAATATCCTCTGGGGTATTCTGATCACATGGGCACTTGGTCTGATCTGTCAGGGCGTCGGACTATATGTTCCAAACCCGGATCTTGGCTTCTATACGCTGATCCCGGATTTCAGCAACGGTCTGTCCATTCCGAGTATTGCTCCGATCTTCTGTAAGATGGATTTCTCCGGTATCTTATCACTGAACTTTGTGGTGATCCTGTTTGCATTCTTATTCGTAGATATGTTTGATACCATCGGAACTCTGATCGGTGTATCTACCAAAGCAGGCATGCTGGACAAAGACGGCAAGCTTCCGCGTATCAAAGGTGCGTTACTGGCTGACGCTGTTGGTACTACTGCAGGCGCTGTTCTCGGTGTTTCCACAACCACAACTTTCGTAGAGAGTGCTTCCGGTGTATCCGAAGGCGGCCGTACCGGTCTGACTTCCATTACAACCGCCGTACTGTTTGCACTGTCTCTGCTGTTATCCCCGATCTTCCTTGCCATCCCGTCTTTCGCGACCGCTCCGGCACTGGTAATCGTAGGATTCTACATGCTGACAAATGTGGCAAACATCAACTTTAATGATGTCATTGAGGCAATTCCATGTTATATCTGTATTCTGGCAATGCCGTTCTTCTACAGCATTTCCGAAGGTATCTCTATGGGCGTTATCTCTTATGTCGTATTAAACGTGGTTACAGGGAATGCGAAAAAGAAAAAGATCAGCCTGCTCATGTATATTCTTGCAGTGCTGTTCATCCTGAAGTATATATTCCTGTAAAAAATCATTCTGTAGTTCAAGTCGAACGCACGTGATTCTTGGTGCATGATTCTGGTCAGCGAAAGCTGACATATAAAAGTGGGAGTCTTCTCGACTGAGATAAAAAAGTTCCCGGGAGATGGTTCCTCCCGGGAGCTTTTTTGTTATTTGCTTCGTATTCTGCTATGCGGTTTCTCTTATCTTTTGCACGTTTTCCCCGTTTCCTTCTCCGCCGGATTCCGACAGATTGGAAATAATTACGGCAATCAGGATAATGATACAGCCGGCCACCATGCGCGGTGTGATCACTTCATGCAGAATGATAATGGAAAACATCGTTCCAAATACGGACTCCATACAAAGTATGATGGCTGCTTTTGTTTCTTCTACATACTTCTGACATGCGGTCTGCAGCAGATAACAGATGGTCGTGCTGATCACAGCGAGATATAAGACGCTGAGCCAACCCTTGGTCGTAACCTGAAAATCGGTCTCTCCGAATACAAACAAGCTGATCGTGGAAAGCACAAATGCGGTAAACATCTGAACGAGATTCAAAACGGCTGCCGGATATTTTTTTACAAATTCTCCGGTCAGGAAAATCTGAAATGCAAATCCAACGGCGCAGAAAAGTGACAGCAGATCTCCGATACCAAGTGTCAGATTTCCGTTCAGGGAAAGCAGTGCGACTCCTGCGACTGCCATGATCGCCCCGATAATTCCTTTTACGCCGACCTTCTTTTTCAGAATCACAAATGCAATAAACGGTACGATAACGACGTTCAATGCGGTAAGAAATGCATTTTTGGAAGGAGTTGTATACTGCAGACCGACAATCTGCAATGCAAATCCGGCAAACAGTGTAAGTCCCATCAGCATACCTGCCTTGACCGCCCCTGCGCGATTCTCGATTTTTGCCTCTTTTTTCCGCTGTCCCATGCTTACCAGTCCCATCAGGACGGATGCCAGCAGAAATCTGACCATCATGATCTGAAATGGTTTCATACTTTCCAATGCCATGTCACTTGCCACAAAACCGCCTCCCCAAATGACGGTCACAAGTATGAGTCCTCCGATTGCAACTCCCTTTTTCATCCTAATCCTCCTCTTTTTGTCCTCTTTTTCTATTCTATATACTGTATCCTTGCTTCTCTGATCTCGCTTCCCTCCGTTACTGTCTGAAGTGTAAATGCCAGTGCAAAATCCTGCAGCTTTACTTTATTTTCTTCCAACTGTTCTTCTCCACAGCTGTTGCTTCCAAGACCGGAATGCAGATAATCCAGATGAATGATCACATCATCCGCTTTTTCAATTGCGAACGGATGCTGTGCCTGTTCCAGACTTTCATCCGTATAGTTGGCAAGATTCAGTCCGAGCGGCGCTTTCATCTTGCATAACAGTCCGTCCCTGCCATCTCCGATGCGAAACCATTTCACCTGTTCACGGTGTCCGTTTTCCTGTGGGAATACATAATTCGTCATCATTCCGTCTACGGTATTTTTATAAATGCCCATAACAGAAGCGGCTTTGCTGTCCACATAGCTCTCGCCCGGTCCCATGCCATACCACATGGTGTTCTGAAGCTTACGGTCTGCCCTCATCGTGATGCCGATACGCGGGAAAAATTCCGGCTCCAGTTTTCCTCTCTGCACCGCTTTTCCCTGAAGCTCCACATGCATTTGTCCACAGGAATAAATCTCATACGTATAGTTACAGTTAAATCCCCAGGACTGATTGTAACAGCTGAAATAAGTTCCGATCCGGACAATTGTTCTGTCTGCTTCTTCCTCCCAGTTGACATACGCAGTCTCTTCTACCGGTTTCTGCAGAAAATATTTATTCATCCAGTCTTCTTTTTTATACATATCGTTATCGATGGTAGCACGATAAACATTCATTCTCGGTCCTTCGGTCAGATAGGCTCTGTCTTCCGTTCCAAATGAAAGCAGTTTTCCAAATACGGTACTGAATCTTGCTTTCACCAGGCTGTTTTCCACTGTAAGGATGCCTGCGCGATCTGACACCCGGAGCTGATCGGCTGCTTCCCTCACGGAAAATTCATCTCTGCGGATCTGCATCGGAATCTGTACTTTTTTGATCTCATGACCGGCCGGTGCAAACAGACTGTCCTCCTTTTGGCATACGGTCAGATTGATATAATAATCTGTATTTGCCTGCAATTCAAATGGTGCGATCGGCAACGTAAGAACCGTGCTGTCATGCGGTGCCACAGCGAGATCTGTCATCCATCCTTCCTGTATTGCAGCATCTTCCGCAACTACCTCCCAATGAAGTGTCACAGCATCCAGATCCAGAAAATCATAATAGTTTGATATGCAGATTTTCCGCATACTTCCTTCCACACCGGTAATATCTACCGGCGCAATGATCTGCTTATACTCTTCCATTCCGGGAGAAGGTGTTCTGTCCGGCATCAGGATTCCATCAATACAAAAGTTTCCGTTCGTAGGGAAATCACCATAATTTCCACCGTATTTATAATAGATTTCTCCATCTTCCTCCGTATAGATCCCATGGTCATACCATTCCCAGAGAAATCCACCCTGCAGGCGTTTATACTTACGATACATATCCTGATATGCTTTTAATCCCCCCGGACCATTTCCCATCGCATGCCCATACTCGCACATCACATGCGGTTTGTTTCCTTTTACTTCGTATTCGGCAATTTCTTTCAGACCTTTTAACCGTGTATACATCGTAGAATATACATCGGTCACTTCTGCCTCAAAATCACCTTCATAATGGATCAGTCTGGTATCATCCAGTGTCCGGATCGCTTTCGCTGCACTTTTGAAATTACAGCCGAAGGCAGATTCATTTCCCATGGACCACATAATAATGGATGGATGATTGCGGTCTCTTTGCACCATGCGGACGCTGCGGTCCACATACATGGCTTCCCATGCAGGATCATCTGTGATCCAGGTATAATTTTCTACCCACTCGAATCCATGACATTCCAGATCTGCTTCATTGATCACATACAGGCCATATGAATCACACAGATCATAAAAATATTCATTTGCAGGATAGTGGGAACAACGGACCGCATTGATATTGTACTGTTTCATCAGACGGATATCCGCTTCCATCTGTTCCCTTGTGACAGTTCTTCCTTCCGTCGGATTATAATCATGATGATTCACTCCGTTCAGCAAAATCACCTGGCCATTGATACGGAAATTGTCGTCTTTGATCTCAATTCTGCGAAAACCGCACCGCACTGTCACTTCCTGTGTCCCGGTATTGACGGTAAATTCATATAATTCCGGTGTCTCTGCGGTCCATGGGTGCACATCCTTAAGTTCCGCGTTCACACAGATCTGCGCCTCTTTGGCGAAAGCTTCTCCGGAAGCAACCATCTCGCCCCGGTAAGAAAGCTTCCAAGCAGCCTCTTTTAGTGGCTGCTTCCCTGTGATCCTGGCTGTGAACAATCCTGTTTGATAGCTGTCATCCAGTGTTCCGTCCACCTGCACATCGAGGATTGCATTTTTTTCTTCATTGATCAGTTCGACATCCCGGAAAATACCGGACATCCACCACATATCCTGATCTTCCAGATAGGTACCATCGGACCATTTATATACACGTACGGTAAGGTCATTTACTCCGGCTTTTACCAGCTTTGTGATATCAAATTCAGACGGAAGACGGCTCACCTTGCCAAAACCTGCATGCATTCCATTTACCCATACATCAAATGCACTGTCTACCCCATGGAATTTCAAGATTGTATCTTTTTCCAGCCATGCTTCATCCAGACAGATGGTTCTTTTATAAATTCCGGTTGGATTTTCATCCGGAACATAAGGCGGATTGATCGGAAACGGATACAATACATCTGTATAGTGCATCCGGTCATATCCACGCAGCTGCCACACGGACGGTACATCGATCTGGTCCCAGCCTTCCTGCGGTCCCGGCTGTTCGAATCCTTCCGGCGAAAGTTCCGGTGCATCCAGATACAAAAACGCCCATTGTCCGTTCAAACTCATTCGTTTCTGGGAATCTTTGTAAAAAGAAGTTCTTGCATTTCTTCTGCCGATTCCGGTTATCTGATTGTCTTCCCATCTTTTCACTGCTTTTCTTACCATAGTATTCTCTCCTCTCTGCTTTATTTAACCCTTGCCAACACGTCAACTTACTTCATCTAGTAAAATCAATATACCATTTTATTGGTAAAATGTAAATATTTTTACCAGTAAAAGCAGAAAAAAAAGAACCATAAAACATCCCACTTGCTCTACAGTTCTTTTCTTTTATTTGATTTTTTTCACACTGTCCCGGATACATAACTTCGTTGGAACAGATACTTTTACACAGATTTCCCGTCCATGCAAGATTCGTTCCTCCAAAAGTTTTACGGCATACTCTCCCATAAATTCCATGTACAGCCGGACCGTCGTAAGCGGCGGAATCATATATTTTGCAGCCGGAATATCATTAAACCCTATAATGCTGATATCCTCCGGTATGTGTAATCCAAGCTCATATGCTGCCCGGTAGCTTCCGGCCGCCATCGAATCATTTGCCACAAACAGCGCTGTCGGCAGATTACCTTCCTGATATAATTCTTTCAGGAGTTCATATCCATACATCGGATAGTAAGCACCGTATTTCGTATATTCCGGATGATACAGACCTTTCCTGGTTAACGCATCCTGAAAACAGTGTAAGCGGGTATCGAGCGATTCCACGCCCTGTGCATTCACCTCCCTGCATCCGATCATGCCGATTTTTGTATGGCCACATGCCACCAGATACGAAACAATCTCCTCTACTGCCTGGCGGTAATCCGCCACAATACTGTCAAATTTCTCCGGATTCGGATTTGCGTCCACAAATACGACCGGACATTTCCACAATTCGATAACGGCGATCATATCACGGGTAAATGTTCCCGTACAGATCACACCGTCAAGCCCGCTCAGCGATTCTGCGGTATCTTCCATTTTTACCGTCTGTCTGAGATATCCCTCTTCTTCGAGCTTTCGTTCTAAGGCAAGGCGAATACACAAGTAATACGGATCCTCCAGCTCTTCCTCCGGAGAATAGGAATAAAAGACACCGATCTTTAATTTTTTTCTGCGTTTTTTCTGTGCCCGTACTTTATATTCCAGTTCCTCTGCAATCTCAAAAATTCGCTTTTTTGTTTCTTCCTGTGCATTTAACGTCTCATCATGATTCAACACTCTGGACACCGTTGCAATTGAGACCCCCGCTTTTGCGGCAATGTCTTTGATTGTTGCCATTCACAAACACCCCAATTTTCTTCGTTTCCATGTAAGCAGATCCAGCCGTTCTGCTTACATTATTATGGTAAATAATATCATCAATCCGGCAGCTGTTCAACCACAAAGACTATTCTTTTCTTTCTTCCCTGTATTTTTCGATTAAAACAAACACTTCCGGATGCCGCTCCTTCAGGTGCTCATCCAGAAGATGCCTGCGTTCCTTAAACCGTTCTGCCAGCTCCGGATGTTCTCTGGCAATCCGTTCATGGATTTCCTGCCGGTGCTGTTCAATCTTCTGTGCCAGTTCATGTTCATCTTTCCCGGAAATACGCACAATTTCTTTCAAATGTTCTTCCAGATGTTCCAGCCATTCATCCAGGTCAAGTTCCTCCATATGAGACCAGCTTCCATGCAGTAATTCTTCCACATTCTTCGTCTCTTTCAAATGCTCGATCTGACGCATGATCTGCTTCTCCATCTCGGTCTCTGCATCCGCTCCGAAGGCCCATACAAACTCCTGTACACGATTATCCGCACGTTTTAATGATGCACTGCGCTCCGCATTATCCACACCGCCTTCTAACGGATACGGACGCTTATAGCCAATGTCTTTCAACGCAATGTGGATCGTACGGCGGACATTTCCATTTTCAATCAAATGTCCAAGCCCCAGTTTCCGCATCTGCGTATTGAGTCCGGAAATGTGCTCTGTAATGTAAAAACGGATTTCTTTTTCCTTCAGGGATTCGCTCAACAGGTTCAGACGATCCGCTGCTGTAATATCCATACTTCCAATACCGCTTGCATCCAGGATTACTGCTCTCGTATTTTCCTTCAGTGCCGCCTCAATTTCCCGCTGTAACACGGAAATATTTGCAAAAAACAGATTGCTGCTGAAGCGGTAAATGATCACACCGGATATCGGATGGATCTGCTGTCCTTCTTTCAGATCTCTGAAATGCTTATGTCCCGGCTGGATTCCGAGAAAACAGGTCGCCGGTTTTGCTGTCCGTATGATCATCTCTGTAAAAGATAACATAATACCGATCAATACGCCGTTGATGGTTCCCAAAAACAGCACACCGAAAAATGCACCCAGAAAAATAAAACATTCCGTCCTGCTCACGTTCCACAGTCTTGCAGCCAGATCAAATTCTGTCGCGCCGAGCAACGCGGAGATCACGATGGCTGTCAGGACCGGAATCGGCAGATATCCGATAAAGCCGGTACAAAACAGTAATAATATAATCATAGATCCGCCTGCCACAAGTCCGGTCAGCTGTGTCTTTGCCTGATACTGTTCCCCCATAGCTGTTCGTGATACGGAGCCGTTGATCGGACAGCAGCCGGTAAATGCTGCTGCAAAATTTCCAAGTGAAAATGCGAGGATTTCCTGATTATCGTCAATCTGATATCGGTTTTTCTGTCCAAAACTATTCTCTGCCAGCAACGTTTCTGCCATGATAACGACTGCTACCGACAAACTGATCGTAACCGCTTCTTTTAATGGAACAGCCGAAAAATCCGGCAAACTCCATTTTGGAAGTCCCGGTTCGACTGCTGCCAGCGTCTGAATGCCCCAGTCCTGCAATGGAAGCACGTTTGTGAGTACGGCTCCTGCAGCCATCAGTACCACTGCCATCGGGAATTTTGGCATGATTTTTTTCGATAGTAATAAAATGACAAGGGAAATCACACCAAGGATAACGGATGGAACACTGATTGTTTTTGCCGTTTCTGCAATATGTTCTGCCAGTTCCAGAAATTCTCCAACGCCTGCCGTTCCACCCATCAGTTTCGGCACCTGCATCAAAATAATTGTCGTGCAGATACCCGTAATAAATCCACCCATAACCGGTGCAGAAATATAATTAACCAGTTTTCCTGCTTTCAATAAGGAAAAGATCAACAGCCACAAGGCCACGAAAAAGGTCAGCATCGGAACTGCCGCCAGTGCTTCTGTCGAACCCGCTGTGATGTTCAGTCCTGCCAACGCCGATCCAATCAACGCCGCCGGAGCCGCATCCACACCGAAAATAAACTGCGGTGATGTAGAAAACAACGCAAAGATCAAAATTGGAAAGACTGATCCATACAGTCCGTACACCGCCGGTAATCCTGCGATCTGTGCATATCCCATGGAAATCGGGATGGAGACTGCCATGATGATCAGTCCTGCTAAAATGTCCTTTCCCAGATTTTTCTTATCATAATTTCGAAGTGTATGTGCAAATTTCATAGAAAGACCTCTTTTATAATATTCTGCTAACTGTTCAGAGCCAAGCAAAATTGCATAAAACAGGTGTAAAATGCTTGCATTTTTAAGACTGTTTTTGAAATTTTATTTGGCGGATACGCCACACCGACGAAATGCGTAGCATTTTGGAGGTTGGCTCTGAACAGTTACATATTCTGTTAGAATTATAACACAAACGTTCCGAAATGATAACCTTGTTCTGGGTAATTGTATAAGGCTGAATTGAAGGTATTCAAGTCGAACGCACCCTAAATATAACGTTCCAACCGGCTACCCAGTCGACTTAAAATTTCATTCGTGATCGTTCCGGCCGCCTCTGCCATATCCGCTGCAGTAAGTGTCTCATTTCCATCCGTTCCGATCAAAGTTACAACATCACCTGTTTTCACTGCATCTTCTTCCAGCTCACTGATATCAACCAGCGCCTGATCCATACAGATTCGCCCTACAATCGGCACTTTTTTTCCTTGAACCAACACCTGGCCAACACCATTTGACAGGCAGCGCGGCAGTCCATCGGCATAACCAATGGTAATAACGGCGATCCGGCTCTGTTTTTCTGCCACAAACTGTCTGCCGTATCCGGCAGTTTCACCCGTTTTCAGATTTCGCACGGAAGCCACTCTTGCTTTCATGGAAAATACCGGCAATAATTCTTTTCCAATCGTTTTCGTATCCGCATCATTGCTGAGTGTTCCATACAGGGCAACACCCACACGGGCATAATCCCATGCATATTCCGGATAGGAAAAAATCCCATAACTTGCCAACAGATGTTTTTTTCCACAAGCATAACCTTTTTCTTCCAGATGCTGTACAATTTGCTGAAAACATTCTGCCTGCGCCCTTGTATACGCCTGATCCGAAGCATTCTGTCCATCCGATACGCACAGATGGGAAAATATTCCATCAACCACCAGCTGTTTCATCTGAAACATGGCACAAAGTTCCTCAAAATGTTCACTGCGCTCACCGATACGATGCATTCCAGTGTCTACTGCAATATGTACATGTAGTGGTTTTTCAGACTGATTCAACTGCTTTGCATAGGAAAAATCTACGACAGTCTGTGTCAACTGATAAGTATGTAACAGAGCAAACTGCTCCGGTGCGGTATAGCCAAGAATCAAGATTTCACCTGCAATTCCGTTCTTGCGTAGCTCCATTCCTTCCTCTGCACTTGCCACACAAAATGCCTGAATACCAAGGCGGTTCAATTCTTTTGCGATCAGAACTGCCCCCAATCCATATGCCTGCGCCTTCACTGCCGGCATAAGCTGACACGTATCTGGCAACAACCGTTGGAACAGACACACGTTATGCTCCAGTGCCTTACGATCAATTTCCAGCCATGCGCGATGCCCCGCTGATTCTGATTTCGATTTTGTCTGATTCATTTTTTCATAATTCCAGTCGGACGGGATCAGATATCCATATCGCAATTCTTTTCTTTGTATTGTATCTTTCTCAATTTGTTTCTGCTCTTTTTGCTTCAACATATTTTTTCCTTCTTAACTTTAATTCCAATCATTTATTTCTTCTGACATGCAAGTCAAATCCATGTGAGATCCGGTGCGTAACATACATTCCAAAGATGGATATGATACAGGTTCCAATTACTACTGCCACATAATTCAGCAGACTGTTTCCGGCAATTTCTTTTCCCGGACTGCCCGGCAATGCATGCACTACCACGATTACCGCCGGATGTAAAATATAGATCCATGTCGACAGGCTGCGCAGTTTTTTTGATGGTTCCTGTGGTTTGGCACAGATCCAGATGTACAAAAATATCATCACGATGGGAAGCATCACATACATGCTGTCATGCCGCTGCCAATCTGCCGCATGCAGTGCAAATCCCTCTACTGTCATGAGCACCAGACTAATGAGTAATCCGAGTCCCGCGTGCTTCCGATTCCAGCGTTTTGGTTCCGACATTTCCCAGTAACTATCATTTTGCACTGTATTTTCCCGTTCAACCTTTGCAAACCAGACACCGATCATCAGAAAGATCGGCACCAGGAAAATACCGTTTCTTGTATAAGAAAATACCTGAAACATTCCGTCATATATGGTCTTTAACACGGGAATCTGTGTTGTCAGTCCATAATAGCTGTCTCCCAGAAGACCTAATATATAGAGAATGATTACAATCACAAATGTAATTCGGAAACCTACCTCTGATATCTGAGCCAATATTTCTTCTTTCACATCATTTCTATTTGCATTATTCCTACTTACAAAAATCACATTATTTGCATCATTTCTGTCTTCGTTATTTTTAATTTCACGCTGATGATTTTTCCCAATTCTGCTACAGCCCCACACGATCACCATGCCCAGCATGCATGCCGGAAAATACCACAGATGATAAAAAGTTCCGTCAAATACCAGCATGCGAAAAATTCCTGTCACAGTGATTTGTTTGTAGTGACCTGCATACATTCCCACCGGAAAATACAGTACGACAGAAATACCATACAAAATCGCAATTTTTTTCAAAAAACTGAGTAACACTGCTGCGGAACTACCTTTCTCATCCGGATCATTTTCCCAGAATTTTGCTGCCACATAACGTCCTGTGATCATCAGAAACAGCGGAACTGCCATCCGGGCAAAAATCCGTGTCAGAAAAAAATCTGCATTTTCGTTCACAGACAACAGCGGTGACGTGTGAATCGCAATGACCAGAAATGCCGCAATCAGTCGGTAGCGGTCAAGACCGCCCTGTTTACCCACGACAAGTACTCCATTCCGTGATAACAAATCCATCTACGTTATTACCGGAAATCACTCGCGGTGTTTTGTGGTCTGCATCCAGACAGATCTGCTCTGACTGACCGGCATTCAGATAAGAAATCCATATTTCTTTTCCCTGACTGCAGTAACGGTATGGATTTTTTCCGTACTCATAACCACGCAGGAACTCAATATATTCTTCCAGAACCATGCCTTTTTCTGTCATGATTTCCGCATGCGGCACGCCCACATAACGGAAGTGCCATGGCTCCTGACCAATTCCGGTCACCTCTTCTTTCCCCTTTGGATAGCGCTCAATAAATCCGTATTTTGGTGCAAGCTGCCGGAATCGCTGGCAGATACCCTCATATGGAAATTCCGGCCGGATAAAATCAATGACATCCTGTTTTAATCCCAGATCAATGGCAAGCCCGGTTTCATGCTCACTGTGTCCCGGAACAGCTACATAGGTTTCCGTAAACTCCCGTCCACTCTCACGCATGGACGTATCCCAGATACTCTGCTGCTCTTTATGCGGTCTCCATGCGCTCACCGGAACGATATGCTCCCAACCATGCATTTTTTCCATCAGTTCGTTTAATAAAATGACAGCTCTGCGCTGCAATTTCATGTCATAAATATCCATGTTAAATTCTTCAGAATTCTGTTCCGATCGTTCAGCTATTTCCGGCAAGGCAGTTTCTATCCTTGTGGTATCTTTTGCGGAAAAATCTTTTTCCCGCTGCTTTAACACTGGCTGTAATATTTCGTCTAAATACTGCTTGTTTCCGGTATTTTCCAGATACGCATGCACCGCATTGACCAGAATCAGACTTCCATGATAAATATCTTCCTTTGAAAGCCAGATCTGCTGACCGTCATCTGCTTTTACTTTTAATTCCATGTTGCTGCTCCTTTCATTACTCCATTGCCAGACGAATGATCCGTTCCAAAATCTCCGGGAACTCAAGTCCTGCTGCCTTCATCATACCCGGATAACGGCTGTGCTCCGTAAATCCCGGAATCGTGTTTACTTCGTTAAATACGATCTCGCCATCTGGTGTCAGGAACATGTCCACTCTGGCAAAACCACGACATCCAAGTGCCTGGTAAATTGTCTTTGCGGTCTGTTTGATTTCCTGCATTTTTCTTAATTCAATCCGCGCCGGAACATGAATCTCAGATGTTTTCAAAGTATATTTTTCGGTAAAATCAAAGAATCCACCGGAAAGCTGAATTTCATCTACTTCCCCTGTAATCAGGTTGCGATTGCCAAGAACAGCGCATCCAACTTCAAATCCATCAATGTTTTCTTCAATGATAACTTCATCGTCATACTGAAACGCCTTGATAATCGCAGACTGCAGTTCCACCGGTTTTTCCACTTTTGTCACGCCGTAAGAAGAACCTGCTTTTACTGGTTTGACGTACACCGGATAGCCAGTTTTCAATGCAAAATCAACTGCCATCTTCCGATCATCTCCCTGCGTCAGCACCATTGCTTTCGGTACACGGACACCAGCTGCCTCTGCCACCAGATGCGCACGGTCTTTGTCCATACACAAAGCAGATGCCAGAATACCACATCCTGCCAGCGGAATTCCCGCCATGGTAATCAGACCCTGAATGGTTCCATCCTCACCATTTTTTCCATGCATGACCGGAAACGCCACATCGATCGGCATTGTTTTTGCACCGTCTTCTCCAAGAAACACCAGACCATGTGTATTTCGATCCGGTGAAATCATAGCCGGTGTGCAGTATTCGGACTGCTGCCAGGTATCATTTTCAATGTTTTCCACTGGCCCTGTATAAGAAAACCACTCTCCTTCTTTTGTGATTCCAACCGGAAGCACTTCATATTTTTCCGGATCCAAATTTTTTATCACGGCGCCAGATGACTCCAGAGACACACTGTACTCGGAGGAATATCCTCCAAAAATAACTGCTACTTTCACTTTTTTTCTGTATTTTTCGCTCATTTTTTTATCCTCTTTTCTTTTTCGCTTTTCTGTTTTTCATATTATCCAATAAAAAAAGCCTTGCTTTGATACGCTTATCGTACCAAAACAAAGCTTTTCATACTTTTAGGTTTTCTTTCCTGCTTCTTGTGTTTTTCTCCCGAAATCCTTACGATTTTCTTACAGACGGAATGCAGGAAAATAGTTTTCTTTTATTTGCAATTTTTATGCGTTCAATTTTGTTTTACCACAGATTCTCCGGAACACCCGGCAGCACTACCGTAAATCGAATACTCTCATTTTCACTTTCTGCCGTGATCGTTCCGTGATGCAATTCCACAATTTCCTTTGCAATAGCAAGTCCCAGACCGGAACCACCAGTGGAAGATCTTCGCGAACTGTCCAGACGGAAAAACTGATCAAAGATTCGGTCCAATTTATCCGGTGAAATTGTTTTTCCATGATTTTCCACACAGATTTTCACTTCATCTTTTATCGGTTCATAATCCATAGAAAGATAAATGGTCGTGCCCGCATAACTGTAATTCACCGCATTGCGCAACAGATTATCAAATACCCGTGCCAGTTTATCCGGATCGCACAGAATTTCCACATTCGGCTTGATCTCCGTTTCCAGTTTCAGATCTTTTTCTGCCAGAATCGGATGAAATTCAAACCCGATCTGCTCCAGCATACGACTGATATTGACGCGCTCCGGCTCCAGCTGAATATTGGTCAGATTAAATCGTGTAATATCAAAAAATTCATTGATCAGATCTTCCAGACGCTCTGCTTTATCCAGCGCAATCCCTGTATAACGACTTCGCATTTCCTCTGAAATCTGTGGTTCATCCCGCAATAATGTCAGATAACCGATAACACTGGTCAACGGGGTCTTCAGATCATGCGCCAGATAAACGATCAGATCATTTTTTCGCTGTTCTGCCTCTTTTGCCAGCATAGCATTTCGCAAAGCACCTTCCCGCACCAGATTCAGTTCATCTTCCACACTTTTCATTGCTCTGGATAACCGGATCGGTTCTTCTCCCGGATTGGCAAGTTTTTCCGATGCATCCACCAGTTCATCCAGATAACGCAGCGGGCGTGTCATAAACCGCAAAGTAATAACAATCCATCCGATCAGGATCAATATAAGCATAATGGCAATGATCCATTCTTTTAC
This sequence comes from Eubacterium ramulus ATCC 29099, assembly GCF_000469345.1. Classification (GTDB taxonomy): domain Bacteria; phylum Bacillota; class Clostridia; order Lachnospirales; family Lachnospiraceae; genus Eubacterium_I; species Eubacterium_I ramulus. The sequence goes on from NZ_KI271183.1 coordinate 19,052, forward strand.
CCACTGCAACAAATAATAAATGTTGCTCGGCCGCCATGATATATTGATGCTTACTGACCAACCGATTGCCAATATTGCAAATAGAGCTGCCACATATATCACTATAGCCAGGATATAGTTTCCAAACACCTGTCCTGTAAGCTGCGTGCGCAGATATTTTCTATTCGTATCACTCTTTTTCTGCTCCATATGCATCCCCTTACCTACTGCAATATACCATCTTATTCAATCGTGTATCCCACGCCCCAGACCGTTTTTACATATTTCGGTTTTCGCGCCGGCTCCTGCATTTTTTCACGCAGACGGGCAATATGTGTCATAACCGTATTGTTGTTGTCCAGATATTTTTCCTTCCAGATTGCCTCAAACAGCTCCTCGGAAGATACTACCTTTCCCTGATGCTCACACAGATACCACAAAATATCAAACTCGATTGGTGTCAGGTTTAATTCCACCCCATTTAAGGTGCATTTATGTTTATTTTTACAGATTTGCAGACCGCGAATGTCGATCTCGTCTGCCGGCAATGTTTCTTCCGGTTCCATACTTCCGGGATTGTACCGGGTATAACGGCGCAGCTGTGTTTTTACCCGCGCCATCAACTCCAACGGATTAAAAGGCTTCGTGATATAGTCATCTGCACCAAGTGTCAGACCGGTAATTTTATCCATATCCTCAACCTTTGCTGTCAACATGATAATCGGGAACAGGTATTTTTCACGGATTTTCTGGCAAAGTGTAAAGCCACTCATGTCCGGGAGCATTACATCCAAAAGTGCCAGATCCGGTTCCTGTTCTTCCATTACACAGTGCAGGGCATCGGTGGCATTATAAAATTTCAGCACCTCATAGCCGTCGTTTTTCAGGTACACTTCTACCAAATCTGCAATTTCTTTTTCATCGTCTACTACTAATACTTTTTTTCCCATATTGATGTCTTTCTTTTGTTATACTTTAGTGTAAAGCAGACACTTGCAATCGGCTGCTACAACCGCTCACCAGAGTTTAACTTAATTTTTCTGCTAACATCTGCTCCACTTCCTCTTTGGTCGGGATTGCCGGAATTCCACCACGTTTCTGCACACAGAGTGCTGCAGTTGCGTTTCCACATACGGCACAATGGTGAATTTCTTCCCATGTCAAAGATTCAATTGGTTTTTCCAATGATAAATATGCACTTAACGTACCGCCCCAGAAAGAATCACCTGCACCAGTTGTATCTACAGATTGTACAGAGAATCCTTTCATGCGCTCTTTTTTCTCTTTGGTCGCCATCAGTACACCTTCGCTGCCAAGAGTTACTGCAATGAGTTTCGGTCCCATCGCAAGCAGTTTGTCTGCTGCGGCTTCATAGGTTGTCTCCCCGGTAAGAAGCAGGCTTTCCTCATCGGATACTTTCATGACATCTGCATAAGAAATCATGGATTTCATATTTTCAGCTGCTTCTGTTTCACTGCTCCACAGAGTTGCACGATAATTCGGATCATAAGAGATCAATGCACCTGCTTCTTTTGCACAGGTTACTGCCGCTACGGTCGCATCCTTTGCCGGCTGGTCTGTCAGGGACAGGGAACCAAAATGAAAAATTCTACAGTTTTGCAAAAGTTCTTTGTCCAGTTCATCCGCACGCAGTTGTGTGTCTGCACCCGGTTTTCTCGCAAAGGAAAATTCACGCTCACCATTTTCATCAATGGCTACAAATGCCAGTGTTGTGAAATAATGATCATCTTCCATCAGGTTAGAAACACCAATATTTTCTTTTTCCAGAGTCTTTTTCAAAAATGCACCATGCATATCTTTTCCAACTTTTCCGATAAATTCTGTCCGATACCCCATATGGCTGGCAACCGTCAGCAGATTTGCCGGAGCTCCACCTGGATTCTGTTCAAACAAACGCATACCATCTGCGCCTGTTCCAGCTTCTGTAAAATCAATCAATAATTCGCCAAGTGCTGCAATATCAATGTTTTTTTCCATATTTCCAATCCTCCACATTCTACAATGATGCTGCGACGTTCTCACTCATAATTTTCTTTATCATACCACACAGAAATTTCAAAGAAAACTGTTTTTGCCAATCATTCATTCGTCCATTCATCTTTATCGGTATCGTTTCGCGATCTTTTTCTGCATTTATAATATATAGCAGATTATCATTAAAATGCTTTTTCGCTAATTCTCTTTTATGTGATTCTTGTTTTTTAGCGAAATTCTCCTTCCATGCGCTTCGTAAACAGAATATCATGGTTCACCAGCCGGTAAAAATCCCGCTTCATTTCCTCAAAGGTCTGATCTCCCATTCCCATAAGCCACATCATTTTTGTAATCGTTGCTTCCAGCGTCATATCATAAGCTTCCAGTATTTTGAAATCCAATTTTACCTTTTTCCCTACTTCATACACCGTCATATTGCTGCCCTCATTGGCCACCTGCGTCGTCATGACAAGGATTTTCCCCTTATCTTTCCACTTGTTCATCTGCGTATAAAATTCATCCAGCAGTGACTCCGGTATTCCACCCACACCAAAACTCTCTACCACCAGACAGTCATACCGTTCAAACAGATATGGCAAAATATCCGGCTGCATGCCCGGAATCAGTTTCAGCACATAGACGCTGTTTTTCATCTCATAGTAGAACCGCACCGGTCCGGTATATGGCATTTCTGTGATATAGCGCACGAGCATGCCATCCTGGATCACCGCCTGATATGGGAAATTAATGCTGCAAAATGCATTGTAGCTTTTCGCCCGCTCTTTTCTGGCTCTCGTTCCGACAATGACTTTCCCGTCAAACACAATGTTGACATCCTGTGAATCGTTATCAGAGGCATAGATGAAACTGTCCAGCAGGTTTGTTTTTGCGTCTGTCACGTCCATCTCAATCGGCTTTTGTGCTCCGGTAATAACAATCGGTTTCCTGGAATTCTGGATCATATAAGACAGTGCGGCTGCTGTGTACGCCAGCGTATCCGTGCCATGACAGATGACAAATCCGTCATACCTGTCATAATTTTCCTGCACGGTCTTTGCCAGCAGTTTCCAGTGCTCCGGTGTCACATTCGTGCTGTCCAGATTGCATACTTGCAGGGAATCTACCTCACAGATTTTACTGACTGCCGGAATATAATTTAAAATATCTTCTGCGGAAAGGCCGGGCGCCAGTCCATATTCTGTCTGCTTGGAGGCAATGGTGCCTCCGGTTCCTATCATCAATATGTTTTTCATATGTATATTTTCCTGTTTATTCTTTGTTTTATTATATCGTTTTATTTTACCATAACTCAAATAAAATAAAAATACTCTGACCGAGTGAAAATCAATCATCTTTCAAACAATCAGAGTATCTTTTTATCTGAACATCTGCAATTTTTATACCTCTTCCTACCCTATTTATATCAACCGGTAAATTTTGTCACAGGCTGCCGGTATTTTTTCCAAATCTACGCTGGAATAATTAATAATAAAATAATGCTCCCGGCTGTTTTCTGCTGTCAGAAAATATTCTGACAGCGGACGCATTTTTATTCCCTGCTGCTTTAATTGTTCCGAAAGGCACTGATCTGACAATTCAGTCTGCAAATGCAGCAGGAAATGTAATCCGGAATCATTTTCAATAATCCGGCATTTTTCCTTCAGAGAACTGTGCTCGATCGCCTCGATCAGCTTTTTCCGCTGTCTGCTGTAAAAAAGCCGCATCCGGTTGATATGTTTTTCAAAATACCCCTGATTAATAAAGGCTGCCAGCGTATACTGCTCAAAATTTGACACCGTACAGGAATAAAATGAAAGCTGCCGGTAAAATTGATTCGCCAGATGTACTGGCAGGATCATGTAACTGATACGGATCGTCGGCGTCAATGATTTGGAAAATGTATTCATATAAATCACTTTTTCACAGGCATCCATACTGAAAAGTGTCGGCAACGGCTTTCCATTTGGACGAAATTCACTGTCATAATCATCCTCAATGATATAGCGCCCATTTTTTTCATTGGCCCAGGCCAATACTTCATATCTTCGGTGCGCAGGCATGGTAATCCCACTTGGGAAATGATGACCCGGGCTGATATGTGCAATGTCAGCTCCTGATTTTCGCAACCCTTCTACGGTAATCCCGTCCTCGTCCATGTCCGCATAGCGACAAATGATCTGATGCTGCTGATAAATCTGTACCAGTTTTTTATATCCCGGATTTTCAATACAATATTCCCTGTTATTTCCAAGCAACTGCACCAGCATACCATACAAATACTCGGTTCCGGCTCCCATGACGATCTGATTCGCATCCACCAGCATCCCCCGGAAAGACTTCAGATACTCTGCAATGGCTTTTCTCAGTTCATAAATTCCGCCTGTGGGAGAAACTTTCATCAGTTCCCTGCTGCGAGTGGACATTGCTTCCCTCAGTAGTTTCGCCCAGACAGAAAATGGAAAACGTTCCGAATCTACCTTATTACCCGACAGATCAATGTCATATTTCACCGGTTCCGCCGGCACACGGATATCCAGTGAAATATGACTCTCCTTCGGAATCCGTTTTATTTCTTCGATATCCGACACATAATACCCTTTCTTTGGAATGGTATATATATAACCCTCACTGATCAACTGGTCATAAGCATTCTGAATCGTTATGGTACTAATGCCATTGTGGGTCGCAAAAGTCCGTTTGGATGGCAGCTTCTCCCCCGGCTGTAAAACCCCCTCTATAATATCGTGTTTCATACATTGATACACCTGCTCATAAAGCGGTACATTATTATGTTCAAAGACATATGTCAGCATAGCTTCTCCTCCTGTCTGACATCTGTTTTTTTATCAGTTTGATTATTTTTTTATAACCAGTTCCATTATATAATAGGCATCAGCAAAAGGCAATCACAACGATACAAATTACTCAGACAGCATAACGATCACAGACTGTACGGATTGCAGAAGCAAAAAAAGATTTAATTAAAATGAATGGAGGATTTTACAAATGGACAAAAAACAGTATGAATTAAACAAAGGCCTGGCTCAGATGTTAAAAGGCGGTGTCATCATGGATGTTACCACACCGGAACAGGCAAAGATTGCAGAAGCCGCCGGTGCCTGCGCTGTCATGGCTCTGGAGCGTATCCCGGCAGATATCCGCGCCGCCGGTGGTGTTTCCCGCATGAGTGACCCGAAAATGATCAAAGGGATTCAGGAAGCAGTCAGCATTCCGGTCATGGCAAAATGCCGTATCGGACATTTCGTAGAAGCGCAGCTGCTGCAGGCGATCGAGATTGATTATATTGATGAATCCGAAGTACTGTCTCCGGCAGATGATGTATATCATATTGATAAGACACAGTTCCAGGTTCCTTTCGTCTGTGGTGCGAGAGATCTCGGGGAAGCGCTCCGCCGTATCAATGAGGGGGCGTCCATGATCCGTACCAAAGGAGAACCTGGTACCGGTGATGTCGTTCAGGCTGTCCGTCACATGCGGAAAATGAATGCGGATATCCGTCGCATCACTTCCATGCGCACAGATGAACTTTTCGAGGAAGCAAAACAGCTTCAGGTTCCATATGAACTGGTACTGTATGTACACGAAAACGGCAAACTTCCGGTCGTAAACTTTGCAGCCGGCGGCGTAGCAACTCCGGCCGATGCAGCTCTGATGATGCAGCTTGGCGCAGAAGGTGTCTTTGTCGGCTCAGGAATCTTCAAATCCGGCAATCCTGCCAAACGTGCATCCGCCATCGTCCAGGCAGTTACCAACTATACGGATGCCAAACTCATTGCAGAACTGTCCGAGGATCTCGGGGAAGCGATGGTGGGTATCAACCCGAGTGAAATTCAGATCATTATGGAAGAGCGGGGTAAATAGAAATGACCATCGGCGTACTTGCCGTACAGGGTGCTTTCATCGAGCATGAACAGATGCTGGTAAAGCTCGGTATCCCCTGTATCGAAATAGGGAAAAAAGAAGATCTGTCCGGTATCGACGGAATCATTCTCCCCGGCGGCGAGAGCACCGTTCAGGGACAGCTGCTGGAGAAACTGGATATGAAGGAACCTCTGCGAGCCATGATCAAAAATGGTCTTCCGGTACTGGCCACCTGTGCAGGTCTGATCCTGCTTGCAGAGAATATCGGTGAAAAAGAAGCGCCGCATCTTGGAACTATGCCGGTCACGGTCAGACGGAATGCCTACGGCAGACAGCTTTCCAGTTTTATGACCACGGCTGATGTCAAAGGTATCGAAGACTATCCGATGGTTTTTATCCGGGCGCCGTATATTACAGATGTTAAAAATACAGATGATACAAATATGGCAGACACAGACTCCGTAACGATTCTGTCCGAAGTAGACGGACACATCGTAGCAGCCCAGTATCAGAACCAGATCGGGCTGGCATTTCACCCGGAGATGACGGATGATACCCGGATCCATCAGTATTTTATTGAACTTGTGCAATCCTGTCATTAATTAAATTCATAAAAAGTGAGAAGTACAGACATGTAATCCTCTGCTGCTTCTCACTTTTGGTATATTTATTTTTCTGAGATTATCTCCTGTTTTTGTACGGAATCATCTAATGGTTTATACTGTAATCCATTGCTACCAAGATATAAAATCTCATTTAAAAGTTCATTTCTCGAATTCACATTCATTTTCCGATAAATATTCTTAATGTGAAAATTTACCGTATTTACACTGATTCCCATTGCATCTGCAATATCTTTATACATAATGCCTTTGCACAGATACCGCATAACTTCAATCTCTTTCCTGGAAAGACGCTGCTGAAGATCCCCAAAGTTTATCTCTTCCTCGGGCTGCTGCCGGGATATAAAATGCGCCACAAACTCATTCTCTGTACTCAGGCGAACAGATCGGATCTGTAACAGCAAAGGCATCTGACTGTCTTTAAAATAACAGGCAAAGGATGTTGTCACTTCCTCTTTCCCGCTGTACTTCAACTGATAAATATTTTCTTTCAAATGATCCAGCAAGCTGCTGGTTTGAAGCAGATTCACATCTTCGCATTCTATCATTGTATGTAACGCACTGTTCATATAATATATCGTGTCATTCAAATTCGAAAGTGCCGTTCCCGTCTCTGAAAAATCCATCGTACTTTGCAGCATGAGCTGTCTGGTCTGGATTTCCTGAAAAATACGCGCATTTAGAACCGCCAGATTTACATGATGGGACAGCTGTTTTAAAAGAGTGATCTCCCTGGAAGTAAATTTTCCTTTTTCCTTACTTTTTGCAAAAATTAATGTCCCATGCATCTGTGCATTTCTGGAAAATAATGGCAGATACAGAAAATCCAGGCCGGAAGAATACATAGCTTCCATCTCTTTTACGGTAAGTATTCTGCTCTCTTTCACCAGATATACTTCATGCTGATACGGATCTTCGAAAGCATCCTGATACCATGACTGATCCGCAACATTTTTCCATCCAGCAGATTCTATTTCAATCGGAAACAATTCAAATCCATACGCATCTGCATCTACAATGTGTGGTATAATCTCGAAGTAAAAATGTTTGATCTCATCTACATTCAGGGAAGCATGTATCAGCGCAAGCATATTCTGAAACATAGATTCTGCCGCCATATTCTGTGTCAGCAGCTGATTTCTCAACGGAATACTCACGTATTTTTTCCTTGCCATGGCCGGAAGAACATACATATCTCCACTACTTTGTCCCGGTATTTTTTTTCGGAAACCACTCAGATTGAAAAATCCATCCCTATCAAACCATCCCATATCCCCTGTTGATATCCAGTAGCCTAATCTATCGCCACCCAGATAGTTCTGACACTGATATGGAACGTGAATATATAATTCTCCTACTTCCGCTCCGCTGACCTCTTTTCCGTTTTCATCCTTTAATGCAACCTCTACGCACTCCAGAAAGGATCCTGTCGTAGGAATATGATGACGCACTCCGGCATTCTGGTGTATCTCCGGTCCCATCACCCCTATGGTACCGGCGGTTTCTGTCAAACCATAATCAGAATAAAACTGCAGATCCGGGTACAGTGCCTGCATCTGGATCAGGGTTTCCATCGGCATAGGCTCTTGACAATATCGCAATACACGCATAGACGAAAAATACTCCGTCCGAAAGGATTCATGGTAAATAATATTTGATAGGATTGACGACTTTAGGATCACATATGTAATCCGACGCTGCTGAAGTGTCTTTATCATCGCATCGATATCCTTATGTGGCGCAACAGTTACACTCTGATTCCTTAATACCATCCGAAGCAGTTCTTTGAATCCGAGGTAGCGCCAGACAGGTGTAAGCAGCAATGTTTCCATGTCCGGTTCATTTCTGTCATATTCATAGGCTTCCATACATCTCTGATATAAAATTTCATGGGAAATACACACATAGCGTTTCTGTCCGGATGTTCCTCCGGTACTGAAAATAATTTCTCCTTCTTCTTCCGTTTCTTTCAGGTTGTCTACATGAACCATGGAACATCCCCGAAAAGGCATACTGCCTGACATCTGAAGCAATTTCTGATTCTCCGCTTTTTCCTGCATGGTCATATTCGGAGGCAGCGGCAGATAGTATAAGTGCCGCTCAACAGCTGCCAGATAATATAATAACAGTTCTGCCGGATCTGATGTACTGACCGCAAGGACTTCCCTGTTATCTGATTTTGTAAGATGGGCACAGATCTGATCCAGCTGTCTTTCCAACTCGCCATAGGTATATTCCTTTCCCGCATCATACAAAATCTTTTTTTCGCTGTTATTTTCAGCCACCTGTCTGAAACATTCCACTGCATTCATTCCAACCTCTCCTTTTACAAAATTGTAATCTTTCCAGCCGAAAAAAACAATATTTCAATATACAAACAAACCAAAATAAGGCTCGGATAATCTGATATCTGAACCTTATTTCGGTTTCACTTCTGCAAATTGCCTGTATGCTAAATATGCTTATATCATTCTACGATCTCGCTATTCTCTACCTTGCTTTCATCTACATCGCAGCCAACTCCCACCACTTCCGGTGGATAGATTTTTCCATTCTGCGGTCTGGACGGATATTGCAGAAAATATTGAGATGCCTCGTTTATCGTCAACAGATATTCCGTCATTGGTACCACTGCAGGATTTGTTGCCGCCATGATATGTGCATTCACATTCGGAATACACTGATGCAGATACACTTTACGGTTAAATGCTCCCACCAGATTGATAATGCTCATGGTCTCTGTGATACCGCCACCCCAAGCCGGTTCCGGCTGATAGATATCGCAGGCATCCATTTCCAGCATTTGTCGGAATTTCCACCGGCTCGTGTCATGTTCTCCACCGGAGATCGCGATCGGACAGTCTCTTTTCAATCTTGCATACTCATCCATACGATCCGGCAGACACGGTTCCTCTAGCCATGCAATGTTCAGATGCTCTATCGCTTTTGCAAGTTCCATCGTATATTCGTAATCCCAGCAACATACCGCTTCTACTGCAATAAATTTGTCAGGTTCTATGCATGCACGGACTTTTTCTAATGTTTCACAGGTTTTCTTAATGCCTTCTCTGCCCTGAACTGGACCATATTTGGAATAAATCTTAACTCCAGGTGATCCTGCTTCCGTATGTTCTTTTAAAACAGGGAGCAAAATGTTATCATCATGGGGCAATCCAGCTGTATTTGTATATTCCGGTGCTCCATCACGGACTTTTCCTCCCAGAAGTTCATAAAGCGGCACCCCAAGTTTCTTACATTTGATATCCCACAGTGCAATTTCAGCATGACTGACCGCACGCGTCAGATCCCCGGCGGTCTGATCCAGTCCAATCCGATACATAATGTCATGCAGATACTCAATTCTCATAGGATCCTGTCCCATTAAAGTATGCTTTACATGGTTCAGAAGATAGTATGTAATTCCCGGGAACGTAATCGGACCAACCACACCGGTAATTCCTTCATCTGTTTCCACATACAGGAAATCCTGTACGATCTTTAAACCGCCTTCTGGATTCGGAACCGGAGTGATCGCCACTCTGCTGGCCGCACTGTGCCGGACAAAATCCGGATAAATATCCGTAGCATTTACAATGCAGGTATCCGAATAAGCTTCCACCGGTCCGGTATATTTGCTTTTTAAACGTCTGACATAAATATTTGTAATTTTCATTTCAACAATCCTCACATTTTGCTATCGTAAAATTCCAATTGCACACAATGCCACCATCATTCCCAGATTACACAATACAGCAATCAGTGACTGTATCATCATCTTCTGGAAACGGTCCTCACGCACAAAGGAAAGGAATACACCACCGCCGGTGGAAAATGGAGACATGCCCATTCCAATTGCCGGTACACAGACACAGGAAATCAATACTGCAGGATTGATCCCTGTTGCTGATGCAAGACTTACCACGATTGGAATCATCAATGGCATAACCACACTTGTACCATCGGAAAACAGACTCAGTATTCCGGATAATAATACAATGAGTATTGGAATCATTTTTACAGAAGTACCGGCTGATACAGCGTTTACGATCAGATCCGCAAGTCCTGCTGTCCGCATAACTCCCATCAGACAGGTCATTCCACCCAATAAAATAATGACACTCCACGGAATACTCTTTTTTATAACTTCACGTTCATTTCCACATTTAAAAATGGTCAGTGCGATCATACCAGCCGCATATACGAGCGATATATCCAGATTTGAAATCCGTGCCAGAACCGGATTCGGCACAAAGGTATTTATCACTGCCGGTACAAACAAGAACAGAATGCACACAAGAATAATAATCAGATTCTTTTTCTGTTCTGCCGTAGGTGCTTCCGGTTTTCTGATCAGTTCTTCTGGAAGTTTCATTTTCCAAAGCTTCAATACCACATAATAAACTGCAAAAATAATAAAGAATACAATCGTTGCCGTCCGGAAAACATGCATGATGATAACACTTGTATCAATACCTTCATCCACGGAGGATATCATACCGCCAAGCATGATACCAACCATTCCGATTGAGCACAACGTACCCGACATACCACCCGCATTGGAACCGATTGATAAAAACAGTTCATTTGTTTTGGCTGCGTAACACAGGGTAATAAAAATCGGGATCAGGAACATGTTTACGGCTGGCGGAGATACACCAATCGCAGATAATGCAAAATTCAGAAGCAGATACACGATCGGCAACGCCCAGGGAATCTTTCGTGTCCAGTAAATGACCAGTTTCGCAATATAATCAATAGTTCCATTTTCTACCGCAAATCCAAAGAATGCCGTTACAATAATAAGCTGTACGGTTGTTCGTGCCGGCCAGAATGCATAGATGTCAGATGCTTTCATGCCAAGACCGAATAACCCCAGAAGAAATGCAAACACAAGCGCTGCAATACCAACATTTGTTTTGAATTTCGTTCCCCATATCACCGAAACAGCAATAGCAATGAATCCGATAATAATAATAGTTGTATTCATTTCTATACCTCTTTCCTTATGTTTTGGATAGTTGAGCTCATCTATCTGTTATCTGTATTATACCTGCATCTCTTTTTGAAAAAAACTACATGAATATGTGGTTTTTTATTCCTATCAAAAAAAACTCTTACCGCCAGAGTTCTCTGACAGTAAGAGTTTTACGTTCTCTAAATCATCATCCTGTTACAGATGCTTCTATTCTTTTTTTTACGGCTGTACCATACTCAAAGGATCTACATATTCTCCATTTACTTTAAAGCGGAAATCCAGATGATTGCCGGTGGAACTTCCTGTGGTTCCGACATACGCGATAACCTGTCCCTGCTCCACATGATCGCCTTCTTCGACAGCCAGTGCGGAACAATGCAGATACATCGTCTCTACACCGTTTCCATGATCGATGGTGATATTATTTCCAAAGCTTGAACTGTAAGTTGCTTTTGTAACAACGCCGGAAGCGCTTGCCATAATATTTGTTCCTCCCGGTGCCGGAATATCAACTCCATCATGAAATTCTTTTCCGTGGAACGGGCAGATACGCTCGCCGAATGTATCACTTAATCTGGTGTAGCCGTCCAGTGGCCATATATACGCTTCCTGGGAAACCTGTCCGCCTTTTACCAGATACTGTTTTCCATCGATTTTTACATGACCGTTATAGGAAAAATCAATCTGACCGTTCCGTACATACCAGGTTCCGTTTTCATTGGCTGCAAGTCCGGTATAGTCAAAATCTACTCTGCCCCCCTGCAGATACCACCAGCCATATTCGTTGGCAGCCAGTCCGTTAAAATCAAAGTTTACTTTTCCACTCTCAATACGGAACCAGCCATACTCATTCTGCTCCAGACCGAAATGGTCAAAATCTACCATTCCTTCATGAATATACCACCAGCCATACTCATTTGCAGCAAGACCTGTATAATCAAAATCTACTTTACCACCGTTTAATTTCCACCAGCCATACGGATTTGCTTCCACACTCATGCTGTCAAAATTGACATCACCCTGCTCGATCCGCCACCATCCATAGATGTTCTGATCGATTCCGTAATAATCTTTGGCTATCTCGCCATCCACATACATGTGCCATTCACCGGTTTTGTCATCCAGCTGAAATCCATTCCTTGTTTCTTCCTTTTTCTCAGACTTCGCAGACTTTGTCGTTTTTGCTGTTTTTGCTGTTTTTGCTGTTTTTGCTGTACCTGCATAAGCCGGTGACACCAGCATCCCTGCTACTACAATACCAGCCAGCGCAGATGCCATTACTTTCTTTCCTGAAAAATTCATCTTTGCGGTAACCCCTCATTTTTAAATATCTTTTTTATTCACATTAATAAATATTATATAATTTCTTATGAATTTTTTCAAGATTTTTTAATAATTTCGTAAAGATTTACGCGTCCTGTTCCGGATAACAGCATAGTTTTTTTAACCCACGACCCAGTGCCCCAAACAATGGTTTTCCAATTTTTACCATCAGGTGCAGAATCAATGCCGCCACAAATATAATCAGGAACATGTTCCGTTTTTCTATCTCATATCCCCAGAAGCTGATGATCACCGCTTCATGGATACAGTAGATTGGAAGGCTGAGCGTCCCAAGCCATATCAGTGGCTGCAAGCGAATCCTTGCTGTCAGTGATTTTCCGGACAACATCAGACTCAACAGAAGGATAAAGCAGCCAATGAGCAGGCCATCCTGAGAAAATCCACTTGTACATGCAAAACACAGCACAAATGCCAGCAGAGACAATTCTGCCAGTGTAAGTAATGCTGTTCCAACCGATTTATAACGGTACCGTCTGATCCGTTCAGACAGAACGTAGATGAGTCCGCCTGCCAGCCATTTACGGTACCATCACAGATAATCAGGTATCCATATAGCAGCATCGGCAGAAAACTGATAAGCCACGGACCAATCTTCTTTCCCAGGTACAGATACAGATACATCATTACCGGCATAGCCACAAACATCGCACAGATATACCACAGGGCGCCACCCATGATATAAGAAGTCTGTACCGTGTCGGAAATAGGAACATCCGCCGGCATCATACCTGTTCCTGCCAGATAGAACAGATTTACCGGCAGATACAGGATCCATTTCACAAGTTCCATGCCTGTAAACTGATATTTCCAGGCAGAGATTATGCAGTCTGCCACAAATCCCACGGTCGTATACGGCAGTAAACGCTTGAATTTGTCGATCGTATACTGAATCGGATAGGTTGCCTTATTCTCAATCTTTCCTTCCATCCGCACCAGATGTTTGATGGCAAAATATCCGGACAGCATAAAGAAGAACTCCACAAAAATCCATCCGGTCGTAAATCTTCCGCCTGCATGATAGGAAAAAATGACATAACACGCTAGAAATCGGCACAACTCCACCATATTATTTTTCTTTTTCAAAACCTGTTTCTCCTCCGTCTCTTCTTTTTTAACCCTTGTTATACTTCTGTCACTCTTACAGTATACGCAGAAATTGGGGTGAATTCAAGTCGAACGCACGTGAGACTTGGTGCGTGATTCTGGTCAGCGAAAGCTGACATATTCTTTTCAGAATCACCGCACTCTACACTTCGTTTCGGTCGGCGCAAAACCATTGTCTCCCAGACAATGTGCGCCCTCGCGGAACGTTTATCTCAGTCGGAGATTGTACTCCCACTGAGAAAGACTTGTTATTACTCACCACTTGCAGAAGTGGGAGTCTTCTCGACTGAGATAAATAGGAAAAGCACCGGTATTACATCCGATGCTTTTCATTTTCTTCACCTATATCCAATGATGTGACTGTCAGAAATAGATTTTGCCGCTCCTTGCTTAATAAATTCTGACTCTTGTTCCGTTTGGAATCGTATCATAGATCCATTTTGCTTCATTGATCGCAAGTCTGACACATCCGTGGGACAGTTTCATGCCGAGACGTCCGTCCTGGATACTGCTCATACTTCCATGATTATAAATAACAGAATGGAAGAGATAATCTCCGTAGAACTGTGTATAATACCAGCAGGTATATGTATCGGTACCGAAGGATTTTCCACGACCGGTTACTTTGAAGTCGCCGGTTACGGTTGGTGTGGAATTTTTACCCGGTGTACAGGACAAGTTCTTCACTGCTGTCCAACAGCCGTTCTGACCGTAAAATACAACAGTTCTGCAGGCGTTGGTATCTGTCACGATCAGCCAGTTTGTATCACTATTCGCAGAAGCTGCCCTGGAAGCAATGGCACCGGAAACGCCCACCGGTACTAATTTACCGCCGGAGATCGTGCAATTCAGTCCCATCCACTGCACGGTTCCGCTGTAACCAAACTGAAGCTGTCCTCCGCGGAAATACCAGGAACCACTCTCATTCGGTGCGATTCCATTAAAAGTAAAATCAATTTTTCCACCGTTAAATTTCCACCAGCCCGCGGCATTGCCCGCCATGCCGTTAAATCCGAAATCCACCTGACCGTTGGTAAATTTCCACCAGCCTGCTTCGTTGGATCCGATTCCATTATAGTTAAAATCTACCAGTCCTCCGGCTACATACCACCAGCCGGCTTCGTTTTGTACCATTCCGGTGTAGTTGAAGTCTACCATGCCTCCGGTGATCTTCCACCAGCCGGCTTCGTTTTGTGCCAGTCCATTGTAGCCGAAATCGATGCAGCCATTCTGTAAGTACCACCAGCCGACTTCATTATTTGTAATGCCATGGAATCCGAAATCGACCATTCCGTTAGTTACTTTCCACCAGCCGGCTTCATTCGGTACCAGACCACTGTAAGAAAAGTTTATTTTTCCGCCCTGGACATACCACCAGCCATTTTCATTTTCAGCCAATCCAGTGTAATCGAAGTTGATTCTGCCGCCCTGGACACACCACCAGCCATTTTCATTCGGAATGAGACCGTTTGCCTCAAAGTTGACTTTTCCGCCTTCAATGCGCCACCAGCCGGCTTCATTTGCCTGGAATCCGACATAATCAAATGCAACTCCGCCACCACGGACATACCACCAGCCGTTTTCGTTATTAGCAAGTCCGAAATAGTCAAAGTTTACCCGTCCGTTTTCTACATACCACCAGCCGTATGTGTTCTCTGCCAGACCGGTATAAGATTCATCTACATCACCTTCGGTGAGATACCACCAGATACCATCAATCTCTTTTAAACCGGTAAAAGCTTCATCCTCTTTGCCGTCATCTTTGCCCGTATCGTCTTTGCCAGTATCTCCTTTACCGTCATCCTTGCCGGTATCTTCTTTTCCAGTATCTCCTTTACCGTCATCTTTTCCGGTGTCTTTGATTTCTCCCTGAATATCATCTGATGTTCCGGTTCCGGCAGTGCCATTTTCTGTTGCGGCAGCCTGTACCGTTACGGTTCCGTTCTGTACCGCAGCTGCATCTGTCACTTCTGATGCCATGGCCGGAGAAGCCAGTAATCCTGCTGTCAGAACAGCTGTCATAAGTCCGACACTGAGTTTTTTTAATTTCATGTTTTGTTCCTCCATTTACTTACATGTACACGCAGACTTTTTCTTTCACAATTCCGTGTACCTTTGCATTCCAATATCCCATTTCATATGATCTCACACCTGATCAGGATGGAATCGCTTTCCTGATGACCGGGATTATCTGCAGGATTCTGACTGTCACCGCGGAGATCAGGAAGATTGCAATCGTTCCAAAGATCCGGTACTTGATGCTGGTGATTGGAAATATCTGATAGATTGCCACCATCTGTACTAAATAGAAGTGTACCAGATATATACCAAAAGGCAACGATGAAAATGGTGCGGTCAGTTTTGCAAGGCAACCCAACGCTTTCTCATTTTTTATATTCTTAAAAAACAGAAATATTCCGGTAGAATACAGAATACACGGAACATTCCGATACTCCTTAAATGTTGTATCCACGGTTCCGTTCTTCAGGGACAGAATCTGTGTCCCCACAAGCATCAAGAGGAAACCTCCCAAGGCAGCGGCGTAGATAACGCAACGCCATTTTTTCGACAACTCATAATTATCGATCCAGTATCCCAGCAGCGTGTAGATCAGATATCCGCCCACAGCCGGCATTCCAAATCCCTCATTAAATTCAATATGCATCAGGTTGCATACAAGCGGTGCCAGTGCTTCCAAAACAAAATACACCAGGATCGCATAGCCAAAGATCCGCTTTCTGTACTTCTCCGGAATACAGGACAGGATCGGGATACACAGATATACGGAAAACAAAGCCGGGAAAAACCAGTAAATATCCACATATCTTGTATTCAGAATTCCATCCACCACTTCCCGGATGCCCTCCGGTCTTGCGTGATATACGATATAATACCAGATTGCAGAAATCACAGACCAAATCAGAAACGGAACGAGCGTTTTTCCAAATCTTTTTTTGAAAAATACCGCTGTGGTATAACGTTTTCTGTAATTCAGTAACGTTGCACCTGATATCATAAAGAAGATCGGCACTGCAAAATAGCAGATGCACTCTATAATATTTGCGGTGATCCAGTACCTGTCATAGCTGAACTGCCAGAAGCATCCGTTGACATGCATCGCCACTACAGCCAGACAGGCAATGACACCCAGTATCTGTATATATATTTTCTTTTTCATACAATTATCCTATCATGCACAGCTTTGTGCTTTTTTTGTCTGTATGGACCGCCGGATTTTTTTCCAGGCAGTCAGCACCAGCATCACTGCCAGAAATACGATAATATCTGCCACACAACGCCGCAGGGCCGTGTGGAACTGATGTCCTTCCACATGCCACACAGACTCCCAGTTGCCATCCAGAATGTGTACACACAGCAGATACAGAGAATTTCTGCCCAGGAACACGATTGGTTTTACCAGATGTTTTGCTTTGCAGAAAATAACACTGAGTTCGCTGATACACATCGTTCCTGCCACAGCTGTAATAAAACAGATCGGAAACAACGGATAGCGGCGGTTTGCCAGCTCCAGATAAATCCGTATTTCCCAGTCCGGCACGGTAATCATCAATGTCACGATCCAGATCACACCCCAGATCAGTGCCTTTTTCAATGGAGACTTCGTCAGATCCATCCGTTTCATCCGATAACCCCAGTAGAAAAACGGCATGATCGCCAGTGCGATATCAAGAGAAAACGGCAGCTGCATCAGCATCCCCCAGATCATTCCAATGGCACCTACGATCATGGATACCACCAGAATCTGGGAATCTTCCTTCATACTCAGATGGATATAGTCAAAAATCGCTCTTCCGATAAACAGCGCAAAGAAAAACCAGGCAATTCCGAAAGCGGCTACAGAAATCCCACTGTACTCCACGGAGGTACCACTGCCGATGATAAACGTATACAGTTTTTCCTGCCAGTATTCAAACTGTGTCAGCAATGTCGTATCCTGCACACACTCAATCACTGTCGCGATGGCAAATACGACCACCGCCGGAACCAGCAGATGCTTTGCTGCCTTTTTCTGCTTCATTTTATACTCTTCCAAAGAGTTGGAGCAGCGATATGTCAGAATCGACAGGATAAAAAACAATGGCATATGGAAGGAAAAAATCAAAGCCCGCACATCGCTTCCTGTTTTTCCGACGTCCGCCGTATGCCCCAGTATCGTTGCCAGGATTGCAATTCCTTTTGCAAAATCGATCCATTGGACTCTTCCCGTTTTCACGGCTGTCTTTGGTTCGGTTTTATTCAAGTCTATGTCCCCTCTTTCTACACCGGGCAGATTCGGAATGCTTCTTTCATCGAAAGCATTCGGAACTGCCATACTATGCTCCTTTGACTTCAGAATCAGGACAGATACATTTTCTCAATTTCATCTGCCGTAAACTGTACATCGTATCCATGAGAACGGATCTGCTCCGATGCATCCTCTCGTTCTTTTCCTTCATAGCTCAAAATTTTGTCTGCCCACTCGGATACATCTTCCTTCAGTTCCAGGAATGTCACAAGATCGGAGATTTCCAGTTCCTCAGATACGTTTACGGATGTAATGACCGGGAGACCTGCTGCCTGCGCCTCAACACCTACGATCGGCAATCCCTCATAACGGGACGGCAATACAAAGACATCCATGGCCTGCATATAGTCGTTGACATTATTTACCAGACCACAGAAACGGACGCTGTCTGTCAGATGCAGCTCCTCGATCTGTTTTTTCACATCCGGCTTGTTCTCACCGTCACCGATGAGCATCAGCACTGCGTGCTCATTCCGTTTTCTCACTTCCGCAAAAATACGGATCAGATACTCATGATTTTTCTGATAACTGAAACGACCCACATGTCCCAATACAAAAGCATCTTCCGGAATCGCAAGCTTGTTTCGGATCTCACGCTTCGTCTCTTCATTAAATGCAAACTTCTCCAGATCCACACCGTTTTTCAGAACTTTCAGTTTATGATCTACGATTGCCTTCGGGTATTTCCACTCACCGGCTACCACAGAGCAGGCACAGTAGTCCGTCGGTGCACTCATGATATATGGGTAAGATGCCATCCTGGTCAGACGGTATTTTAATGTCTTGTGCTCCGCTGCACAGTGGGAATGTACAATGATCTTCTTCACATGGTTTTTCTTTGCAAAATGTGCCATAATGCACAGAATAGAAATACTTCCGCTGTGAATATGCACCACATCATAAGGGTGCTCTTTGAAAAACGCATCGATCTTGTCATTGATATTGAAACGGCTCTTACCCGGCTCAAAGCTCAGCCCAAAGGTATAGATCGTTCCGCCGAAAGATTTTACGATATCCTCATAATAAGAGTTATCACAATAATAAGGGGTCAACATATCGATGGCCAGATGTTCATGATTGATATGCTGCACAATGTTGATTACAAAGGATTCCTGACCGCCATTGGAGATTGGCTCTCCAAACACTTCCAGTACACGCACTTTCTTTTCCATAGTTGTCTGCTCCTTATCTCTCATCTGATATATATTCGATGGATGGATTAAATGTTTTACCTTCTTTGGATGCGGACAGGATCAGTCTGATCTTTCTCTTCTTCTGGGAAGATTTCAAAAGAATCTTCGCAATATGATACCAGATCTTCAGCTGCTGATAAACTCTGCGCTTCCATCCTTCGTGCAATGCGATATACATCTCATTACGGTATGCATAACGATAACGGTCAATACGCTCATCATCGTACACGATGTTGGAACCCACATTATTCTTGGTATCATGCAGCACCTGGCTGTCTTCTACCAGGTAACTCGGCTCCCGCAGTGCGATCCTTCTCGTATATTCCACATCATCGCCCCAGATAAAGAATTCCTTGATCGGTAATCCGTAGGTTGCCACAGATTTGCGCGGAATAAACATAGATACAAAAGAAGACTGTACGATCTGTTTGTACTTGCCTTCTGCCATGCCGCCTTTATATTTCGGGGTATTCATCTCGCACCAGCTGCCGTCTTTCCACAGCACTTTTCCTGCCAGATAGCCATACATGCCGTTCAGGTCTTTGTCTGCCTGCAGGAACTTCTCCAGTGCATCCGGATGCGGATAAGTGTCATCGTCCATGATCCAGATCGCATCATAACCGGCCTCATAAGCACGTCGGATACCAAAGTTAAAGCCGCCGGCGCCTCCCAGGTTTTCTCCGGTATTTTCATAAAGGATCTGTCCTGCATCCATGTAATGACGAATCGTCTCTTCTGTACCGTCGGTACTTGCGTTGTCGATGATCAGGATATCCATCGGTGCATTGACCTGTGCCAGTAATGCTTCGATATTTTTTACTAAATATTCTTTTCGGTTAAATGTTACAACTACTGCTGCTATTTTCATATTGCTCCCAGTCCTTTCTTACCGCAGATGATATAACAGAACACGTTTGCAGGCGGTCAGGAAATTCTTGCCCGCAGACCAGTCTTCTTCTGTATTGACTACGCCAAGTTCACATACCTTCAGCTCATTCTGACGCACCCATACGTTCAGCAGACGTTCGCTGATGAAACCGTAGATACGCTTCTGATAATCATTGTATTCTGACAGATCTACCATTGGCTCCAGTTCATCAAAAATAGAAAACAACCACTGACAGTATGCGTTAAACTTCTCTCTGCTGCAGATCATCATATTGAACAGATACGCTTCCGTATCTGTCATGACCGAGTCAAAGGATCTCAGATAATCCGGACACTGGCGCTCAATGATTCCGCGCACACGGTCCATATCTTTTTTCAGACCGGAAATCTGGCAGAACTGCTCCAGCACGTTCGGCTCCATCTTCTGTTTAAACGGTAAAATAATATCATATTTTCCAAGCAGTTTTCGGATATCTTTGTCCGAAAGTTTTTTGCTCTTACTGAAAGATCTGGAAAACAGTCTTCTGTAATGCACAATGCCTACATAATCATCTTTCTGCAGATTTTTCCAGAGCCAGTACACACCGGTCAGCTCACAATAGTTTGCATTTTTCTCTGAAATATTGTCACCGGCATCGTCAAAACAGTCTCCGTATACATGGCCGCGGTAAGCGCCAACCAATAAGACTTTATAATTTTCCTGAGGAATCATGTTAAATTTTTTATGCGTGATCACATATACTGACATTTGATTGCTCCTTTTTCTTTCTCTCACGGTCACATCTGTGTGGTCCGTGTCATTTAAAGTGTAAAAATGCACCCTCTGACCAGGACACAAAATCCCGGTCAGAAGCCGCATTCTTCTCATTTTTCTTACCTCATTCTGAGATCCAGGTCAAACACACACGAATCCGGTGCGTGATCCTAATGTTTTATTCGGTTACGATCGCACCTGCAATCTGAATGTTCTGTAACTGGCAGAAGCCCAGTTCCTGTTCAAGAGTGTCATATGCAGATCTGCGGACCTGTGCGATCAGGACAGCCACTTCATATCCGGCCGCTTTTTCTCTTGCAGCCGCGCTGGATAAGATGTCTGTCTCTACAGTGGCCTCCACACCGGCCTCTCTCAGTTTTTTCACCAGTGTATCGATCCATGCGGTCTCTGTCACTTCCTCACTGGAAAGTAATAACAGCTTCTGAATCTGATTTCTGCTGCAATAACCGGTCACATCTGCACATACGATTGCTTCTTCCACAGAAAAGTCCACCGGTTTCTTTCCCCGAAGGTTGTCATACAGACGAAGCAGCATACTTTTCTTGTTTTTACCTTTTAAAGTTCCCATCAGCTGTACACCATACAGATAGGTCACATCTTTTTCGTTATTGATGGTTCCGCGCCAGATGTAAGTAATTACAATATAAAGGATTGCAAGAATAATCCCGATGCCCAGACCAAGCACTGCATATTTTTTACTGATATGCGCTTTTACAACTTCTTTTTTGGCAACATCTTTTTTATCTACTTTCTGCAGATTTTTTTCTACCAGTGCTACCTGATCTGCACTGAGTTTCTCTTTTAAAGAATCTACACGTTCCTTCATGGAAACAACACTATTGACACGGTCAATTTTATAAGTCCATAATCCCTGATCCACTACTTCCGCATAGCTCTGATCCACCAGGTTCAGTTCATGTGAACCGGTAGATTCCTGCAGTTTCTGCTCGAAATCACTCAGGCACTCCGGAATAACTGCTGCCAGTTCTTCGCAGGATTTCTGGTTTTTATGGATCACTCTGATTTCAAAGGTCAATGCCGGCGTATCTGTGATCACAGTACTGTCAGAATTTCCCTCATCTTTATCAGAATCTTTATCAGAATCTTTTTCAAAGTAAAGCAGCTCCGTCAGATACTGCAAATCCATATCGATACCGTGATTGATCATATCCTGTGCCAGACTGCCGTTTGTCACATAGTTATCATAGGCACTGAGCAGATCTTTGCTGAGCTGTTTGTCGCCGGTAATGATGCGGTACTGCAAAGTCACACGGCTCTCGTCATATGCATTGATCTGCATTAATACAGAATTGTCCAGATATGCCTGCTGCTCTTTCATATTGTCCTGAACAGCAATGACATTATTCACATCCGTCTGCTCTTTGTCGGTAAGTTTGATAGTCGTAGTCGTATCTTCACTGTTTGCAGCTTTCGCAGCTTTGCTGTCTTTGGCATATTTATAGCCACAGCATAACGCTGCAACAATGATACCAAGAATGATCACCAGTCCAATCCGGCGAAGGATTTCTTTCAACAGATCAGAAACGGTAACAATGCGTTCCTGATCCAGATTCGTATACTCTTTCTCTCTTTTCTCCATGTTTGCCTCCATCTTACTTTTTCAGGAATTTTTCTTTCATCTGACCAACCACTTCGTATACCAGCGGCTCTTTCATCAACAGAAGACCTCCGCCGTAAATGCCGAAAAACAGCAATGCGGTAATGACCAGAATCATAAAGCTGTTCGTTATCGGGAGCAGATGCACCAAAAGTGCCACAACCGTTCCAAGCACACAGGCCAGTACGATTTTTCCTGCTTTTATTTTTCTCATGATCTCCATCAGGAACTTCCACATTGCAATCGCCTGTACGATCAGTACCGCAAGTTCTGCAACCAGAGTTCCGATCGCTGCACCGGAACTTCCCATACTCGGAATCAGTACCAGGTTGATTGCAAAATCAACCACCGCTCCAACGATTTCCGAAACCAGTACGACATTCTCCCTGCCCTGTGGAATCAGAATCTGAATACCGGTGATATTCGTGAAGCCGATCAGAAATACCGTCGGCATGATGAGCTGCATCGGGATAATGGCCGGTATATAGTCCGCACCGGACAGCACCAGAATTGCTTCCCTTGCATAGATGATAAAGTAAACCACCAGTGGCAATGCCATCATCACAACAAGTTCCATGGCTTTCGCTGTCACCTTGCGGAACTCATCGTGACGTTTCTGCTCGATATAATATGAAACTCTTGGCAAAAGCACCGTTCCGATGGATGTTACCACACCAACCAGCACCGTTTTTACTTTAACGGCAGCTGTATAATAACCGGCAGCCTCATTGCCCTGCATAAACTTCAGCATAACCGTATCCAGATTTGTATAGATCGTCGTCGCTACAGACATTCCAAAGAAGATCAGGATTGGTTTCATATGATGTTTGAAATCATAATTACGCAGCGGTTTCAGCGTAATGTATTTTCTTACGTTAATAAAGTTCATCACGTTGGATGCGGATGCGGCAAAAATTGTTGTCACTCCGTAAAACAAATAATCGTCCTTTGTATGAATGCACACAAAGGTCAGCACCAGCGCAATGAATTTAAAGAAAAGGGAACGTTTTGTAATGTAGCTGTATTCCTCCAGTGCCTTATACAGCCACTCCATTCCGATAAGATTGAACACAATTGTTGTACTGCAGATGAGATACAACGTCTTGTCCTCTGCCATTTCCGGGATAAAAAACAATGCCCCGAAAAATACTCCGTATACGATCACTGACATGATCATATTAATGATAAAGATCTCCTGTGCCGTCCGGGACAGTTTCTCCTTATCATCCCTGACGATCGCACATGCACGGATACCGTAGGTAGGGATACCAAGCTGTGCAACCATTGCGAAATATGTCACCAGCGCCACAGCAGAGGAAACCCGCCCGGTTCCTGTCGGTGTCAGGATCCGCGATACATACGGGAATGTGATCAGTGGAAAGATCACAGCAGAGAGATTGAGGATTGCATTCATAATAAAATTGACTTTTACTGATTTGTTGTTTTTACTCATTCTCGTTATTCCTGTATTCATTCATTGTTGTTACTTTCTTGCCTTCAGCCTTACATGTGTGGTACGAAACCGCACACGCCGGTTCAGACGGTGGCCTTCCCGGTGGAACAGCGCACTTCTGCCACGCAGGCTGATATAAGTGATGCCGAAAAACGGCAGCGGATTGTATGCAAGATTCAGCAGACGAGGCTCTGTTATAGAAAATGCAGTAATCAGAAGCACTGCCGTCTGCAGATAAAAATCTTTTTCCTTTACGGCCATATACATAATATAAGTATATACAGCTATGATAATGACAAGCGGAATCAGACCGTTTTCCAACAAAATCTGCATGTAGGAGCAGTCTACATAATTATAAGCTCCTGCCGTTGCATTGTGGCTGAAACCAATCCACTCGATTTTTGTTCCGAGCAGAGAAAAGCCATAATCTCTCCATCCAAAGCATCCCAGTTCCAGTCGTCCGGAGAGCACACTGTTGATCTTCTGCCAACGAGCATCGGTCGGTATATAAAAAATCTGACATGCCACGGCAAGGATACAGAAAAATGCCGGTGCACCGATCAGAAGCCGGTTCTTGCGGATCCGATCCTTGCGGTTCTGCCAGTAGAAACGCATGACATAGACGTAAACCAGCAGCAATGTGGACAGATAAAAACTCATACGGGCATCGGTCAGTTTGTACAACCCGAAGTTTACTGCCTCCAGAATCACATACTCGATCAGATGTGCACGCTCTTCTCGCAAATAAATATAAAGAACCATAAAGTAAAAATAAAGGATCGCACCTGTTGTCGTCCATAAAAATCCAAGTCCGTGCCGCTGACGGGTAGACGCATCAAAGATATAATCCGGTATGATACCGATCTGTGACATGACCACGATTGACAGCAGCATCGCTCCCTGTATGATGCAGGTCAGCTTTACGATGGTTCTGACATTGACTTCCTTTGCAGCGAGAATCATGATCAGGTATAAAATGAACGTACTGTTGCCGGAGCAGACTACGGTTCCCACCGTGAGTACACCAAGGATTGCCACGCCCCAGATCTGTTTCTCCCGGTAACTGTCCTGCAGAATGAGCAGCGCTGCCAGGAAATAGCACAGGTAACGGACATACTTAAAGATAGAAGATGCCGCACCCATTTCCTCAAACGCAGTCTGTGACAGAAGCAATACGATCATATATACGGTGTAGATTATCAGAAAGAAACTTTCTCTTTTTGTTGTCCTGTATTGCATAATCCTCCCCTAAAAACTTCCTTCGTATTTCTTTTTCCCGAATTTTGCTTTCAGGAAGGCCATTCCTTTTTTCTTCCAGTCGATTTCTTCCATATGAATATAAGGAATCTCTTTGATTTCTTCTTTCTGATTCATCAGCCATACATTAAAGATGATCTCGCTGACTCTTCCGTAAAATCTTCCCTGGAAAAAGGAATATTCTCTGTCTCCCACACGGTTTTCCAGTTCAAACAGAATGTCAAACAGCCAGCTGCAATATGCGTCTGACAGAGATTTTTCCATTATATACATATTAAACATATATCCGCCGGTCTGCTTCATTACTTTGTCAAAGCTTTCCAGATAATCCGGATATTTTTCACTGATGATTTCTCTGGTAATATCAAGATGTTCCGCATAATGAGTATGCGCATAATGAGAATAAAGTGATTCGATATAGTAGTTCCGTCTCTTCGGAACAATGATCTTATACTTCGGAATCAGCTGTGCCAGCTCATCCCCGGTAAGTACACACTCCATCGGTGTATGACTTTTGCGGAAAGATCTGCTCTTCATGGAAAAGTGACGGCGGTAATGTGCCAGTCCAAGATAATCACAGTCCAGATTTTTCCACGCCCAGTACAGTCCGGTCAGCTCACAGTAGCTCGGATTTTTTGCGGAAATATTGTCTCCGGTATTATCCGGCTGATATGGCAATGCATCTTTTCCTTCCCTGCCGACATGTACCGGCAGATAAATGTCATCCTGAGGCATATCATACATTTTATGTGTTGCAATAATTATTTTCGCATTCATCAGCATTTACTCCTTTTCCCGCCGGCTGCCTGCATCTGCCCTGCCGGCTATTCAAAATTCAGGTTCAGTCCACGACTGAGGTGAATGGAAACCAAATAGTCTGTTTTCCTACATGCAGATAAGCCATGGAACTCTTCCACAGCAATTTTTCTGTACGCAAACAGACTACTTTTGTCAAATTGATTTTGGTGTCAAAAGACCCATATCCTGATTACATTTTACAGGTCTCATTCACTTTATCATCTTTCCTGTTAATTTACAAGAAATATTTCCTTAATAAATTATTTAGGATTGGTTGACATCCCAAAATCTGTGCTGTATGATACCAGCTGGACAATGTCAGCCCTGGAAGTATATCGGAATACTGTTATGCATTTTTAGCGCCTGCCACCGGCAGATGTTTTTCTGATTTTCACTTCACAGGCATTTTTTATCAGGAGGAAAACTTTGTCAGTGCCACTCTGATGGTTATCAGAAATCTATCCATGCCGTGGATAAGAACAGAAAGAGAGGGAAATGAAGAATGAAAAAAGATTATTTAAAGAAACTTGCAGCTCTGTCTGTGGCTGCCGCTATGGTATTTTCCATGGCTGCCTGCGGAAACACCGGCACAGGCAACAATGCAGGAAATGCTTCTGAAAGTTCTTCCGCTGCTGCGGAAAACACTTCCAAAAAGGATAACAAAAAGCTGACAAAAATCACATTCTGCCTGGACGGGACACCGAACACCAACCACACCGGTCTGTATGTGGCACAGCAGTTGGGATACTATGAGCAGGAAGGTCTGGACGTTCAGATCGTACAGCCGCCAGAGGACGGTGCTGCTCTGATGTGTTCCGCAGGTCAGGCTCAGTTTGCCATTGCGGCACAGGACACTATGGCAGCATCCCTGGACTCTGATGCTCCGCTTAATATCACAGCTGTTGCTGCTGTATTACAGCATAACACATCCGGCATCATGTCCCGTAAAGGTGACGGCATTGATACACCGGCCGGCATGACAGGCAAGACTTACTCCACTTGGGAATCTCCAATCGAGCTTGCTACTCTGGAGACAGTTGTCAACGAGGATGGCGGTGATTTCAGCAAAGTAAAACTGATTCCGAACGACATCACAGACGAACCGGCTGCACTGGCTGCTCATCAGACAGATGCCATCTGGGTGTTCTACGGCTGGGGTGGTATCAACGCAAAACAGGAAAATACAGACTGTGATTTCTTCTTCTTTAAAGATATCAACCCGGTATTTGATTACTACACACCGGTGATCATTGCAAACAATACATTCTTACAGGAGCATCCGGATATTGCAAAGAAATTCCTGGAAGCAACACAGAAAGGTTATGAATATGCAATCCAGAATCCGGTAGATGCAGCAAACATGCTGCTTGCAGGTGACAACACCGGTTCCCTGAAAGGTTCTGAAGAGCTGGTTCAGGCTTCCCAGCAGTATATTTCCGATCAGTATATTGCAGATGCAGCCAAATGGGGCTTCATTGATGCAGACCGCTGGAATGCATTTTACAGCTGGCTGGCAGAAAATAATCTGACATCCACAGATCTGACCGGCAAAGGATTTACAAACGACTATCTTGGAAATTAAAATGGCATTATTAAAAGCAGAACATATTACAAAAACATATAATCAGTGCACAATCCTCAAAGACATCAACATTGAACTGCATCAGAAGGACGAGATCGTAATTCATGAACAGAAACCAAGGCCTGACGATTTCTATCTGACGGAAACGTTTCTGAATTACAAACGCGACATTATCAGTCGACTTTAGTTTTTATTTCTTTGTATTTAAAAGTTGAAAACGGAAACCAACGCAGACACGAAGCATTTTCCTGTCGTCTGCGTTGGTTTCCGTTTTTTTCATCAGTAGGAACGTATATATCAAATGTTATAAGATAACATCACTGTGTCCGGTTTCTTTTATTTCGTTCAGTTCCATTATATCCGTTTAGATGGCATCCAGAGCCTGTGCGAGATCTGCAATCAGGTCTTCCTTGTCTTCGAGACCACAGGACATCCGCACCAGTCCCGCCGGAATTCCGGCTGCCTCCAGCTGCTCATCTGTCATCTGGCGGTGTGTAGATGTCGCCGGATTCAGACAGCAGGTTCTTGCATCAGCCACATGTGTCTCGATGGCTGCCAGTTTCAGATGCTTCATAAATTTTTCTGCTGCTGCACGGCCGCCTTCCAGTTCAAAGGATACGACACCACAGCCACCCTTCGGCAGATATTTCTGTGCCAGTTCATAGTATTTGTCTCCCGGAAGTCCACTGTATGTTACACGCACTACCTTTGGATGGTTTGACAGAAATTCTGCCACAGCCTGTCCGTTTTCCACATGACGCGGCATACGCACATGCAGGGATTCCAGACCGAGATTCAGATAAAATGCATGCTGCGGAGACTGGATGCTTCCCAGGTCACGCATCAGCTGTGCCGTACATTTTGTGATAAACGCTCCAGCCTGTCCGAATTTTTCTGCATAAGTGATTCCATGATAAGATTCATCCGGTGTGCAAAGTCCCGGGAATTTGTCCGCATGTGCCATCCAGTCAAAATTACCGGAATCTACGATGGCTCCACCTACTGCAGCACCGTGCCCGTCCATATATTTTGTCGTGGAATGAGTTACAATATCTGCCCCCCATTTGAACGGATTACAGTTTACCGGTGTCGGGAACGTATTATCCACGATCAGCGGCACTCCATGTGCATGTGCTGCTTTTGCAAATTTTTCGATATCCAGAACTGTCAGTGCCGGGTTTGCAATCGTCTCACCAAATACAACTCTTGTATTATCCCGAAATGCTGCATTCAGTTCTTCTTCTGTGCAGTCCGGTGCTACGAATGTCGCTGTAATCCCCATTTTTTTCATTGTCACTTCGATCAGATTGAACGTTCCTCCATAAATAGCGGAAGACGCTACAATGTGGCTGCCACACTCGCACACATTAAATAGTGCGAAAAAGTTTGCTGCCTGTCCGGAAGATGTCAGCATTGCTGCGGTTCCACCTTCCATCTCTGCGATTTTTGCTGCTACCGTGTCATTGGTCGGATTCTGCAGACGGGTGTAGAAGTACCCGGTATCTTCCAGATCAAATAATCTGCCCATTGCCTCACTGGTTTCATAGCGGAAGGTGGTGGACTGAACGATCGGAATCTGTCTCGGCTCACCGTTTTCCGGACGATATCCCCCCTGTACACAAGTTGTGTCTAATCTGTACTTACTCATTTTTTTGTTCTCCTTTTTCTATACTGTTTATTCGCTGCGTTTGTTCATCGTCAGGATCGGTACCAGATGATTGTATACCAAAAACGTAATGACCACGCTGATCATCGCCTTTACAAAAGTAAATGGCATATTGAAGACGATCAGACTTTGCAAGATGCTTTTTACTCCCGGAAAGATTGCCTGATAAGCGGCCAGGATCGTGTCTGCCGGCATGAAATTATAATATACCGGATAAACCACAAAATAGTTCGATACCACACTGACTAAAGCCATTAAAATGGCACCCAGGACTGCTCCTCCACAGGCACTCTTTTTTGATTTCTTTTTCTTATATAATAATCCTGCCGGCAGGATAAATACTGCATTCAGAATAAAATTTGACAGTTCTCCGACTCCACCGGTAGATGTGACAGTCAGATGAAGCAGATTTTTGATCAGTGCGATGATAATACCACCTGCCGGACCAACTGCGAGACTTCCGATCAGTGCCGGGAAATCAGACAGATCCATTTTAATAAATACCGGCATCAGCGGAACACTGAATTCCATAAACATCAGTAAATAGGCGATTGCAGACAATACGCCCACGATCGCCATTTTCGCAATATTGGATTTTGCCGGTTTATTTGCTTTTGTTTTCATAACTTATAAATCTCTTTTCTCTCTATCGTTTTTTCTTTTTGGACCGAATATGACTGATAAACACCAGCGCAGTAAAAATAATGGCGAGGAAATAACCGATTGCGCCTAATGCCGGTATTCCCAGCAGTTTCGGTTCCATATTTGTGGTGCATATAATACTGGAACTGATCAGCAATGCCATGATCAGAAATCCCATAACCAGGCGCCGCACCAGTGCATTCAGCATCAGCGTCAGATCATCTGTGGCATGCAGATCCAGATTGATACTGGTCTGCCCATGCATATAACTGCGCAGCAGATCGGAAATATAGGACGGGATCTTAATCCCCTTCTGCAATGCCTGCCACACTTCCTTCGCACCAATGTGCAGTTCCTCTTTCATATTAGAAGTGGAAAACCGGTTTCCTGACATCCGTGCCGCCGCCACCTGCACCACATTGATATCCGGGGCGATTTCTGCAATGACACCCTCTATGGTTGTCAACCCGCGTACGAGCATGGTCAGACTGTGAGGCATGGATACTCTGTTTTCTTTCATAATATCCATCAGATCCTGCATCAGCGTTCCCATATTCAGTCCGCCAAAATTTGCATTGCCATATTTGGTCAGCCAGTCTCCGATATCCGAATACAGCAGTTTCTGATCCGGCTTGTCATGAAAATCTCCCAGTGAAAGTACGGCTTCCACGATCAGACTCACATCATTCGTAGCCACTCCTTTGATCACTTTTCCTAACAACACCTGATCACGCTGGGAAAACCGCCCCATCATCCCCATGTCGATCCAGACAATTTTTCCGTCCCGGATACGCATGTTACCCGGATGTGGATCCGCATGGAAAAATCCGTCTTCCATTATCTGTTTCACATAGTTGTCTGCCATTTTAGAGCCGATCTCACACAAATCATAGCCCGCTTCCAGCAGTTTTTCTTTTTCATCCACTCCGATACCGTCAATGTACTCCATCACCAGCACCTGGGTGGTCGTATATTCCCGATACAGCATCGGGCTTGTGACAAATGCCACATTTTTGTTCAGTCGCGCAAACTCTTCCATGTTCGCAGCTTCTGCCAGGAAGTTCATCTCATCCTGCGCTACTACCCACATTTCATCCAGCACCTGATTCATATCCACCAGACCGGCCATATTGATTGGCGGCATCAGTTTGACAGCCCGATGCAAAAATGCGATGTCCCGGGACATGGTCTCGTAAATGCCCTTGCGTTGCACTTTTACTACTACTGTCTCACCGCTTTTCAACTTTGCTTTATGCACCTGTGCAATGGATGCCGAACCGATAGGAGTTTCCTGAATTTCTTCAAACACGTCCTCCAGCTTCGTACCGTAAGCATGCTCAATGACCTCACGGACTTCTGAAAATGGCATCGGTGTCACTTCCGATCTCAGACGCATAAATTCGTCACAGATTTTTTTCGGAAAAATATCAGAGCGCATGGACATAATCTGGCCCAGCTTAATATAAGTTGGGCCAAGATCCTCCAGGATAAGGCGCAGCTTTTCCGGCGTTACCCCCCTGGCAATTTGATGTTTGTGTATGACTGAAATTATTTCCCGTAAACGGGTTCCGTTTGATTCTTTTTCACTCATATTTTCCTATTATCTATTCCAGTAAAGCTGTCAAAACAGTCTCTACACTTCGTCCGGTGCTTCCTCTTCATCATCCTGCGCCGCATCCGCAGCTTCTTTCTGGGCAATTGCGTCTTTCAGAGCTGCGATCTGCTCCGGGGACATTCCTTTTAATACATCAGCCGGATCTTTTTCTTCGTCTTTTTTGAATGTCTGTTTTACATTATGCTTTAACTCCTCATTGAGCACTTTTCCCTGCTCAACCGTCAGTTCGCCTTTTTTAACCAGATCATCCAGAATTTCTTTGGATTTTTCTGCAGTCGTAGCTGCTGCGCCAATACCTGCCAATAAGATTTTTTTCATGCTGTCACTAATTTTTTCCATAATGAAATTCTCCTTTCTATCATACCTGCGGAACATCCCGCAACGTATCTTTTGATCCTAGAACAAAAGTATACACCAGATACTGTTATTTTGCACCTGTTTTATCTTATTTTTTTGTGATGGGTCAGCCCTGTTACTGTTCTCACGTAACACTGCAACGTTACTTCTGCATCTCGTATCCATAATGTTCAAAATAAAATCCGAGTTTTGCATTGATCTTATCCCGCAGCCGCGGTGTCAGTTCAAATTTGTTCTTTTTGTAATTCTTCTGACTCTCCAGATATGCGTCAAAGTAAGGTTTTGCCTCCTCAAATCCGTCAATCCCCAGATGTTCATAGATCAGCTTTACATATCCCTTCGG
The DNA here is from genome assembly GCF_000469345.1 of Eubacterium ramulus ATCC 29099. Taxonomy (GTDB): domain Bacteria; phylum Bacillota; class Clostridia; order Lachnospirales; family Lachnospiraceae; genus Eubacterium_I; species Eubacterium_I ramulus. The sequence goes on from NZ_KI271183.1 coordinate 51,447, forward strand.
ATCCTTGCAGAAATCCTCATATTTGATATCGATATGATCCTGCGGCGGCATTTCTTCCAGTTCCCGGAAAGCTTTCTTATAAATTCGTTCAAACAGATCAATCGTCACGTCCTCGATCACTTCATATGGTGCCGGATCATTCAGGCAGAACAGCCCCATCTCCTTGGTAAACATATTGATGGTGGACATGACAACCGTGTACGGATTTCGGTAAATATTGATGAATTTTGCACCCGGATAGCAGCGCTTCAGAGCACCGATCCTGCAGGTATTCTCCGGGCTTTTCAGTAAAAGCTGTCTGCCGCCATACAGATATGTGACCTTCTTCAGAATGTAATCATAGGCTTTGCGCCATTCCTGCTGCCGCTTTTCATCCTGTTCATCAATAAAAGCTGTCTCAATGTATTTGACACCATTGCCGCCATCCGGGAATACCAGCATATGGCTGATGGCCTGCGTAGAAATCGTTGCCTGGGCAAATACTTCCTCCATCGGAAGATCCAGTGTATATTCCAGATTATCCATCGGCCGCGCTCCCTGCAGCAGTTTTTTCTGAGCTTTTGCAAGGATTCCTTTCATGAAAATACAATTGCTGAACGTCACGGTACGCACCGGATCAAACCATCCAAACTGTGGATCCCTGGTCAGCAGATTCTGTAAAAATGTCGTTCCAGAACGCCAGTAACCAACGATATATACCGGATCTTTTTTTATCTTTGTCCGCTTGATTGGAACATAAAACACCAGCCATTCCAGAAATGCCGGAATTGCCAGAATGGAAGAAACCGCCGTGATCAGCCGCACCTGGCCTTTATTTTCCTCTGTGATCGGATTGCTTCGCTTCAGGCGGATCCAGTTGTCTAACCGGCAGCCCATCAGATTGTGTGATAGATTGATCTTTTTTCCCATAGTATCTTGCACTTCCTTTTTCTAATAATCATATACAATGAAAAGAACACAGCCCTCGATATCTTCCATATAATGAAAACTCTGAAGTCCCGGACAGTATTTTGCGATTCCGTATTCTTCCACAAAATACTGCATGGCCTGTTCATACAGATCTACACTGGCAAATTTTACCTGCATCATTTCTTCTCTGTTATTATATGCAGTTCCAAACAAAGCCCCGATGACATCCTGATTCCATTCGGTAATATAACGGCCTTCGTGCACATAATAATTATCTTTTACCGCTGTACATTCCGGCAGCGGAATCCTGCTGTCCGGTGTATGGGACTGCATAATATCTGCTGTGGTAGCCCCGAAATAATTGTAGTCCACATATTTGGAAAGCACAGATTCTTTCTGTTCCGACTGTCGGGACAGATACTGGGAATTGCCCCAGGTAGTATCCATATAATAATATGCTCCGTCCAGCTGCACCAGATTCCATGCATGCGGTCCGTCACTGACATTTCCGATGACTGTCGTACAGGAAACCCCCAGTTTTTCCAGCAGATACTGCGTCGCATAGGCATATCCCTGACAAATGGTTTCATGATTCAGAAAAACACTGATGATGTTCTGGTTATCTGCGGAATCTTCCACATAATCCACTTCGTCGATGAGCTTTTCAAACACATAAAGCGCTTTTTCATAATCACTGCCTTCTTTCGGTGCATCCGCCAGCATCCGGTCCGCTTCCTTATCAATCGCCTTCTGTGTCTTCTTCTGTTCTTCCGCTGTCATGCTGTATTCCGGGGTGATTTCAATGGCTGTGATCTCATCATCCCTGCTGTATGTCACATAGGAAAACTGCTTCAGCCAGAACAGATCACAGTAATCATACCGCACCGCCAGATATGCAAGCTCCATCTGCTCCACATCCGTGGTAGCAATCTGTACTTCCTTTTTTCGATGTACGATCGCATATAAGATTTCGTCATATACAAGTTTCGTCGCATCATCCAATGTGCTGTATGCATATTTGTCCTGCGAAACCGTCTTTACCTGCAGCGGATTGTTCCCGGTAACCATTTTTTCCACCCGGTCTGCCACTTCCGTCATATCCGTTTTTTTGCCTCCGCAGCTTCCAAGCACCAGTACCATACAGCTGATGAGCAGCACAATGCCCATCCGTCTGTAAACACACATTTTTTTCTTTCTCACTCAGTTGTCCCCGTTCTTTCTATCATAGACAGCACAGACACTCACGATGTTCATACGCACCATGAGTGAACTGTACCCCATCTTTGTTATTGCTTTTTTTTCTGTTCACTTTTATAATAGATCTTAAATGGTTATCATACCACAATCATACATTTTTGTGAACAGGAGATTCCGCATGATTGCATTGAAAATCACCGAGATCGGTACTTTTATCAATAAACTGTTAAAGGACGGCATGTGTGACCATTTTCTGCTTCAGGAAGCAGTGATCACCCAGGCTGCCACTTATACCATCGATGGCTCGTTCCATCCGGATTACTATGAACCGGAAGAACTGGACACGCTGCATCTACAGGATCTGTCCTACCTTCCGTTTTCCCTGCTGCGGCCGAGCTGCCTGAAAATAATGCAGGGCAAAAAGAAACCCTTGTTTTTTAAGTTCGTATTTCTGCTTTCCCCGGAAAACCAGGAAAAGACTATCACACGTTCCGGCACCGATTTTACATCCAAAGACATCAGCGGTATGTATGTGCATTTCACTTATAAAAATGAAGTGCTGACCTGTACCACAGGTATATCCTACCGGCTGTTTTCCCTGGACAAGTCTTTGGAACAGGAATGGGACCGGCTCGTTCAGGTATTTCTGCGTCAAAATGGCATCGCTGCGGAATCGGTCAGCTGACCGCTTCTGCCAGCTCCCGGAAAAATAAGATTGCTGTTCCGGCAAAGATACACAGATCCGCGACGTTATAGATAAGTTTTCTCAAACAGGCCAGCGGCACACGAAACTGCAGGTAATCTGTCACATATCCATGTACAAACCGCTCCAGCAGATTAGCCAGTCCACCGCCAAGAATCAGGGCAAGACCCCATTTTCCTGCCTTTTCTCCTTTCAATGTCAGCATGAATAAAAACACCACCGCAAGAAAACTCACCACCACAACGCCAATGATTTTTACCAGCATCGGACGTTTTCTTAACGTATCATTTGCCATACCATAATTATGATATTTTCGCAGACGGACACCACATTTTCCCCATTTCTGTCCATCTTCTTCCACATTTTGATTGATATACCGGCGGATCAACAGCTCCGCCAGACAGATTGCCACAATCACAGCTACATAGATCATGTCGTCTCTTCTCCTTTTTCATTCTTTCCGGATAGTTCCAGTTCTATACTGCGATATACGTCACGGAATGGCAGTCCGGTGCTTCGTGCAATCGCTGCCACACTGTCATATTCCAGTGTCAGCACCTTTCCCTGCTCTTTCTGCAGACGTTTTACTGCCACTTTGCCAAAGGAACTTTTTTTCTGGTCGGTCTCCCGGTGCAGGATGCTCCGCTGCATAATTGCATGTCGGATTCCGATAGCTGTCGTTTCCGCAAAAATGATCTGCTCCATCCGTTCCCGGTCATCCGGATGGCACAATACCGTCAGCAGATACGCCGGCCGGTTTTTCTTCATATAAATTGGCATATAGCTGACATCCCGTGCCCCTTCCCGCATGAGACGTTCCATCGTATAACCAAGCACTTCTCCGCTGCAGTCATCAAGATTGCATTCCAGTTTGCAGATCTCATCTGCGGAAGTCCATGCAGATACATCCATTCTTCTGTACCTGTCAGCGTCTGTACACACTGCTCCCTCAGAATATACCGCGAACTCTTCTGATACTGTTTTTACCTGTCCTGTTTCATGATCCGGCTGTCCTGATTTCACAGCTTTTCCGGGTACATTTTGATCTGATCCTGGTTCTGATCTTTGTTCTTCCTTTTCCACAGATTTGAGTGGTATGAATTTGGGTTCTGCCGAATCCGGCGTCAGTAATTCCAGTTCCGCCCTCTTCGGTGTCAAAACTTCCGGTCTCATCTGTCTGGCCACAGAATTTCTGCGGAGCAGGACGACACGAAGGCGGGCCGGCTCTCCTTCCGAAGATACACCGTTTCCGACTCCCTGACTGATCATCTGATACTGTTTCGGCAGATGACGTACTATTTTACACGCTGCCAGCAGTGCCGCTGCTTCCGGTGTTACCCAGGCTCCATCCCGCTCCATCCGCTGCAATGCAATACCTGTATCCATCAGAATGTACAGTGTCTCCGGCAGCGGCACCTGTTTTTTGCCATCCTGCGTTGTGATACATTCAAATCCTTCATATAATACCGGACAGATCACCTCACCGATCTGCAACTGCTCCATACCGATTGCTGTGGTCATCATCGCAATCACACCGTCAAAATCTCTTTTGGAAAAACGAAGTTCTTCCGGTTCCACATGTTCCACCGTTGCTTTTGCATTCAGCCAGATCCCGTATGCACGGGCAAATAGTCGTTCCGCATCCACAGGCAGGGCAAACTCATGGATCCGTTCCTGCATATTGTGAAGCATCTCCTGTCTTGCTGCTTCGGAGCAGGACAGTTTCCGCAGTCCGGCCACCAGTTTTCTAGCCGCTTTCCCCTCCGGCATCAAATCCAGCAATGCTTCTGTCAGCATCCGGGCACTCAGCCCCTCATAACATTCTATATAAATACTCTGTTTCATTTGTATAACCTCGCTTCCACCATTTATTTCCGGTTTCTTATGCTGCTTTTAGTATAAGATAAAATGTAAAAAAACGCTAACATTTTTTGTACACCGGCACAATACCCAAGCAAAATTGTATGATTACCTTTTGGTGATGGATAAATTGCATAATTTCGCAAGAAAAATTTATGAATCATTGTGAACACTTATGCACGCACATTTGCTATTATAATAACTGTAAAAACCCCCAATACATTATAAGTTTTTTGCTACCCCCATAGTAAAAAATACCTTCTCCTTAAAAGACAGCCGTTCGGATTTGGCTGTCTTTTTTTTGTATTTTTTCAGAGTTCTCTCAACCGCAACAGTGCATCATACACATTCAAGGTACCATATCCATACACGGGGCTTGGATAAACACGTTCCTCGTCCCGTCCGGCACCACGGATCAGCAGGTTTTTCAATTCTGCCGTATTCAGATAGCGCATATTATTTTCCACGATCCCCCACTGAAACATCTGAGCACAGGCTCCTGCCGTCAACGCTGCACTGATGCTTGTTCCGCTGCGCAGTTCATACTGATCTGGCAGCACCGGACCGGTCACATTTACACCGGGAGCGATCAGATCCGGTTTTACGGCATTCAAACCGGAAAATCCCCGTCCGGAATCCGGATAAATACTCCCGCCCACTGCCTGATATGCCCCTGCTGTAATCGCTACCCGGGACATGCCTGGCATCGTGATCGTTGTATCCGGACTGGAGCGCAGGAAAAATACCTCACCACTTAAAAATGCAGACAGAGGCAGCCAGCAGCATATGTTTCCGCTGAGTACCAGATCCCCCTGTACTTCCACACTCCAGATTCCGGCAAGTGGGTTTTCAAATCGCAAACTGATCAGCTGCATGCTGTTTCGTGTTCCAACGATGGCATATTCCACCGTCAGCCGTGTCTGTTCAAATAAAAATGTATACGCTTGCCTGCTTCCGGGGTACACCACAGTCTTCGGAAACCGTTCTCCCGTAGGTGAAATGACGGAAACCTGATAAATCTCAGGAACCGTGCTCCACATTTCCATCTGAAACCCGCGCACCCGTTCTTCCACAGACAACTCAATGATTTCTGATCCGCCCTGTATCACATTCCGCTTTTCATGGTGTCTCTGGTTTGCCTCATTCCCAGCTGCAACCACCACCGCCCTCTGCCGTCTGCGTCCCAGTTCATCGCACTGTACCGACAATGGCTCCTCTCCCGTATGATTTCCAAGACTGCCACCCATTCCGATACAGACCACTAGCGGAAGCTGTCGTTCATAAGCAAAACGATTCAGCCAGGCGAGTCCCAGCATCAGATCATTTTCCTGATAGCATTCCACGCCATCCGGTATAAAATAGTAGTCTCGCAGATACTGTTTTGCCTGCTTGCACTTTACAACTGCGATGTGTGCCAGCGGCGCCGCTCCGGAAAACTCTGCCCCTGTATCCGCACTTCCACAGGCAACCCCTGCCAGAAAAGTTCCATGCCCACTTTCGTCCCGCTCCGGTACAATGCTCTGCGGCTGTTCCGCCTGCAGCGCGGCATTGATCTCCTCTTCCCCATAAAAAGCACCATACACCATTCCATTTGGCGGAGGACCTTCCATCTGTGTCTGATCCCAGATACCAAGGATTCGTGTACTTCCATCCACATTTCGAAAAGCCGGGTGTTCATAATTGATCCCGGTATCCACAAACCCGACCAACACACCCTGTCCCTGCAAATCCAATGCTGCCGGATTCTGCAACCGTATCATCCCACTGACTTCCAACGCAGTCATATCCATAGGTGTCAGGCAGTGCGGTATCGTCAGATACGGATAATCCTGCAGATTCAGCTCCGGTGCCCGTTCCCTTCTGTAAAAGCCAATATCATAAGTATCATCCACTTGTTGGATACACTCCGGGGCTCCCATAGAATAACCGCCGATATAATCCAGGATCAGATCATAATACTCATTTGAATAGACTGCTTTTTTACAAAGTTCCTCGTCCAACCTGTGTCTCCCGAAAACTTAATTGCTTATTTTTAATAAAATATGCAATGCCAGTGAAAACGTTTCTCTCAAAATCCTATCAAATGAAAAAGAACGTACCAAGGGAAAATTAGTTACTTTTCCTGGTACGTTCTTTTGAAGATTTTACCTTTATATATTCAAATGGATTCCTTCCCGGCAGATCACTCCACAACCGCCAACCCATATGGTTGGTTTTCCATCTGCCATCCGCACTTTCGTATAGACTTTTGACGGACGATGCATGTGCTCTCCCTGAAGGAAACAATTCATCTGATTTACCTGAATCATTCCTTTTTGATACAGATAATAGGTCAATCCACCGTTCGATGTTCCGGTCGCACATTCCTCCGGAATATCATACAACGGTGCATAATTACTGCAATATGCTGTAATTTGTTCTGTTTTCGGCAGATTCAGACAGGACATATGTACCCCTACCACATCCAGTTCTTCTGAAATTCTACTGATTTCTTCTTCATGCTGCACAGCCTGCAGCAGGTCATCCCTGCTTTTGACGCACACATGAATATCTCGCAAACCTGATTTCACGATACGGACTTCCATCGTTTCATCCAGAGCTGTTACGTCAAGCTCATACGCATCACAGATACGTTGCACCATCTTCGGTTCCAGCTTCTGCTGAAGCTCCGGTGCATCCATTTCCATCCAGATGATTCCCTCCGAAACTTCCACCGTCAGCTGCGCTTCGGTTGTGACCAGCTCATACACACCATCTCCAATCACACCTTTCTGATACAGATACGAAAAAGATGCGATTGTTGCATGACCACACAACGGAACCTCCGCTGCCGGAGTAAAATACCGAATAGCAAAACTTCTGTCATTCAGACGAGTGATAAATGCGGTTTCAGAGAAATGCAGCCTGGCTGCGGCCTGTTGCATCTGTTCATCAGTCAAATGCTCCGGCTTTTCCCCGTCGCAATCCTGATGCCGGTTCTGTTCTTTTAAACAGAGCTCTTCATTCAAATATACGACACCTGCGGGATTTCCTCCCTCCGGATGTTCCGAAAATCCATTGACTACATTTACTCTCATGGTTTCCTTTTATCTTCCCTTTCCATTCTTTTCTTCCGGAGTTCTCACCTTTTTTTGCTTCCCCTGCTGGCAAAAAACTCGGAAATAATCGAAGAGGCTACAATCACTGAACCACCGACAACCAATTGCCAGTATAATGGATCTCCCAACATGAGCACCGCCAGCAATGTGGCGAATACACTCTCAAAGGATAATAATATACCGCTTGTTGTGGTAGATACCCGCTTCATACCGTACAGACACAGGAAATATGGAATGATAGAGCACAAAATTGCCAGGAAGAAAAATGCACCAAATGGCAATGCTATGGTACCGATCACCTTAAAGCTTCCGCTGAACAGTGTTGCAATCCAGGCAAGTACTGCCACCGTTCCCATCTGTGTCAGATTCAACAGCCAACCATCATACTGTTTACTGAATTTCGACGAGTATACAATATGTACGGCATAAGAAAGTGCACATCCGGCACTGAGCAGATCACCTTTATTAAAGGAATCCAACCCATTTGCCAGGAGAAGACAGATTCCAACCATACAGATTACAGATGCAAGTACATCGCTGCCTGTCGGTTTTTTTCTTCTTATAATAAGATACACGATCGGAAGTATTATAATATAAGAAGCTATAATAAACGATGACTTGGAAGCCGATGTATACTGAAGTGCAACTGTAAATAAAAAGAATTCAAAAAACATTGCGGTTCCCATTTTCATTCCTGAAAACAGGAGATCTTTTGTGTAATGTTTGAATTTAGGTATACATATTACTGCAAGTATGATTGCAGCAAATGAAAATCGAAATGCAAGTAATACAGAAGGTGGCACTTCGGCCACCAACTGTTTTACGGCTATGTAAGCGGTGGCCCACAGAAATGCAGAGGCCACGAGGGCCAAGCACCCTATGAGACGACCTTTTTTCATGATTTATTTAAATCCTCTCTTAACCATGTCTGTTACTGCAAATGTTGCAACATCATCTGCATATTTACCAGCACCAAAACCGGCATCATAACCAAGTTCTTTTGCAAGTTCATGTGTAATACGTGCACCACCACAGCAAACGATATATTTATCACGAAGTCCCTCAGCCTCAAGAAGCTCGATCAGATTTGTTAAGTTCTGAATATGAACATCTTTCTGAGTAACAGTCTGAGATACCAGCAGTACATCTGCATGTAACTCTTTTGCTTTCTCGATAAATTCTTCGTTTGGAATCTGAGATCCAAGGTTATATGCCTCGATCATCTCATAACGCTCCAGACCATAATGTCCGGCAAATCCTTTTCGGTTCATAACTGCATCGATACCTACGGTATGAGCATCTGTACCTGTGGAAGCACCTACTACTACGATCTTTCTGCCGAAGTGCTCTTTGATATATTCATTCACTTCATCCATAGACATTGTCTCTTCTTCTACTGTCTGTACATGGATATCCGTGTAGTTTACTGTGTGAACGCAGCTGCCGTAGCAAACGTAGAATGTAAATTCTGTATCCAGAGCATGGTGATATGCTACGTTGACATCTTCCAGTCCCATCAGTTTGCAAAGCTGTCTTGCTGCTTCTTCTCCGCGCTCATCATCTTTGATCGGTAATGTAAAGCTTAACTGCATTTTACCATCATTCATGGTGTCGCCATACGGTTTGATTTTGGTCAGATCCAGAGTTGTATCGAAATCTGCCTTGCTCATATTGTAAAGTCCACTCATCGCTTAGACCTCCTTTTTCATCAGAGTAATAAACGGGTTGAAGTAATTATCATCTTTTACTACAACGCCATCCAGACCTTTTCCGCCATCTTTCGGACGTTTAATGTCTGCGAAAATACCCTGTTCCAGTGTTGCAAACAGACCCTGATGCTCAATCTCTACAAGCAGGTCAGTTGCTTTCTGAAGTACTTCATTAGCACGTGACTGAATGATTCCGCCCTCTTTGAATTCAAGCTCTGAGCCGAAATCTTTCATTGTACGGAAAATATACTGCGCATTCTCGATAGCCAGTGCACGGTCTGACATAAACGGTGTATGGATTGCTTCTGTCATCATACCAAGTAAGTGAAGTCTCTGTCCTGTCATAATGGTTACTGCATTAAATAATGCATCCTGTACATGACCACGGAAAATATTACCTGTCATAAACTTTGTAGGCGGCATGTATTTTAACGGTGCTTTCGGGAAGATCTCTCTAGCCATCTGCGCCTGTGCTAACTCATACAGGAATCCATTCTCTACATCCGGTGAAATCTCGAATGCATGTCCAAGACCCTGCTGCTCTTCCGGCAGACCAGCCATTAATGCAAACTGCTCATTCAGGAACTGAGAAGCAAGTACAGTATGTGCTTCTTCTACAGCATCAGCAGTTGTCAGGTAGTTATCCTCACCTGTGTTAATGATAACGCCGGCAAAACCATTGATGATACGTGAGAAATACTGGTCAACCAGTGTTCTCTGCATGTTGATATCACGGAACAGGATACCATATAAAGCATCGTTCAGCATAACGTCCAGACGCTCTAAAGCTCCCATTGCTGCGATCTCCGGCATACATAATCCGGAACAGTAGTTACAGAGACGGATATATCTGTTTTCTTCTTCTCCTACTTTATCAAGGGCTGCTCTCATGAGACGGAAGTTCTCCTGTGTCGCATAAGTACCACCGAAACCTTCTGTAGTTGCACCATATGGTACATAATCCAGTAAGGACTGTCCGGTTGTACGGATAACTGCGATGATGTCAGCTCCCTGTTTTGCGGCTGCAACAGCCTGTGTAATATCTTCATAAATGTTACCTGTAGCAACGATCAGATAAAGGAACGGACCCTCTTTATCTCCACCGAAGGACTCCAGATACTCATTTCTTTTTGCTACATTTCCTGCTACTCTCTCTGTGGCAGCTTCTGCGATCGGCCAGATAGCCGCTTTGATTTCGTCTAAGGAAGCAACCGGAAGTTTTGTCAAATCTACTTCTCCGCTGCTTACTTTCTCAGCGATTTCCTGTGGTCCTACACCAAGTGCAACCATTGCATTTCCTACATAAAATGCAACACCACCGGAAAGCACTCCTTTTTCTTTCAGATGATCCACTACTACGTTTGGAAGTGGAACCTCTACCTCATTAACACCGTCAATTCCTAACAGACGGCAAACAGCTCTTTCAACTGTAACTGTTGTATGTTCATCGATAAAAGCCTGAACATCTGCAGCAACATTATGTGCACTTGCTCTTGCTTTTGCGATTAATTCCTGGTTTAATCCAAGTTTGCTCATACTTGAAAAACTCCTTTCATCTCGGTATTAAGTATCATGTCAGGCTATTTTTCACGCCATCTGTACTTAGGGTGAAAAGCAGGGAAACCCGAAGGTCTCCCGCTCTTCCATTGTTTTATGGTTTTATTATTCTATGAATGCTTAGTGATGATCACTGTGACGACGAACACGTGCCAAATCAGCCGGTTCAATTGTCATCTGCAGACCCTGCTCAAGTGCTGCTACACCAACAACGTTTGCTTTTCTCTTTCCGGTACATACATCACATGTGCAATGTGGCTCATAATGTGCCGGCTCTGTATATGTTGTAATAACACCTTCGTAGTTACGAAGAATAACTTTACCAGGTGTCTGAGAAATAACGTAGTTCGGCATAACTGGTGTTTTTCCACCACCGCCCGGTGCATCAACAACGAATGTCGGTACTGCATATCCGGATGTATGACCACGAAGTCCCTCAATGATCTCGATACCTTTGGAAACCGGAGTACGGAAGTGCTCTAATCCAAGAGAAAGATCACACTGGTAAATGTAGTAAGGACGTACACGAATCTGTACTAATTTACGAACCAGGTCTTTCATTACATGTACGCAATCATTGATGCCTGCTAATAATACAGTCTGGTTTCCTAACGGGATACCTGCGTCAGCAAGTCTTGCACATGCAGCTGCAGACTCTTCTGTAATTTCGTTTGGATGATTGAAGTGTGTGTTTAACCAGATTGGATGATATTTTTTCAGCATGTTGCACAGTTCCGGAGTGATACGCTGTGGCATAACAACCGGTGTTCTGGAGCCGATACGGATAATCTCAACATGAGGAATCGCACGTAACTGGGAGATGATATACTCAAGTCTCTCATCACTGATCAGTAATGCGTCACCACCGGATAACAGTACGTCACGTACTTCCGGATGATTACGGATATACTCTAAGCACTGCTCTACCTGATCAGTCGGTACGGAACCATCTTTCTGTCCTGCGAAACGTCTTCTTGTACAATGGCGGCAGTACATGGAGCACTGATCTGTTACAAGGAACAGAACACGGTCCGGATAACGGTGTGTCAGTCCCGGTGCCGGAGAATCTGTATCCTCATGCAGCGGATCTTCCAGATCTGCAGCGGAACGATGAAGCTCTTTCTCTGTCGGGATTGCCTGTTTACGAACCGGATCTTCCGGATCAGTCGGATCGATCAGAGATAAGTAATACGGTGTAACAGCCATACGAAGTGTGCTTAAGCATTTTGCAACGCCTTCTTCTTCTTCAGCTGTCAGTGTCATGTATTTTTTCAGGTCTTCCACAGTCTCTACTCTGTTTTTTACCTGCCAGTGCCAATCATTCCATAATTCGTCTGGAACATCTTTGAATAATCCGAATTCTCTGCTTTTTCTCATGGTTTTATATCTCCTCTTGATATTTACAATATAGTTTTTGTTTCCCCAATTTTTTTATTTTCTTTAAATTATACATATTTCTGATCGAACAAGTTGCGGATTGCTTCGTTCTCTCTTAACTCCTGAAGTGTGATCTCTGCATGGCCTTTTGTATATCCATTACCGATGATCATATCAACGTCTTTTCCAACACCCTCTGCACCAAGAGCTGCTTTTGTAAAGCTTGTAGCCATGGAGAAGAAGTATACAATACCACCGTCATGAACCGGAAGGATTGCGGACATCTCGCAGTTATTTACGTTTACACAGCAGATAGATACATCATACTCTTTGCCGTCATTTGCTGCTAAAGCTTTCTCTAATACGTCTACCGGAAGTGCTGCACTTGCCTGGAATGCTTTGTGGCAAACACCGAGTTTTAATAACTCATCTACACCATCCTGGCTGTAATCCATAGCTACAACACGGCCTGTCGGTCCAACACGTTTCATAGCTTCGTAGCAAACCAGTGTACCGGATTTTCCAGCACCACCAAGAACCAGAACGCTCTGACCCGGTTTTACTAATTTAGCTGTCTGAGCAGGTGCTCCAGCTACGTCTAATGCTGCCAGTGCAAGCGGCTCGCTGATGTCATCCGGAAGTTTTGCATATAATGCGCTCTCGAATAATACAGCCTGGCCTTTAATATCAACACGATCGATTTCCGGATGGATCTCGATGATCTCATCAATTTTCAGTGGTGTCATGGATAAAGATACTAAGGAAGCAATTTTATCGCCAACTTTGATATCCAGATCTAAGTCTTCACCGATATAAGCAACTTTACCGATGAACATTCCGCCGGATCCTGTTACCGGATTCTGCATTTTACCACGCTCGTTAACGATTCCCAGAATCATCTCTTTGATTTTCTCTATATCACCACCACATGCCTCTTCGATCTGTGTGAAGGAAGCAGAGTCGATATTTAAAGAAATAACATCACAGATAATCTCGTTAGAGTATTTTTTTGTCATGTCGTTATCAATTTTCAGAGCTGCCTGTGTCAGAACGCCCTGCGGCTCAATTACACGATGAATTCCGTATTTGTCACCTACTAATTTTCCCATTGTTTTCTCCTCCTAAAAATCATTCTTTCCTTATTATAATGTTACATGAAAAACAATTTCCCCAAACTGTTTTTCAGTTTGAATCACGTTTTGTTTATCTGTAAAAGGATCCAGTTGCTTTGCAATCGTATGTCAGGGTTTTTAACATTTTCATAACCGAATCCCTTTTACATTCCTTCTAACATGAATTCCCGGATATATACCGGTCTTTTTCATTCCTCTCAGATTATTTCAAACCTAAGATTTCTCTTGCTTCTGCCGGAGTTGCTACCGGTCTGCCAAGCTCTTTTGCAAGTCTTACTACTTTCTCAACCATCTCTCCGTTGGAAGCTGCAAGTTTGCCTTTTTCAATATAAACATTATCTTCGAAGCCGACTCTTACATGTCCGCCCATCAGAATTCCCATTGTTACCATCGGATACTCAAATCTGCCGACACCGGATACAGTCCATGTGGAACCTGCCGGAATACTGTTTGCCATAAAAAGCAGATCTCTTGGTTCTCCGGAGATACCTCCGTTTACACCCATTACAAAATCAAAATGCATTGGTGCTTTGATGTATCCTTTTTTATGAAGACGGATTGCCATGTCAACCATACCTTTGTCGAATACTTCGATTTCAGGTTTGATTCCGTACTCGTTCATTGTATTTGCAAAATCAATGATCATATTTTCAGTATTTACGAAAATCTCATCACCGCCGAAGTTACATGTTCCGCAGTCAAGTGTTGCCATCTCCGGTCTTAAAGTTGTCGGAGCCAGACGTTCTTCGTTACTCATACCAACTGCGCCCCCAGTAGATGGCTGAATGATCACATCCGGACAAACTTCCTTAATTGCATTGATGCAAGCTTCGAAACGTTCCTTGCTCTGTGTCGGGGTTCCATCATCTTCTCTTACATGAAGATGAATAATGGAAGCTCCCGCATCGTAAGCGCTTTTTGCTTCTTTTGCAATTTCCTCTACTGTATATGGAACTGCCGGGTTATGCTCTTTTGTAACCTCAGCGCCACAGATACAAGCAGTGATAATTAATTTTTCCATAGCGTTTACCTCTCCTCTTCTTTTTCCCAATACATTATATAAAACATAAAGGGCGCTATTCACCGAAATGCTTTTAACTGACTTCTGATGAATAGCGCCCCACGTTTTCACATGACAGTGCAAAAGCTGTCCGCCTTTGCCCCAAGTCCTTCTCCCATTACAGATCCGGTCTTTCGGCGATCCACCCCTTCACAGACAACCTTGGAAATAATGTTCCTTATCATTTGCTGCTACCCGGTAAACCGCGCCTCTATTTGATATTATGTAGTTTTTGATATTATGCTGAAATACTGTTTTTTTCTGATTAAAAATTCTTCTTTAAATTACTTACGCTGTTTGTCTTTCGGAACAACACATGTTCCGCTTGCGCGGCATACAACGACCGGCTCTTCCAGAATGTCACATGCGGAATCATTGATGTCAGGTCTCGGAGCGATCACTTTACGTGCCTCGAATACCATTTTTCTGGATGTGTTTCCAACAGATACGATCTCACCGACAGCCTCGATATAATCGCCTGCAAATACAGGTGCCATGAACTCTACTTCATCGTAAGCTTTGAACAGTCCCTCATCTCCATCATTTAAGATAAGAAGTTCTGTAGCTACATCTCCGAATAAACCAAGCATTCTTGCTCCGTCTACCAGGTTTCCGCCGTAGTGTGCATCATGTGCGCTCATTCTCAGTCTGATTACTGATTTCATGTTTTCCATTTTTCTTCCTCCTATAATACCTTCTGATGTGTGTTTTATGTTTCTTGCGAAACCGTCAACCATTAATAAGTACCTGCTGCAAATGCAGCTAATACATATTGTATAGCGCTCCACGCATCATGGATATTTAGAAAAAAGAGTGGTTTTAGGTAAAAAAAATACTATTAACAAATCAATTTCCGCTTTTAAATTAGGTGCTCCGATTTGCTAATAGTGCTCCATGATATCATGACAGTACAGAAACTGTACGTCTCTGTCCCAAGCAAAGACTCAATCACGAATCATTGCTTTCGGCAACTTACTCCTTCATCTACATCATTGGAAGTGATCTTCCTTGGCATCTGCGATTACCCAATAAGCTGCGCCTCTATTGTCTGCAATATGTTGTTGTTTGTTGATATATGCATGTTACCACCTGGTAACCCCTCCTGTCAACTAGTAGTTTTGCACAAAATCATACTTTTTCCTTTGTTTCTTTTGTATATTTCGCCGTTTTTTGTATGTCTACAACGAACAGTCTTCTTTCTTGCAAAGACTTTACCTGGTTAGTTATTCATATTAGACAGTATAAACCGGTGACTTTTTGGTAACCTTTCCCAGTTTTTTTTTTTACGCTTTACAAGCAGTTTTTTTTATGATACAAAGATATTAGCAATCGTAATGTCAGGCGAATATAATACGTAGGAGGTATTTTATTATGGTAGATGCGGGGTTTCTATCTATTATTCCACCGATTGTAGCAATTGTACTTGCCTTAGTTACTAAAGAGGTTATTTTCTCTCTTTTATTAGGTGTATTCTCTGGTACGATCATTTATTCAGCACTTGCAGGACTTGGTCCTTTCGGTGTTCTTTCTACCACAGTAGAAATCATGATTGACAAATTTGGAGCAAATGCGGACATGATCCTGTTCCTTTGCTTCTTAGGTATTCTCGTAATTCTTATTACGAAAGCCGGCGGAGCCAGAGCTTATGGTGAATGGGCTTCCAGTAAGCTGAAAAACAGACGAAGCGTTCTGTTCGCAACAGCATTACTTGGTATCTTCTTCGCTATTGATGATTATTTCCACTGCCTGGCAGTTGGAACAATCATGAGACCTGTAACAGACAGAACAAAAATCTCACGTGAGAAACTGGCTTACCAGATCGACGCTATCGGCGCTCCTCTCTGTGTAATCATGCCGATCTCTTCCTGGGCTGCTTCCGTTATTTCTTATTTCCCGGAAGACGGTTCTGTATCAGGTATGGAGACATTTATTCAGGCTATTCCGCTGAATCTGTATGCAATGTTATCCATCTTCATGGTTCTTTTCTTAACACTTAAGAAAAAATCTGAATTTGGTCCGATGCTCGTAGCTGATAGACTGGCTGAGCAGGGAGTATTCTCTTCTCCGGAAGGTGATGTAACAGAAGACAACTTATCTGACTTCGAAAAAGAAAACCAGAGCGGACGTGTATGTGACCTTGTTATTCCGATCGTTGTACTGGTTATCTCCAGTGTACTCTGCATGTTATATGTAGGTGGTTTGTTCTCAGGCGAAGGTCTTTCCATCATGGAAGCATTTGGTAACACATCTGCTGCTACTGCTCTTGCACTTGGTGGTTTCTGTACATTAGTATTTACATTTATTTATTACATGTGCCGTCGCGTTCTTACTTTCAAAGAATTATTCGGCAGCATTGGTCAGGGTATCTTCACAATGATCCCGGCATGTACGATCCTGACATTCGCATGGACAATCTCCAGCGTATGCCGTGATTACCTTGGAACAGGCGAATTCGTAGCAGATGCTGTTGCTAACTCCGGTATTCCGATTATGACACTTGCTCCAATCATTTTCATCATTGCAGCATTACTTTCATTTGCAACCGGTACAGCTTGGGGTACATTCGGTATCCTTATTCCGATCGTAATCTCCATCTGTTCTGTAGCAGCTCCAAGCTTTACAATTACATGTCTGTCTGCAACATTAGCTGGTTCCGTATTCGGAGATCACTGCTCACCGATTTCTGATACCACGATCCTGTCCTCTACAGGTTCTCAGTGTAACCACTTGAAACACGTTGGTACTCAGATTCCATACGCAGTTATCGTAGCTGTATGTTGTGCAATCGGTTATGTAGTTGCCGGTGTAACAAACAGCCTGGGTCAGGGCGTAAGTACTGTTATTTCCTTAGCAGTAGCTATTGTACTCCTGACTATCGTTCTTCTGGTTGCTCCGAAGGTTTGGAAATATACACCTGAGCAGAAGGAAATCATCAACGCTGCAAAGGAATAATGTTTATAAACGAACACTTCAAATTCTCTTAACAAAGCAAAAAGAAAGAACCGATGTAGAAATACATCGGTTCTTTCTTTTTCGCATATATTTTAAAATCAATCCTGTTCATCCAGTAAATTCATCACATCGCTTTGCAATCCCAGTAAGCGACAGATTCGGAACGCATCCCTCGGACAATTTCCCTCATTCTCAACACGATACAGGCCATAATTCATATGGGACGCGATTACCGCTACTCCCTTTTGCACACCTGCATTCTGAATCTCATTTTCAACCCTGGATTCATCCATATCTTTCAGTCCTACAACCTGATAATGCGCTTTTCCATACTCAGCCACATGATCAAAATGTGTAACCAGAAGTGCCACTACATGCTTATGATTCAGATATTTTGTCACTGCACGCACCAGCGCAGCTCCCTCATGCGGATTGGTACCTCTGGAAAACTCGTCCAGCACTACAAAACAGAATTCTTTTTCGACATTTTCAATCACATCCTTCATCTGGATAATCTCTGCACCAAAACTGGAGAGTCCTTTCTGTACGGACTGCAGTTCCTCGGAAATCATCTGGATATTCTCAAAAAATGGAATCTCTGCATAATCTGCATATACATAAAAACCACACATAGCAAGCACTACATTTAGCACAATGGTCTTCAGGGAAATACTCTTTCCACCCATATTTGCACCGGTGATTACCGTAGCTCCCTGTGTCAGTTCAATGGACAATGGCGTAAACTCCAATCCACGGTTCTTTAACACAGAAGCAACCCACGGATTCGTCACATTTTCCAATTTAAATGAAATGTCAGAAGCTGTATTTGCTTTTTCATTTTCTGTATTTTTATACATATTTTCAGCATCTATACCTGTCATTCCGCTGAACACCGGTTTCACTGCTTTTCCGAAATAAGTAGCGGTCAGCTTCTCCAGCAGCAAGTCCAGACGCCCTGTTACATTGGCATTATAGAGCATGGCATCCAGATACGGCTGCAGGCGCTTTGTGAGCTGTTCCCGGATGATCTGTTCTTCTTCTTCCTCTTCCAGAACAACCTGATGCCGCAGATTCTGATACTCTTTCTTTGTCTCTTCCGCCGCAATCTCCATGGATTTTTCCAGTTCCCGCTTGCGTTTCCGGATATCATCCAATTTCTCCGAATATGCTTCATAAATATAAAAACTTGGAATCCGGCGTCCGTCCGGATCCAGAATATCCAGGGCTGCTTCCAGATCCATATAGCCAAGACCCGTCATCTTTGTCTGCCCATTTACATAATTTGCTTCACTTCTGGCCTGCTCCGAATAAATCAGAAAATTCTTCATTTCAAACAGTTCAATGTCATTCAGACACATTTCCCGTGCCTTTTTTATCGTTGGCCGTACATCCTTCATCTGCATAAATATACGACGCAAATGATTGATTTCCTGCTTCAGATCCTCTTTTTTATTCATCAGCTTCTCCAGGTTGGAGAGTTCCTCCATCAGAAGATCTTTTTCTTCCACTGTATACGGTGTCATCCGACGCACCCGTTCCTGTCCGTAAGGTGACGATGGATTCAACCGGTCCAATATATATTGCAGTCCGATACTGTTTTTCTGTTCATATGTCAACTGAATCATGCTAATTCCCCCATACTTTTTCTGTACTCGTCCCTGACATTATAGACAGGCACATCAATCGCTGCAGACATTTTCTGCATAAATTCATCCTTGTCAAAATGAAATCCATAGGCCGAAAACGGATTGATCGTAACTCCCAGCAATTGCAGCGCATCTGCTACCTCAAAACGCAGCCCCTTGATCTGCAGTTTCTCATACATATCGCTGGAAAGAAGTATTTTGCTGCCATCCAGCAGCACCATCTTTTTCCCTTTCAGATCTGTATTTGACATGATAAGCGTCTTTACCATGGCATCTGTCAGTCCGCCCTGGACTACCATATATTCCGGCGGGTTTTCTGCCCCTCTCCGCCATACCTTCTCCGGTGTTATCCGCTCCTGTGGCAACACAATGTGCTCCGGATCCGTCACCGGTATATATTTCATATCATTCTGATTCCACAGTTCCTCCGGTACTTCAAACGGTGCCTGAGGCAGCTGCAGGATTTCACAGGTATATGCGGTATCCCGCACTACCGTAGCCATACTCTTGTGATAAGATGCACCGGTACACAGAATCGTACTCTGGCTGACTTTTCTGGAACAGAGACTTTTTCGTCCAAGTGCCCCGTCGATCAGAATCTTGTCCACACCATAAGGGCGGATCAACTCCGATACTTCCGCCAGCTGACTGGTCATGGATGGTCCGGCAATCTGCACAAACCCGTCTGTCCGGGCCCGGAAGATAATAATCTCTCCCATCGGCGTATAAATCCCGGTAGAACATAAAATCTCCCGCGTCGTATCACAATATTTCAATAAATCTGCTGCCGTTGCAACAATCGTTCCCTTATAAACAAAAATGCCCGGTTTCACCGTATTGGTAACCAGATCTGTGCTTTCTCCATCTCTTCCCACCGATGTAGCACCAAAAGAAACCCCGTTGCGTTTCAGCTCAGCGATCAGCTGATTCAACGTGGTTGTCTTTCCGGCATTTTTACACATTCCGATCAGGGAAACAGAATCGTAAGGTGCTACCAGTTCGTATAATGATTTCATACTTTCCTCCATAACAACTACATTTCAATCCCTTTTCTTGCCGGTACCCCTTTTTCAAATGGATGCTTCACTGCATTCATATTTGTAATATAGTCTGCCAGTTCTACCAGTTCCGGTTTCGGATTACGTCCTGTCATAACGACTTCCAGCTGCTCCGGTCGGTTTTTCAGAAAATCAACCACCATAGCCGTATCAATCAATTCTGCATTACACAGATCCAGCATCTCATCCATAACCAGCAATCTTGCATTCTGCTCCACCGCTGCCGCTTTCACCTTCTCAAACAACGCCGTATAAGCAGCCTTTGCCTCCACTTTTTCTTCCGGTGTCATCAGAAAAGAAAATCCAAAATGATGTTCTTCCACCAGTACTGTAATATTCGGAATCTTCCGTAAAATATTCATTTCACCGGTTGTACCATCCTTCAAAAACTGAGAATACACCACCGGAAATCCATTTCCTGCACAGCGGATTGTGAGACCGACTCCCGCCGTTGACTTTCCTTTGCCTGTTCCTTCATAAATGTGAACAAGTCCCTTCATGTTTCTGCTTCCTCCTTATATACCTTTCTTTCTGTGTTTTCACACAAAGACTCCTCTAAAACCTTCTCTTTTTACTACCTCAATGATAGCATGACCACACCTGTTTTACAAGGAGTATCATCTCGAAAAGAATCTGTTATCATGCAGATTTACAAGACATTTTTCAGTGATTACTTTTTGGTCTTATAAAAATTGTACAATTTTCGAATGATTTTTTATGAATGATTGTGAACACTTATGAATGAATATTTGATATTATAATAGCTGTAAAAACCCCCAATACATTATAAGTTTTTTGCTACCCCCATAGTAAAAAATACCTTCTCCTTAGAAAAGACAGCCGTTCGGATTTGGCTGTCTTTTCATTTTTCTTATTATTTTAATCTTCATTCTTTTCAGAACCGGCTATATCCGATCCTGTCCATTTTTTCAGATATTCTTGAATAAGTTCTGTTTCCTCTTTCGCATATCTTTTTGCTGATGCCTCCACTGGCTGACTTTCATATTCTTCGTAATCATCTAATCCAGCTGAAATATAACAATTGAGGTTTTCTCTCCATTCTCGCAATTCCTGAAAATAATAAGTATTGATCAGATTCATATTCCAATCCATATTTTCTATCATATAACACTCAAAAGCATGAAAGTTTTCTTCACATAAAGTATTTAAAATTTCTTCTGCCGATAATTCCATAAAAAATTGATTGTCCATTATGATATTTTTATTTTCATAGTCGTACGTTGCTACCACAGTAATAGATTCCATTTTTTCTGCATATATCGGCACTTGTGAAATTCCAAGTCTTATATCCTCAAAATTTGAAAAACGCTGCGCCACATCGATTCTTTCCTGTATACTCTTTTTTTCCCAGTTTTCCTGTGTGAATTCCAGCAGTAATTCCTTATTCTCTTCGAATACATCCACTGTTTCTACTGCATCCTGTTCAGCATTTTCTGCTGCAACATTCTCATCCCCACTGTTTTTCTCTCCATCTGTTTCTGCTGTTGGTATGTAAGTTTCCCCCTGCAATTTATAAACCGCTGCTGCTAAAAACGATGGAACCGCACACATAGCACATATACACAACACTAAAATTTGATATATCATACTTTTTTTCTTCCGATACTCCTTTTGGGATTCATATCGTTTTTTATTTTTCACGTTAATAATTAATGCCCCAAAAAACAATGCCGCAGAAACTGCTGCAAGCAGACAACTGAGCCAGAAATGTCTCTGTGCAAAATACAAAAGCAGAAACAACTCTGTAGGACAAAGATTATACAAAATCTCAAAAAGACCGCTGTTCTTGAAATATTTTCTCTCCGGTATAACCAGCCAAAGCAGAATCAATATCAGATATATTTCAAGACATCTCTTAGGCAGCAACCTGCAAGAAATTTCTTTTATGTATACCAACTTCATATCATAATAGTGCAATGCAATAAATATAACAGGAATAAAAACAGATATTTTTCCGAAGAACATAAATAAAGTTTTCTTACTTGTCTTCGTTACAATTTTATAATTACTATCACTCATCACGTTCCCACCTTTCTATTTGACCTTTGTATTATAACTCATTATTCGTTCAATTGCATTTAACCAGCAGTTTCTTCTATAATTCACCATACGAACTACTATATACTTTTTCATGCAAATGCAACTTTCCTTATCATTTCATTTATCTAAAAAAAATCTCTGCAAATTTTACATAGTATCAGAATACTATTTTAGTACAAAACTGAGCTTTTCTATGCAAATTTTATGAAGCTTTTCTTCTTGATTACTTTCTGGTCTTATAAAAATTGTATAGTTTTTCTGTGATTTTTTATGAACGATTGTGAACACTTATGCTCGTACATTTGCTATTATAATAACTGTAAAAACCCCCAATACATTATAAGTTTTTTGCTACCCCCATAGTAAAAAATACCTTCTCCTTAAAAAGACAGCCGTTCGGATTTGGCTGTCTTTTATTTTTGTTTAAAAAAATACTACTATGAAAAATGTCTGTTGTACTACACACATTTTTCATAGTAGTAAATATTAGATTATTAAATAAACCTATTTTTATACGCACCTACTCTAACACAAATAAATGCAATGTACCATAATCATCCCCAGTCAAGATCTGAAGCTTTCCATTAACAATACTTTCATTTTTTATATCTAATCCATTATAGGAATATTCATCAGTATATCCAAACGGAATAATTTCTTTTCCATTTTTATCCAGAACGCCCCACTGTCCTGACAAATCTTGAATTCTAATATATTTTCCATCTACAGAACTGGCAGAATAATCCAAATATCTATCTCCTCCAGTAATTTCTTCCCCTGTTTCATTATAAATTCGATATGTCTCACCATATTGAACAACAAAAATTTCTCCCACACAAACACATTTATCATATCCTGTAAGTGCGAATGAATTTACTAAGTTTCCATCTAAATCAAAGATATCAATTCGGTCACTTGTTCTTCCATATATTTCATCACATCCTACCCAGCCAATATCTTCATATGTTGTATCACTTCGTTCTTGTGTTTCCAAATTATATATATAACATTCATTACTTGAAGTTGAATTACTATTCTGTGCTGCAAATCCAAATTCAATACGTTCTAAGGAACAAATTTTTGAACTATTCAATATATGAGCAGTATAAGATGCTTCATTCTCCGCTTTATTTGTAATTTCATACAGACAATTTCCATTCTCGTCGACAATGTCAATTGTTTCCCAATCTCCACCAGGTTCACACGATTTATAAACTCTGTATAATCCAGCATCTTCAAGATATTCAGCCCATTTTATATCATAATTTCCATTCAAATCACAAAAAGCATTACTAACAGCATTACCATTAGAAGCAATTCTTCCATGTAAATATAAATCTCCAATCATCCTATCATAAATCACACCACTATCTAGTTGTTTAACAATATTTCCGGCAGAATCAATAACCATATCATTACCATCTTGCTTTACATAGTAATTATGTACGCCAGCAGCAATATCATCATATACAAACGGTAACACTTCTTTTCCGTCCGTATCATAAACTCCCCATTTTCCTTCCACCTTCAAAAGTACTCTGTCATTACTACCAAATTTCATTTCATCATACTCTGCTGGAATAACAATATCGCCTTTAGAATTAACAAGACCATACAATGATGTTCCATAAGTAGATACAATATAAAATCCGTTGCTTTCTGCTTCATAACTATACCCGTCTAAATTAAATCCTTCGAAATCATCTTCAACTATATCGCTTTCCCCAGAACTATTTACGGATTCCTCAAACTCACTACTAACAGACACTGATTCCTGATCATTTTTTTCTAACACAGATGTATCTTGTTTGCCACATCCGGTAAACATAGTTGCTGCCACAAAAACATTCAGTAAAATTACCAACATTTTTTTCATAATCTTATCTTCTCCTCACTACTATTTTTTTATATAATATCATAATTTTACTTTTAATGTCAATTTAATTTATCTTTTTGATAATGTAACTTTACATCATTTATTATATCATCTAAGAAACATTGAAAGGACCTTATAATGATCGCCGACAGAATCAAAGATTTACGAATACAGCACAATTTAACCCAGGCTGAACTAGCAAAGAAATTAAATATAACAAGAAGTAGCGTAAATGCCTGGGAAATGGGAATTTCTACTCCATCTACTGCTTATTTAATTGAATTAGCACAATTATTTCATGTTTCTACAGATTATTTGCTTGGTTTGTCAGCTACTTCTACCTTAGATATTTCTTCTTTAAACGAAGAAGAAATCAATATTGTTTATTCACTGATTGAATATTTTCGGTCAAAAAAATAGTTTTACCCGGAAGTTTATGAACTACCAGGTAAAACTTTTTATTTTGGTTTCATTCATTTTCTATTAACTATTCACTACATCTTCTATCGCAGTTTTCTTAATATGTTTTCCAATAATCTCAGACACATCACTGACCGTAATAAACGCAGACATATCAACTTCCTTGATCAGACGCTTCAGTTCATAGATTTCCAGACGGTTCAACACACAGTACAATACGACTTTCTTTCCACTAATCAGGCCTTCACCCTCCAGCATTGTCACAGTTCTGCCTAATTTCTGGTAAATCTGGTCTGCAATCTCTTTTCCCTCATCCGTAATGATCATGGCTGCTTTCGCCTGCTCAAGACCTGTTTCCACTTTATCAATAATCTTTGATGTAACAAAATAAGTAAGAAGGCTGTACATGGCACGATCAAATCCAAAAAGCAATGCCGCTACAATATAAATAATGACATTGAAGATCAGTACTGTCTGTCCTACCGGCAGCTTAAATTTACGATTAATCAATATCGCTACTGTTTCTGTTCCGTCCAGACAACCGCCAAAACGGATCACCAGACCTACTCCGGCACCGAGGATCACTCCGCCGAAACAAACCGCCAGCAGATACTGATCTGTCGCATTGACCCATGGAGCAAATACTTCCAGAAATATGGAAAACATTGCCATGGCGTAGCCGGATTTTACAATAAATGTGACACCAAGTTTTCGGGAACCAATCAGAAGAAACGGAATGTTCAGAACGATGGTCAGAATACTTAACGGGATATGGGTCAGATTATTTACCATGATGCCGATACCGATGACACCGCCATCTAAGATCGTGCAGGGCACCAAAAATTCTTCAATGGCAAATGCAGCGATGGCAGCTCCCACCGTCAGCATCAGAAAGTCTAAAAACAGTTGCAGTTTCGGGGGCAGTTCTTTCATTCAGATTTCTCCTTTTTTTATTCAATCATTTTGCTGGTCTCTTTTTTTCTCTACTAATCATTAATAGCAGGTAACATTCTCATTTCACTTGCTTATACTATACAAAGTAAAAACACGAAACTTATTTCATTGGTCTAAAAATGGCAGGAGAAATAAGCACCTTTGCTTTTTCTCCTGCCTTGTTTCCTCCCTACTTGCAATGGAAGCTGGAAGCTTTCTTAATTTGTTCCGGATTTATCCTCCAGTTCCGGCGTTCCACGCATCTGAATCAGCGGTCCGCCTGTTTTTTCGATATAAGCCTCTGTAATGGTAACCGCACCAATATTGTCATCCTTCGGAATCTCATACATGATATCCAGCATGAATTCCTCAATGATGGAGCGAAGTGCACGGGCTCCTACGTTTTTCTCTTTGGCACGTTTTGCAATGGCACGCAGTGCACCATCATCAAATTCAAGTTTTACTTCATCCATAGCCAGTAATTTCTGATACTGTTTGATGATCGCATTTTTCGGCTCTTTCAGAATCTGTACCAGCATATCCTCGGACAATGCATCCAGTGAAAACAGAATTGGCAGACGACCGATAAACTCCGGAATCATACCAAATTTGCGGATATCCTCTGTCGTCACCTGACGGAGCAGATTCTCTTCCTTGTCATATTTATCTTTCAGATCTGCCTGGAAACCGATGGAAGCATGCTCATTCAAACGTTCTTTGATGATGTCTTCCAGTCCCGGAAATGCACCACCGCAGATAAATAAAATATTGGATGTATCAATCGTTGTCATCGGAACCATCGCATTTTTACTGGTCGCACCGATCGGTACTTCCACTTCCGCACCTTCCAGCAGCTTCAACATACCCTGCTGTACGGACTCACCGCTGACATCACGCTGTGTCGCATTTTTCTTCTTTGCAAGTTTGTCGATCTCATCAATAAATACAATACCGCGTTCTGCTTTTTCTACATCATTATCTGCTGCAGTCAGAAGCTTGGACAGTACACTTTCAATGTCATCACCTATGTAGCCGGCTTCTGTCAGAGAGGTCGCATCAGCGATGGCAAGCGGCACATCCAGAAGTTTTGCCAGTGTCTTAACCAGATACGTCTTACCACAGCCTGTCGGGCCAACCATCAGCATGTTGGATTTCTCGATCTCTACTCCATCTGCATTTGCCTCAGTACCTGCTGCCACACGTTTGTAATGGTTGTAAACAGCCACAGACATAACCTTTTTCGCGTAATCCTGTCCGACTACATAGTCATCCAGACTTGCTTTGATCTTATGCGGTGCCGGGATCTTGCGGATATCTAAAACCGGCTCCTCTTTCTTTTTCTCTTTTGGTTTTTTCTTCTTTACTTTCTGCTGGTTGCCAAATGGCAGATCGGACATGTTTACAAACTGGATATTCGGCATCTTTCCACTTGACAGCATATCTCCGATATTGATATCTCCCAGACCCGGGATTCCAGGCATCTGCCCCATGGTATCAAAAGTCTTCTGCATGCAGTCCTGACAGATTGCCATATTCGGAGCCACATGGATCAGCTTGCCTGCCTTGCTGGCCGGACGTCTGCACATTGCACAGAACTCATCAAAATCATCTGTTTTTTCATTGTCCTCTGTGGAATCGTCCGTCACTACCTCACCGGTCTCCACCGGAGTCCCTTCCTTTGTTTCTTCTACATCGGATACATTTTTTTCATCTGTATCCACTTCTCTGTAATCGTTATCTATCATAAAAAAATCTCCATTCGTCTTTCATGTACGCTCGGAATCTTTCAAAACAAATCATTCCGATCCTACATTTTATTTTCCTCAAAAATGCCGTTGAGATTTTTCTATTTTACCATAGATTGACGACTATTTTCAACTGTACTTCCCGCATTTAATAAAAGGTTTATGCTTTTATGCAGATAGAAAATCAGTCGTGCCAGCATTGGAGCTTTCTTCCAGCTTCTTTTTAAACCACCCTAAGCAAGAAGTTCCTGGAGAATTGCATTTACCATAGCCGGATTTGCTTTTCCTTTCATAGCCTTCATCGTCTGGCCAACCAAAAATCCCATGGCTTTCTTTTTACCATTATGGTAATCTTCCACAGACTGCGGATTGTCTGCAATAACTTTTTCAATGGTCTCGCGCAGTGCGCCTTCGTCATTGACCACTTTCAATCCTTTTTCTTCCACATATTTTTCCGGATCAATGTCTGACCGAAACATCTCTTCAAAAACTTCTTTTGCCACGGAACCATTGATGGTGCCTGCATCTACCAGTTCGATCAGAGCAGCCAGATGCTCCGGTGCAAAGCAGATTTCCTCTGCTTCCATACCGTTTTCTTTTAAAAGACGCATGGTTTCGCCCATGAGCCAGTTGGAGACTTTTTTCGGCTTACTACAGATTTTCGTGGTTTCCTCGAAAAGATCTGCCATATGTTTTGTTCCGGTAATGATCTGTGCATCATACTCCGGAATATCGTACTCTCTGCGGTAACGCTCCAGCTTCTGCGGACGCAATTCCGGCTGACGACTGCGGATCTCATTGATCCACTCCTCCGAGATAACGATCGGTGCCAGATCCGGTTCCGGGAAGTAACGATAATCCTGTGCATCCTCTTTGGAACGCATTGCATGAGAAGATTCTTTGTTGTCATCCCAGCGACGGGTTTCCTGCACAACTTTTCTTCCCATCTCAAGAAGCTCGATCTGACGCTCCCGCTCTCCTTCGATGGCATGTGCGATCGCCTTGAACGAGTTCAGGTTTTTCATCTCGGTACGGGTTCCAAACTTCGGTGAACCAACCTCACGGACAGACAGGTTGACATCGGCACGCATGGAGCCTTCGTTTAGTTTACAATCGGATGCTCCCAGATACTGAATCGTCTGACGCAGTGTCTCGAGGTAAGCGATCACTTCATCGGCAGAACGCATATCCGGCTCGGATACAATCTCGATCAGCGGCACACCGGAACGGTTGTAGTCCACGATGGATACGTCCTCCCATTCATCATGTACCAGTTTACCGGCATCTTCCTCCATATGGATTTCATGGATGCGCACCTGTTTTTTGCCTGCCGGAGTCTCAATTTCCACATATCCGTTGCGGCAGATTGGCAGATACAGCTGTGAGATCTGATAGTTCTGCGGATTATCCGGGTAAAAATAGTTTTTCCGGTCAAATTTACTGTATCGGGTAATGCTGCAGTTTGTAGCCAGACCAACGGCCATGGCATATTCCACTACCTGTTTGTTCAACACCGGAAGGGAACCCGGCATACCGGTACAAACCGGGCAGGTGTGTGTATTTGGTTTTCCTCCGAACTCCGTGGAACAGGAACAGAAGATTTTTGTTTTGGTTGCAAGCTCTACATGCACTTCCAGTCCGATGACTGTTTCATAATTCTTACTCATCTCTTCTCCTCCTTCCTACGCCTGACTCAGCGGGCTGTGCTGATATGGACGTGTCTGTTCAAAACTGTATGCTGCCTGAATGATCTTTTTCTCCTGAAAACAGTCTCCGATCAGCTGCAAACCAATCGGCAATCCCTGACGGTCCGTACCGCACGGAAGGGAAATTCCGGGAAGTCCCGCAAGGTTCACGGAAATTGTATAAATATCGCCCAGATACATGCTGATCGGATCCTGCAGGCTCTCGCCAAGCTTCGGTGCTGTGGTCGGTGCTGCCGGTCCAAGGATCATGTCATATTTTGCAAATGCATCGTCAAATGCTTTTTTTATCAATGCTTTGACGCGCAATGCTTTCAGATAATAGGCATCATAATATCCGGAACTTAAAACGAAAGATCCAAGCATGATTCTTCGTTTTACCTCAGGACCAAATCCTTCGGAACGGGATTTTTTATACATATTATGAAGGCCTTCATATTCTTTCGTACGGTAGCCGTATTTTACGCCATCAAAACGTGCCAGGTTGGAACTTGCTTCCGCGCAGGCAATGACATAATAGGCCGGGATCGCATATTTTACGAGACCAAGGTCGAATTCTTCCACGATGGCACCTTTTTCTTCCAGTACCTTTGCTGCTGCAAGTACCGCTTCCTTTACTTCCGGATTTAACCCTTCTCCGAAATAATCTTTTGGGATACCGATGCGCATGCCTTTGACATCGTCTACCAGGGCAGACGTAAAATCGGTGTCTTCTCTTTTTACGGATGTCGAATCCTTTTTGTCGTAGGAAGTAATTGCTTCCAGGATCGTTGCGCAGTCTGTCACATCTTTTGCCACCGGTCCGATCTGATCCAGCGAAGAACCGTATGCGATCAATCCGTAACGGGAAACGGTTCCGTACGTCGGTTTGATACCGGTTACTCCACAGAAAGAACTCGGCTGACGGATGGATCCGCCGGTATCAGAACCAAGGGCAAAGGAACACTCCTCTGCTGCCACAGCTGCGCAGGAACCGCCGGAAGATCCTCCCGGAACGTGCGCGGTATTCCATGGATTTTTTGTCTCGCCGTAAGCAGAAGTCTCTGTCGTACTTCCCATGGCAAATTCATCCATATTTGTTTTTCCAATAATGACTGCTCCGGCTTCTTCCAGTTTTTTCACTGCTTCTGCCGTATAAGTCGGTATAAAGTTATATAAAATCTTTGAAGAACAGGTCGTCAGCAGTCCTTCGGTACACATATTGTCCTTGATGGCCACCGGAACACCTGCCAGAGGTCCTGTCAACTCTCCGGCATCAATTTGTGCCTGTACTTCTTTTGCGCGGGCCAGCGCACCTTCCTCATCGACTGTCACAAAACTATGCACCTGCTCTTCTTTTGCGCGTACCGCATCCAAAGCTTCCCGAACGGCTGCTTCCACGGTCACTTCTTTTGCTTTTATCTTTTTTCCCAGCTCTACCGCTGTCAAACTCATCAAACTCATTTCCATGTCCTCCGTTCTTATTCGCCAATTGTCTTCGGTACTTTGAATCCGCCATCTTTCTGCTCCGGAGCATTCTTCAATGTATCTGCACTGCCATCTCCGTTTGTCACAACATCCTCTCGGAATACATTTTCAATCGGGAATACATGGGACATCGGCTCAATGCCCGTGGTATCAAGCTCGTTTAAGAGATCGATGTAATCCAGCATATCTTCCATATCTTTTTTCGCTGCTTCTGCTTCTTCCGGACTCAGTTCCAGTTTTGCCAGAATTCCGACATATTCCATGGTGTCATCGGAAATGACATTTTTCATAGTTCCGTCCTCTGCCATTACTTTTGTGACGGATGCGCCGCTGGTCTGATCCTCTTCTTCCGGCTCTTCGTCCAGTGCCACATGACTGATTTTTGCATAAATAGCAGAATCCACAATACCCTGATTGTCCTTTAGGGACTGGCGCAGGGTTCCTTCATAATCCATACCGGCTTTTTTCATCACTTCACCGGAATTTGGATTTGCCACATCATGCTGTGACCAGACACGTCCGGCTCCGACTTCTGCCATCAGGAAACGGATGACTGCCTCCACAGCCTCTGTGGTGTAACCCTGATGCCACCAGGATTTTCCGATGCAGTAACCAAGTTCTGCACTCTGGACATCTTCATTCAGTGATACCACGCTGATACTTCCGATTGGCTGCTCGATGTCATTTAACTCGATGGCCCACTGATAAAACTCATTTTTGCTGTAACCTGCTTCCCACTGCTGCAGAATCTCTGCGGTCTCTTCCACACTTTTGTGCGGCTGCCAGGTCAGGTATCTGGTCACTTCCGGGTCGCTCGCCCAGTTGTAATACATATTTTCTGCATCTTCTATGGTAAAACGCCGTAATGTCAGGCGTTCTGTTGCGATTGTCTGTGTTCCTGTATGTCTCACGTTTTTCTCCTCCTACATCTGAATCGCACTTTGTAACGGTTCCGGGTTCTGCCATAATCTGTTACGGCTCTAATCTGCTCAGATCTCGCGGGAACAAGGTCGCTTCCCGGACGTTATCTTCTCCGATCAGCTGCATGGTCAGACGTTCCATTCCGATACCAAGTCCACCATGTGGCGGCATGCCGTATTTGAATGCGGACAGGTAATGCTCCATGCCTTCGGTCTCCATGCCCCGCTGTGCGATTTTTTCCATTAATTTATCATACTGATGGATACGCTGTCCACCGGTTGTGATCTCCAGACCTTTGTAAAGCAGGTCAAAGCTTAAGGTGTAAGTCGGATCTGCCGGATCATCCATCGCATAAAACGGACGTTTCTTGGATGGATAATGTGTGACAAACACAAAATCACTGCCGAATTCTTCTTTTGCATACTGACCGATCAAATGCTCCTCCTCCGGCTCCAAATCGTATGGATTGCGAAACTGTCTGTCGTATTTTTCAGCCACGCGCTGTTTTGCTTCATCAAAACGGATGGCCGGGATCCGGCTCACATCCGGAAGTGTGATCTGCAGGATTTCTAATTCTTTCGTATATTCTTTTTTCAACAGTTCCATCGTATACTGCAAAAATCCGGTTTCCATAGCCATGATATCTTCGAATCCGTCAATATAACCCATTTCGAAATCAAGGCTGTTATATTCGTTTAAATGGCGTTTTGTGTTATGTTTTTCCGCACGAAAAACCGGTGCTGTCTCAAAGACTCTGTCAAATACACCCACCATCATCTGTTTGTAAAACTGCGGACTCTGCTGTAAGATCGCGGGTCTGTGGAAATACTCCAGTTTAAACAGGTTGGCACCGCCCTCAGCACTTTTTGCACCAAGTTTTGGTGTATGGATCTCTGTAAATCCCTGGCTGTAAAGGAAATCGCGAAAGCCTCTCACAATGCCTTCCTGAATCCGGAAGGTTGCCCGCTCCCTGATGTTTCTTAACGCTACTGCACGGTGGTTTAATCTAGCTTCCAGGGAAGTATTCATCTTCCACTTTGCGATTGGAAGCGGCAGACTCTCTGCAGGCTCGGAAAGAATCTTGACCTCTTTCATGCGGATCTCGAATCCTCCCGGCGCACGCTCCTCCTTATTTAATACACCGCTTACCTCAATGGCTGCACCTTCCTTGAGTTCCTTCAGATCAATAGCGGTCACACCTTCTTCATACACGCACTGCAGGAGACCTTCTCTTTTTCGCAGGACCACAAAGGCTACCTCACCCATGTCACGCACTGTATGAACGGCTCCATTCACGCTGATCATCTGACCATACAGGTCAGAGGCAAGGATTTCACTGATTTCCATCGTCTCTTTTGGTATTACACCGGTCATCATTTTCATTGTTTCGTACACTCCTTTTGCATAAAATGTTGTAAGGTGCGGGACGGAATTATTCTTATTTTTGCTATTTTTGTCTTTTTCAGAGCCATCTCGATTACGCTACGCTCCATCTCGATGTGGCTTCTCGCCAAAGAAATTCTTAAAAATATATTCATTCATGCAAGCATGATTCGTATATTTTTTCGAATTGCCTTGGCTCTGAAAAAGACAAAAAAACGTCCTAAGGATACTTCTTTGTATCCCAGGACGAAATAATGTTCTTTTATTATTCCGCGGTACCACCCGCATTGAGAAAAACAATACTACAAAACACTCATGATCTGTGTCTTTCCCCACTCAGGCACGTAACGTGTGCGAACCGTACAGACCTACTGAAATCTATTTCCGATTTCCCATTCAATCTGTCTGCTCCAGAGTGTTCCCTTCCTCTCCTCCGCCAAACAGCGCTCTCAGTCGGTGACGCCGTATTCCTGTCAGTTTCTGAAGATAAGAGTCTCCTTCTACGCATTTACTCATGATTTTGTATCTTAGCACAACGTTTTTCGCTTTGCAAGTCTTAATTGACCGACATATTAAGAAATTATTTCCTTTTTCTTTCAAAAATTTCCTTATTATATGATTTATGATATGAATTATGATTTTTGATACAGTTTCCTACGCATTCTGCAAGTCCCTCATTCAGGCATGATTGCTTTTTTAAACGTATGTAATGTGTGAACTGTAACGCTGTAATATTCACAAAAGGAAACGGCAATATGAATTTTTTTTGTTCATATCGTGTATTTTATACTTTTTTAATTGACTTTTTGTAAATTTAGGTCTAATATCTGTACGGTTATGTAAAATTCTTTTAACTTAATAGTAAAGTTTGCACTTTCAACACCACGTTTTGAGAGAAGGAGTTTATATGAAATCATTTAGAAAAAATGGGAAAGAAAAACCGATCATCATCGGTGATAATAACAAAAGAAAACGACATGGTTTTTTCCGTTTTCTGAAAAACTTTAAATTTCCGGATCTGTCTGACAATCCAAAAGTACAGTTTATGAATAAATTTTCACTGCTGTTCCACGGACTG
Organism: Eubacterium ramulus ATCC 29099; assembly: GCF_000469345.1. Taxonomy (GTDB): domain Bacteria; phylum Bacillota; class Clostridia; order Lachnospirales; family Lachnospiraceae; genus Eubacterium_I; species Eubacterium_I ramulus. Next base: position 85,293 of record NZ_KI271183.1, read on the forward strand.
CTGGCCTGCATCCTGGTCTTTACAATTGAATGTGTATCCAGACATTCCTTTACATCAGCAGTAAGTTTCTGTATCAGCTCACCGCTGACATTCCTTTATAATGCACTGCTGATTTTTGCAACGTTGCTCATCGTATATCTGTTCAAGCATCGTGCACTGGTCCGCATTGTGATATCCATATTCTGGATGCTGCTTGGTGTTATCAACGGATGCGTACTTGCCTCCCGTGTTACACCGTTTAACTTTGCAGACCTGAAGCTGATCGGAGACCTGCTCTCCATGAAAAACAGCAAATATCTGTCTGCCGGACAGGAGATCGCAGTGGTCATTCTGCTGATCGCACTTGCAACTTTCCTGATTCTTTTTGCATTCAAGGGACCGAAATTCAAAGGAAGAGTTCATCTGTTCCGCAACCTTGGTTTACTGGTACTGTGCGTAGCAAGTATTCCTTTTATCACAAAGGCAGCGATCCACTCCGATATCCTTTCCGGATACTTCGGAAATCTGGCACAGGGATATAAGGATTACGGTTTTGTATACAGTTTTTCTGCCAGTGTGGTAGATACCGGCATGAGCAAACCTGCCAATTATACGGAAGAAACCATTGACACGATCAATGACAATGTAACGACAGAGCCGACAACGGTTGATTCTTCTGATATGCCGAATATCATTTTCATGCAGCTTGAGACATTTATCGATCCGTATGAATTAAACTTTTTGAGCTACTCCGAAGATCCGATCCCGAACTTCCATAAATTAATGGAGAATTATACATCCGGATACCTTACTGTTCCGGTTGTCGGAGCCGGAACCGCAAATACGGAATTTGAAGTTCTGACCGGTATGGGCATCCGTTTCTTCGGTCTGGGTGAGTACCCATACAAAACCGTTTTAAAAAATACTACCTGTGAAAGTGCAGCTGATGACCTTGGTAATATCGGTTATGCCACTCATGCCCTGCACAACAACGGTGGTAACTTCTACGGACGTGCAAAAGTATTCTCCCAGATGGGATTTGATACATTTACCAGCAAAGAGCTGATGAATATCACAGAATATAATGAAATTGCTTCCTGGCCGACAGACAACATTCTGATTGACGAGACAACCAAGACACTGGATTCTACTCCGGATCAATCTGATTTTCTCTACACCATTACGGTACAGAGTCACGGAAGCTACCCGGATTACAAAGTATTTGATAACCCTGAAATTCAGGTAACCGGAGGAGATACCGAAGCTGAGCATTATCAGTGGGAGTACTACATCAACGAACTTCACGAAGTTGACAAATTCATCGGAAACCTGATCGATACCTTATCCAAACGTAACGAGAAAACAATCGTTGTCATGTACGGCGATCACCTTCCGACCCTTGGACTGGAAGAATCCGATATGAATACCGGAAACCTGTATGACACTACATACGTTACATGGAATAACTTTGGTCTTGAGAAACAGGATAAAGATGTGGCTGCTTACCAGCTGATGTCTTACATCACAGATCAGCTTGGTATTCACGAAGGAACGATGTTCCGTTATCACCAGTCTGAAATGAACGCAGGCGTATCTACTGACGATGCCTCTTACATCACAAACTGGGAATTACTGCAGTACGATCTGCTTTACGGAAACCGCTATTCCTACCATGGGGTAGACAAATATCCGGCTTCCAACCTTGTAATGGGTGTTCAGGATGTTGTAATTGACCATACATCCATGAGCGCGGATAAGACAAAGCTGACCATCTTCGGTGAGAATTTCACTCCTTGGAGTAAGGTTTATGTCGATGGCGAGAAAGTTTCCACAGAATATATTTCCGGAAACTGCCTTGAGATTTCTATGGCAAACCTGTCTGATGGTTCTGAGCTGGTGGTAAATCAGGTTGGCTCAAGCAATACGATCTTCCGCAGTTCCAACACGGTTACCTTCCATGCACCGGCTGATTTTGATGAGCATGAAGCAGATAACGTAGAAGTTCCGGATACATCCGGAGATGACATGGGTGTGCCGGTAGTAATTCCGCCTGAGGAACAGACCACGGATGATGCGGCAGCTACGACTACCGCACAGTAATAACTTGTCTGGTGGCTTAACATTCAGAAAGTAAAGCGGACATTCGCAATCCGCT
>NZ_KI271183.1:87526-107126 GCF_000469345.1 Eubacterium ramulus ATCC 29099
CGCACTTGAAGCGGGGGAATGCTTATTCTGCGATCAAAAAGTGACAGAAGTTTTTGACCTCTGTCACTTTTTTCATTGTTACATCCTGTTTTTAACTGCTTTACTTCTACAATTATCTGTTCCGGATTTCTCCTTATTAATTTGCAATCTTAAAATTCTGTTCATCTGCCAGCTGATGCTTCATTTCATTAAATGCTTCTGTATCTGAATTATAATTTCCATGTTCAGATATTACATTTACCCCCTGCTGAAGTGAAGACACATAATTCTGAATCGGCAAATCAACACGATATACTTCATACTCATATGCCCAATATGCTTCCTCTGAATCAAAACCATCCAAAGCCGCCTGATATACACCTGTTGTATCGTTCTCCAACATTGTGCGAAGTTCCGTCAACCATTCCTGAATTTCTTCATCGGTAACACTAAATCCATTCTGAATAGCTGCAACATATAAAGCATTTCGTTCCATGGCATCTTTTACTGCCAGCTGATGAGCATCGGCTTCACTTTCACCATCATGCAAATAGAAATCAGTATACTGCTGAACTTCTTCTTTTGAAATAACGATATTATTTCCTACAGCATATACATCATCTCTAGTCAAATATTCTTTTTTCTGGTTGTCAGAAAGGCCATCTACAGATAATGTTTCGATGTAATAGTCATTCACAGACTGATAACTATCTGCTAACATTTTACTATATTCAGATACTTTTCCGTAGTCATTCAAACCAGCCTCTGCTGTGTTTCCCCCAAACATTGAACCCGCAAATAACACTGCACCCAAACAGGAAACGCCTATTATTGATAATGTCTTCTTATTCATCATCAAGATCTCCTCTCTATACCAAACCTACTTTTAATCCTTAAATATCCACCACATAGACCAGCATCTGTCCCCCGCACACCATGCCCTGGTCCGCTGCTACTTCGTTACTCATATCGAGTGAAAAGACCTTTTCCTCTCCGGTGCCGATTATACGGAAAGCTTCCCGCAAAACTTCATTTTCGGTACAGCCTCCGCCAATCGTTCCTGCGGTCTGTAGATTACTGTTTACCGTCATCAGAGCACCTGATTTTACCGGCGTAGAACCGCTGGTGTCATATACCAGCAGCATGGCTTTTCCAACATTTGGATCCCCCAGCATTTCAATCACGCGGGGATCTGTATCCGTACAGGTCAGCAGCTGACTGTGGGAACGGCGCGATGTTCCTTTCCGGCGTTCCTCGATAAGTTCTGCCACAATGGAAATTGCAATCTCCGGAACAGTGAGTGCACCGATATTTAATCCAATTGGCATATGGATCTGAGCTACTGTTCTCCCGGAATTTCCCTCTTTCTGCAGCAGATCAACAATTCCTGCCACCCGGCGTTTGGATCCCATCATTCCCAAATAACGTGGAAAAATACCACTCAATACTTTTCTCAGACAGGTCAGATCAAACCGATGTCCTCTTGTTACAACAGTGACATAATCATTGCCACCAATCTGAATCTGATCGATCGCTTTTTCAAATTCCTCACAATAAATCTCTTCCGCATCCGGAAAATAAGTGCGGTTTGCAAAAGAAGGTCTGTCATCCACTACAATGACGTAAAAACCAGCCGCAGACGCAAATTTGCTGATTGCCTGCCCCACATGACCTCCACCGAGAATGATCAGTCGTTCCGGTCTGTAAAATCTCCGCTCATATACGATATTTTCTATTTTTAATTCAAGAGATCCCTCTCCGGTCTGTTTTATATCTTCTAACAGTTTTTTTATTTCCTGCATGTTTCTGCTCCCAATATACTTGTTATTATTCGCCACTTATAGAAGTGGGAATCTTCTCGGCTGAGATAAATCAATATCTCATGTAGTTTTCTGCTTCCTGTAATTGTTCTTTTGTATCCGTATCCATAATGCAGCCACGATCATCCACCGGAAGTTCCATCATGGCGTCGCCTAGCTGCTTCCAAAACCCCCGCAGTCCGCCACCGCCGGCACTCTCTTCATAAGCGAGAATGTCTGCCAGCAAATCCATCCGGATCAATGCCGGGTGTCCACGGCGTCCGTTCACCGTTGGAAGGACTGCTTTTTTCCCATTCACAAGCATCGCTTCCAATAGTTTTTGATAAGTTTCCGACATGATACAGGGCAAATCTACCAGCTGGATAAAAACCAATTCATAATCCGTCAGTTCCGCCAAACCTGTTTTGATAGAGGTCAGAATACTTCCATTTCCGTAATTTGGGTTCCAGATCGTATGAATGTGGTCTGACGAATAATTGTCCTGTAAATAAGCTTCAACCCGTTCATGTTCGAACCCTGTTACGATCTGTATATTATCTATCCCGGCTTCCTGCATCGTTTTTATTGTCTGGTCAATCAATTTTTTATCCAGAAACTTTGTCAGGGGTTTGGACTGTCCCATGCGGGTGGACAATCCTGCTGCCAGGATCAGTCCGCCCACACTACTTTCATCGTTATTTATTCTGCTATACATCTGTCTTTTATGCCTTTGTATCTTTTATCATGCATCGAATCACATCCACTGCCGTTTTGATCGCTGCCTGAGTGTCATGTGCCACCGGATTTTCCAGCTGCAGTTTTTCCCTCTCCTGATTAGCTACCACAAGAAAAACAGAACCGATTCTTACATGCAGATAACTCGCCACCACGAACAATGCTGCCGATTCCATCTCGGAAGCCAGGCATCCCAGCCGTTTCCATGCCTCCCATTTCTGTGTCAGTTCATAACTTACCGGCATTTTTTCCGGCTCATGCTGACCGTAAAAGGAATCCTTGCACTGAACGACACCGATATGGCAGGGATATCCGTTTGCTTTCGCTGCCATTTCCAGTTTCTGCACGATATGATAATCGGCTACCGCCGGAAATTCAATCGGTGCATACTCCCGGCTCGTTCCTTCCATGCGGATCGCTCCCGTGGCGATCACCAGATCCCCGCTTTTGACATCTGTCTGGATGCCACCGCATGTTCCGACACGGATAAATACTTCCGCACCGCAGCGCACCAGTTCTTCCATTGCAATGGCTGCAGAAGGTCCTCCAATGCCCGTAGACGTCACGCTGACCTTCTCCCCGTCCAAATATCCGGTATAGGTCGTAAACTCCCTGTGATCGGCCACCAGACGCGCGTCATCAAAAAGTGCCGCGATCTTTGCGCACCGCTTCGGATCTCCCGGCAAAATGACATATTTTCCAACGTCTCCCTGTTTTAAACCGATATGATACTGAATTCCGTTTTCTGTATACTTCATTATGCTTCCTCCCACAAATTACCAATGCCATCATCTGATATAATCTTATTGCTCACCACCTAAAATGGTGGGAGTGATCTCACATCTGATGTAATGCTCTCCTCTGTGTGTTCACATTATAGCAGAATTTCCTTTGTTTGAAAACACGATTTCCCTTTCCACCGATGCAGGTAAAAAGCTCACTTTTTTCACATCCTCTGCCAACACTATACTCCCCGAGAAGTATAATACAAATCAAAGAATCGCCTCGATGTGGTATGGGTCCAGGATTCTGGGGACCTATCACTTCGAGGCGATTTTTAAACAAGTATTTTTTTAATCACAGTAAGGAAATTTATTTCTGTGAGTGGCATCCGCCACCGCAGGATGAGCAATTGCAACCGCAACCGCCCTTATGGTGTTTTTTATCATAAATGCCTTTACCGATAATCAGACCAACCAGTCCAAATACAATGATTGCTACAATTACAGTTGCCATTAGAACTCCTCCCTTAAATTTTTAATAAATATGATATTAACTATTTTAGTACTATATTAGCACATATTTCAACTTATGCGATAGATTTTTTTGCCATACCGGTTGCTTCATCAATATACGGATTTTTGCGAACAAGCATATAGATGATAAATACTAACTCGATAATAGCAACGATCAGTCCTACCGGATGAACGTTTCCTGTGAACAGGGAACCAAACTGGTAGATCATCATAGATACGATATATGCAAGACCACACATATATCCGATTGCTGCCCAGAACCATTTCTGATTGTTCATTTCTCGTTTGATCGCACCCATAGCTGCGAAGCACGGAGCACACAGAAGGTTAAATACCATGAAGCTATAAGCGGTTAACTGTGTATAATGAAGTGCTACCTGGCCCCATACTTCATCGCCGTTTTCTGCTACTTCGGAGAAACCACCGAAGAGGACACCAAATGTAGATACAACGTTCTCCTTTGCGATCAGACCAGTGATTGTTGCAACTGTTGACTGCCAGTCACCGAAACCAAGCGGTGCGAAGATCCAGCAGATTGCTCCACCGATCGTTGCCAGTAAACTGGAGTTATTGTCTTCCACCATGCCAAATGCACCATCGACGAAACCAAATCCCTGTAAGAACCAGAGAACTACGGAAGAAGCTACGATAACAGTACCTGCACGTTTGATGAAGGACCATCCACGCTCCCATGTAGCACGTAAAACGGAACCTGCAGTTGGAATATGGTAAGCCGGAAGCTCCATAACGAATGGTGCTACTTCGCCGGCAAATGGTTTTGTCTTTTTCAGCATGATACCGGAGATAACGATTGCTGCTACACCGATGAAGTAAGCGGATACTGCAACCAGTCCGGAACCACCGAATAATGCACCTGCGAAGAGACCGATGATCGGCATTTTTGCTCCACAAGGAATAAAGCAGGTGGTCATAATTGTCATATGACGATCTCTCTCATTCTCAATGGTACGGCTTGCCATAACACCTGGAACACCACAACCGGAACCGATCAGCATCGGGATAAAGCTTTTTCCGGAAAGACCAAATCTGCGGAAGATACGGTCAAGGATAAATGCAACACGAGCCATGTATCCGATCTGCTCCAGAATGGAAAGCATGAAGAACAGTACTAACATCTGCGGTACGAAACCGAGTACGGCACCGACACCACCGACAATACCATCATTAATCAGACCAACTAACCAGTCAGCACATCCAATGCTCTCAAGCGCCGGTCCTAAGTTTCCACAGATCCACTCACCAAAGAGTGTATCATTTGTAAAGTCAGTAACAATTCCACCGATGGTTGTTACAGAAATCCAGTAAATCAGGAACATGATACCTGCAAAGATTGGTAACGCGAGAATACGGTTTGTTACGATACGGTCAATCTTATCAGAAATTGTCAGGTTGTGTACTTCTGCTTTTTTGCTTACAGACTGATCACACACTTTGCTGATGTAAGCATATCTCTGGTTTGTGATAATACTCTCTGCATCATCATCCATCTCATTTTCACAGTCAACAATGTGCTGCTCGATATGTGCTTTTACATCTGCCGGAATATTTAAGTCTTTGACTGCTTCCTCATCACGCTCAAAGAGTTTCATTGCAAACCAGCGAAGATATCTGTGGTCTACCGTCATCTCGACAGACTCCTCAATATGTGCGATGGCATGCTCAACACTTCCTGTAAAGACGTGAAGCGGAGTTGCATCCTGTTTTTTCTCTGCTGCTTCTACAGCTTTCTGTGCTGCCTCAAATCCGCCCTCACCTTTCAATGCACTGATTTCAATGATCTCACATCCAAGTGTCTCAGACAGTTTCTTAACGTTGATCTTATCACCGTTTTTACGAACGATATCCATCATGTTGATTGCGATCACAACCGGGATACCAAGCTCAAGGAGCTGTGTTGTCAGATACAGGTTACGCTCAATGTTTGTACCGTCTACAATGTTTAAAATTGCATCCGGACGTTCATTTACCAGATAACCTCTGGCAACTACTTCCTCCAGTGTATATGGGGAAAGGGAGTAAATACCAGGTAAATCCTGAATGATCACATCTTTATGTCCCTTTAATTTTCCTTCTTTTTTCTCAACAGTTACACCCGGCCAGTTACCTACGTACTGAGAACTACCGGTCAATTGGTTAAACAATGTTGTTTTTCCACAGTTGGGGTTGCCCGCAAGTGCGATTTTGATACTCATTTATATCTCCTCTCTACTTTTATTTTCTATAGTTTTTCATAACCATTATTAGAGTCTTCTAATCCATGTACAAAAAAATTTTTACTCTACTTCAATCATCTCTGCATCAGCTTTACGAACACTCAGTTCGTAACCGCGGACGTTCAATTCGATTGGATCACCAAGTGGTGCAACCTTACGAACTTTGATCTGTACTCCTTTTGTGATTCCCATGTCCATGATACGACGTTTGATCGGGCCTTCACCATGCAGACGTTTTACAACTACTACATCATCAACTTTTGCGTCTTTTAATGTTTTCATAAAACTCTTCCTTTCTTGTCTTCTATGCTTAAACCATAATTCTGGTTGCCATACTTCGATCCAGCGCAATCCGGCTGTCCTTTACCTGAAGGATGATGTTTCCTCCCAGTTCACTGACAACTGTTACAGATTCATCCACTACCAGTCCCAGTTCAGCAAGATGCTGACGTATAGAATCTTTTCCGGTAATTTTCCTGATCACTACTGTTTCTCCACTTTTCGCCATCGCTAAAGGCATCATCACATATCCCTCCTGTGTCAGTAGATTTTATCTCAGTCGAGAAGACTCCCACTTCTGCAAGTGGTGAGTAATAACAAGTCTTTCTCAGTGGGAGTACAATCTCCGACTGAGATAAACGCTCCGCGAGGGCGCACATTGTCTGGGAGACAATGGTTTTGCGCCGACCGAAACGAAGTGTAGAGTGCAGTGATTCTGAGAAGAATATGTCAGCTTTTGCTGACCAGAATACGCACCAAGTCTCACATGCGTTCGACTTGAATCTCTTTGGTATTAGTAAAACATAACAACATACATAGCTATGTATCTTTAGAAGCATTCACCATATAATAATCAAAACCACTTTTATTAACATCGATTAATTACAGGTGTACATGGCTATATATCATTAGTATATAGCAATCTTTACTACTCATGGCTACATTTTATTAGTAGATAGCAATTTATGCTACTTGTAGCTACATTTTGTTAGATTTTCCTAACATCAGCATACGAAGTTTACCACCGCTAACGTTCATTGTCAACCCCTTTTTGGAAAAAGTTATCAAAAAGATTAAAAAAAAGATTTGAAAAGAAAAAAATATTGCGATCATGGAATGGATTTTGCTGTATTCCTTCCAGATCACAATATTTTTATCCGAAATTCTATCTTTGATTTTTACTGTAATTCTTCTGATTCTACCAAAGTAATCGTACCATTGTCCAGACACTCCACAAACTTGTAAACCAGATCCGGATCAAACTGCTTTCCGGCGTCTAAAAGGAGCTTTTCTCTCGCCACCTCCAGCGGAAATGCCTTCTTGTAGCATCGTCTGGATGTCATAGCGTCAAAAGAATCTGCCACGCATAAAATACGCGCCGTCAGTGGAATATCTTCGCCTGCGATTCGCCTTGGATATCCTTTTCCATCATACCTCTCATGATGACCGATGACCGCAGGGATAACATAATCCAGCGACGGAAGATGGCGGATAATGTCAATGGATGCTTCCACATGCCCTTTGATGACCTCATATTCCTCATCTGTCAGACGTCCCGGTTTATTCAATATATATTCCGGAATTCCGATTTTTCCAACGTCATGAAGCAAAGCTGCCTGGCGGATGATCTCGATCATATCCTCATTCATGCCAAGTGCTGCTGCCAGAGCGGTCGCATAATAGAGCACGTTATTAGAATGACTGAACGTATAATGATCTTTCGCATCGATGGCTGCAGTCAATGCATAAATCGTCGTTTCATATTCCCGGTAAATATGTGCACGGTCTTTGGTATACCCCTGCTGGTTCGTATTGCGGAACATCGTATCAAACACCTGGATTCCGTTCTTTCCGCTATGCTTCACATGGTAAACAGCAAGATCCACATTCTCCATCAATTCCTTGACAGTTCTGGCTGCATATGGTGCTGCACTGATTCCGGCACTGACTGTCACCGCCTTCAGCTTCATATCCGTCCGTCGGTTATTCATCACAAAAATCTGCTTTGCGATCGACTCTACCAGATTTCTGGCTGAAAACAGATCATATTTTGGAAGCAAGACTGCAAATTCTTTTCCTCCGTGGCGGGCTATATATCCACTGTCACCCACACTGCTGCGAATGATCGCGGCAATATGCTGCAGGCAAACATCTCCTTCCTTGATTCCGTACAACTGATTATATAACTTAAAGTCATCCACATTAATGATGGCAAGTGCCAGGGAAGAATCTTTATTTTTTTCAAACTCTTCATTCAAAACTTCATAAAAATACTTCCGGTTCAACAGTCCGGTCATTTCATCCGTCCGTGCCTCAATGCAGGCTTTTTCATACATTCTCGCATTTTTAATAGCAATGGACGCTACGGATGTAACAGAAGCGATCAACTGCGCCTCATCATACACAAGCCCCTTTTTTGAAGAAGGTGATGTGATCAGAAGCACTCCCGCCAGACAATCCCCGTCTTTTAATCCCGCACAATAGCGAATACGCTTTTTATCCAACTGATGCTTTTCGCTTTCCCACATGGATTTGTATTCCACTGTATAACGAAATTCCCGGTAGATCAGTGGCTCCTCATGAACTGACAGCCACTGAATCATCGGATTTTCCTCCTCCAGAGAAAAAGCCAGGTCGTTTAATGGCTGATCACTGGCAAATCCGCGATAAGGCTGACCCGGTGCATCCTGCATACAGATATAGATATTTCCCACATCCATCAATTCTTTCAACACATGAATGGTTTCATTCAGAATTTTCTGCAGATCCAATGTCTTAGAAATTGCTGAACTAAATTCTTTGATTTTTTCCGCTTGATGAATTTCTTCCTTTACAAACACATTTCTCACCAATAATTTCCATAAGAATGTAAACAGTGCATAAATAACAAGAAATGCCACTGCAAATACAAGTGCATATATTGTCATATTTGTATCCATCTGCAAATGAAGCATTTTCTGCAGATATGGAACAACATTAAAAAATACAATCACAGAAAACAGGAATCCGACGCCATAGCATAAGCTGGAAGAGGCCAGCATCTGCAACTGAAATAATCGTCTGCGGGTCAGCGCATAAAACAATAGAAATACATTAACGACACCACTCAGAACATCGATCGGAAATCCGGAAAGCAACGGCAGACTGATCAGAACGTTTCCGGCAAAAAGTACCACAACGCCAATCATTACCGGATCATATTGTGCTTTCATATTCGGATTTGCTTTGCAGATATGCACCAGGATTACAAACAAGTGTAACAGAAAGGCTCCAACAAGAAAGAATAATACCAGAATCGTCGGTTTAATATCGTATACAAAGGTTGGTGTTCCATTTTTTTCCACCAATTCCGGGCACGCCAGAAAAAAACCATTCCATATATTTGCCACGAGACAGGTCAGGATGACTGCCAGATAGAGTTTACCTACCATACCTTCCCTGACACCGCCAAAAGCCAGAATAAAACGGTAATATGCGTACGGAAGCAGTAAGATTCCAAATAACGAAACCTGATACCAGAATTCGTACTGCGGCCAAAGCTGCGCACGCATAAAGGCAGAACCACCGGTCCATAAGAGCAGTCCGGTCAACACTACCAGAAAACTGTTTACAATTTTATTTCTCTTTGCTGCCAGAAACATCAGCAACATAAATGCATAGCACACCATGGCTATAATTGAAATATATCCGTAGGTTCCCATATATCCCTCTTATCTCACTCTGTTCATACTCGCCTGCACCTCAAGAAGCCCCATAAGATCATAGTGCGAAGGGCTCATATGGTACAGTTTTTTTCCTGTCCGTTTCTCATAAGTTTCAAATGTTCCGCAAGTAAGAATCGTCACCTGCAGAGGATCCATTCCCAGAATCTTTTTCAGATCACGGTAATCCTGATCAATATATTTAAAATAGGTACTGAGCAGATCTTTCAGAATTGTTGCACTCATAGCATTGTTCAGCAGTGCATCACGCTCCAGTTCCACGTACATGTGCAGATATGGCCGGTTCTGCTCATTATATTCCTTCGTTGCCACCCAGTTTGTGATTGGAAGTTTGGAAAGACCAATGACATTTTGGATTCCATTTTCCGAAATTCGAGTAAATCCGGCGATGTCAATGATCCAGGGCACACGATCCACATACTCAAACCGTGGGATCCGTGTCTCATCTTCCCGGTTTTCCAGTCCAACGCAACGGTACATATCACCACAGCGATATCGTGCAAACGCTCCGCCTTTCAAAATGGTAAATACCAGTTCATATTTTTCCCCCGGCCGCACTTCATCCATAAGATATGTCGGCGGAATATAGGACGGATCCGCATGATTTTTCAGCATATCTTCCTCTGTAATAAACTCATAAAATGCGTTATCCGGAAAGAAATACATGCCTTTACGCGTCCATGTCTCTGTGCCCATCATGGAAGGCTCCGTACCGGCAAACAACTCCATCGGCCGGATTCCCCAGAGTTCTTCCAGATCATCCTTATAACACAGATTGTCTGTGCCGGCTACCATAAACCCTTTCAGATGGAACAGATCCTTTGGCAGCAGCTGCCGCTGTTCTTTCTTGCACCGGTATTTTGCTTTCAAAAGCCGTATGATCATCTGCGGTTTACATTTTAGCAAGCTGGACAACTTTATTCCACCACCGGAACTGGTCAGAGATGAGAGACTCAGACTGACTGCATAAGCAACGCTTCCCAGACCGAAGAAAAATCCCAGATCCTTTTGCATCGCCATCTTAAATCCGAGTTTGTTCCGCTCACTGAAACTCATATTCACGGCGTCTTTGATCGCCGGTAAAAACTCAATATCGATTTCTTCTCCCAATGCCAGCGGAAACAATCCCGTAGCATAGGGCAACGGTGCCAGCGCATATAAAAATTTATCCGTAGAAGCCACATCAAAAGAACCTTTTTCACGGCTTGTAGACAAAATCAGGCAGGCCATAACATTATTTCGATAGGTATCCAGCATGCTTCTGGTATACGGTGCTACCTTGATCGGGTGCTTGCCACCCTCCCAGGTCGTCTGGATCCAGATTACAGGATTTCCCGGGAGCATATCCGGCTGCTTGGTCAACAGAATATCCGCATAATCTTCATACTCTGTCAACGGTACCATTTTCCGGAATTCCTCCAGATTTTTCGGATGCTTTCCCTTCAGAATGGACTGCCCCAGTCCGCAGTTGCTCCAGAGCTGAATCTGCTCTTCCATCAACCGCCGCTGAATCTTCATGTATCCTTCCATGGACAGATCCAGGAATCCGCAATACTGCTGCCAGATTTCATTATATTGATGTTTTTTCAATTTTTCTTTTAGACTCATAGGTTGTCCGCTCCAGATTGATTGCTACGTTTTCTTATACTTTTCATACACACCCGGATGCTTTTTCCATTCGGAATTAAAAACGGCGTACTTTGTTGATATTCCCTGTAATTAAAAAATGTCCGTGGAAATGTCCACAGATCCTGAAAAATGATATACAGATAATTCCAGAAAATCATAAGTCCAAAATAGATTCCCGGTCTCCATCCGCCCAGCATTCCCCACATGCATAAAAAGGCACCTGCAAACCACAATACACCCGGATGACGGCACAGACCGTACACTCCTTCTGTGTATGCAGCACGCAATTTATTTTCTTCACAATAGGTTTCTTCAAAGGGAAGGGCAAAAAACAAGGTATATATAAGCAGACCAAGAAAAAACAATGCTCCGATTCCAAATCCGATCACTGCTTCCACGCTCCGATGACCTTGTCCCCACGCAGAACAGAACTCTGCTACGACAGACGCCACGACAAGAATACTCCCCCATGCAAAAAATTTCTGCAAACATACATTCTTACTTAAAACACTGTTGATATCATATACAAAATACAGGACAAATCCTGCAGTTCCCAAAATCAGCTGCCACATCTTCATTCTCCTGCTTCCTGCTATAAAAATCCACAAAAAAAATATCTATGTATACATCATTCAAGAATGCCCTCGGCATTCTTGTTGCGAAATGCACATCATGCCATGCATGACATATTCTTCTGTGCATCTCTGCAAGTCTACACTGCCTTGAACAGGCAACCTAAATTATAATAAAGTTCTAGCTAAAATGCAAGGAAAAAAATACCGCCGGTCGGCCGACCGGCGGTATCATTATTCTTTTATTATCTTTTTTCGATAATATGCGTTTTTTAATGTTTTAGTCTTCCCATGGACGGATGCGGTAAACAGCTCCGACTTCCTCACAAATTTTACTGCACTGTGTTTCTTCTTCTTTTGTGATCGTGGTAGCTACCGTAGTCATGACAACTTTAGGAACATGCTGCGTACACTTTTTGGCAAAACTGATCATTGCATCAAAAGACTGATCTCCGAATTTGCTGCGCACCAGTTCATGATAACGCTCTGCATTCGGTGTATTCAGGCTGATGGATACTATATCGATCAAACCTTCAAATTCCGGTGTAATATCGCGGTTCCAGATCAGGTTTCCCATACCATTCGTATTGATACGCACTGGTTTTGAGAATGTCTCTTTTACATAGGCTGCCACTTTCAACAGTACAGGCAATGCCTCTGTCGGCTCACCGAATCCGCAAAATACGACTTCCTCAAATTCATTCATATCAAACTTTGCAAATTCTGCGATTACTTCCTCTGCAGAAGGCTCACGCTCCAGCCACAGACTGTGAGCTTCCCCCACATGATCCATCGTCTGACGCAGGCAGAATGTACAGGCACATGGACATTTGTTTGTCAGGTTTACATATAACCCATGATGAACTTTGTATAAAATTTCCATTTTTCATTCCTTCTTTCTATTTATAATCCACTCTTTTTAATATTAATATAAGTTCTCCTTCACGCACTTTCGATGACTCTGCTTACCAGATATCTTTTTTAAGTAAATCATAAAGCAACATTATCTCGCCAGACTTCCGAGATGCTCCTCGAAGCAGACACCGTCCGTCAGCGGAATCTCCCGCTCGATGGAACTTAAAATGCACTTTTTGATAAATCCGGATGCTTTCTTTACAGACTCTTCAAAAGACACTCCGTTCACCGCATCTGCTGCCAGTATTGCTGAAAAAATATCCCCGGTTCCGGATCGGGAGGTACCGATTCTATGAGTGCGCAGTACTTTGCATTCCTTTCCTTTCTCGTAACAGAGATTTGCCACAAAACAGCCCTGTGGAATACCGGTGATCACTACTTTTCCCGGACCCATCCGGCTTAAAACTTCTGCCATCTGTTCAATCTCTGCCACCCGCCATTTTTCCTTATAAGGTGTGTCTGTCAGAATGCATGCCTCCGTCAGATTCGGTGTCAGAATGTCTGCATAATGCACCAGTTTTTTCATTTCCAGACACATTTCCATAGTATAAGTCGGATACGGCTTTCCGTAATCTCCCATAACCGGATCGATCAATACGATCGTCCCCTCTCCGCCAAACTCCTGAAGGAAATCTCCTACAATCCCAATCTGTGCCTCTGATCCCAGAAATCCGGTACAGATTCCATTAAAATGCAGATCCAGTTTCCGCCATTCTGCAATATACGGACGCATTTTATCGGTATAGTCTTCAAAAAAATAGCTGTCAAACCCTGTATGATTGGAAAAAATCGACGTCGGTACCGGACAGCACTGTATCTTCATTGCTGATATGATTGGCAGTGAAACTGCAATCGAGCATCGTCCAAAGCCAGAAAAATCATTTATCACAGCAATCTTCTTCTGATTGTTATGTGAAACTATCATAAAACTTTCCATTCCCCATCTTTCTCTTACGTTTCTTATACATAACAAAAAAACTGACCTTTTTCAAGAGCCAGTTTTTTTCGTTATATCCATGCCAGTTTCTATACCACTCTGCACATTTACAATCGTGAAATCAAATGAATAACGCCTGAACTTGCCAGCATCACGATCATCCCCGCCACAGCATTTCCGCACATTACACAAAAAATGGTAATGCCCGGTCTCATGTTCAGCACCCCGGCAATGATGCTTCCGGTCCATGTTCCGGTTCCCGGAATCGGCACTGCCACATAGGCAAAAATTGCCAGTGGACCGTACTTGTGAATTTTATCTTTATTCTTCGTCACTATTTTATCGATCCATCCGATAAACCGTTTTAAAAATCCATGCTTTTTACATTCCACATAAAACCAATGTGTAAAAAAAGCCAGGAAACAAACCACAAAAAAACTCCCGCATAATGCCATCAGATACGCCTGCCACGGTGCAAGCTGCAGTGCCATACCAAAAGGAATGGCACCTTTTACCTCGACGGCCGGAATCATTGCTACGAAAAATGTATAAATCAACTTTGGGAAAATCACCTATTCTACCTCCAGACAAACTTTGTCGTACATTCAACTGCAGTTCACACGCGCCATTCACAAAACGCCCCTCAGGCTTCTGTGTAACTTTTCTACTGTTTTTGCTCATTTACACGCTTCAGCTGCTATAAGTTAAGTTGTACCAAGATTTTCGTCCTCTGTAAATAGGATTCAGAAATTCTTAAAATTTATTCAAAAATCAACAAGAATATCGTTCTGTTTGGTTATGATACGGATATATTCGTTCTGCTATTCTTTTTCCGTTTGATCCGGCGCTTCAAAAGTCCACGCCAACTCGGTGGATACAAAAGGATCAGTACCGGGAATATTTCCAAACGTCCTGCCAGCATATCAAAAATGTACACACATTTACTGAAAGTTGACGCAACACCGAAATTGCAGGCCGGTCCGTATTTTGCAAGACCCGGTCCGATATTGTTAAAAGTGCCAAGCACGGAAGAAAATCCACTGACCAGATCGGTTCCATCTATGCACACCAGAAACGTAGACAATATAACAAGAAGCATATATGCCGTAAAATATACGTTGATACCACGGATTGCCTCTTCATCTACCGTCTTTCCATCCATCTTGATCTTTTTTATACTCTTCGGAAACAGATAGGAATTTAATTCCCGCAGAGCTGATTTCACGGATAACAGGAATCGGCTGACTTTCATGCCGCCGCCAGTACTTCCGGCACAGGCACCGATCATCATCAGAAACAGCATGACATATCTTGACAAAGAAGGCCACTGGTCAAAATCCACGGTCATGAAACCGGTAGTTGTAATGATCGAGCCAACCTGGAACGATGTGTTTCTGAGATTTTCCATCACATTACCGACCCAGCCATATGTATTTGTCATAATGATCAGGATTGCTGCCACAATGACGCCGAAATATGCCCAGACTTCTTCCATGTGAAAAAGCTGTTTCCATTTTCGCAGTAACAAAAAATAAAAGGCATTAAAATTAACACCAAACAAAATCATAAAGATTGTTACGATCCACTGAATGTAGGGGGAACAACTTGCTAGACTGTCATTTCGAATGCCAAAACCTCCGGTTCCTGCCGTAGAAAATGCAGTCGTCAACGATTCAAATACCGACATTTTCCCACACACCAGTAACACAAAAAGAATCACTGTCATTCCAAGGTAGATCGCATATAAAATTCTTGCTGTATGCATCATTCTTGGCACCAGTTTTCCGACCGCCGGTCCCGGACTTTCTGCACGCAGCAGATTCATGTTGGAACCACCTGTCATCTGAATAACCGCAAGTAAAAATACAAGTACTCCCATACCTCCGATCCAATGTGTAAAACTACGCCAGAACAACATACAATAAGACAGACTTTCCACATCACTCAAAATCGTGGATCCCGTTGTCGTAAATCCGGACACAGTTTCAAACAATGCATCTGTAAAAGACGGAATTTCCCCACTCAGGAAAAATGGCAGACAGCCGATCACACTCATGATAAACCAGCTCATTGCCGTGGCGATACAACCCTCTCTCATGTAAAACACATTACTTTCCGGTTTTTTATGCGTAACAACTGCTCCAAATACCAGTGCACAGACTGCCACGATGGCAAACCACACGCCATTGTGTTCCCGATAGATCAATGCCACCAGAACCGGAATCAGCATAAAAAGCCCTTCCAACTTCATAATCCAGCCCAATATATAGGCTATCATCGACTTATTCATCTAATGTGACCTCCACCTACCGTAAAATATCTTCTATATCATGAAATCCGGTATTTGTTGTAACAATAATTACCGTGTCTCCCCCCTGGATTTTATCATTTCCACCCGGGATAATGATTTTTCCATCACGATTGATACATGCTACCAGGAGATTTTTTTTCAGTTTCAGCTGTGCCAGCGGCAGATTAACAATCGGAGACTGATCCCCCACAACAAACTCAATCGCTTCCACACGTTCATCAAACAGATGGATCATGGTTTCGATATTGTTATTCATTGTCGCCGTCTTGGAACGTACAAAAGCAATGATTGCCTCAGATGTAATATATTTTGGGTATACCACACTGCCCAAATCCAACTGATCGATCACTCCGGTATACGTGATACGATTGATCTTGGTAACAACCTTGGCATTGGATACTTCCTTTGCATACAAAGTCAGCATGATATTTTCCTCGTCGATTCCGGTCAGCGGAACAAGAGACTCTGTCGTTGTAATACCAATCTCATTAAGCAGCTCCTCGCTGGTACCGTCTCCGTTTACGATAATTGCCTGCGGAAGCAACACACTCAGCTCCTCACAGCGTTCTTTCTTATTTTCAACAATCTGTACAGAAATTCCGAGTTCGATCAGACGTTTTGCCAGATAATAAGCCGCACGCCCCCCACCTACGATGATACAGCTTTTTGCCTGATGTGTCTGAAATCCGTTTTTCTTCAAAAATTTTCGTCCGTCGCGCACCGGCGCAATAAAACTGATGACATCTCCGGCTGCCAGTTCAAAATCACCACCCGGAATGTATACTTTTCCGCTTCGCTCAACAGCACAGATCAGAACTGCTCCGGAAAGTTCCTTCACCAGATCTGCGATTTTCTTTCCTGTCAGTACGTTTCCCTGCGGCAGTTTGATACGAACCATTTCCGCATGACCTCTGGCAAAAGGGGCTACCTCCAATGCCGTCGGCATATATAAAATACGGGAAATTGCATTTGCAGCTTCCTGCTCCGGATTGATCATCATGGCCAGTCCGAGTTTTTCCTTCAGATATGCTTTTTCCTCACTATAATCCGGCGTACGCACTCTGGCAATGACCTCACAGTGTCCGGAACGTTTTGCAACCAGACAGCAAAGCAGATTCAACTCATCTGAATCTGTCACCGAAATCAGGATATCTGTGTTTTCAATTCCTGCTTCCTTTAATACAGTAAAGCTTGCTCCGTTGCCAACTACCCCATATACATCATGCATATGGGTCACACTCTGCAGACGGGCAGCATTTTTGTCGACGACAGAAATATCATGCCCCTCTTTACTGAGACGATCTACCAAAGTCATACCAACTTTTCCACACCCAACAATCATAATGTTTAATCCCCCACTGTGAGGATTCTTTTTTCCCTTTTGAAACATAATACCCCCTCTTCATCTTATGTGAATTACGAATTATTTTTTCCCATGCTCAAACATTTATACTATATCTATAGCGAAAAAGCAAGGGAAACGCCACATTTACAAAAAAAAGAACAGCCGGTCGATCAGCTGTTCTTCAAGAGAAGGTATTTTTTACTATGGGGGTAGCAAAAAACTTATAATGTATTGGGGGTTTTTACAGTTATTATAATAGCAAAACCTTCCGTGTAAGTGTGCACAAACTTGTTTTTCTATTTCAATATTTTTTGTTCAATCCGCACATTACTTTTTTGTAACTAACTCTTTGCCAGTATAAAAACTGTCGCAATGATGAATCCAAAACCAATAATATCCATTGGAAGGAACACAGTATCCAGAAAAACAGCTGAGCATACCGTTGCCATCAGCGGCTCCACACAACCAAGCATATTTCCGCGAGCCGGACCAACCAGACTGGTTCCCTTCAGAAACATAGTAAACGCCAACACCGTACCAACCAGTACAATCAGCAGCGTAATTATCACCGTTGTAAGATCGAGCTTCACAGATATTTTCCAAACCCGCATGATAAAGAAAAATGCGATTCCTCCGGTCAACATACCGATTCCGGTTGGGATGATGCTTCCCCAGTCTGCCAGAAGCTGCTGTGGTATTAAAATGTAGAGTGTTGCTGCCACTGCAGCCAAAAATCCCCAGAATAATCCTTGCTTAGATATATATAATGAAGTAAAACTTCCATGCGTCGCTACTAAAAATGTACCTACGAGACAAGAAACGATTGCAATATTTTCCCGCAAAACAGGTAATTTTCTCTTTCGCAGACAGACGATCAGCAAAACAAAGATTGCCGATAGATACTGTAGCACTGTTGCTGTTCCCGCATTTGTTTTCGCTATGGCTGTCAGATATGCGTACTGCGTAAACATCAAACCGCCTATTCCAAATACGATACAATGCAATACCGCATTCGGCGTTTTCAAAAGCAGTTTCACATTCGGGCGATATCGCCAAAACATGAACAGACACAAAACCAGACCCGCCCCAAGCAGTCTGATATCTGTTAAAAGTCTGGTATCCATTCCTTTGAACGTACACAGATATTCTCCACACGTTCCGGAAATTCCCCAACATGCACCGCCAATAATTGTATAAATCACACCTTTTTTATACTGGTTCATAATATTGCTTTCTCCTAAAGTAATTTATTCATTCCTATCTCCAAGATGTACTGCGATATAGTCATGATGCACTGCATTCAGGTATGTAGTAAAAACATCTCTTGTCCGCAATTTCAGACTGGATGTATTGATACATGGATGGCATCCAAGGTATTCTCCTTCCAGTACATCCGCATCCACCAGAAGTTGCACCTGATTTTCTGTATCATTCATCAGCCCCATTACACTGACAGAACCAGGGGTAATATCCAGAAATTTCTCCATATATTCCTCCGGAGCAAAAGACAAGCGTGCACTCTGGATCTGTGCAGACAATTCTTTTGTCTTAAACGCCTTATTTCCCGGCATCATGAGAAGATAAAATTTTGTTTTCTGACGATTACATAAAAACAAATTTTTACAGATGACAGCATCAAGAATTCGATCTACTTCCTCACAATCCTCCATAGTCTGTGCTACTTCATGATCTATCCGCCAATATTCAATGTCAAGTTCATCCAGAAGATCATATACACGGACCTCTTTTTTCAGACGTTCTTTCACATTCAATGGTCTTCCTTTTACTATTTCCATTCAAAACTCCTTCTTTCCTGTCTTTTATGCATGTGTTTATTTTTTCTTTATACTTTTAATATGATTCTTTTAGAATTGATTCTGTTTCTTTTAGAATTTTGACATATTTTGCTCACATTTATTGAGTATCATAATACTTGTCAAAAGGAAATCTACTTTATTTTTGATAAACATTTTCATAACTCAATCTCCCTATGTGGAAAACAGCAGTCGCATGGCTGCTGTTTTTCTGTGTCTGCAATGTAGTTATTATCTACTTCTTTACCATGCTAAAATAATTTCATACATATCAAAAAGGATGTTCCTGACCAGGAACACCCATTTTGATTATATTTATTTATATACCTTCAAAACTTCATACAGAACCAGT
>NZ_KI271184.1:0-15568 GCF_000469345.1 Eubacterium ramulus ATCC 29099
CTGGAAGAAGGATTAAGACAAATAGCATAAAAGGAATAAGAATATAGGACAGGGACTGTCCGAATTAACGCCTGTGGAGATAGTAGGTTACGAGGTCTGCGAAGCAGGAAGCCCATTGGCTTTAGACAATGGGTAGTTCACTCAGCAACAAACCATGTTATCGGAAAAGGAAATCTGATTGCAGAAATCCAGCAGAATTCGAATGTGATTTATTGTGTTTATGATTATGGACGCGTGGGAAAAGATGGTAAGAAGCGAGCTCAGCATAACAAGAAAGCATTTGCGGTTGAGACAATAAAGTCAGAGAAGATAAAATTAGGATGTTTCTATGTCGTATAGGATGAGGTGCGTGTTAATGGAAATGTAAGACCGTATGATTACCTTGATATGCTTGAGAGAGTCAGTATACTTCTGTTTCATGGGGAAAATATTATTACCTTAAGAGAGTATTGTTATTCAATCCGTTCCTGGCAGACAGAACTTCCATGTGGGCTGATTGATTCGGGAGAGACACCGGATCAGGCAGCAGTTCGTAAATTAAAAGAAGAGACAGGATATGATAAATGAATTCCATTCAGAAAATAGAAAGTCTCCCGGAGCAGATATGGCAGGAAGGTATGCAGTTTCTGGGAGATTTTTTAGAGTTTCAGAGTTCGTTTATTTTGTGGAATAAAACGACAAAGCAAAAAAGGTGAAAAACTCATGAGAGAAGATAAAAACGAGACAAGATGGGACAAACTATTACATATTCGAACAATGGGGCGGGATGATTCCCACTCTGATGAACATAGATTTCCTTATGAACCGACACCGTATTGTGTGTTGGAGCGGCTGGCAAATTCCGGTTGTATCCGCAAAGGAAATACAGTGATTGACTATGGCTGTGGAAAAGGTCGTGTGGACTTTTTTCTGGCATATCAGACCAGATGTAATTCCATAGGTGTCGAGTATGATGAACGGATTTTTGGACGAGCCATGGAAAACAAAGCGGATTCGGTAGTTTCAGATCGTGTGGATTTTGTGCAGGCAAATGCTGAAACATTTAAAGTGCCGGAAACTGTAGACCGATGTTACTTTTTTAATCCATTTTCGTTGGAACTTCTGAAGCGCGTAGTGGGTCGCATTCTTGATTCTTATTATGCAAATCTGCGTGAGATGCAACTGTTTTTTTATTATCCGACAGATGAATACATTTCTTATATGATGACAGTGGATGAGTTGATGTTTGTAGATGAAATTGATTGCAAAGATTTGTTTCCGGGGAATGATCCGCGGGAGAAAATTGTGATTTTTGAGCTGAAGAAATAATTCAAGCCGAACACATGTGAGAGTTGAAAAGTCTGTTTAAGAAAACTTTAATGCAGACATACATCAAAAGCTCCCCGCATAGATTGTAAAAAAGCAAACTATGTGGGGAGTTTTCGTGAAAGGTTATATCGAGGAACGGGCAATGGAAATTGCACGATATATCATAGACAACAATGCAACGGTGCGTCAGGCGGCAAAAAAGTATGGAATTAGTAAGTCGACGGTACATAAAGACATCACCGAACGCCTCAGACAGATCAGTCCGGCTCTTGCTGTAAAGACAAGAGTGGTTCTGGATGTTAACAAATCGGAGCGTCACATTCGTGGGGGAATGGCGACGAGAGAAAAATATCTTCATCAACATCATATCTGATTTAAGATGAAATGCATCAAAGCAAATGGAAAAATGTGCTTTGGTGCATTTTTGTTGCGTTAGTATCTCTGATTTTACAACCTTTGTAAATCATGTTAGAATAAAAAGAAAATTAGAATTCGTCGAAGGAAAAGAGAAATCTATGAGTGCAGAGATATGGTCTGGAATATATCCAAATATGAAAAACAAGGATACAGTGAATTTGGGAAAAGGGAATAAGGCAATGGATGCATGGAACATGCATTTATCTGAGATACGACATTGCCCGGAAAATTTGTCCTCAGAGTTTCTGTGGCAGGTCTTATGCGAACTGGAACAGACATATTTTTGTACGGTAAAGGGAATACCGTTTACCTATATTATAAAAGGGCATGAGATGTTTGTGAATCGCAAAGAAAAGTCGATCACGCAGGCGACAATCCTGCTATCCGCCAGACGCGTCCTGGAGAAACAGGCAGAGGGTGTGGTGGTCAGCGGGCCAAAGAAAATCGGAACGTTTGGGGCAAGTTATCTCTATCCAGTTTTCTGTCAGATTGGATTGATTACAGAGAAGATGAATGAAAGCGAGGAAATGTAATATTATGAATAAAATAGATGCACAGTCATGGAAGGCTGATATGCCGGATTTTAGGGAAAAAACAAAAGCGTTTTACAATGGTGAGATGAGCAAAGGAGATTACAAGGGCTATTCCGGACGATATGGAAGCTATGCTCAGAAAGATGGGAAAGCAAGTATGCTGCGTCTGCGTATGCCGGCTGGTCGTGTGACGAAGGAAAAACTGGCATTTATCGCAGAAGCAATTCGCAAGTACAATGTGAAAAAAGCACATTTTACTACTTGTGAGACAATCCAGCTTCATGATCTGCAGCAGGAGGAACTGTGCCGGATTATGGAAGATGCACTGGATGTTGGAATTGTGACTATGGGTGGCGGTGGAGATTTTCCACGAAATGTGATGTGTTCTCCGTTGTCCGGTGTGGAAGCGGATGAGTATTTTGATGTGCGTCCATGGGCAGAAGCAGCTGGAGAATATTTGATGACATTTATTAATGCAGAAAAAATGCCGCGTAAATTAAAGGTATGTTTTTCTAATTCTCCGAAAAATATTCCACATGCAACGTACCGTGATCTTGGTTTTGTGGCAACAAAAGAAGGGAAGTTTGATGTGTACAGTGCCGGTGGTCTTGGCAATCATGCGAGATTTGGTGTAAAGGTAGCAGAAGCAGTGGAACCGGAAATGATCTTGTATTACATCAAGGCAATGTGGCTGACTTTCCGGGCGTATGGAAATTATGAGAATCGTGGAAAAGCAAGAACCCGTTATATGCAGGAAATCTGTGGGGGTGCAGAAAATTATGTGAAAGCATATCAGAAAAAACTGGAGGAGGTGCTGGCTTCCGGAGAAGATCTGAAAATTTGTGTGAAAACTGAACCTGTGATGAAAAAAGGCGATGGTGTCCGAATTTCCGGCGCGCGTATTTTACCACAGAAGCAAAGCGAGGCTCTGTATACGGTTATCTGGCATCCGATCGGTGGTCAGCCGAACGTAGAAGAACTGTGTGCGCTCTCTGATGTGATTCGGAATATGGAGGATGTGGAGATCCGTCTTGCGCCGGATGAAACAGCATATATTATCAATCTGACCGGAACTGAAGTTGAAAAAGTGCTGAAAGCAACACCGGACAGTGCAGAGACTGTTTTTGAGACAAGTGTCAGCTGTATTGGTGCATCCATTTGTCAGGTGGGTCTGCGTGATTCCCAGGCATTACTGCATGCGTGCGTGGAAGCTGTTCGTAAAGCAGAGATTCCGAATGGTGCGCTGCCGCAGATACATATTTCCGGCTGCCCGTCTTCCTGTGGTACACATCAGACCGGTGTGATCGGTTTTCGGGGAGCAGTGAAGCGTGTGGATGATCAGATGAAAAATGCGTTTGTGCTGTTCGCCAATGGTGAGGAACGTCAGGGCGAGGAACGGATGGGTCGTGAGATCGGAACTATGGAAGAAGCGGTGATACCACAGTTTTTGGTAGAACTGGGACAGACGGTGGCTGCTTCCGGCATGGATTATAAAAAATGGGCTGAGAAGAATCCACAAGGGATTGATGCAGTTGCAGCAAATTATTTATAAGATATGACCGAAACCGGAACTTGTATTCAGGTGATTTGCTATAAGTCTATAAGAGACCGGAAGGGGAAGAATCAGAAGAACAGCAGGGGGATGAAGGAGGAGTAAGTGTTGGAACGTCGGGATAAAATTAATTATTATCTGGATCTGGCAGAGATTGTCGGGCAGAGAGGAACCTGTCTGCGTCGACATTATGGCGCAGTTATTGTGAAAAATGATGAAGTAATTTCTACTGGTTATGTAGGTGCACCAAGAGGCAGAAAGAATTGTTCTGATCTGGGTATCTGTATCCGGCAGAAAATGAATGTACCAAGAGGTGAACGCTATGAACTTTGCCGCAGTGTGCATGCAGAGGCGAATGCCATCATCAGTGCTTCCAGAGGAAAAATGATCGGAAGTACGTTATATCTGGTTGGAAAAGAAGTGGATACGGGGGAATATGTCAAAAATTCCAACAGTTGTTCCATGTGCAAGCGTATGATCATTAATGCCGGTATTGACCGGGTGTATATCCGGGATTCTAAGGATGAATACCGGATGATCCATGTGCAGCAGTGGATTGATGATGATGAATCTCTGGCAGGAAGCTTTGGATATTGATTAGAAACAGACAGAAGTAAAATAAGAACAGACAAAAAGAAAAACAAGGCAGGTAAACGAAAGAAATGATACAGGATATCGCACCATTGCATTTATACAATGAGTGGCATAATGTACAGCCGGAAAAGGATGACTGGGTGATCTGTATGCAGGAACGGAAAATATTGGTGCGTGGCGTACAGAATGCCATTTGTTTTCCACGATATGCGGAAATAAAATCGCAGGTACAGAACGGAGATCGTTTTGTATATCTGTTTGCTGTTGGGGAGGAGCGTTTTTTCCTCTATCAGCAGCATCAGTACAAAGACCGGGAAGAATTGAATCTGATGCATCTTTGTCGGTCTGTTGAAAATCAGAGAAAAAATTCTGCAACGGAGCAGACATTGCTTTCGGAAGAAGAAATTGTATTTCATTATGAAACTACGCGATACCTGCGCGGGGCGGCTCCGCAGCATATGTGCTATGCAGGACTTGTAGGTGCCCAGCTGGCAGGATGGTATGCGGCACATCGGTTTTGTGGTGGCTGCGGAACCCGGATGATCCCGGATGGGCGGGAACGGATGATGCGTTGTCCGGTCTGTGGTCAGATGGAATATCCAAAGATCTGCCCCTGTGTGATCGTGGGTGTAATGCATGAGGGAAAGATTCTGGTGAGCTGGTATAAGAACGGTTTTCGAGATCATTATGCGTTGATCGCAGGTTTTGCAGAAATCGGTGAAACCATTGAGGAAACTGTTGCCCGGGAAGTATATGAAGAGACGCATCTGCATGTGAAAAATCTGAGATACTACAAAAGTCAGCCGTGGCCTTATTCCGAGAGTCTGCTGTTTGGATTTTTCTGTGAGCTGGATGGAGCGGATGATATTATTATTCAGGAAGATGAGCTGGCCATGGCGAAATGGGTGACACCGGAAGAAATTTTTGAAATCCCGGATAATTTTGCATTGACGAATGAGATGATATGCAAATTTAAGCAGGATATGATTGAGTATGGACATCTCTGCCTGTGAGGAGAGATGGCAGGAAAGTCTTCTATCGCACACTTACGCGAAGAAAATTATCCAAAGCACAGCTTTCTTGCACGCACCGAACACGATTGCGAAGCAATCATTTCTTCTCGTGCGAATGTCCGCTTTACAAAATAAGCGATAAAAGGTAAGCAATAGAATAACAGGAGTATAGAAAGCAATATGATAAAACAGGAGAATGTGGCAATTGTAACACTGAAAAAAGGAGAAGGGCGCACGATTAAAGCAGGCGGAGCCTGGGTTTTTAATAATGAGATCGAAACGATCACAGGACGTTTTCATAATGGTGATCTTGTGATCGTACATGATTTTGATGGTTATCCGATGGGAAAAGGGTATATCAACCAGAATTCCAAAATTCGTGTGCGCCTTTTGACGAGGCATGTAAATCAGGAAATTGATGAGTCATTTTTTCAGATGCGTCTGCAGAATGCATGGAATTATCGAAAGGATACGGTGGATACTTCTTCCTGCCGTCTGGTATTTGGTGAAGCAGATTTTTTGCCGGGAATTGTTATTGACAAATACGAAGATGTGCTTGTCATGGAATGTCTGACTCTTGGGATGGAGCGTTATAAAGAACAGTTGGCTAATCTGATGAAGCAGATTTTGCAGAAAGATGGCATTCAGATTCGAGGTGTTTATGAGCGTAGTGATGCGAAGGAGCGGGAAAAAGAAGGTCTGAGCAGGGTAAAAGGTTTCATTGGAGCAGAATTTGATACAAACGTGGAAATTACGGAAAATGGCGTTCGTTATATGGTGGATGTAGTGAATGGCCAGAAAACCGGATTTTTCCTGGATCAGAAATACAATCGTCTGGCGATTCAGAAATTGTGTAAGGGCAAACGTGTGTTGGACTGCTTTACTCATATGGGAACTTTTGCATTGAATGCCGGAATAGCGGGAGCCAGTGAAGTGACCGGTTTGGATATTTCTGAATTTGCGGTGGAACAGGCGACAGAAAATGCAAAACGTAACAGTCTGAGTGATACGGTAACATTCCGTGCGGCAAATGTACTGGATGAACTTCCGAAACTGGCTGCAGCCGGAGAAAAATACGATGTGGTTATTCTGGATCCACCGGCATTTACAAAATCTCGTCAGGCAACAAAAAATGCGATCAAGGGCTACCGTGAGATTAACATGAAAGGGCTGAAGCTTGTGAAGGACGGCGGTTATCTGGCAACCTGTTCCTGTTCTCATTTTATGACACAGGAATTATTGGCAAAGACCATCCGTGAGGCGGCGCGTGCTACGCATAAGAGACTGCGTCAGGTGGAATTTCGGACACAGGCGGCAGATCATCCGATTCTGTGGGCAGCAGAGGAATCTTATTATTTGAAATTCTTCATTTTTCAGGTTGTTGATGAAAAATAGTAGAGAAAAAAGCCTGCAAAGCCTTGTATTTACTGGGGTTGAGGCACTTTTAGACACTGATATATAAAGTGACAAAAATGGTGTAAATTATCGCAAAATGGTGTAGTTTGATATCAAAATGGTGTAGTAAATGGTGTAGTGGAGACACTGATTTTATGCAGAAAAAGATAGTGCTCAGTTTAGATATTTTGTTATTTCAATAAAAAAATCCGCTGGTTTAAGCGCGGTGAGATAAGAAAACAAGCAAAAGCCCTTAAATCATCGCGTTTATGGACAGCGGGCAAACAGGTTACAAGTGAATAACCAAGCAAAAGGGACGTTATCGAGAGATAGCGTCCCTTTCTGCATACCACGCCACAGCTTGAAATAAGTTGTGGCGTTTTTTTATGCTCGCAGGAAAGGAGGCGCAGCCGGAATGTATTTCACAGAGGGCAAGCAGCGGGCGTTTGAACTGCTCATGCAGCAGAAGCCGGGATTTGACCGCTATCAATCCGGCTGTGCCGGAGGTGATGAAGATTGCGGCACTTGCCGTTTCTACCGCCCACAATGGAAATATGAGTTTTGCGTTTTCAAAGAGTGTCCCTACTGCCCCGGCAAGAGGACGCGGAAAACGCCCGCCAGCATGGACAAATAGACGGGTAAAAAGCCTTACGCCATGCGGCTTTGCAGACGCGAAAACGGCAAAGGGCATATTGCAATACCAAAACAGCCGAAAACGGCTTTCTAATATTCCACGCAGACCAAGAGAGGAAGTGATGAAAATGGCAGTTTTCAGAGTGGAACGCAATACGGGATATACCGTTATGAGCAACCACCACTTGCGAAACAAGGAACTCACCTTAAAGGCAAAAGGCTTGCTTTCGCAAATGTTGTCCTTGCCGGAGGATTGGGATTATACCCTTGCGGGCTTATCCCATATCAACCGGGAAAAGATCGACGCAATCCGCGAAGCGGTAAAGGAACTCGAAAAAGCCGGGTATATCGTCCGCAGCCGGGAGCGCGACGAGAAAGGACGCTTGCGGGGCGCGGATTATGTCATATATGAGCAGCCGCAGCCGCGAGAGCCGGAAGCAGCTACCAGCGGCGAACAGCCGCCTATATCGGATTTACCTACATTGGAAAATCCAACATTGGATAATCCAACGTTGGAAAAACCTACGTTGGAAAATCCAACGCAATTAAATAAAGATATATCAAGTAAAGAACAATCAATTACTGATTTATCAAGTACCCATTCCATTCCTTTCCATTCCCTAAATCCCTTGCCCTTTGCACAGGGCGAAGCGGCTACGCCGCCGGAAAGGAAAAGAACGGAAGCGAAAAGCAATAGCGCAGTAGAGGTTTACAGGGAAATTATCAAGGACAATATCGAATACGACCATCTCATTCAAAACTGCAAAATCGACGCAGACCGCCTAAATGAGATTGTTGACCTCATGCTGGAAACCGTCTGCACAGCCCGAAAGACAATCCGTATCGCCGGGGACGACTACCCCGCCGAACTTGTCAAATCAAAGTTTATGAAGCTGAACAGCAGCCACGTTGAGTTTGTTTTGGACTGCATGAGGGAGAACACAACCAAAATCCGCAACATCAAGCAGTATCTTAAAGCGGTGCTGTTCAACGCGCCGAGTACCATTGACAGCTACTATACCGCCCTTGTCAATCACGACTTTTACGGCAGCAAATGAGCATAGCCGCAGTTTACCGGGAAAGGAGTTGATACCTTGCAGGAGGAAGTAACCCAAAAAACGATTGCCCTATCCGTCAACGTGGGAAAAGGCGCGGCAAGGCTTACCGAACAGGCGTTGCAGAAAGCAATCCAAAAGTTTTTGGAGCAGAAAAGCAAAGCCCCGCATGGGAAACAGACCATGCGGCAGCTTATGAAGCAAAATGCGGGTGTTTCCAACATCGAGATCACCGACAGCAATATCAAAGCCTTTGAGAGTACCGCGAAGAAGTACAACATAGATTTTTCTTTGAAAAAGGTTAAGGGCGAACAGACCCGTTACCTTGTGTTTTTCAAAGGCAGGGACGCGGACGTTATGACCGCAGCGTTTCAAGAGTTTTCCGCAAAGAAGCTGATTAGGGATAAAAAGCCCTCTATCCGCAAAGCCCTTGCCGCAGCAAAGGACAAGGCGAAGCAGCTTAACGCCGCCCGCGACAAGGTAAAGAAAATAGACAGGGGGCGCGAGATATGAAGCAGATAAACTACAAAAAGCTGATAATCCCGAATATCCCCTATGTGTTCTTTGTCTATCTCTTTGATAAGGTGGGACAGGCGGTGCGGCTTGCCCCCGGCGCGGATATTTCCGAAAAGATACTCAATATCACACAGGGATTTTCCGAAGCGTTTTCAAATGCCTTGCCGAGCGTTCACCCGCTGGATTTGCTTATCGGCATTGTCGGTGCGGTGGTTATCCGTCTGATTGTCTATGTCAAAGGGAAAAACGCGAAGAAATACCGCAAGGGCGCAGAATACGGCAGCGCACGTTGGGGCAACGCCGAAGATATAAAGCCCTATATCGACCCGGATTTTCAGAACAACATCATTTTGACGCAGACCGAACGGCTTACCATGAACAGCCGCCCGAAGCAGCCGAAATACGCGAGAAATAAAAACGTCGTGGTGATCGGCGGCAGCGGCAGCGGAAAAACAAGGTTTTTCGTAAAGCCTAATTTAATGCAACTTCATTCTTCCTATGTCTTGACAGACCCGAAAGGCACCGTCCTAATCGAGTGCGGAAAGCTGCTGCAACGGGCAGGCTACCGCATTAAGGTACTGAATACGATAAACTTTCGGAAAAGTATGCACTATAACCCGTTTGTCTATATCCGCAGCGAAAAGGACGTGTTAAAGGTTGTCAATACCCTTATTGTCAATACCAAAGGCGAGGGAGAAAAAAGCGCGGAAGATTTTTGGGTGAAAGCCGAGAGGTTATTATATTGCGCGTTGATCGGCTACATTTGGTATGAAGCCCCCGCCGAGGAAATGAACTTTACAACGCTGCTTGAACTTATCAATGCAAGCGAAGCACGCGAGGACGACGAGGAATACCAAAGCCCCGTTGATCTGCTCTTTGCCGATTTGGAAGAACGCAGCCCCGACCATTTCGCGGTGAAGCAATATAAAAAATACAAATTGGCGGCGGGCAAAACGGCAAAGTCAATCCTTATTTCTTGCGGTGCGCGTCTTGCCCCTTTTGATATAGAGGAACTCCGGGAACTCATGTCCTATGATGAATTGGAACTTGATACATTGGGCGACAGGAAAACCGCGCTTTTCCTCATAATGAGCGATACCGACGACACCTTTAATTTTGTTATCGCTATTTTGCAATCGCAGCTTTTCAATTTGCTTTGTGATAAAGCGGACGACGAATACAACGGCAAATTGCCTGTTCATGTCCGCTTTTTGCTTGATGAGTTTGCGAACATCGGACAGATACCCCGATTTGATAAACTGATTGCCACAATCCGCAGCAGGGAAATGTCCGCTTCTATCATTCTGCAATCGCAGAGCCAGCTAAAAGCCATTTACAAGGACGCGGCAGAAATCATACTTGATAATGCCGACAGCACCTTGTTTTTGGGAGGACGTGGGAAAAATGCAAAGGATATTTCGGATAACTTGGGACGGGAAACAATCGACAGTTTCAACACTTCCGAAAATCGCGGCACGCAGGTTTCTCATGGACTTACTTATCAAAAATTAGGAAAGGAGTTGATGACACAGGACGAAATAGCAGTTATGGACGGTGGGAAATGTATTTTGCAGCTACGCGGTGTACGTCCCTTTTTAAGCGACAAATACGATATAACGAAACACCCAAACTACAAATACCTTTCCGACTTCGACAAGAAAAACGCTTTTGACGTGGAACGGTATATGTCTACCCGTCCGGCAATCGTAAAGCCCGATGAAGCCTTTGACATATACGAAATAGATTTGTCCGACGAGGACACAGCCGCCGAGGAATAACGGCGGCATTTTCATTTTCCATAACATTTTTTGAGCCGCACAGCGGCAGAAAGCGAGGTTTCTATGGAGTTTTTCAACAGCGCAGTTGACGTATTGCAGACTTTGGTTATCGCGCTTGGCGCAGGACTTGGCATTTGGGGCGGCATTAACCTCATGGAGGGGTATGGCAACGACAACCCAGGTGCAAAAAGCCAGGGCATGAAGCAGTTGATGGCGGGCGGCGGCGTCGCTTTGATTGGCCTTACCCTTGTACCGCTGCTCTCCGGCCTGTTCGGATAATGCCGCAACCTAACACTACCCGCCGCGCCCTCTCGGAAACGGGAGGGCGCGGGAAAGGAGGGATTAGCTTTTGATATGGCAGATGATTGAAGATTGGTTCCGGGGCATATTGACAGACGGGATTTTATCAAACCTTTCCGGGCTGTTTGACAGCGTAAACACAGAGGTTGGCGAAATCGCGTCGCAAGTCGGCACGACCCCCGCCGGGTGGAATGCGGGCATATTCAATATGATACGCAGCCTTTCGGAAAACGTCATTGTGCCGATTGCGGGCGTTATCATTACCTTTGTCATGTGCTACGAACTAATCCAACTTGTAATTGAGAAAAACAATCTGCACGATCTCGACACTTGGATTTTCTTCAAGTGGATTTTCAAAACCTTTGTCGCGGTGCTGCTGGTAACAAATACTTGGAACATCGTCATGGGTGTTTTCGACGTTACGCAGAGCGTCGTCAACGACAGCGCGGGCGTTATCCTATCCGACACAAGCATAGATATTGCAACCGTTATCACCGACATAGAAACAAAGCTGGACGCTATGAGCGTGGGCGGTCTTTTGGGGTTATGGTTTCAATCCCTCTTTGTAGGGCTTACCATGAAAGCCCTGTCAATCTGCATTATGCTTGTGGTGTATGGGCGCATGATTGAAATATATCTTGTAACGAGCGTTGCCCCTATCCCGATGGCAACAATGGTAAATCACGAATGGGGCAGCATGGGACAGAATTATTTGAAATCCTTGCTTGCCCTCGGTTTCCAAGCGTTTTTAATCCTTGTGTGTGTCGGCATTTATGCGGTGTTGATACAGACAATCGCAGCGACCGACGACATATCCGGCGCGATCTGGTCTTGCATGGGCTATACCGTCCTCTTGTGCTTCACACTTTTCAAGACGGGAAGCCTTGCAAAATCCGTATTCAGCGCGCATTAAAGGAGGTGGACTATGGCGTATGTAACCGTCCCAAAGGACTTAACAAAAATCAAAAGCAAGGTAATGTTTAACCTTACGAAACGACAGCTAATTTGTTTCAGCGCGGCGGTGGCTATCGGCTTACCGCTATTCTTTTTGACAAAGGACAGCGCGGGAACGACAACGGCGGCTTTGTGCATGGTGCTTGCCATGCTGCCTATGTTCCTACTCGCCATGTATGAGAAGAACGGGCAACCGCTGGAAGTGATTATACGGCAATTTGTGGAAGTGAAGTTTCTTCGCCCCAAAGAGCGACCTTATCAGACCAACAATTTTTATGCCGCCCTTGCGCGGCAAGAGCAATTAGATAAGGAGGTACGGGCGATTGTCAAAGGAAAAGAAAAACACCCAAAACGAAAAGCGTAAACTTTCCCGACAGGAAAGAAAACAGATAGATACCCTTATCAGACAGGCAAAGGGCGACGGGAAGCCCCATACGGCGCAGGACAGCATACCGTTTGAGCGAATGTATAAGGACGGGATTTGCCGCCTTGCAAACGGGCGGTATTCCAAGTGCATTGAGTTTGAGGACATCAACTATCAGCTTGCGCAGCCGGACGACAAGACCGCCATTTTTGAAGCCCTTTGCGATATGTATAACTCTTTTGACGCTTCGATTGGCGTGCAGCTTTCCTTAATCAGCCGCCATGCGAACAAGGAAGATTTTAAGAGCAGTATCACGATTGCCCCGCAAAATGATGACTTTGACAGTATCAGAGCCGAGTACACCGAAATGCTGCAAACGCAGCTTGAACGCGGCAACAACGGGCTTATCAAGACCAAGTTTCTCACCTTTACCATTGAAGCAAAAGATATTAAATCGGCGCGGGCGCGGCTTGCTCGTATCGAAACGGACACCCTCAACCATTTTAAGGTGATCGGCGCGGCGGCGCGGGTATTGGACGGGAAGCAGCGGCTTGAAGTGCTGCATGGGCTTTTCCACCCGGACGGAGAACGCTTCAATTTTGCGTGGGAATGGCTACCCGTAAGCGGCCTTTCCGTCAAAGACTTTATTGCCCCGTCCTCTTTCCGTTTTGGCGACGGGCGAATGTTTCAAATGGGCGGGAAGTTTGGCGCGGTTTCCTTTTTGCAGATTGCCGCGCCGGAACTTTCAGACCGTATGCTTGCCGACTTCATGGAAGCGGAAAACGGGATTGTCGTCAATCTGCACATTCAGAGTATCGACCACAACGAAGCGATCAAGACCATCAAGCGGAAAATCACCGACCTTGACCGCATGAAAATCGAGGAACAGAAAAAGGCAATCCGCAGCGGCTACGATATGGATATAATCCCGTCCGACCTTGCCACCTACGGCGGCGAAGCGAAAAACCTTTTGCGGGATTTGCAAAGCCGGAACGAGCGAATGTTTTTGCTTACGCTGTTAGTTTTGAATATGGCAGACACAAAGCAGAAATTGGACAACGATGTATTCAGTGCCGCAAGTATCGCGCAGAAATACAACTGTATGCTCACCCGCCTTGACTACCGGCAGGAACAGGGGCTTATGTCCTCTATCCCGTTGGGCGAAAACCTAATCCAAATCCAGCGGGGCTTGACGACTTCCAGCACCGCTATTTTCGTCCCCTTTACGGTGCAAGAGCTGTTCCAAAGCGGCGAAGCGTTGTATTACGGCTTAAACGCCCTTTCCAACAATATGATTCTGTGCGACAGAAAACGGCTGAAAAACCCAAACGGCCTTATCCTCGGCACACCGGGCAGCGGCAAGAGTTTTTCGGCAAAGCGCGAGATCACCAACGCTTTTCTCATTACCGCAGATGATATTATCATTTGCGACCCGGAAGCGGAATATTACCCCCTTGTGGAACGGCTGAAAGGACAGGTTATCAAGGTTTCGCAGAACAGCACGCAGTACATTAACCCGATGGACATAAACCTCAATTACAGCGAGGGCGACACGCCCATAGCCTTAAAGAGCGATTTTATCCTTTCCTTTTGCGAACTCATTATGGGCGGCAAAAACGGGCTGGAAGCGGTTGAAAAGACCTTGATTGACCGCGCCGTTATCAGCGTGTACCGCAGCTACCTTGCAGACCCGAAGCCGGAGAATATGCCGATTTTGGGCGACCTCTACAATGAAATCAAGAAGCAGCCGGAAAAGGAAGCGCAGCGTATCGCGTCGGCATTGGAACTCTATGTAAACGGCAGCTTGAATGTGTTTAACCATAGGACAAACGTTGATATTCATAACCGCCTTGTCTGCTTTGACATTAAAGAACTCGGCACCCAGCTACGAAAACTCGGTATGCTCATTGTCCAAGACCAAGTTTGGAACAGAGTTACCATAAACCGCAGCGAGGGCAAGGCGACGCGGTACTATATCGACGAGTTTCATTTGCTGCTCAAAGAGGAACAGACCGCAGCGTACAGCGTTGAGATTTGGAAGCGTTTTAGAAAGTGGGGCGGTATTCCGACAGGTATCACCCAAAACGTGAAAGATTTGTTGTCGTCCCGCGAGGTGGAGAACATCTTTGAAAACTCGGATTTTGTGTATATGCTCAACCAAGCACAGGGCGACAGGGAAATCCTTGCAAAGCAGCTTAACATTTCGCAGCAGCAAATGACCTATGTAACCCATTCCGACGCGGGCGAGGGGCTTATTTTCTACGGCAACGTGATTTTGCCCTTTATTGACCGTTTCCCGCAGGATACGGAACTGTACCGCGTCATGACGACCAAACCCGGCGAGGTGTCGGCATGAGGATAGAAACGGACAAAATCTATTGCGGCGACAGCTTGCAGGTGCTTCAAACCTTGCCGGAAAACGCAGTTGATTGTTGCGTAACGTCCCCGCCCTACTATGCCTTGCGGGACTACGGCGCAGACGGGCAGATCGGGCGGGAAGCGACGCCGGAAGAATACGTTTCCCGCATTACGGCGGTTTTCCATGAGGTAAAGCGGGTGCTTACGCCGGAGGGTACTTGTTGGCTGAATATCGCGGACACTTATTGCGGCACAGGCAGCAAAGCCGGCCACCAAGACCCCAAATATCCCAAAGGCAGGAACGGGCAGCAAGTGGCGGTCAACCACCGCGCCCCCGGCTGCAAGCCGAAAGACTTAATCGGTATTCCGTGGCTTGTCGCCCTTGCCTTGCGGGGCGACGGTTGGTATTTGCGCAGTTCTATTATCTGGTACAAAACAAACCCTATGCCGGAAAGCTGCAAAGACCGTCCGGCACGCTGCTATGAGTATGTGTTTCTGCTCACCAAGACGAAGAAATATTACTACGATTGGCAAGCAGTAGCCGAGCCGATAGCCCCCGCAACGGCGGAGCGGCTGAAAAGCGGCGTTGGCAAAGGTAACAAATATGCCGTTACTGTTCCGGGGCAGAACCAGCCGCAGAAAATCAACCGCCCCCGCGAAAAGGGCGCATACGCCGACGAGATGATTTCCCCCGTCCGCAGCCGCCGCAACGTTTGGCAGATCAACAATGTCGCGTATCATGGCGGGCATTTCGCGGCATACCCGCCCAAACTTGCGGAAACGTGCATTTTGGCGGGC
>NZ_KI271184.1:15668-16355 GCF_000469345.1 Eubacterium ramulus ATCC 29099
TTTCCCGCCGCTATATCGGTATAGAGATCAACCCCGAATACTGCACCCTTGCAAAACAGCGTATTGGAGGTGATGAACATTGAGCAAGGAATTAAAAGCCCCCGACAAGGTAACGCAGAAAATGACCCGCGACGGGGCGATTGCGGAAAACCTTACGACGGGCGAAACGACGAGTATCAGCGAAAGACCGCCGGAGGAAAACTATTCAGCCCCCGCAGCGGGAGCAGCGGAAAAAGCGACCCAACGTATCAGCACAGAGGTTAGCCGCCATTTAGAAAAGGGCGCGGAGAAAAAGAGCCTTGACGCAGCGCAGCTTAAAACCCATACGTCCCGTTTACAGTTTTCCGAAGCGGAACGGGCAACTCCGGAACTGCAAAAGGCAATCAAAAAATCCGATACGGCGGCTGACCGTTTAGACAAAGCGCGGGCAGCTATCCCCAAACAGACCAAAATCACAAAAGAGCGCGTTTTTGACGAAGCCAAAGGCAAAGCAAAGACACGCCTTGCTTTTGAAAAGACGGATAAACCCCCAAACGGCAAATTTCGTCATAACCCGTTATCCCGTCCGGCGCAGGAATTGGACGCCGCCGTACATGGAAAAATCTATGAGGTGGAGAAAGAAAACGTCGGTGTGGAAAGCGGACACAGGATAGAACTTGTGGGCGAGAAAGCGGGCGGCATGACGAC
>NZ_KI271185.1:0-4957 GCF_000469345.1 Eubacterium ramulus ATCC 29099
TTTAGAGTTTACACAGAATTAATTACAGTCTCAAGATTTTTTACTAACCGTCCAAAGTCAGTAATCTTATTTTACTCTGAGGTATTTTTTTCTCAACCTTCTTTCTCGGAATTCCTTATATTTGAATTATACAAGAAGCTCCTCTTACCCCAGTGCCACATCCAGGATCATCATCAAACTAAATCCAAGTGAAAAGAAAAGCGTACCGATATTCGAGTTCTGTCCTTGAGACATTTCCGGAATTAGTTCTTCAACCACGACATATAACATGGCTCCTGCTGCAAAACTCAGTAAATATGGTAATGCCGGAATTACCAGCTGTGCAGCAAGAATCGTCAATACTGCTCCAATCGGTTCAACCACTCCTGAGAGTACACCTCCCAGAAATGCCTTTCTCTTACTTTCACCCTCTGCCCTAAGCGGCATGGATATAATCGCTCCTTCTGGAAAATTCTGGATAGCAATTCCAAGTGATAAAGCAAGTGCACTTGTTGCTGTAATCTGTGCATTTTCAGAAAGAAAACCTGCATACATTACACCAACCGCCATGCCTTCAGGGATGTTATGTAATGTAACTGCCAACACCATCATCGTAGTACGACCAAATTTGCTTTTCGGTCCCTCTGCCTGATCACATCCAACATGAAGATGCGGTATCAAATGATCAAGTGCAAGTAAAAACAATATACCAATCCAGAAGCCAACAACTGCCGGAATAAATGATAAAGTTTTCATATTCTCAGATTGTTTAATTGCCGGAATCAGAAGACTCCAGATTGAAGCAGCAACCATTATACCTGCAGCAAACCCTGCAAGTGCACGTTGCACTGACTTGCTAAGTGTTTTTTTCATACAAAACACGCATGTCGCACCTAGCGTTGTTCCAACAAATGGAATCAGTATACCTTCAAAAACATTTATTAGCATTTTATTTTCCTTCCATATATACTCGAAAAATTTATTGGCAAAAATATTAATGGTATTTAAGCTTGATTGCTGTGTTTTTGCTGTCAAAGGAAATACACCTTCTGGATACAGATCGCCGGACTCCATCGAAAATGAAGTACGGCAAGGTATTATCTATATACGATTTCTTCCAAAACCAGATTATTAAACATCATTTCTTTTCTAAGGCTATTGTTATGTCAAATATTAAACATCTCCCTGCAAATTGTTTTTCCACATGCTGTTTTAAAAATACTATGATAAGCTTTTAAAGCTGCTTCTTTCGATAAGCCATCCTCCATAATGTTTACCAGAAAATCAGCCTCTACCAATATCTGATAATCAATTTCATTAATATTATTATATGTATGATGATGTGCGATCAAATACTGAACACGATCAGAAATATCTTGCTCAACCCCCAATGTTTCAAGCAGCCTTTCTGCTATTGCAGGACCTTCTTGTTCCTGTAATTTTCCATTACAATTTCCATATTTTTCTTCACAGAAATGAATTCCAATATCGTGTGTCAAAGCTGCCGCTTCAATGGTAAACAAACATTTCTTATCTACCTTTTCCGTTTCCGCTATCAATTTTGCATAGCTATGCACCTTACAAAAATGTTGAATTCTCTTTGCGTCCCCTTTATATAATTGAATCATTGCCAAATGTATTTTATTTATCATTTAAAGTTTCCTCCTGCACATATAATAGCCTTCTAATTAATTTTGTCTTTTCCGCAATATATATCACATTCCTATTTTTGGATTCGCATCAAATCCGCATCATTAGAAACAGTTAATTCAAAATGATTTCGATTTGTTTTTATAAAGCCCTCTTTTTGTAACTTTGATATCTCCGTAGACATTGCTGCACGATCAATACAAAGGTAATCTGCCAGCTGCTGCCGGTCAAAAGGAATATCAAAAGATAACGACGAATGTTTGATAGATTCTGCTGACAGATATGATAATAATTTATCTCTTGTTGTTCGCTTCCCAACATGCGTGATTTTATCGTTCAGGATCAATATTTTATTTGCCAGGACACTGACCAGATTACGAATTAACTTCTGATGATGCTCACATGCAGTTGGACAAGTAACCAGAAGTCTCTGGATATTAAACAAAATAATCTCACAATCCTCATTTGCCACCACACTGATATTTAAAACCGCTCCCGGGCTTGCTGCATATGGTTCTCCAAAAAAATCACCGGCGTGACATTTTGCCAAAATATTCCGATGTCCCCAGAGATCTTCCTGCATAACAAGGACACAGCCTGACACCACAAGTCCCATTACCTCGGTAGAATCTCCTGCTCTGAAAATATATGAATCTCGTTTTTTTAAAATTACTGTTGCATTTACACAATGCAATATAGATAATATCTCGTTATCAGTAAGACCTTTAAAAAATGGACTGTTTCTTAGAATAGGTAAATATTTTTCCAAAATCGTTCCTCCCTGTTGGAAATCAAACATACAAGTTGTATTTATCATACTATAATTCTAACAGAAACAAAAGTTAAATGCTATTGATGGAGGAAAAAAATGATAAGAAAGATTATCAGAATTGATAAAGAAAAATGTAACGGCTGCGGTGCCTGCGCAGATGCCTGCCACGAAGGTGCTATTGATATCATTGACGGGAAAGCAGAATTGGTGAGAGAACATTTCTGTGACGGACTGGGTGATTGCCTCCCGGAATGTCCCACAGGTGCCATTTCTTTTGAAGAAAGAGAAGCCCCTGAATATGATGAAGAAGCCGTGAAAGAAGCACAGAAAAAAATATTTGCCAAAAAACAGGCAATCTCCTCTCACGCCGGCTGTCCGGGATCTAAAATCATGCAGATTCAGCGAAGAGAAACACCTGATCCTGTAAAACCATCTTCAACCGCAGATTCCGTATCAAAGCTTCAGAACTGGCCGGTACAGATTAAACTGGCTCCTGTTCATGCACCATATTTTAACGGCGCAAAGCTATTAATCGCAGCCGATTGTACTGCTTACGCTTATGCCAGCTTTCATCAGGATTTTATTCGAAATAAAGTAACTTTAATTGGTTGTCCAAAATTAGATCAGGTGGATTATAGTGAGAAACTGACCGAGATTATTCAAAATAATAACATTCAAAGTGTGACAATTGTAAGAATGGAAGTTCCTTGCTGTGGCGGACTGGAGATGGCTGCAAAAAAAGCGCTGCAAAACAGTGGAAAATTCATACCATGGCAGGTTGTAACAATAAGTATTGATGGAAAAATCATGGACTGACGTAGAATATAATGTTACAGTTCACTCATCATATGTATTCAAATATTGATCATGCTTGCATGAGGAAATATTTGAATACATAATGATGAAGGGAGCGCCTTTTTAT
This sequence comes from Eubacterium ramulus ATCC 29099, assembly GCF_000469345.1. Taxonomy (GTDB): domain Bacteria; phylum Bacillota; class Clostridia; order Lachnospirales; family Lachnospiraceae; genus Eubacterium_I; species Eubacterium_I ramulus. Next base: position 3,324 of record NZ_KI271185.1, read on the forward strand.
GAGCAAAAGTAGAGCGTAGCTACGGAGAAGTCCTGAAAGGACGTTTTGCGAATGGCGCGTGTGAACAGTAACAATACAATCATTAGAAATAGGTGCCAAAATTCAAGGAGGAAAACAACGTGAGAAAAAAACGGATTCGCGACTTTGGAATTGTACCCGGAAGAGTGAAAACAGGAAAAAGAAATGCGATTACGGATGTACCTGGTGTACTGGTAGGACACTGTACTGTGAACACGGAAGGAAATCATACCGGTGTGACCGTGATCGTCCCTGGACCGGGCAATGCATTTGCAAATCACTATACGGCTGCGGCCTATGTCCACAATGGATTTGGGAAAAGTGCCGGTCTGGTACAGGTAGAAGAGCTTGGAACCCTTGAAACACCGATTGCCCTTACAAATACATTAAATGTTGGAAAGGTTTGGGATGCACTTGTCGATATCGTGATCGAACAGTGCCAGAGCGATGGGCTGGAACCTATGAGCATCAATCCTGTCGTTGGTGAGTGCAATGATTGCCGGATCAACCAGATCCAGAAACGTGCAGTTGGTGAAAAAGAAGTTCGACAGGCTTTTGCAGCTGCTTCCGAGGAGTTTGAAGAAGGGGATGTAGGTGCCGGTGCCGGTACCATCTGCTATGGCATGAAGGGTGGAATCGGATCTGCATCACGTGTGATCTGTATCGGTGAAAAGGAATACACCATCGGCGTTCTGGTTCAGTCAAACTTTGGTGCAACCGAAGATTTTATACTGAATGGAGAAGCTGTCGGGCCAAAAATTCTGGAATGGAAGCAGGAAAAGGATGATATGGCTGCATCTGAAGAAGACAAGGGTTCCATCATGAGCATTCTGGCTACCGATCTCCCATTGACAAGCCGTCAGCTCAAACGGATTCTGAAAAGAACAGGGGTTGGCATTGCACGAACCGGCGGTTATACAGGACATGGAAGCGGAGAAGTCATGATCGGCTTTACAACAGCAAACCGGATCCCGTCCGGTTGCGAGGAGGAACTCCTTCAACTATCAGCAATTCCGGAGCATGTGATCAACCGGGCTTTTCTCGCTGCAGCAGAAGCCGAACAGGAAGCGATTTTAAATTCCATGACGGCTGCAAAACCAACACGTGGAAGAGATGGAGAGCTGTATTACAGCCTTGCAGAATACCTTAACGACAGGAACGCCTAAACCTCAAATATACAAAATCTTCAGAATAAATTGAACTAATTATTCTCCCCCCTCACAGAAACCGATTCTACCTTTTTGTCCGCATATCCTAATGCCCTTGAAGCTATTTTGGGGCAAAATGTCAGGCTTTTGTGTATTGCAAAAACCGCCCAGCGATCATTTCTGATCGTTGAGCGGTTCTTTCATTATTTATGGGGTAAAGCTTTTGCTGATTTACTTAGAAAACAACCTTACCATTTACTACGGTATAGTAAGCTGAGTTGTACTCAACAGCACCTGTAAAGTCAAAGTTTACTTTTCCTCCGTCAATCTTCCACCAGCCATACTCATTTGCAGCAAGACTGTTGTAGTTGAAGTTAATCTTACCACCTTCTACATACCACCAACCGTACTCGTTCTGAGCAAGTCCTGTGTAGTTGAAGTTGATCTGACCGTTCTGTACATACCACC
>NZ_KI271185.1:5057-68919 GCF_000469345.1 Eubacterium ramulus ATCC 29099
CTGACCGTTCTGTACATACCACCAGCCATACTGGTTCTGTACAAGTCCGTTGTGTGTGAAATCAACTTTACCGTTTTCTACATACCACCAGCCGTACTCATTCTGAGCAAGTCCGGAGATACCGTAAGCAATTTCACCCTCAAGGTAGTAGTACCATGTACCATCTTCTGCCTGAGCAAGTCCTGTGTATGCAGGAGTCTCATCCGGCTGATCAGATACTGTAATGTTCTCGTATGTTTTGCCGGCTTCCAGTTTGATTGCTTTGCCGTTTGCATCTTTTGCGGAACCGTATGTTACAGTTGCGCCGTCTGCAATGGTCAGTTTTGTGATGATAGAGGTACCATCAGCTACCCATGTACCACCTTTTTCTACGTTTACAACTACATCGTTGCCGCCGTTGTAGTAAGGTGTGTTCATTACATGACCGATCTGGTTGTAATCAGCTTCTTTGATCGATGTGTTCTGTGTCTTGCCGCCATCCGTTGTATGTTTGATGGTTGTAGCACTGATTGCACCTGTTACGGAAGCGCCATCCTCGATGTTAACCGTCAGCTTGTTCGCTGCTCCGTAGTAACCGGATCCGTTGTAAATATTACCCTGCAGATCTTTATCTGCGATGTTTAATACAGAAGTATTTGTTCTCTCAGATTTGTTTGCCTCACTCATCCAGCCTTCTGCCTCAGAATACTCAGCATCGCTGAATACAGGACCTGCATATCCTTCCGGGAAGGAAATACCTTTTGCTGCTGCATCTTCGTTATCGATGATCTGGTAAACAACACCGTTCTCTGTTCCGTTGAGTTCTTTCTCTGCCTGAGCATTTACATCTGTTGCTGCATTTACAGTAACGTCTGCACCAAGATTTACCGTAGAGTCTGCGCTCTTAATCAGGAATGCTGCTGATTTTGTATTCATTGTTGTAGCATCGTTTACATTAACAGTAGCCTGCCCCCAGATATCTACACCGAAGTTTTCGGAATTGATAACGGTTTCTCTTGTCTCAGATGCTGTTACTTTATTGTAATCGATGATGGACTGTGTATTGTCTTTCCATACAGCTTTCTGTGTTGTGATCTCCTGCCCTTTTGTTGTAGCACCCATTGTGATAGTATTGTTATCGCCGTTTGCTGCGATGGTCAGGTAAGTCGGTACGTCAAAGGTTGATCCAAGGAAATATTCCTGGGCGTTACCGATTGCATATGTACCGTATCCACTTGCATCCTTGGATGTAGTATCCATAGTGATGTTACTGTTAATTGCATACAGATATGGATTGCTTCCGGAGTCTGTGGATAATGCGCCCCAGCTCTTAGCATATACATCAGAATCCTGAACGATCATAGTAGATCCTTTACCAAGCATATTGGTTGCACGGGAGTTTCCTACAACACCAAGTACCCATGGCGGAGATACCATCTTAACTGTATCCGCTGTATTCTTAAATCCATCGTACAGTGTACCACCGTTTACAGAGATTTCCTGTGTTTTGGAATTGCCATCACCCTTGATGAGAACATCACCACCGTTATCTACTGCTACAGCCGGTCTTGCTACACCATAAGTTGTGATGGATCCTCCATTGGAAAGATCAATATCTGTCTTATAAGTTGCATTTGTATTGGTTGTTCCACCCATCTGGCCGTTTGCATCAGCACCACCGCCAGTTGTTACAGAATCACCGTAAATATTAACTGCAGTACCGTATCCAACGAAGTCGTTGACATCTGCACTACCGTCAGAGTTATTTTTGCCGTTTGCATTACCAACTACGATCACCGGATTATCCAGTGTTGCGTCTGCTTTGTTTACAACAACCGGGTTGAAGTTCTTTGATGTGGATGTTAATACCAGATCAGATAATGTGTTTCCTGTTAATTTACCACCAACACCCGCTGTTCCGATTGCAGCACCGCTGTTCTCACCGATCTGGATACCTGTACGATAATCTGTGTAGGTATAGTTGCTGTTCCATACAGAACCGTAGCCTTCTTTATGGGATAATGTGTAAACTTTTACTGCTTTTTTCGCTTTAACAGCTGTCTTTGCGTCGGAAAGTGAAAGTTCTTTATATCCGTTGCCGTCTTTCATTGTGAAAGTGATGTTGCTGTCATATGCGATCTTGCTTCCGTCTGCTGTTGTAATCAGATTGCTGTTGCTGATACTCTTTACAGTTGTTCCGCTTGTTGCTGCAGTTACTGTGATATTCTCATAAGTATTTCCTGCTTTCAGCTGAATTGCCTGTCCATCTGCGTCGACAGCTGTACCATATGCAACACTTGCACCATCTGCAATGGTCAGTTTTGTGATGATAGAGGTACCATCAGCTACCCATGTACCACCTTTTTCTACATTTACGATTACATCGTTAGAACCGTTGTAGGAAGGTTTATTCATTACATGACCAATCTGATCATAATCAGCTTCTTTGATAGATGTATTCTGCGTCTTACCACCATCTGTTGTATGTTTGATGGTTGTTGCACTGATCGCACCTGTTATAGATGCACCATTTTTAATGTTGACTGTCAGTTCCTGACCATCCCCATAGTAACCAGATCCATTGTAGATGTTACCTTTCAGATCATCGTCAGAGATATTTAATACAGATGTAGTTTTCTGAGCCGCTCCACCCGGTGCTCCATCCGGTGCTCCGCCTGGCTGTCCGTCCGGTGCTTCACCCATGTCTCCGCCTGGTGCTCCGCCCGGCTGCTGTCCACCCTGATCACCGGATGCTGTACTTGCTTCTAACCAGCCTTCTGCCTCAGAATACTCAGCGTCACTGAACACAGGTCCTGCATAGCCTTCCGGGAAGGAGATTCCGGCTGCTGCTGAATCTTCGTTATCAATGATCTGGTATACAACACCATAAGATGTTCCGTTTAATTTGCTCTCTGCTTTTGCATTTGCATCAATAGAAGCATCAATGGTTGCATCTTTGCTGATATTTACAACAGAAGATGCACTCTTGATCAGAAACGCTGCCGATGTTGTATGGAACTCTGTTGCATCATTTACATTAACAGTTGCCTGACCCCAGATATCTACACCAAAGTTCTCGGAGTTTACAACGGTTTCTCTTGTCTCAGATGCGGTAACTGTACCATAGTCAATGATAGACTGTACATTGTCTTTCCATACTGCTTTCTGTGTTGTGATTTTCTGACCTTTCTTTGTAGCACCCAGTGTGATGTTGTTGTTATCACCGTTTGCTGCAATCGTCAGGTAAGTCGGTACATTGAACGTAGATCCAAGGAAATATTCCTGTGCGTTACCAATTGCATATGTACCATAACCACTTGCATCATCCGATGTAGTATCCATGCTGATGTTACTGTTGATGGCATACAGGAACGGATTGCTTCCGGAATCTGTGGATAATGCACCCCAGCTCTTAGCATATACGTCTGCATCCTGAACTACCATCGTAGATCCTTTGCCAAGCATGTTGGTTGCACGGGAGTTTCCTACAACTCCAAGTACCCATGGCGGTGATACCATTTTTACAGTATCTGCTGTATTTTTAAATCCATCGTAAAGAGTACCGCCGTTTACGGAGATTTCCTGTGTCTTGTCGTTTCCATCACCTTTGATGATAACGTCACCACCATTGTCTACCGCTACTGCCGGTCTCGCTACACCATAAGTTGTAATGGAGCCGCCCTCTGTCATATCAATGATTGTTTTATATGTAGCATTTGTCTCTGTCGTTCCACCCATCTGGCCGTTTGCATCAGCACCACCGCCTGTTGTTACAGAATCACCGTAAATATTAACGGCTGTACCATAACCTACGAAGTCATTAATGTCATTTCTTCCCTCAGAATTATCCTTGCCATCTGCATTACCTGCAACAATGGTTGCTCCTTTGATGGTTGCGTCAGATTTGTTGACTACGATCGGGTTAAAGTTTTTCGATGTGGAAACAAGGTTGAAATCCTCCAGCAATGTTCCTGTTAATTTACCACCAACGCCTTCGGTTCCGATTGCCACGTCACTGTCCTCACCGATCTGAACACCGGTACGGTAGTTTGTGTAATCATAACTCTCTGACCATACAGAACCATAGCCTTCTGCATGAGCTTTGGTGTAAACTTTTACTTCCTGTCCGTCCTTTACAGCAGTTTTTGCATCAGCAAGTGAAAGTTCGGAGTAACTTCCATCACTGTTTTTGGTTGTGAACGTTACACTGCTATCATAAGTTAATGACTTTCCATCATAAGTTTTGATGGTATTCTTACCAATGTAAGTTACACTGTTTGCAGCTTTTCCATCTGCGGCAAATGCCTGCGTTGACACTGCCGGAGCTGCCAGCATAATCGCCATTGCTACCGCGCTGACTGCGGATACTGCTTTTCGCATGAATTTTTTCATACTTCTGCTTTTCATATTTTCCTCCTCCACTTCTCTAGTGATTAACTGGTGCATTCATCATACATGTTATAGAACGAGTAGACAATGAAACTTTTTGGGATAAAAGTACCATTTTTTGTGTTTTTTCACATTTTAAACACATTTTTTATCCTTTTGTTTCTTTTCTAAATAGTTTGTCTACCCGTTCTTCCATTTACAAATCCATCGGAATCAGTGTCGCGATTGTCGTGCCATCTCCGGACAATTCCAGATTTCCGCCATTTTCTGCATATTCATAGCTGAATTCACGTTCAAAGGCATTTAAAGTCACTTTGTTTCCATCCAGGCTATAATTTTCTTCCAGAATCAGATAAAAACTTCCATCTGCATGAAACTCATAACGGTATACATCAGAACCATACACTGTATAAATCCCCTCAAACGGTTCCATTGCAGCAATCCCATCTGTTCCATCCATTAGATTCATTGCCACCTGCGTCTCTGCCTCTTTTCCGGAATAGGTGGTCCGGATCATCAGCTGACCATCTTCTTCATCAATAATGTAATTCGTAGGATTCTCCTGCACATCAAATTGCATGGATATCATATCCTCATCCGTACCATCCGTGCTGGCATCATGGGAAAAAGAATAGGTTCCCTTCTGCACGTAATAACAGGTACCCTCACCGTCAAAATAATAAAAAACACCATCCGCATCCTTCAGTCGGTATCGCCCGTAAGGCTGCTCCAAGCTGCCGGCCGCCGCATTTGCTCTCGTCTCATAAGAAGCATCATGTATATAACCTTCTGCATCTGCTCCGGTCAGATCGTGAGAAGGTTCTTTCTCCTCTTCCTGATCCGCAGGTGCATCAGTTTGACTATTATCTGCTTTCTGTGTAGTCTCTGCAGGAGAAGATTCCTCCGCTGCTACAGAACTGTCTGCATGCTGATTTCCGTTTGAAGCACCGCATCCTGTCACACTCAATACCATGCTCAGTACCACTATACTGAGTACATATTTAAATTTACTCATTTCCCTGTTCCTCCTTTATTCGCATTCTGTTTTCAGATCCTTCTGCCCTAACCGTTTCTTCCGAAAATGTCATTCCAATTCCACTTCACCTGATGCCATTTTCTCACACTTCTCTCCTTCCCTAAAGGCAACTTTTTTAGAAAAAAGTACCATTTTTTTTGATATCTGCGCTGAGAAAAAGAAAAAATCGAATAGGAGGGGATTTAATAAATCCCCGACCTCTCACACCATCGTGCGTACCGTTCGGTTCACGCGGTTCAATCAACTTAACAAGTAACACTCCTTTCGGCGTAGTAATCTAACATTGAGACTAATCCAAATTGAGTTATCCCCACTTGCTTTTTTTACATAATACACGCCCCCTTCCTATCTTTTCTTTCTCTTTCATAACAAATCGCTTTGTATTCTTTATGTACTCGGCGAAGAATATAGGAAATTGTGAAAATATATGGAAAAATTTTCCAAAAAATTCAGTCGTTTCACATTTGATATTCCTTGTGGGAAAATGTGGAAAGTTTTGTGTAAAAACACGTTTTTCAGAAAAGAAAAAACCAGCAAACCCTTGAGTTTACTGGCTTTAAGTGAGCGTGCCGGGGCGCTAGAGGTCTGGGAGACCTCTGTTTAGCGCCGACCGTAGCGGAGCGTAGACCGAACCTTGGTTCGAACCTCGGCACAAAAAAAGAACGCTACTGCGTTCTTTAAGAGTGAGCGTGCCGGGGTTCGAACCCGGGACAACTTGATTAAAAGTCAAGTGCTCTACCAACTGAGCTACACACCCATATGAATTTATTGAACTGGGCTAGCTGGATTCGAACCAGCGAATGCAGCAGTCAAAGTGCTGTGCCTTACCGCTTGGCGATAGCCCATTATTTACAACCAAGCAGGAGTGATTTTAAGGTGGATAAAGGGATTCGAACCCTTGGCCTCCAGAGCCACAATCTGGCGCGCTAACCAACTGCGCTATACCCACCATGTCCAAATTTCTTTGGGTATCAGGCAAAACTCCTGACAATGTGCTCGAAGGGATTCGAACCCCCGACCCACGGCTTAGAAGGCCGTTGCTCTATCCAGCTGAGCTACGAACACACATTGTTATGAGATTTTTCATAACAGAGCGGGTGATGGGAATCGAACCCACGTATCCAGCTTGGAAGGCTGGTGTTCTACCATTGAACTACACCCGCATATAAGTCGGGGTGACAGGATTCGAACCTGCGACCTCCTGGTCCCAAACCAGGCGCTCTAGCCAAGCTGAGCCACACCCCGTATTTTTCTTTCGCATCCGCTTCTGTATTACCCGCGACGCAAGAATTATTATATGGCAAACATCGTATTTTGTCAACAACTTTTTTTATTTTTTTTTTAAAACTTTTTTCACACCCACAAAGCCTTTATTTTGCGGCTTTGCGGGTATTTTAGACATATAAAAATCAAAGTATTTCAAAAAAATTTACAAAACTCAAGTTAATAATTATCGTTTTTGACAGTATCTATGGACCAATATTATCTGCTATTCATCCAGATAACGGATCTCGAATGTCGGCTTTTTCCCGTTTTCTTTTTCCATAACAATATAAGAACGCTGCCGCCCTTTTTGTCGCGGATAAGACAGGCTTCCCGGATTCAGCAAGATAAGATCCTCATCTTCCTCTAACATCGGCCGATGAGTATGTCCAAACATCACTGCATCCACGCCCCGTTCAAGTCCCTCTTCCCAAATACGCTGATACCCCATGGATACACCATACATATGACCATGCGTGATCAATGCGCGGAAATCATCGATAAATACGATTTTTTCATCCGGCAGATCAGAAAAGAAGTCATTGTTTCCGGAAACAATATCAATCGGACATTCTGCTAAATCAGCAATATAATCTTCGTATCCTTCTGCATCACCCAGATGGATCAGCCGCTGAAACGGAAATTCCCGCTGGATAGCCTCCTCAATCCCTGCATGTCTTCCATGTGTATCACTCACAATCAAAACTTTCATATATGCTCCATTCTACAACTTTTGCTCAATCTATTCAAGAATGCCCTCGGCATTCTTGTTGCTCACCATCTGCAAAGGGGAGAGTCATCTCACATCTGATATATACTGCTTTAATTCCTCACGCATCGCCCGAAGAGCGTTACCACGATGACTTCTTGCATTTTTCTCTTCCGGTGATAATTCCGCTGTAGAGCAGTTCAGATCCGGTACATAAAAAATCGGATCATAGCCAAATCCATTTTCTCCCGCCGGTTTATCTCCGATATACCCTTCAATGGTTCCACGTACTACAATCGGCTCATGTCCCGGAACAACAGCTGCAATGGCACAGACAAAACGTGCGGTACGTTTTTCCCTCGGTACGCCTTGCAGGCGATCCAGAAGCATCTGATTCTTAATGTCATAAGAAGTATCTTCCCCTGCATAGCGAGCGGAATAGATGCCCGGCTCTTTGTTCAAATAATCAATCTCCAGTCCGGAATCATCCGCCAGTACAATATCATTGCACTGTGCTGCCACTGCTTTTGCTTTGATCAATGCATTTTCTTCAAAGGTTGTTCCATCTTCCACGATATCCAGATCAATGCCGGCTTCTTTCATAGAAAGGATTTCCCAGCCAAGATCTCCCAGAATTTCATGGATTTCACGTATCTTATTTTTATTTCCTGTTGCAAATATAATTCTCTGTTTCATTCTGCCTGTCCTTCTTTTCTGTCGTAACTTCTGTATCATGCCGTGTTCATCCCTTTTTCCACACGCAAAAAAGCAATTATTTTCTACGCTTCCGGCCGTTTCTTCTTTGGCGGTTTCGGACCAATGTACTGATACAGATTGGTCCGCAACATACCATTATAAATTTTCCGTTTCTTGTCTGCTTTCTTACCAATACAACGTTCCGTATCTTCATAAGAAGTAATCAGATATTCTGACCAGCTGTCCAGACCGGCAAATGCTTCCCCAATCTCACGATACAGCTTCGGCAGTGCTTCCTTTTCCTCTAAACGCTCGCCATAAGGCGGATTGGTAATGACAAAACCATATTTTTTCGGATTCTTCAATTCACTCACCGGACGCTGTTGAAAATGGATCAGATGATCCACACCGGCACGCTTTGCATTATCACGGGCTGCACGGATAATCTCCCCGTCAATGTCATATCCCTGGATATTTGTCTCAATATCAGTAGTTACCAGCTCTTTTGCTTCCTCAAAGCTGTCATTCCACAGCTGCATCGGAACCAGATTGTTCCATGTCTGAGCCAGAAATGTCCGTGACATGCCCGGTGCGATATTTGCAGCGATCATCGCCGCCTCGATAGGAATCGTTCCACTTCCGCAAAACGGGTCCACCAGAATGCGGTCAGCTTTCCATGGTGTCAGCATGATCATAGCTGCTGCCAGTGTTTCTGTGATCGGTGCTTTGCTGCTCAACACACGATATCCACGCTTATGCAGAGATTCTCCGGAAGAATCAATTCCGATGGTCACTTCATCTTTATTCAAAAATACACGCAACGGGTAAGAAGAACCTGTCTCTTCAAACCAATTCACACCGTAGTGCTGCTTCAATCGTTCTACAATTGCTTTTTTTACAATAGACTGAATATCAGATGGACTAAACAGCTTGCTTTTTACAGAAGATGCCTTTGTCACCCAGAACTTTGCATCCACCGGCAGATAATTCTCCCATGGAATTGCTTTTACTGCTTCAAATAATTCATCAAAAGTCTCTGCATGGAACTCTCCAACCTTTAAAAGTACACGCTCCGTTGTCCGCAAATGAATATTTGCCCGGCAGATTGTCTCCATGTCACCTTCATATGTAACCCTGCCATCTTCTACTTTGACAATATCATATCCCAGATCATAAATTTCCCGTTTAAGAATTGCCTCCATACCGAAATGACAGGGCGAAATAAATTGCTGTAATTCCATCACTTTTCTCCTGCTATCTTTTGTTATTTGTAAATATTATAATCGTTTCTTATTTATGCTGTCAATATAACTCTTCTCCTCGTGTAATACTTTCCCCTTGTACAGTTGCAGTTCACACGCACGATACGCATCGATACCGCCTGCGACTGAACAGATCCGGTATCCACGTTTTACATACCGGCATCCTTCCTGAATGCTTGTATTACCATACTGGCAGTAAAAAATCACCAGTCTGCTTTTTGGAACCTGCTCCATAAATAATTCCAGTTCCTCCAATGGCACATTCTGTGCTTCCGGTATATGCCACTGGCGGTAAGCCTTTGGATTCCGCAGATCGACTAGCATGGCATTCCACCTGCGCCGATATTCACTGATTTCTTTCGAGCTGATCAGACATAATCCCATATCTCCTTTCCCCTTTCTATTTTTATGCTATAAAACTCGATTTATTTTCGTCAATGAACGAAAAAAAGGCAGACCGTCATGCAGCCCGCCTTTTCTCTGCTTTCTAACCGCCTTCGGTTATTTTATCATATGCCTTTTTTCAGCAGTTTGTACCTTGTCCTGACTAACGGCAGTTCCTGTTTGCATTAGAAGAATTCTTGCCACAGTTTTCGGAATAATTCGTACTGTTCTTGTTCTGAGATTTATTCTGAGCCTTATTCTGCCCCTTGTCAGTTGCCTTATCTGCCTCATTTTTGGCGTATCCATTTGTGTAGTCAGCATTTTTGTAATCATTTTCAGACATATATTTTTTTGCCATTGTATGATTCCTCCTGTTTTGTTTTTACAGGTGTAGTATGCTAACTTTTTCTTTTTCTATTCATGGAAAAATTTGCCTGAAATTTAAGTGAATTTCGCAGAAAAAGTTTGTTAAATTATTTGCAATTTCTTATCAAATGCTATATAATTCAAATTGAAAAGAATCTTCCCTTCAATATTCTTTTCAATTATACCCCTTATTAATTATTTATACTCCCCTTAAAATGACCAATGTTTCCCATTGGTCATTTTATTTTTCATTTTGTTATTTTATTAACATTTTGTAAAGCGGACATTCGCAATCCACTTTCGCTACTTGCTCATGAACGCAGTTGCTTTGCGACCTGTCAGTGGGAGCTTTTAACTCCCACTGACATAAGCATCCCCCTTACCCACCGCTTAGTGCTCTACGCACTTGAAGCGGGGGAATGCTTATTCTGCGTTCAATTTCTCGCTTATACACTATTTTCTATTTTTTAGTCATCATATGACATTTCATTCTATAAAAGCCACCAGATATTTTTTTCGATTTTAATGCATGATTTCTGATATCAGAATAGAAATTCCAAGAACTGCTCCTAAAATAATCAGTGTTCCATACCATGTATTTAGTTTTAGTTTTCCAATCCGGACATCCCATCCTTCATTTTCAATAAATTCTGCATGAAATCCATGTTCCGGATTCTGTACATTGGCATTGATCTCATCCGCGGTCATATTCCCAATGTTTTCCCGCTGCTGCTGTCTTTCCAGCTTCTCATAATGTTCTACGATCATATCCGCAACTTTTTCCGGATCTCCAAGTTTGCGCATAACCTGTTCCATTGTCTTGCCGCCTGCCAGCTGTTCCTGAATATAATCCTCATAAATATGCATCTGATCCGTAATCTGCTCATCACTCAGCCGTCCTTCCAGCTGCAGTTTCAAAATGTATAAAAAATCGTCCAATTTCTCTTCCTCTTTCTATTTCACTTTATCGCTTTGTTTGATATCTGTCAGCAAGTCTTGCAAAATATTTTCCTGATATCCGCACAGTCCTCTATTTTTCATCACTTTTGCTGTTGTTTTATATTACGTATCCACTTCGATATAATATAAGGTATCCGTATCCACATCATAAAGCGCAATTGAAAAATTAAGGGATGCCCGCTCCATGATCTGTGCATCGCTGTGCTGCATTTCTGATTCAGCCTGACGATCCACAAAATAATAATAACCGTTCTGAATCTGCGGCAGCTGCTCCTCAGAAAAATCAACACATGGACCAATTTCTGTTATAGATAACCCGGTATCATAAACTACGCCGTAAAGCAATGCTTCTAAGTTGTCCGTCATTGGCAATTCTTTCCAGTCAGGATCTGTCAAAATCTGTTCTAATATAGAATTATCATCAAACTTCCAGACTGTCAACGACTGTCCATCTCCATGAAAGCCACCATGCGTATCTATATTTTCAATCATTACCCCCTGCGCCAGTGCAACCTGTAAAGTCTGTGACATATTCGCCGTACTGAACTGATTTGCCAGCTGTCGACTGCCAGATATGCCCAAAAGCAAGGACAGTATTACTAAAATAAAAGCTCTCATCCCCTGTTTCCCCTTTCAGATTTCTAAAAATGTACAGACAAAACTTCTTCCCAACAGCGATTATTTTCTTTCACTTTTCCTCATCACCTGTAATAATGGAAGAAATCTTAGGCTGAAATTGTATTTTTCTTATAAATCATCTACATTATAGAAAATACAACTTAGATTTCATAAAGGAGAAAACTTAATTTTTCTTTAATTTTCAAAATATTCTGTCATTGGCACAAGTTTACATAATCATCAAACCGTTCTAATTGTTCCGTAAAATCGTTCATTCGCAATCCTCTTTACTACTGGTTCTTTAAGTCAAACACACATGAAACTTGGAGCGTGATTCCGGGAAGCGTATGTCAGCTTACGCTTCTCACAATCACTGCACATCTATACTTCGTTTGGCCGGTGCAAAACCATGCTCAAATTGCCAGCAGATTTTTAATAGCTTCCATATAAATCAGAACCGCTTCTTCCATTTCAGATACCAGAATAAATTCGTCAGCGCTGTGAATATGATAATCTATATCCAGTTTTTCCGGTCCAAACGCAATGATATTTTTCAGAGATTTTGCATAGGTTCCACCACCGATCACCATCGGTTCATGCTCTGTATCCCCTGTCACATCCACATATGCTTTGTACAGCGCTTCTACCAGTGGGGATTCCCGCGGGAAAAACAACGGATCACCGATTTCTTCTATCTCAATTCGACCATTTTCATCTTCTAATTTTCCTTCGCACATTTTGCGCACATCTGCCTCTTGTAAAGTAACCGGCACACGGATGTCAATGCTGCAGGAAATCACACCATTCTCTGTTTTTACAATTCCATTACAGAACGTCAGGTTGCCGTAGGCATCCTCACATTTCAAACCAACTCCGGCTCCATCACAGGAAGTTCCAAGGTGTGTATTATAGAATTTTACAAAATCATCTTCAAATCCGGCTTTTTCCAGACACTCAAATGTCACACCAGCTGCATTGATACCAAGTGCCGGTGTACTGGCATGCGCCGGAACACCTTTTGCATAAATTTCAATCTGACCATTCTCTTCCGTTACTTGATACTCCTGAAGCTTTGTATCAGCAAGTGCTGCTTCCAATTTTTCTTTCAGACCGATGTCTGCCGGGATCACGGTTGTACAACTATCGCACACCGCATTGGATACAAAGCCGCCATTCATAGAAATAATTTTGGTATGTTTTGAATATGCCATCATGGACATATGGCCCTTTTCACCATGGATACATGGGAAATTCGCATCCGGTGTAAAACCGCAGGATAACTCTTCGGCAACTTTATTATAATGTTCCATACATTTAGAACCGGTCTCCTCATTACAGCCCATGATCAGACGTACGCGTTTATTCAGCTTAACTCCGGAATCACGCAGCAATTTCATTGCATAAAGTGCCTCGATCACCGGACCTTTATCGTCTGTCGTTCCACGACCATACACATAATCCCCCTTACGCGTCAGCACAAAAGGATCATAACTCCAGTCTCCACCTACCGGTACAATATCCAGATGCCCTGCAATTCCTACAATTTCCTCGCCTTCGCCCATTTCCGCATAGCCACAATAGTTATCCAGATTTACAGTATAAAACCCGAGTTCTTCCGCTATTTTTAATCCTACACTGAGCACTTCAGCCGGTCCTTCTCCAAATGGCTTCCCTTCTTCCGGTGTGCCAAGTTGGGAATCAACCGCTACCAGCTTTCCTAAGTTTTCAATCATCTCTTCTGATAATACATGAATTTGTTCTTTGATATCCATAGTTCCTCCTACTATTTCAAAACTACGTTTGAATTTTTCCCTTTAGCAAAACAGACATTTGCAACCCGCTTTTGCTGCTTGCTCATATAATAATTTCCTGCAGAATTTTTTTCACTAATCTGCATTTTATTTTTATAAATTAAAATAATCATTTTGCTCTGCGCTTCTTACGTCTGATGCAAAGCAGTATTTATAACATAAAGTTTTATGCATCAAAATCTACTTCAAAT
Source organism: Eubacterium ramulus ATCC 29099 (assembly GCF_000469345.1). Lineage (GTDB taxonomy): Bacteria > Bacillota > Clostridia > Lachnospirales > Lachnospiraceae > Eubacterium_I > Eubacterium_I ramulus. The sequence continues at coordinate 18,722 of NZ_KI271185.1, forward strand.
GTGCCTTCCGGGGTGCGCATTGTCAGGATTCCAAGATTAAAATCCTCGTCACGGATTGTAATATGGTATTCAAAAATCACATCTTCCTCAAATTTTGATAAAAGGAGATATATGCCATTCTCCTTGCCCTCAATCTGATCACAGATATCATTGTATACCGCTTCCCCGGAAATCTCTCTCGGATAACCTGACTCCTTTATTTTTTGCTCAATCAATTCATATAATTCGTTCATACTTATCCTCTTTTCTATCTGTTTTTCCAAAACTACTTTTTGGTCAGCATACATTTTTCGTTTGTTACAATTGCAATTATATTGAAGTACAGAAATATTATGCTATATGCAAAACAGAGATTTGTAACATACTTTCACTACTTTCTTATTTCTTATAAATACAGTTGCTTGGCTTTCTCTATCAGTTTCGTATATACATGTTCCACGAACCACGGCTCCGTAGATTTTGCCAATGCCTCTTCCGGTGCAAACCATGCCACACCACTATTTTCATCTGCCTTTATCGAAACTGCTTCTTCTGAATCAGCTTCCAATAAATATGTCACATTAAAATGCAGGTGACTTGATACGTATTTTCCATTTTTCCAATGCCCGTCTACCGTAAGCGATTCTAAAGAAAAAATATCCTCAGACACTGGAAGCACATTAGAAATACCAGCCTCTTCTTTTACTTCGCGAATTGCCACGGATAACAGATCTGTCTCACCATCTGCATGACCGCCTAACCATGACCAGGAATTATAAATATTATGATATACCATCAGTACTTTACTTCTGTCCGCATTTACCACCCAGGCAGATGCTGTTATATGTGCCACGGTATTTTCACGCAAAAATGCATTGTTATTATTTTTTATCCACTCCAGAATGAGCGATTTATCCATTTCTTCCTGCACGTTATATGGCTGATATTGCTCGATACTGGCAATCAGCTTCTGTTGTGTCATAATATGATCCTTCCTTTTTTATCTGTACTCATCTATCTTAAATCCACAAGCTTCAAATGCAGCTTTTGAGTTCTGTTCCAGTTTCAGCATTCTTCCTTCAGAATACGCAATACTTTGATATTTTTCACTGCCAAAGAACGCTTCTTCCTTTGTCGTCAGCTCTGGATTTTTGTCTAACAACAGGTCTGTATACCACTGTTGCATAATGATCGTCTGTGGCTCACCATTTATCTCCAACATGATTTTTACATCATCATTTGTCACGGTTGATGTATAACGAACACCGTTATACATCACATCATAATTCCAGGAAGCCGCATTATAATCTTCCAGACCATTAAATACAAACCAGTAACCCTCATCCAGATTATATTTATCCAGACATTTTGCCACAGTCTCAGGAGACACGGTTAATTCAATCGTATCGCTGCCATTGTTTGCCTCTTTCACAGCAGTTTGAAGCGCAGATTTTTTACCAGCAAGTTCCTGCAAATAAGATTCCGCATAAATACTTTCATAGGTTGTCTCCAGACTCCATGTAAATTTATACCATTTTTCATCCTCGCCGTCTACCTCTACCAGCTCGTAATCCGGCTTATAAGCAAAAAGATCATTCAAAATCTCATCGTCAAATACTTTTCGAAATACTGGTGCTGTATCACCTAATGCAGTTCCATTCTCATCTATACATGGTGCGCCAACAAATGCTACCGGCTCCATTGCACCATCTTCAGTTACATTATCGAATACTCCTTCATTTCTGGCAGTATCTAAATCAATGGCACCTGCAATACCGCATAGTGAAGCCATCAATTGCTGCAACACTGTTTCTTTATCTCTATCGTCACACACATTCTGATTTGTGTAATTTTCTGTATTAATATATGTCTCATTACCATCGGAATCCGTTGTTGCTTCCAAGTTATCTGCAGTTACATACAATTCTTTTGCATCTATGATTCGATACTCCGCCTGAATGTAATCTATCTGATCTTCCTTTTGTTCCGCTTTGGGACTATTTGTATTATTTGAAGTATCTGTTTCACTAATTGATCCCGCAGATACATTATCTTTATCGTTTGCTTTATCTGAATTTCCACATGCTGTCAGACTAACTACAGCCATTGCTACACATAATAAAATTGCCACCATTCTCTTTTTCAAATTTTTGTCCCCCCTCCACAGAAATATACCTGCCCTCTATATTGTAACCCAATACACTGTTTTTTTATCTTTTTAATTTCCTATTTCTTATCATCATTTATATTCTAACATACGCATTCTAAAAATGCTATCTCGCTTATTATTAAGCAGTAACAATATGTATTATTTCTATTCTAATAACTGATGTTTCAAAGCATCTATGCTCTTTACCCAAGTAACTGTCAATAAACTACTGAACGTTTAAAGCATTTTATTGTAAAAAATTAGTATCATTTTCGTATCAAAAAAAGGACTCCCATTTCTGGAAGTCCTTAATTTATGCTTATTCGTGATTACTCGATGATTGTAGCAACACGTCCTGATCCTACAGTACGTCCACCTTCACGATATCAGACCGGTGTATTGCGGTGTGCAAATGGTGATTTTTCGTGTGATTTGTGTGGGAAAATCCGGATTTTCCGTTGTGTCCGTGTGGTTTTGGGAAATTTTGTTATCATGGTGTTATCACTGCATTTTTTATCAACAAATTTTTTACTTCCTGATATAAATCGTATAAGTGCAGTAAAGACATATCTAAAATAGGTTCAAACATAAATGAATTTAAATGGATATTCTCTGGTGTCAACATAGCAACTTGCTCCAGAATTTCCATTGCATTATCATTTATATTTTTTTTATATTCTTTATACAGCCAAGCACTCTGATTCCTTTTTTGGTATATATCGTTTATAATAGCTGTTCCATTTGTTACTTTACTAGATATTTTTTGAATCATATATTCATCAGATTTGAGTCTGATTGCCATAGATAATATAAGCTTGCTTTCTATCTCCAGTTTTTCAACAGGCACAATTGCATCTGCTTCTTTGATAATAATATCATATATATGATCCGTTTCTCTATTTTTAGCGAAATTTACATTTGAACTTTTACACCAATATTGATTATATATTTTTTCAATCTCGCCTAGTTCAATAGTTGTTGTATCCGGTTTATAATGTAACAGACTTGTCAGTTTAAGATATTCTGGATTCGAATCTCCCTCCGTATACTCTATTAAATTTCTAACAAATGGTATCGATGCAACAACTATATTATCTTTATTTCCTTTTGCAATCTCATCTTTATAATATCCAAATAAATTTCTAGTATACTGTCCTTTTTCAAAATTTATCTTTCCTCCATCAGTATATGCAATATATGAATTTCCCCGTTTAGTAATACGTGAAGCAACTGTTCGGTAAAAATCAAAATTATGAGTAAGTAAGATTACTTTGAATACTTTTTCTCCCTGCGAACTAGTATACTCGGCGATATCACTGATATATTCTATTATTGCATGCTTATTTTTATAATCAAAAGACTCTGATATATCATCTAAAATAACAAGTTTTTCTCGCCCATCTTTTTGAGCAACCAAAATTTGAAATATTAGGTTCAAGATGTAATATGCTCTCTTTTCCCCTGTGCTCAAAACATCTAACAAATCTTCCTTCGAAACTTCTTTAGACCCCCTATTATCCTCAAAGATATATTTAAAACTTGGCAAATCTAAATTTAATATAACATCCTCTTGATTCGCCGGTTCTATTGAGAATGGAACAAAAATCTTTTTTTAAATAAATCCAACGCCCTATTCCAATCAGTTGTTTCACTTTTCGCTTTATCTCTTAATTGTTTTAAATCATTTTGCGCCTTATCATAATACTCCAGCAAATCATGTAATTCTGCTTGATATATGTCAAAAACTTTTACCCATACTTTCTTTTTGAATTTATCAATGTCTCGATATTCTGCAACTACATCCGGATGCTGTTGTAAATATGCATTAAATGCTTGTGTGTCTTTATTTTTACTAATAGCCTTATTAATTTTTTCAAATAAGTCTTTTAATTCCTTAGTATTTAACACCTGTTCTTTTTCTTTTTTTATTAACTCATTCAATTCACCCTGCGTTCTCAGCGTTACTGATGTACTTCCATCTTTTGCAACAAGTCGAATTTCATTTTTTGCCCCAAAAAATCCATTATTCCCCAAAGAGTCACTTATATTAGCATAATTATTATGATCTATTACACCTTTTTGCATATATAGAGATTTTTCTAACAGTTCGCTATACTTCTTCTCGTACTCTTCAATCAGTTCAGAAGTTTTTCCGGAAGTAACCATAGAATATACTTTGGAATTGAATAACGTATTATAATCCAATTCCTCTTCCTTTAGAGAACATTGTAATTCCGAATTATTTAATTTATTTTCTATCTCTTTTAGGCACAAAAATAAATCTTTCTTCGTATATCCCCAATCATTTAACATACTACTTTCTGCATCAAAACTACTTCTACTCGAATATTTTAATGAGGCTTTTATTTTTCCGAACATTGCTTCTCTGCTTTGGTCAATACTTTTATAAATTTGTATATATTGCCTTCTTAATGTTTCGTTTGCCATCAATGTTCCTTGATTTTCATATGCATTTTCATCAAATGGGTTAATAACCATTATTGACTCTGGGCTAATTGCTGTTGAAGTCTCATCTGTAATTGAATATTTACTTTTGCAACCATAAACTTTTTCTTCTACGGTTTTTCCATCTCTAATTGCTTCAAATGTTTTAGCAAATGAAGACTTCATCGTTCCGTTTGGAGCATAAATAACTGCCACATTATTTTTAGAAAAATCAATATCCTGTTGAATTTTTTGAATTCCGTAACAATTTTCCATTTCCAGCTTTAATGTATTCATGCAACCCCTCCATTTCTATATTTTTCGCACGAATTGTTAGCACTTCATCTTGTTGAGTGCTATTTTTTCTTTATTATAATCTGGACACATTTTCTTGTCAATTCTAAAAAATGGACAATCCATCTTAGACTGTCCATTCTTTCTATCTTACCCTTCCAATTCATCAATTTTAGCTTGCGCTTTATTTATTTTTTCTTTAGCCTTTTCCGCATTCTTTTTTTGCTTTTCTATATCATCCTGTATTTTACCAACTTTACCCACATTATTTTTTTCTTGCTCTACATGCAATTTTTGATGATACAGTTGTATTCTCTCTTTAATTTTCTCATACTGATCTGTTGCCTTTGCCAAATCACTTTTTGCTTTTTCTAACTTCCTAACAGATTTTAAATCATATTTATCTTTTATCTCAGACCATCTCGGAATACTAAGATCAATCCCCGTTTCCTGCTTATAACTTCTCAAAAAAGCAGCTTTCCAAGTTCCTGCGTTATTATGTGTCTTAGGATTTTGAAAAACTGCCTCTTCTATAGCTGAAATGAAATCTTCAAGTGATTCAAAAACTGTATAGTCTGTTCTTGCTGTATCCTCCGCATACCAAATTCCTGGCCTTATTTTATGTACAACATTATCTTTGATTTGTAAATTAATAGGCCAATCTTCCATTCTTCTTGTAATTTCCCAAACCTTTTTAAGCCATACATCTTTTATTGTAACAACTCCATCGTCATTCATATCATATCCAAAAATCAAGTAATCCACATTTAACATATATGGTTTATTGATTATTTCTTCTTCATACATTCTAAAATCAGCAATATCAAATCCTGGTCCACGATTTCGGTTAAAGGCTTTTACTTCCAACAAATTTTTGGTTTTATCATCTGGATTTAAGAAAAAATCTGGTGGCATCTGAGTATTTTCACTTGGAGCATACTCTATTCCTCTCTTATCCAGCCAACCTTGCAACCATTCCTGCATGATATTTCCCACAACATCTCTCTGCTTTACAATAATGTTCACATCACCTAAATAAAATTTTATCTGTCCTTCTAACTGTAAAATTCCATCTTCATTTACCAATTTATCATATACTTCTTGTGCTGTTAATCTCATGTACTTTCCCCTTTCTACATTTTTCCCCGATTCTTTTTGATATAGCTTTTATAACAGGAACACAGACTGTATTTCCTAATAAATCAAATGCCTCTTTTTCATTCACAATAGATAAATCATATTCTTCTGGATATCCGCAAAGTCTCTGTCCCTCACGTATTGTTAATCTTCGAAGGCCTCCATTATCAATTATTCCTAACTTAGAAACATCCATTGCTACTAAAGTTGGTGCGAGTTCATTAGGATCTAATATTTTTGAAAATTCAAATGACAATTTACCTGCAACAATATTATATCCTTTTTTCTTTGTTTCGTCTGGTATCCGTCTTCCCTCTTCCAATTTTCTCGGATATTCGTATGTCAAATATCCTTTCTTTTTTAAATCCTTTAACATCGTATGCAATTCTGGATTATCATAAAAAGTTTTAATTTGCTTTTCTGTTAAAGGCATTCCGTCCATCCAGTCAATTCCTATCTCCTCTGCCCATTTCTTTTTTCTCCGTTCCCTTAACATCAAATTCAGTAATGTTCTCTCTTCTTTACTTGTAGAACCTTTTAATTCAATTTCCCATGAATGTATGTTATTTTCTCCTCCCCTTTTATCTTTAATGGATTTTCCAACAACTTCTTCCGGTGTATAATTTTTAAATAATTTCTTCGTGAAATTGCTCTCTACTGTAGGCAATCCATGTTCTAACACTTCTCCAAGCGTAACTGTTTTCTTTTCAAAATTATCCAAATTAATTTTTGCATCTAACATACCAACAATATACACTCTTTTTCTACTTTGCGGTAAACCAAAATATTGTGAATCTATAAGTTTATAATTTACATTATATCCCAATTTTTGTAGGTGATCCACAATTACTGCTAATGTATTACCTCCATCATGATTTACCAATCCCTCAACATTCTCTAACAAAAACCCTTTTGCAGCCTTACCTGCATCCATTTTCTCCTTTAAAATTCTTTCAATTTCAAAGAACATCGTCCCCCTTGTATCAGCAAATCCCAAGCCTTTTCCTGCTGAACTAAATGGCTGACATGGAAATCCTGCTAAAAGAAAATCAAAATCCGGTATCGTATCTGTCTCTATCTGTGTTATATCCCCATATACCTTTTCATTTCCAAAGTACCCCTGATACGCTTTAATTGCATATTTTTTAATTTCAGATGAAAAAACACATTTTGCTTCAAGTCCTACTTCACGCAAGCCTTCTTCAAATCCAAGTCTAATACCACCTAATCCAGCAAACAAATCGATAAATCGAATTGTGCTATCAAAGGATTCTTTTTCTTCTTGAATTCTTTTTGCAATAAGGTTTGCACACTTTTCTGAGAATGAAGCTCCTACTCCATAATAATTTATTTCTTCTTGTAATTCTGGTGTTAAATAAACTTTAAAACCAACCTTTTTTTCTTTCAATGACACGGATTTTCTTCCAGCATTAACCCTTTTTCCGCCTTGCATATTAGTCCTCCATAACAAATATAAACGTTATTTTTATTATATCAATTACATTTGATTTTTCAACCCTTAAAATTCATTTTTCAAGGAACCAAAAATATGTATTTTAAAACTCCTTATTGAAAAAAAGAAACTCCCCTGATAAAATCAATCAATAAAGGTAGGTGATAGTATTGACCCGCACATCCGCTACTGTTTCAAACAATATGCGTAAGATCCACAGTAAAGATACTTCCATAGAACTATTGCTCCGAAAAGCTCTATGGCACAAAGGTTATCGCTATCGAAAAAATTATAAAGCTCTCCCTGGTTCTCCTGATATTGTTCTTACCAAATATAAAATTGCTATTTTTTGCGATAGTGAATTTTTTCACGGAAAGGATTGGGAGATTCTCAAACTTCGGCTTGAAAAAGGAAAAAATCCAGATTTTTGGATCAAAAAAATCGAGCGAAATCGTAATCGTGATTATGAAAATGATAAAAAGCTTCTATTCCTAGGCTATACTGTTCTTCACTTTTGGGGGCAAGATATTTCCAAACATACAGATGAATGTTTACAAGCCATTGAAGAAGCCATTTGGGATACAAAATTTTCTGATACAACCACTGACTATGATATATCTGAAGAATAACCCCTCCTATACATGAGGCTGTCCACAACTCCTGCAGACAGCCTCTTTCCTACATAAAGATTATATTTTTATATACTATTTCTTCAGCAGTTGCTTGAATATTATTCTTCCTCCTCACCCATTCCATCTGATCCTGCATCTTCAATTCTTCCGTCACGCCCCACTGTTCAGCCATCTGCTCCACCAGTATCTCGACTTTTTCTCTCGCTTCCTTATCAACCTGATTCAGATGCTCCGTCAGCTTCCCGGTCAGTACCAGATACTGATACCTTGCACTCCGGTGCTCTTTCAGAAACTTCTTTCGCATTATTCCATATTTCCCATATGTAGGTTCCTCCTCATTGATTTCCAGGTCTGGCAGATAATAATCTCCATGCAATGTGTAGCTCAGTCCGTTCTTTTCATCATAAATCTGTTTCGTCATATTCTTACAACTCCATTCCTCTGTACTTTGCTTTATTCTTCTTAATTTGTGCATTGTGTTCTTCACTTCGTTCTCTTGCCCATTGTATGCGGTCACCTATTTTTTTCGGCATCTGCTCTTTCTGTTTTTTCGCTTCAAGTTCCGCCTGCATCCGGATATCGTCCTGCACCAGTCTTTCTACCATATCTTTCCCCAACATGCGTAAAAGTCGGTTATATCTGTCTGCAATTCCCTGCAGTATTTCTTTCTCACCAGACAATTTCTGATAATCTTTCTGAACTTCTGCCAGTTCCTTTTTTGTTTTTTCATGCTCTTGTTTTTTCTTCTGAAACTTACTTTTCCAACTATCTCTTTCTCTTGTGAGTTCTTTCACCTGTGCAGCCATCGCACCGATTTTATTTTTCATTTCAATGAATAATGGTTTTATTTTCTTATCCCGGTAAGTTACCGCACGTTCCAATGCTGTAGCTTCCGGAAGAAATGTTTTAATCATTCCATACTCTTTTATTTCCTTGCTGACATTATCCATCACCGGTTGCAGGAATTCTCTTCTGTCCTCCAGTTTTTTCAATTCTGTTTCTGCTTTCTTCGCACGTTTTTCCGCTGTTTCTTTATCTTTCTGGAACTGAATTTTTTCTTCTTCCAGCAGCTTAATGTCTGCTCTTGCTTCTGCAACCTGAGAAGTCAGTCCCTTATTCTCTGCTGTCAGATTTTCTTTTTCCTGTTCCAGTTCCTGCACTTCCTTCTTACGCTCTTTCTTCTTAAAATTATAAACATCCAAATGTTCTTCATGTGTACCTTTCTGCTCCCATTCGATTCCATGTTGCTTTGCAATTTCAGCCAGCACTTCTTTCTCATGATTTATCCACTGATTCAGCTCTGTATCATGCTTATTTCCACCTTGAAAACCAAGACTTTTCAATGCCTGTTTCAATGAAACTCTGGTATCCATTCCTTTTCCCTTCCAGTTGGTCACATAAGGAACAAAGTCAATATGCAGATGAGGAGTAGCTTCGTCTTGATGCAGATAGCAGTTAAATACCCGAAGTGTCGGATTCCGCTTCTGGAACTCTTTCACATATTCGTCCAGTACCTTTACAGCCTGATTTCCTTCTGACGTTCCCACTGCCATATCCTCACGATTTCCTATCTGGAAGATCACTTCATGGAACAGCTTCTCCTGTTTGCCCTGTCGGATTTTTTCATAATAATTTGCAATTTGCCGATCCTTTCTTTTCCCGACATTGTATCTCTCCACCGCATCATCAAACAGTTCTTTATAGACTTCTTTCAGATTCTCATTCTTATAACAAATGTTCAGTTGTACTCTGTCTGGATTTACATTTTCTGCTACAAAATCCCGTCTGTTATGAGCCAGTGAGCCGGCTCCGATCATGCCACTGATTGTTCTTTTCATCATAAATTTTCTCACCTCTTTTCTGTTTGAGTGCCAGATATGGCACATAATTTTTATTTACGCCAGACATGGCGATATTTAAGAAACTTTCGCCGGATACGGCGGTTTTGTTACTTTTGTCAAAAGTAACGCAAAAGCACTTTCGACAGCCGTACCGTCCATCAAAAGTCCCCTTGCGCCCTGCCGGGGGCATAACGTCCGGTGGACGTCTGCTTTACACCAGCCGAAGCGGATCATAGACCTATTTATCCAGGTATCCTTGCCTGCACATATTCCAGATCTCCACAATAAGGTGTCCCCACCAGATACCATTCTCTTGCCAGATTCATCTCCATTCTGGTCTGTACCCATTCATCACCTACCAGCACTTCCAGTCCTTCTCCACAGTGAAATCCTGTATCAATCCATAAGTCTGATGATAATAATCCATATCTTCCATTACTACTGTTGTATCCTAATCTTCCCTGTTTCATCATTTTCTGCTCCTTTCCAATTTGTAAACGGAATTTGTAAACGGGGTTCAAAAGATTTTAAAAGTTAACTTTTTAAGTTTTTCCTTTAAGTTCCGTTTACATCGTTTACAATAATCTTTACTCAAACGGTATCTCCAACTGTTCCGGTACTTCCATAAAGCCGTCTTTATCTTTCTTCACAGAATCTTCCATCCTTTTCCATGAACGCTGTATTCCATATTCCTTTCCGAACCGATGTGTACCATGTGGTTTCCAGCCTTCAATTGCATTGTTCATAATATTAGCAATCTCTTTACCTTCCCACTGTTTCATTTCTCCGGTTCGATGAAGCGCTTCATCGAACAGAATTCTGGTACATACATACTCGTCATCGTAGTCATCAAGAAATGCCTGTATGATTCCGGCATTGGTATCTTCCGGCATAAATTCTTTTTGCAGACGCTTTGCCTCTTCCTCAATTTCCTTTGTGAATCCTAAGAACACATTTCCCTGTCGATACAGTACCATTGCCTCTGCCCAGGCCTGTTCGATATAGGCTTTGCTCTCTGCCTCATTGTCCAGAATATGAACTTCTGCTTTCGACATATCTGTCATCACCGGAGCAAATCGTCTGTTTCCGGTTCTGTCCAGAGGAAGAAAATTCAGATCATTTGATGTTCCGCAAAATACACACTGTCTCGGTCTGTCTTCCGGGTGAACTTCATAAGGCACTTTATAAGTTTCTTTCTGTCTGCTCAGAAACGATTTTATCTGTTCAATATTCTTTGCTGTGATAGTTGCCTTCATTTCTCCCATTTCGATAATCCAGTGGTTCTGCAGTTTTCTGTAAATATTTTCATCGTCCAGATGATCCAGATTGTCGCTGAACCATTCTTCTTTTATCGCTAGATATTTGAAAAACGTGGACTTTCCGGCTCCCTGGCTTCCAACCAGACACAGCATAATATCATATTTTATTCCCGGTTCATAAATTCTTGAAATCGCTGCCAGCATGTGCATTTTCATTACTCCGATTGTGTATTTACTCTTTTCTGCTCCCAGGAAATGCGGAAGCATATTTTCTATTCTTGGAATCCCGTCCCAGACCAGACTTTCCAGATAATCTCTGATTGGATGATATTTATTTTCATTGGAAACAATATCTACTCCTGCTTTGATCACACGCTCACTTGTCAGTTCATAATTTTCTTCCAGATACATTTTCAGATTATTTTCATCAGTATCTGTAACCGTAGAACTGTTATTTCTCCGTTCCCAAGGCACCTCTTTCACAATGTCCATTCTTCCAGAAAGCTCATTTCGTTTAATCGCTTTTTTCAGCACTGGATCTTTTTGTAATACGGTTACACAATTTCTAATTGTCTGCTTTGTTCTTCCTTTATCCGTATGCTCCAACATATTATTGACATCTTCTGTTGTAAGCATTTCCTCGTTCACAATATCTTCTAATTCCATCAAGGACTTCTCGCTGATATTCGTTAATTCTTTTTTCAATTTTTTCAACCTCCCTTCTCTTCATCTTGAAAAACTCTACAATCTCTTCTCCTGTTCCAAACATCAGCACGTCCAGATAGTCATTTATCTTTCTTTCATTTGCCAATGCCTCCGTAAATAATTCGTGCCACTCTTCATCTGGTTCTGGTTTGTAAAACTCTTTCCAGAACTGAATCCATTTCAGATATCTGATCAGCACGTCTGTTGCATGTTTCAACCACTGCTCCAGTTTTTCTCTGATCATCACAACTTTAGGTTTCTTTGATATCAAAGTATTCCTGCTTTGGTGCGTCCTTTTGTATTTGTTTCTGTCTTCGATTTTTATATCCAATCCAAAATCTTCTATCATCTTTTTCGCAGCTTCATACTGTGATATTCCAAATAACCTTGCTGTAAAATCTATCGCATCACCGCCCACTCCACATGCAAAGCAATGATATATTTTATCTGCCTTCATACTTGGGTGTCGGTCTTTATGAAACGGACAACATGCCATTCCATTTCCCTTTACTTTAATCCCGTAATGCTCCGCAGCCTGTCTCGCTGTCACACATCCTTTTACCTGTTCAAATAATGTCACTTCTACCTCCTGCCCCTCCGGGCAAGTCTCTGATGAACAGATATTCGGGAATTGTTGTATCTTTCAATTCGTGATATACTTAATCTGCCAAGATGGTATATCAGTGAATCTGATTATCAGAGAACTTGCTCAGATATTTTGTCTGGGCTTTTTCTTTTTGTCTGTCAGTAGTCATAGCTTTTGCTCCTTACACAAATCTCCTTGTAGGAATAATGATGATTTCAAATTTGCTTCCGTCCTCTAATTCAAGAAGAATCACATAATCTGAATCCCGATCCGGTAAAATGGAACTTATTTTCAGCTTCTTACTGTAGTTAATTGCATCAAATATTTTTCCGACTACTTTCTTTGTTTTCATTTGCTTCTTTTCCTCCGTATTAACGTTTATTGTCCAGCATCTCAGCAACTTTTTTCTGCTGTGACGGGTACAGATGCCCATAAGTGTTCAATGTCATCTGAATGTCTTTGTGCCCCAGCCTTTCCTTGATAATCAGCGGTTCTACGCCCTGGTAGATCAGATATGCCACATGGCTGTGACGGATATCGTGCACTCTGATTGGTTTTACACCGGTCAGTGCTTCATATTTCTTAAGACGTTTCTGCAGTGTTCTCGCCACAATCGGGAACAACCGTTGATCTTCCGGAAATCCATAATGCTTCTTTGCATACTCCTGTACCTCTTCCTTAAGAAAATTAGGAATATCAATGGTACGGACTGAATTTTCTGTTTTAGGAGTATCAATCACATCTCTTTTCCTGATCCGGTTATAAGTCTTATTGATATGCAGGAGATTTCCACTCATCTCAAAATCTGAAAGACTCAATGCCAGAAGTTCTCCTTCCCTGATTCCTGTCCAAAACAGAATTTCAAATATCAGATAATCTTCACTCCCCGGCTCAATCCCGGCAATAAATCTGTCGTATTCTGCCTTCGTCCAGAATTCCAGCTTGTTGGCATCTGATTTCCCCATCTTTTTTACTTTCTTACATGGATTTTCCTTCAGATTGTAAATTTTCTGTGCACTGTTTAATCATGCATTTAACTGATTCTGGATCATACGCTCATAAGTCTTGCTGTATCCTTTTTCCTGAATGGTATTCTGCCACTGGATAATCTCTGCCGGTGTGATCTCATTCATTTTTCTTATTCCAAAATACGGAACAATGTGCTTGTTCATCATGTGCTGCTTATTGCGGATTGAATTTTCTTTCAGTTCATTCTTTTTATCTTCAAAATAGACTTGAATAAAACTGTTCATCTCCATTTTCATATCTGCCGCAGTCTTTCTTATGAATTCCTTTTCATAATTCAATGCTTCTTTCTTGGTCTTGAACCCTCTTTTCAGCTTCTGCGTTTTCTTTCCTGTCCAGTCAATATAGCGGAAACTCACATACCAGGTTCCCTGTGTTTTGTCTTTGTAAGCTGACATCTTAAAACCTCCTTCATACTGCTCTCTGAGAGCATCCATAAAATTTTGTTTCCCAGTAGGGACGTGGAATTTTTCCACGAACTGCCACATATCCTTCCTTTGCCAGTTCATCATTAAGCTGCTTCAGAATGGAATATGCTTTACTGCGTTTCACACCTAATTCTTCCATGACATCATCAACAGTCATCATATAATTAGTTCTCATAGTGTCCTCCTTTCCAGTCACTTTTGTGACTCTTTTGATGTTTTCTACTATAATTCACTTTTGTGACTTTGTCAATATCCTTTTGCGAATTTTATTTTTATATTCCACTCTACATTTTCATACTCTACGAAAATCAACCTCTTTCGTATCATTCACTTTTGTGCTAGAATAGAAGCACAAATATTATTAAGGAGGCAGCATTATGGTTGGTAAAAAAATCCGGGCATTCCGGGAATTTAGAGGATACAGTCAGATACAGTTAGCCGAGCTGTCCGGCATTAACGTAGGAACAATCAGAAAATATGAACTGGGAATCCGGAATCCGAAACCGGATCAGTTAGAAAAGATAGCAACTGCACTGGGATTAAATGTAAGTGTTTTTCTGGATTTTAATATTGAAACAGTCGGAGATGTACTCTCTCTGCTGTTTTCTATTGATGATTCAGTGAACCTCTCACTTGCTGAAACACCTGATCAGAAGGTTGCGCTGACATTCGATAATCCTACAATGCAGGACTTTTTCAGGAAATGGTGTCAATTTAAAAATGTCTATGAAAAGGAAAAAGCTGAAATATTAGCTATTGAAGATAAAAATAAAAAACAAGAAGAACTGGATAAGCTCAACGCTACCCAGGAAGAATGGAAACTACGTGCCATGGGAACTACGATAGGTTGTCATACCATCGTTAAGAAGGGCACTGAAGGTAATGACATTAAGACGTATGATCTGACTTAATCCACAATCACATCTCTGATTTGTGAATAAATTCACTTTATCTGTTATCATATTTGCGAAAATTATATATTTTGTTATCATTCTGTTATCACAAACGGTTGTCAGGACACTCTCCCGGCAACCGTTTTTCTATGCCGTTCGTTATTCTTTTCCGCCCTTTTATATATTTCCAGGCAACAGAAAAACCCGTAGAACCGAAGTTCTACGGGTATCTTACGTTTGGACACAACGTTATCTTGCGATAACAAATCTATATTCAGATTGTATTACTCGATGATTGTAGCAACACGTCCTGATCCTACAGTACGTCCACCTTCACGGATAGCGAATGTAAGACCCTGCTCCATAGCGATTGGGTGGATGAGCTCGATTGTCATCTCTACGTTATCGCCAGGCATGCACATCTCTGTGCCTTCTGGAAGGTTGCAAACACCTGTTACGTCAGTTGTTCTGAAGTAGAACTGCGGACGATAGTTGTTGAAGAACGGTGTATGACGGCCACCCTCATCTTTTGTCAGTACGTAAACCTGAGCTGTGAATTTTGTATGGCATGTTACTGTACCTGGTTTTGTAAGAACCTGACCTCTTTCGATGTCCTCTCTCTTAATACCACGAAGTAATGCACCGATGTTATCACCAGCCTGAGCCTCGTCTAACAGTTTACGGAACATCTCGATACCAGTAACAGTTGTTTTCTGGATCTCCTCTTTGATACCAACGATTTCAACTTCCTCGTTGATGTGAAGAGTACCACGCTCTACTCTACCTGTAGCAACTGTACCACGACCTGTGATTGTGAATACATCCTCTACTGGCATAAGGAATGGCTGATCTGTTGCACGCTGCGGATCCGGAATATACTCATCAACTGTATCCATGAGTTCCATGATCTTATCGCCCCACTCGCCCATCGGATCTTCCAGAGCTTTTAAAGCAGAACCTTTGATGATCGGGCAGTCTGTGAAGTCATACTCTTCCAGAACTTCTGTGATTTCCATCTCTACTAACTCAAGCAGCTCCTCATCATCTACCATATCACATTTGTTCATGAATACAACGATGTAAGGTACACCTACCTGACGGGAAAGAAGGATGTGCTCTTTTGTCTGAGCCATAACACCGTCTGTAGCAGCTACTACAAGGATAGCACCATCCATCTGAGCAGCACCAGTGATCATGTTTTTAACGTAATCAGCATGGCCTGGGCAGTCAACGTGTGCATAGTGACGTTTTGCTGTCTGATACTCAACGTGAGCTGTAGAAATTGTGATACCACGCTCTCTCTCTTCCGGAGCTTTATCGATATTCTCGAAATCTACTTTCTCGTTTCCTTCTACTCTCTCAGCTAATACTTTAGTGATAGCAGCTGTTAAAGTTGTTTTACCGTGGTCAACGTGTCCAATTGTACCAATATTACAATGTGGTTTGCTTCTGTCAAATTTAGCTTTTGCCATTTTTGCGTCCTCCTTAAAATTGTATGCCTTCGGCATTCATAATTCTTAATTGAATCTTATCACTCGATACTTCGATTATATTAAAAAGGTCAAAGTATTTCAAGTTTTATTTTGCTTTTGCGGAAATAATTTTATCCTGTACAGACTTCGGAACCGGCTCATATTTCTCGAAGAACATTGAGTAGTTACCACGTCCCTGTGTTTTGGAACGTAAGTCTGTAGAGTATCCAAACATCTCTGCCAGCGGTACATAACCTCTAACGATCTTTCCACCGCCAAGGTCATCCATACCTTCGATACGTCCACGACGAGAGTTAATATCACCGATTACGTCACCCATGTACTCTTCCGGCATAGTAACTTCTACTTTCATGATCGGCTCAAGAAGAACCGGGCTTGCTTTCTGCATAGCCTCTTTGAAACACATAGATCCGGCAATATGGAATGCCATCTCAGAGGAATCGACCTCATGATAAGATCCGTCGTAAACTGTAGCTTTAACACCTACAACCGGGAATCCAGCAATGATACCAGCCTTAGCTGCTTCTTCAATACCTTCTCCAACTGCCGGGATGTACTCTTTCGGAATGGCACCACCAACAACTGCGGACTCAAACTTGAATGTCTCTTCACCGTTTGCATCCATCGGCTCGAATTTAACTTTACAGTGTCCGTACTGACCACGTCCACCGGACTGTTTTGCATATTTGTATTCCTGATCAACAGGTTTTGTAAATGACTCTTTGTAAGCAACCTGAGGAGCACCAACGTTTGCCTCTACTTTGAACTCACGAAGCAGACGGTCAACGATGATTTCCAGATGTAACTCACCCATTCCGGCGATGATTGTCTGGCCTGTCTCAGTGTTTGTATGAGCACGGAAAGTAGGATCTTCCTCTGCAAGTTTTGCAAGAGCTTCACCCATCTTGCCCTGTCCAGCTTTTGTCTTCGGCTCGATAGCAAGCTCGATAACTGGCTCTGGGAACTCCATGGACTCTAAGATTACAGGATGCTGCTCGTCACAGATTGTATCACCTGTTGTAGTGATCTTAAATCCAACTGCTGCTGCGATATCACCTGAGTAAACTTTGTCCAGCTCAGTTCTCTTGTTAGCGTGCATCTGAAGGATACGTCCAACACGCTCTTTTTTATCTTTTGTTGCATTCAGTACGTAAGAACCGGAATTCATTGTACCGGAGTATACACGGAAGAATGCAAGTTTTCCAACGAACGGGTCTGTCATGATCTTGAATGCAAGAGCGGAGAACGGCTCATCATCAGATGAATGTCTCTCAATCTCATTACCATCCAGGTCAACACCCTTGATAGCCGGAATATCTGTCGGTGCCGGCATAAATTCTACGACAGCATCTAACAGTTTCTGTACACCTTTGTTTCTGTAAGCAGTACCACAGCAAACCGGTACAGCTGTACACTCACATGTAGCTTTTCTTAAAACAGCTTTTAACTGCTCAACGGACGGCTCTTCGCCTTCCAGATACATCATTGTCAGATCATCATCTAACTCGCAGATCTTCTCTACTAACTCGTCATGGTAAAGCTCTGCCTCTTCCTGCATATCTTCCGGAATCGGCTCAATGCTGATGTCTTCACCTTTCTCATCGTTGTAGATATAAGCCTGCATCTCGAATAAGTCGATGATTCCTTTGAAGTCATCTTCTTTTCCGATTGGAAGCTGTAAGCAGATTGCGTTTTTACCTAAACGCTCACGGATCTGATCTACTGCTCCGTAGAAGTTTGCACCAAGGATATCCATCTTATTGATGAATGCCATACGTGGTACATTGTATGTGTCTGCCTGACGCCATACGTTCTCTGACTGAGGCTCTACACCACCCTTTGCACAGAAGACACCAACGGCGCCATCCAGTACACGAAGGGAACGCTCTACTTCTACTGTAAAGTCAACGTGACCTGGAGTATCAATGATGTTGATACGGTACTCTTTCGCACCCGGTGCAGGTTTATTTTCTTTCTGCGGTGTCCAGTGACATGTTGTAGCAGCTGAAGTAATTGTGATACCTCTCTCCTGCTCCTGCTCCATCCAGTCCATGGTAGCAGTACCTTCGTGAGTATCACCAATTTTATAGTTAATACCAGTGTAATAAAGGATACGCTCTGTTAATGTAGTTTTACCTGCATCAATATGAGCCATGATACCAATATTTCTGGTTCTCTCAAGCGGATATTCTCTTCCTGCCATGGTGATTTCCTCCTCTTAGAATCTGAAATGGGAGAATGCTTTGTTTGCTTCTGCCATCTTGTGCATGTCTTCTTTACGTTTTACAGATGCGCCTGTATTGTTAGCTGCATCCATAATCTCATTTGCCAGTCTGTCTGCCATTGTTTTTTCTCCTCTTTTTCTGGAGAACATTGTTAACCAACGCAGTCCAAGTGTCTGACGTCTGTCCGGTCTTACTTCGATCGGCACCTGATATGTTGCACCACCGATACGTCTAGCCTTTACTTCAAGTACAGGCATAACATTGTTCATAGCCTCTTCGAATACTTCGAGAGCCGGTCTTCCGGTTTTCTCTGCAACACGATCAAAAGCTCCGTATACAATTTTCTGAGCTACACCTTTCTTACCATCTAACATGATGTTGTTGATAAGCTTTGTAACTACTACGTTATTGTACATAGGATCTGCTAAAACTTCTCTTTTCTGATTATGTCCTTTACGTGGCACGGTACTTCCCTCCTTAATCATGGTCTTGGCTTGCTGTCTTTCACAGCAGTTTCTTAATCGATTAATTCAACGGTACTCACATGTGTCTTTCTAATGTGTTCATGCTGGGAACATCTATCTTTATCTGTTATCGTCGATAAAAAGAATTCCAACACTTACAATAGTTCTGTTTGTGATACTATTGGTCTTTTACAGGTCCTATTTGCCTGCTTTCGGTCTCTTAGCGCCGTATTTGGAACGAGCCTGACGTCTGTTTGCAACGCCTGCTGTATCCAGTGTTCCTCTGATGATATGGTATCTTGTACCTGGTAAGTCTTTTACACGACCACCACGGATCAGAACAACACTATGCTCCTGTAAGTTATGACCTTCACCCGGAATATAGCTTGTTACTTCGATTCCGTTAGAAAGACGAACTCTGGCGATTTTTCTAAGAGCTGAGTTAGGTTTTTTCGGGGTTGCAGTCTTAACTGCTGTACAAACACCTCTCTTCTGCGGAGAAGATGCATCTGTAGGTCTCTTCTGTAAAGAGTTGTAACCTTTCTGTAATGCAGGTGCTGTAGATTTTTTTGCAGTTGTCTGACGACCTTTTCTTACTAACTGATTAAATGTTGGCATTCTATTCACCTCCTGTATATTTTGTAAAAAAGTTTCCTGTGCACTTTTATGCACACTAAAATAGTATAGTGACTGACTTCGCACTTGTCAAGCATCTTTTTTAAATTTTACCATTTTTTCTGTTTTTATACATAAACATATACAATTCATGTGTTTTTCTATCAGAAAGACAGAAAAAACGGTGTCATCTCCGACACCGCTTCTTCTATATAGTATATATAGTATTATTTTTGTTCTGCTTACTCTTCTGTCACTGTTTCTTCCACAGGAATCTCATCAGTAACATCGTTATCAGAATCTAAATCTGTCTCATTGATTTCCACATCTTCTTCAGTGAAAATATCTTCACCCATTAAATCGTCTACATTAAGTTCTGCATTCTCATCAATATCGGAATCCAGATGAATGGAACGATATCTCTTCATTCCTGTTCCGGCCGGAATCAGTTTACCGATGATTACATTCTCTTTCAGACCGATCAATGGATCAATCTTACCTTTGATTGCTGCCTCTGTCAGAACTTTTGTTGTCTCCTGGAAGGATGCAGCTGACAGGAATGAGTTGGTAGCCAGGGAAGCTTTGGTAATACCAAGCAGTACCTGTTTTCCTTCTGCCGGCTCTTTTCCCTCTGCAGCTAACTTTTCATTTTCTTCCTCATATTCAAGGAAATCAACCATTGTTCCCGGCAGGAAATCAGAATCTCCGTTATTCTCAATACGGATCTTCTTCAACATCTGACGAACAATAACCTCAACGTGCTTATCATTGATTTCTACACCCTGCAGACGATATACACGCTGAACTTCCTGAAGCATGTAATCCTGAACTGCACGAACACCTTTGATTTTCAGGATATCGTGTGGATTTACGCTACCTTCGGTAAGTTCATCACCAGCCTCAAGGAAAGCACCGTCTGTGATCTTGATTCTGGAACCGTAAGGAATAAGGTATGCTTTTGTCTCACCTGTTTCCGGGCTTGTAACGATGATCTCACGTTTCTTCTTTGTATCTTTGATATTAGCAACACCGGCAAACTCTGTGATAATGGCAAGTCCTTTCGGTTTTCTTGCCTCAAAAAGCTCCTCGACACGAGGAAGACCCTGTGTAATATCATCACCTGCAACACCACCGGAGTGGAATGTACGCATCGTAAGCTGTGTACCCGGCTCACCGATTGACTGAGCAGCAATGATACCTACTGCCTCACCAACCTGTACGGCCTGACCGGTTGCCATATTTGCGCCATAGCATTTTGCACAAACACCGACTTTGGAACGGCAGGTAAGGATTGTACGGATTTTAACTTTTTCAAGCGGTTCTCCGTTCTCATCTACACCTTTACTCATAACCAGAGCTGCACGTTTCGGTGTAATCATATGATTTGCTGCCACCAATACGTTTCCATCTGCATCGCAGATATCTTCGCAGGCAAAACGTCCTGTGATACGCTCCTGAAGGCTTTCGATTTCCTCTTTTCCATCCATGAATGCACTCACATACATTCCTGCAATCTCACTTCTGTCTGTACAGCAATCTGTCTCACGAATGATCAGATCCTGTGATACATCAACCAGACGTCTCGTCAGGTATCCGGAATCGGCAGTACGAAGTGCTGTATCGGACATACCTTTACGAGCTCCATGTGCAGACATGAAGTACTCCAATACATCCAGTCCCTCACGGAAGTTTGATTTGATCGGCAACTCAATTGTCTTACCAGTTGTATCGGCCATCAAACCACGCATACCAGCCAGCTGTTTGATCTGTTTATCAGAACCACGGGCTCCGGAATCAGCCATCATGAAGATGTTGTTGTATTTATCAAGTCCGGATAACAGCTCATGTGTAAGCTCATCATCGGTTTCTTTCCAAGTCTCAACAACCTCTTTGTAACGTTCTTCTTCTGTGATAAGTCCGCGCTTATAGTTCTTTGTAATCAAATCCACAGTATCCTGAGCCTGTTTGATCAGTACCGGCTTCTTCTCCGGTACGGTCATATCGGAAATGGATACGGTCATAGCAGCTCTTGTAGAGTATTTATAACCCATTGCTTTGATGTCATCCAGAACCTCAGCGGTTGTGGTAGCACCATGAATGTTGATAACTTTCTCAAGGATCTGTTTCAATCCTTTTTTACCTACATGGAAATCAACTTCCAGAACCAGATCATTCTCCGGAATGCTTCTGTCCACAAAACCAAGATCCTGTGGAAGAATCTCATTAAAAATGAAACGTCCCAATGTGGACTCAACCGTTCCGGTCTTTTCTGTTCCATCTGCCATTTTCTTTGTTACACGTACATGGATTCTGGAGTGTAATTTTACATAGCCATTCTCATATGCAAGAATTGCTTCGTTCAAGTTTTTGAAGTAATGTCCCTCACCAAGAGAATCTGGTCTCTCCTGAGTCAGATAATAAATACCAAGTACCATATCCTGAGAAGGAACGGCTACCGGACCTCCATCGGACGGTTTTAACAGGTTGTTTGGTGACAGTAACATAAACCGGCACTCTGCCTGCGCTTCCACAGAAAGAGGAAGATGAACAGCCATCTGATCACCATCGAAATCGGCATTGTATGCGGTACAAACGAGCGGATGCAGTTTAATTGCTTTACCCTCTACCAGAATCGGTTCAAATGCCTGAATACCAAGTCTGTGCAGTGTAGGAGCACGGTTCAGCATAACCGGATGCTCTTTGATAACTTCTTCCAGAACGTCCCATACTTCTGTCTGAAGTTTCTCTACCATTTTCTTAGCGCTCTTAATATTATGTGCTGTTCCGTTTGCAACCAGTTCTTTCATTACAAATGGTTTGAACAACTCGATTGCCATCTCTTTCGGCAAACCGCACTGATAAATCTTTAATTCCGGTCCAACTACGATAACGGAACGTCCGGAATAATCAACTCGTTTACCGAGCAGGTTCTGACGGAAACGTCCGGATTTACCTTTCAGCATATCAGACAGAGATTTTAATGCTCTGTTTCCAGGACCGGTAACAGGTCTTCCACGACGACCATTATCGATCAGTGCATCAACAGCTTCCTGAAGCATACGTTTCTCGTTGCGCACAATAATATCCGGTGCACCGAGTTCTAACAGTCTTCTCAGACGGTTGTTACGATTGATGATTCGACGATACAAATCGTTCAGATCGGATGTCGCAAAACGTCCACCATCCAACTGTACCATCGGACGTAAATCTGGTGGAATAACCGGAATAACTGTCATGATCATCCACTCCGGTCTATTGCCAGACTCGCGGAATGCTTCTACAACTTCCAGTCTTTTAATGATTCTTGCACGTTTCTGACCTGTAGCAGTCTTTAATGCAGCTTTCAGTTCTACAGAATCTTTCTCCAGATCAATTGCTTCCAGAAGTTCTTTGATAGATTCAGCTCCCATACCCACACGGAATGTATTTCCGTATTTCTCGTATGCTTCCTGATATTCCGCCTCGGACAGAACCTGCTTATACTGCAGGTCTGTCTCGCCTTTATCCAGAACGATGTAAGAAGCAAAATACAGAACTTTCTCCAACGTACGAGGAGAAATATCAAGGATTAATCCCATACGGCTAGGAATACCTTTAAAGTACCAGATATGAGATACCGGAGCAGCCAGCTCAATATGTCCCATACGTTCTCTACGAACATTGGATTTTGTAATCTCAACTCCGCATCGATCGCAGACAACGCCTTTGTAACGGATTTTTTTATATTTACCGCAGTGGCATTCCCAATCTTTGCTCGGTCCAAAAATACGTTCACAGAACAAACCGTCTTTTTCTGGTTTTAAAGTTCTATAATTAATGGTTTCCGGTTTTTTTACTTCGCCCCGGGACCATTCCAATATTTTTTCCGGTGAAGCCAATCCGATGCGGATGGCATCGAACGCTATGTTTGTGCCGACTTCTTTATTGTTTGTTTCTGGCATTTACAACGCTCCTTCCTCTTATTCTTCATCAAGAATGCTATCGTCAAATGCATCCATAAAATCATCTGTATCGGAATCATCCTGATTTTCTTCCACATCAACCAGTTCTTCATTTTCATTAAATTCCTGTTTTGAGAAGCCCATTGCTCCAAAAGATTCTTTTTCTTCATAATTGAAGTTTCTATCTCCGGAAATAATAGCATTCAGGTCTGTATTTCCATATTCGCTTGTTTCAAGCAGTTTTACTTCCTCACCATTTTCGTCTTCCAGAGTCACATCCAGACCAAGAGACTGTAACTCTTTCAACAATACCTTGAAGGACTCAGGAATACCCGGTTCAGGAATATTATCACCTTTGATAATTGCTTCGTAAGTTTTTACACGGCCAATAACATCATCGGATTTTACTGTCAGGATTTCCTGCAGTGTGTATGCTGCACCGTAAGCCTCAAGTGCCCATACCTCCATCTCTCCGAAACGCTGTCCACCGAACTGAGCTTTACCACCCAGAGGCTGCTGTGTAACAAGAGAGTAAGGACCGGTAGAACGTGCATGGATCTTGTCGTCTACCAAATGATGCAGTTTCAGGTAATGCATGTGTCCGATAGTTACCGGGCTGTCAAAATACTCACCGGTACGTCCATCACGCAGTCTTACTTTTCCATCACGAGAAATCGGAACACCTTTCCAGAGTTCACGATGTTCTCTGTTTTCATACAGGTAATCAAGAACTTCCGGAAGCAGTTCCTGCTCATGTTTCTCTTTGAACTCTTCCCATGTTAAGTTGACATAATCATTTGCCAGATCCAGAGTATCCATGATATCAGTCTCTTTTGCACCGGCAAAAATTGGTGTTGCAACATTAAATCCAAGTGCTTTTGCTGCAAGACTCAGATGGATCTCCAGCACCTGTCCGATATTCATTCGGGAAGGTACACCCAGCGGATTTAATACGATATCCAGCGGACGTCCATTCGGCAGGAATGGCATATCTTCTACCGGAAGTACACGGGAAACGACACCCTTATTACCATGACGGCCAGCCATCTTATCACCAACAGAAATTTTTCTCTTCTGAGCGATGTAAATACGAACAGCCTGGTTCACACCCGGTGATAACTCATCACCATTCTCTCGGGTAAATACTTTTGCATCTACAACGATACCGTACTCACCATGTGGTACCTTTAAGGAAGTATCACGTACTTCTCTGGCTTTTTCACCAAAAATTGCACGAAGCAGTCTCTCTTCAGCTGTCAGTTCAGTCTCTCCTTTCGGAGTCACTTTACCAACCAGAATATCACCGGCACGAACCTCGGCACCGATACGGATAATACCTCTCTCATCCAGATCTTTCAGTGCATCGTCACCGACACCCGGAACGTCTCTTGTAATTTCTTCCGGTCCGAGTTTTGTATCACGAGCCTCAGCCTCATACTCTTCAATATGGATAGATGTGTAAACATCATCCTGAACCAGACGCTCACTTAACAGTACAGCATCCTCGTAGTTATAGCCTTCCCATGTCATAAATCCAATCAACGGGTTCTTACCAAGACCAAGTTCTCCGTTTGAAGTAGACGGACCATCAGCAATAACCTGTCCAGCCTCTACATGATTTCCTTTGAATACAATTGGTCTCTGGTTATAGCAGTTAGACTGGTTGCTTCGAGAGAATTTTGTCAGTTTAATGGTCTCTTTGCTTCCATCATCATCGTATTTGATTGTAATTTCATTGGAGCATGCACGTTCAATCACACCGGCGCGTTTTGCAACAACACAAACGCCGGAATCGACAGCAGCCTTCGGCTCCATACCTGTACCGACAACCGGTGCCTCTGTAGTCAGAAGCGGTACAGCCTGACGCTGCATGTTTGCTCCCATTAATGCACGGTTCGCATCGTCGTTCTCAAGGAACGGGATCAGTGCGGTAGCAACTGAGAATACCATCTGCGGAGATACATCCATGTAATCAAATAATGTCTTGTCGTACTCCTGTGTTTCTTCTCTGTAACGACCAGATACAGAATTACGAACAAAGTATCCATTTTCATCCAGTTTCTCATTCGCCTGTGCTACATGGTAATTATCCTCTTCATCCGCTGTCATGTATACAACCTCATCTGTTACACGCGGGTTCTTAGGATCTGTTTTATCAATTTTACGATATGGTGCCTCAACAAAACCATACTCATTAATTCTTGCATAAGATGCAAGAGAGTTGATCAGACCGATGTTCGGTCCCTCAGGAGTCTCTACCGGACACATTCTTCCATAATGAGAATAGTGAATATCTCGAACCTCGAATCCTGCACGGTCTCTGGACAAACCACCTGGTCCCAATGCAGACAGACGACGTTTGTGAGTCAGCTCACCAAGAGGGTTGTTCTGATCCATAAACTGTGACAGCTGGGAAGAACCAAAGAATTCTTTGACAGCAGCTGTAACCGGTTTGATATTGATCAGACTCTGTGGTGTGATTGTCTCAAGATCCTGAGTAGTCATTCTTTCACGAACTACTCTCTCCAGACGGGAAAGACCAATTCTATACTGGTTCTGAAGCAGCTCACCTACCGCACGGATACGACGATTTCCAAGGTGATCAATATCGTCATCATTACCAATACCATACTCAAGATGCATATTATAATTAATAGAAGCAATAATATCTTCTTTTGTAATATGTTTCGGAATCAGATCATGGATGTTTCTGCGGATTGCATCCTTGATTTCTTCCAATTCTGCATTTTCTTCCAGAATCTGTGCCAGCACTGGATAATAAACCAGCTCTGTAACACCGACTTCTTTCGGATCCACATCTACATAATGGCGCAGATCAACCATCATATTGGACAGAACTTTTGCGTTACGCTCTTCTGTCTGAATCCAGACATACGGAACTGCCGCATTCTGGATTGTATCTGCCAGTTCACGGTCAACTTTCTGACCTGCTTCTGCCAGCACTTCACCTGTACTCGGATCCACAACATCCTCTGCCAGTACATGTCCGTTGATGCGGTTTTTCAGCATTAATTTTTTATTAAATTTATATCTTCCAACCTTTGCCAGATCATATCTTCTCGGGTCGAAGAACATAGCCATGATGAGACTCTCTGCACTTTCTACAGAAAGCGGCTCACCCGGACGGATTTTCTTATATAATTCCAAAAGACCTTCCTGATAATTTGTAGAAACGTCTTTTCCGAAACTTGCAATAATCTTTGGTTCCTCACCAAAAAGATCAATAATTTCCTGATTTGTACCAATACCAAGTGCGCGGATCAGAACTGTGATCGGCACTTTACGGGTACGGTCAACACGAACATAGAAGACATCATTAGAGTCTGTCTCATATTCCAACCATGCACCACGGTTTGGAATAACAGTGCAGGAATACAATTCTTTTCCAATTTTATCATGGGCGATTCCATAATAAATACCCGGGGAACGAACAAGCTGACTTACAATAACACGCTCAGCACCGTTAATTACAAATGTACCTGTCTCTGTCATCAGCGGCAGATCACCCATGAAGATTTCATGTTCGTTGATCTCGTCTGCTTCTTTATTATAAAGTCTTACCTTTACTTTTAAAGGAGCTGCATATGTCGCATCACGCTCTTTACACTCTGGAATGGAATATTTTACATCCTTTTCGCACAATGTAAAGTCTGTAAATTCCAGACTCAGATGTCCACTGTAATCAGCAATCGGCGAAATATCCGCAAACACTTCTTTGAGTCCTTCTTCCAAAAACCAATTGTAGGAATTCTTCTGAACCTCAATCAGGTTTGGCATTTCCAGAACCTCTTTTTGTCTCGAATAACTCATACGCAAACTTTTTCCGTTTATGACCGGACGTATCCTGTTTTTCTCCATTGACGCTTCACCTCTCGTTTTCTTTTTCTATCCCTGAAAAGGGCGCACAAAGCCCCATCAAACCACAATAGTGCATTTACCATAATAGCACATGCCCTTTTTCTAGTCAAGGATTATTTTTACTTTTCGGACAAAAAAACACCAACCGGTTTCCCGGTTGGTGCGAATAATTTTTATAAAATTATTTAAGAGTAACTTTAGCGCCTTCAGCCTCAAGTTTAGCTTTGATGTCCTCAGCTTCTGCTTTATCAGCACCCTCTTTAACCATCTTCGGAGCCTCGTCAACAACAGCTTTAGCTTCTTTTAAGCCTAAACCTGTTAACTCACGAACAACTTTGATAACTTTAACTTTGTTCGGGCCAACCTCTGTTAACTCAACGTCGAACTCTGTTTTCTCCTCAGCTGCGCCTGCTGCGTCTCCGCCTGCTGCTGCAACTACAACGCCTGCTGCTGCAGATACGCCAAACTCTTCTTCACATGCTTTTACAAGATCATTTAACTCTAAAACAGTTAACTCTTTAATCGCTTCAATAAATTCTGCGGTTGTTAATTTTGCCATTATTCTTTACCTCCAATTTTCGATATTTTCATCTTTTTTTGTTTTCATATTTTAAGCTGCCTGATGCAACTTAGTGACCGGATTATTCTGCCGGTGCTTCTTCTGCTGCCGGAGCTTCTTCTGCTGTTTCTTCAGCAGCTGCTGGCTCACAGTTTGCAGCGCCACCCTGCTCTGCGATCTGATTGATAACGCGAGCGAAGTTTGTGATCGGAGACTGGATGCTTCCAAGTAATTTAGAAAGAAGATCCTGTCTGGACGGAACGCTTGCGATTGTCTGCATTCCTGCTGCATCATAATAATCGCCTTCTACAACACCAGCTTTAATCTCAAGTGCCGGAGCTGTTTTAGCAAATTTTGCAAGAATTCTTGCCGGAGCTGTTGCATCTTCTTTTGAGATTGCAATTGCGTTTGGTCCTTCAAGAACCGGTGCAAGTGCTTCAAAATCAGTGCCTTTGAATGCGAAATTCATTAATGTATTCTTATATACTTTATAAGAAACACCAGCTTCTCTTAATTCTTTACGTAACTGTGTGTCCTCAGATACGGTAAGTCCACGGTAGTCTACAACTACAACAGACTGTGCACCATCAATCTGAGCTGCGATTTCCTGAACGATAGGCTGTTTCAGTTCTACTTTTGCCACGAATCGTGCACCTCCTTCTTAAATTTTGTTTCCTCAGACGAAAACGGGAATCCATTCACATAGGAAGTAATCACTTTCCATGCTACATAAAAAAATCCCCCTGCCATGCAGACAGAGAGAGAATCATCATTTTACATAAACATATCATGTTTTGTAAATTCCCTCGGCAGGTTCTGCGTTTACGCCACAATGGCACCTGCTGTCTTCGGCAATTTTGTAATCTTTCGATTACACACCGTCATGTTTTCACACAACGGTGTGATTATATCATTGTATTAACGTGATGTCAACAACAATTCAAAACTTTTTACACATATTTAGCAGTGTTTAATTTAACACCAGGTCCCATTGTTGAAGTCATTGTTACGCTCTTCAGATACTGACCTTTTAATGCGCTTGGTCTTGCTTTGATGATGGCATCCATAAGGGTCTGGAAGTTGTCCGCTAATTGCTCTTCTGTAAAGGATGCTTTTCCAATTGGCACATGGATAATATTTGTTTTGTCCAGTCTGTACTCAATCTTACCTGCTTTAATATCGTTAACAGCTTTTGTAACATCCATAGTTACTGTACCAGCTTTTGGGTTTGGCATTAATCCTTTCGGTCCAAGTACACGACCAAGACGTCCAACAACACCCATCATATCCGGTGTAGCTACTACTACATCAAAATCAAGCCATCCTTCGTTCTGGATCTTCGGAATCAATTCCTCTCCACCAACGAAATCAGCACCTGCTGCCTGAGCCTCATCTACTTTTGTGCCTTTTGCAAATACCAGAACACGAACGGTTTTACCTGTTCCGTGCGGCAGTACAACAGCACCACGGATCTGCTGCTCAGCGTGACGTCCATCACAACCTGTACGGATGTGAAGCTCGATGGTCTCGTCAAACTTTGCTGTAGCGTTTTCTTTTACAAGTTTGATTGCATCTGCACTCTCATACTGAACTGTTCTGTCGACTTTTTTCGCTCCATCGACATATCTTTTTCCTCTTTTCATGAATTATAACCTCCTGTGGTTGTATCGGGAGAGGACCCTCCCACTTATATTTGTTAATTAGTCCTCAGCTACAGTAACACCCATACTTCTTGCTGTACCTTCGATCATGCTCATAGCACTCTCTAAGGATGCTGCATTTAAGTCTGGCATTTTCAGCTCTGCGATTTCTTTAATCTGAGCTTTTGTGATAGTAGCAACTTTAGTTTTGTTCGGTACGCCTGAACCAGATTTGATTCCGCATGCTTTCTTAATCAGAACCGGTGCTGGCGGAGTCTTTGTAACGAAGCTGAAACTTCTGTCTGCATATACTGTAATAACTACAGGAATGATCAGATCACCCTGATCAGCTGTCTTTGCGTTGAACTGTTTTGTAAACTCTACGATGTTTACGCCGTGCTGTCCAAGTGCAGGACCAACTGGAGGAGCCGGTGTAGCTTTACCAGCAGGAATCTGCAGTTTGATATATCCTTCTACTTTTTTTGCCATTTGAGATTGCCTCCTTTGAATTTTTCGTAATCGTTCCTTTACTTACGCTTACATTTTCTTCACTTCTGCGAAACTTATTTCTACCGGTGTTTCGCGACCGAAAAGCTCTACATTGATAGTTACGATCTGTTTACTCTCATTCATGCTCTGAATCACACCTACAGTGTCTTTCCATACGCCACCAATGATCGTTACCATATCGCCTTCTTTGAAGTCAACTACCACATTTTCCTCTTTGATTCCCAACGGTCTCATCTCGGCTTCCGTGAGTGGCACCGGCTTCGACCCCGGACCTACGAACCCGGTAACACCTCTGGTATTTCTGACAACATACCATGTATCGTCATTCATTACCATATTGATGAGCACATATCCAGGAAACATTTTTTTCTGAACCTGCTTCTTCGCACCGTTCTTCATTTCAACAACATCCTGCATCGGGATACGAACCTCAAGGATCTCATCCTCCAGATGTCTGTTTTCAATTGTTTTCTCAATGTCTGCTTTTACCTTATTCTCATATCCGGAATAAGTATGAACCACATACCAGTTCGCCTCAGCCATAAAAACTCACCTTTGCCTTCCTACAGATTTACAAGGAAATCAACGCCATACTGAATGCCAAGATCCAGTACTGCAATAATCGCACCCAGGATCACGGAAACGACAAGTACTGCTACGGTCTGTTTCCCAAGTGACTTTTTGTCCAGCCAGACAATTTTCTGGAATTCAGATTTCAGACCAGCGAACCAGTTCTTTTTCTGAACATCATTCTTTTTGGTTTCTTCCATTTTGTCACATCCTTTGCATCGCCGGATTATTTGGTTTCTTTGTGTAATGTATGCTTTCTACAGAATTTGCAATATTTGTTTACTTCCATTCTTTCAGGATGAGCTTTCTTATCCTTAGTCAGGTTGTAATTACGCTGTTTGCACTCTGTGCATGCCAATGTAATCTTTACGCGCACAACTTTCCACCTCCATTAACTTTCTTTGCAACTGTGTGTCCATGAAAAATCATGTACATTCAATTTTAGGCATAAAAAAAAGACCTACTTCCATCGCTCATCTAATATAGCACAAGTATCCGCATCACGTCAACCATTTTTCCAATAATTTTTCCAGATAAAATTAACTTAAATTGATTACTTAAACTGATTTGTGTCTTTGGAAGACTATGCCTGCTGCCAGTAACACTAATCCACAAATAAGAACTCCATAAACTTTCCACCCTCTTCTGCCGGTAAACGGCATTTCCAGAATCGCTGTATTTCCTATGCAATATGTCAGATCATAAAAACAGTATTTTCCGGTCATAACATCATAAACGGCATCCTCTTCCTTTTGTCCGTTTTTAACCAGATCTTCAAGGTTCATCTCCATCGGCAGTTTTACCTCGATACTGTCCTGCAACAGATTTTTCCCTTCTGCGGTTTTCACCTCTGTAATCACATACACTTGTGGTGCAAGGTGATCCCATACTACTTTGCCATTTTCGTCTGAGACTGCTGTATAGGTATCCTGATCTGTCTGACCAGTCATATGAAATTCAACGCCGGACAGTGGTCGCTTCTTTCCGTCCGCAGTTGTTTTATACAGAGTAATGGAACCATAGTGCAATTTGTCATAAGCATGGACAGACAGATTCTGTATCAAAATCTCCCCATGGGATTTTTTCCCCATTGTATATAATTCTGCTGATGCTCCGGAATACGGCTGACGCAGCACCGCGTCTAATCCTGTCTTTACATCCGGGCAGACGTCAGTATTTTCAACAAAATGCATATTCCCTTCTAATTTAAAATATTTTGGTGCAGAAATCTCTCGTATACGATAGGTACCAATTGGATAAAACACGTTTCCATTTTCTTCTCTGTATAGTTCATCCGACCATAACACACTGCCATCACTTTCTGTCAGTTCCGGCACCAGATACGCTTCCCCTGTACTGTAGATCTGTCCATTATTATCTGTCTGATAGTACCAGGTGCGGACGGGCGGCATATTATCATGCAAAGGATCTGTCGTTGCATAATATTCCAGTGCAAACACTGCACCCTGCAAAGAAGCTGTTCCCGGACCTACCGTCATTCCATGCTCCTGTTCATATTTTTGCAAGTTCAACAGCAGCGTTTTTCCTGCCGGTTCTTCCACACACCTCACTTCGGTTGTCTCCTCACTTTTCACTGTTACACGATGGATTCCTTCGGGAAGTCCGATTTCTGTCTGCTCCGCACAGTACTGATACCCTAATGATGCAGTTACTTCTTTTATATAGTAAATTCCCGCACATATTGTCTGCATATCGGATGCACCTGTTGCATCTGTTTTTAATGTCACGATTCTTCCCACATCCTTCTGCGCATCCTCCAGACACTGATATACCCCATACTCTGCTCCTTCCAGGCTATAGCATGGATTATGCTTTGTTATTTCCGGATTTCCGGATACTTTCTGCAATTTGAGATAACCATTTTCCGGCACATTTGTATACTGAACTTCCACTGCCAGTGTATTCAGATCAAATGTCTGTTCCCAGACTTCTTCATTTCTGGCATATCCCTCCGGTGCCTGCACTTCTTCCACCCGCCAAATATGAGTAGTTGCAGATTTCAACTGTGTCACAGCATCCTGTACCTGCTGCTTCACATCACGACGCGCAGCTTCATATGCACTTTTCCAGTCAGAAAACATATTGACTGGCTGTACACTTTCATAATAAGAAGTATACAACACTTCTCCTCTCCAATGATAAGCTGCTTTTCCTTCTGCATCTGTCACAACAGATGCCACTTTCTGACCATCCATAGATATTTCAAAGACAGCTCCTGCCAGATTTTTTCCTGTCTGGGCATCCGTTTTTTGAATATGAAGATCAATGGAAGGTGCCACTGCATCTCTGGCCTCATACCTTGCATTCAAATAAGAATCCCGTTCGCAGATAATCCGAAAACTTCCATAAGTTGGTGATATTGCACCAGACCACATTCCCACTGACTGCCGCTTCTTATCCGTAGCTCCATACACCAATATCCCCTCTGATCCTGCCGGAATTTCATTTTTATACAGATTCACTGTTACGGTACGTCCCGCAAGGCTCTCATCAGCCTTCAGCCAGATACCGCCATGATTCTCATGCCATCCAGGTATCACCTGTACACCATCCGGAACAATGAAACTTGTTTTATCTGTCACGCCATTTGTATCCGGAATCCAGCAGGTCTGACCCGGCATCACTGAAATAGTTTTCCCCTGATAAGATGGCAATGTATTATACGCATAGAACTGCTGCCAGACTGCCTGGATCGCCTCATTCACTTTTTCTCTTGTATTCAGATGCTCACACTGATATGTAGTATTCCCTGCACCGTTCGTCAGAAGATAATATCCTGTTTCACCTGCATCTTCATAGGGCTGAATCTCAGACCAGATCAGATCTTGTACCAATGCATATCCACACAGACCATGATCTCCAAAATACTGCTTTGCAAAACACACAGCTTTTGCCAGATTATTAATTTTGTTCCAACTCCACCCGTATCTATTCTGCAGCCACTGCGCCGCATCCCCCGGATCTACCAATGCATATGTAATTCCTTTTCCGACATTTCCGACCAGTTCGGAAGGTTCCAGGCACCACACCACCTCCTGATTCAGATATAACACTGATTCCTGACCGTTGAATGTTCCATCTGCGTAATAAGCCGCAAACATCTTCTGTGGGCTTTTGGTCAGTGTCATTGTCTGCAATGCCCGTTCTATCGTATTCATTTTTACTGCCAGTGCATTTCGCACCCCCATCACTTCCAGTATTTCTGAATGTGCAATATTCTGTTCTTCCTCCAACTCCTCCATATATTCTGCTTGTTCCCTGACCGTTTTCTCCTGACTTTGTATGCTTTCCTGAGTCATCTCAGATTCATCTTCCCCATTGTCTTTATACGTTTCTACCCGCTGTGCTGCTGAAACCATTTGTCCCGAGTATATCACCGAAAACAGTATAACGCCGCTGACAATCATAGCCAGACAAATAAAAAATATACTTTTTTCTTTTGTCTTCATTATATTTTTCTCTCCTTATTGCGCTTTTCCACCTGAAAAATAGTATCCATAAGCCCTTCCATCATACGCCATATCGACACGCCCGTTTTCCACGTACCAGATTCCAAACTCATTTTGGACAGCTCCGCAATATCCAAAGTCTACCATTCCATTTTGCAGGTAATACCATCCGGTCTCATTATATGCCAGACCTGTGTAGGAAAAGTCCACCAGACCATTCCGGATTTTCCACCATCCTGCTTCGTTTGCAGCAATGGTATCCGCATTTGCATCAAAAATACCGCCATGTAGATAAAGCCATCCAGAACCGTCCTTTGTTACTCCGATCGTATCAGGAACAACACCTGTCATTTCTGTATCAAAGCCCCCTGCTTTCATCCAGAAAATTCCATTCTCGTTCTGTGCAAGACCTGTATAGGAAAAGTCGACGGTACCATCTTTTAAGAAAAACCATCCCCCGGGATTGCTTTCCACTGTCTCATTTGCTGTTACTTCCTGTTTTCCACCCACATACTTGTGCCATCCGTCAGCAGTCTCCAAAATTCCATCCGACCAGTCCACCCAGCCGTTCTTTACATGCCACCAGCCTGCAAGATTTGCTGCATTGACAGATGCTGTTTCCTGTACTTTTCCATTCATGACATATCCCCAGCTTCCATCACTGATTTTCGGCAATACCCGGTCTGACATGGTATCATCTGTCTTATCTCCATCATACACATATTCGTTTTTTTCATTAATTTCCTGTGAAACCAGTTTCCAGTTGACAGAGGACTGATTGTCCGCCTTCTTAATAGCCTGCATACGCTCGGGTTGCAATTCCTGGGCATTTGCCGAAAATGCTGCCACCTCCAGCGAGAATAAAATACCCAAAAGCATCAGATATCCCCATCTGACTTTCACTGTCCTGCCATATGCCTCCGGCTGAACACAATTCTTTTTATCTCTTTTTATCCTTCTTTTGCTGTGCAAAATATCCTCCTTTTTTCCTCTCCATATGCTCCTGCTCTGTCCTGTATCTGCATTTCTGAAAAACAGGCCTCCCCTTCCACATACAAAGTACAATCAACAAAATGAATACCAGCATTTTTCCAGCTCGTCGAAAAGCACTCTCCCTCCCAATGTCTGCAACAGAAGTGAGATCTTCCCCACTGTCTTTAGCTGTCTGCATCTCTTCCTTTCGCAGCAGATTCTGTTCATTCCCTGTTCCCGGCAGTTCCGACGACAGCTTCTGTTCATCGTCTGAACGGAAACAATACACTATATACCGGTATTTTCCACCGGAACGATACGGATGACAAGTCAGCAGTGTTATCATATCGTTTCCATATTGTATCTCCAATTTTTCACTGTCTGTCGGCAAAATAATCTCCGTATATGCCACCCGGTAGTGTAGACACCGCCACGGATTTGTCACCAGAACCTCATCCCCCGGCTCAAGTTCTTCTATCCGTTTAAAATATGCTCGATGTTTCCAGCCGCGATGCCCGGCAATTACACAGTTTGTATTCTGTCCGCCCACTGGAAGTGAGGTGCCGCCAAGCACTGCGGCCCCCAAATCCATATGCTGATCAGAACTCCCCAGATACAGCGATATTCTGCAGTCTATTTTTGGAATTTCTATATAGCCAAACATATCGTCACAATATCTATTCAGAAATGCCGGTGCCTTTGTAATATTTTCTGCAGTAAAAACTTCCTGCTGACCACCGGAAGCCAGTTTTTCATTATACGCAAGGATTTCTATTCTAACAGTTTCATCACGTGGGAATATTCCGCCTTGGTTTTCCGAAGTTTCCTCCGGTACAATAGGTTCCGCTTCACTGCTTTGATTTTTTCTTATAATCTCCTCTTCCTGCATACCATTCGAACAATCTTCCGGAGTATTTTTCTGTAAAAAAGCAAGTATCCGTGCTTGTTCCTGACAATCTGTTTTCCAATTTTCATAGTCCGGCAGGATAAGCATCCCGACTCCCATGAAAATCACAATCCAGCCGACTATTTTTTTCCGCATCTCTTTCTTTTCCAATATTCTTTTGTACTTCATCTTGATTGCTCGTTTCTGAATTCTGTTACTTCTGACCGCACATCATATTCTTTCTCTTCCGTATCTGAACGATATGAACACCCCTGCATACACAGTATAGAACAAGCAGTATCCCTACACTGAAACAGACTGCCTTTGCATAACTCGTCATCCACTGGGATTTCCATCCTCTGCGCTGTCTGTTATCTGCTTTATGCGCTACGTCTGTCTGCGCATCGTCTGCAATTCGCTGACCCGTTACAAGAAGCCGGTGCGTATTTTGTCCGTATGGTGTACAGGTCAGCAGCGTTACCAGATCTCGATCCGGTTCTGCTCCCAGTATCTGCGTTTCTTCCGGTAAAACCACTTCTATATCACATACTTCATACACCAGCTTCTGTTTCAGTACATGAAGAAAAAATTCATCCCCCGGCTGCAATTCTGACAGATCACTAAACATCGGTGCTGCATTCATTCCTGTATGTGCAGAAATCACTGCTTTCGTACCAAGACCGCCAATTGGAAGTGAAGAACCTTCCAGATGTCCGGCTCCCAGTTGCAAAACATGCTCTGATGTCCCATGATAAATCGGCAGATATATATGAATCTGAGGAATCTCAATAAATCCCATGAGACCTTCCGCATTCATACACAATACTGCTTCATAAGCTTCATGATTCAAAGACTGCTCCTGTGGTGGATAGATCATCACGTTCTGACGTTTTTTCAGTTCTTCGTTATAATTCTGTGCTGCCAGAATGCAGTTTTGAAGTTCCGTTTCCGTTTTCTCTATAAGTGCCTTTTCATATCCGGCTGCCTGTGAACGAACTGCATGATCATAAAGCCAGTTTCCAATCCACGGATACAGCAACATCATGCTTCCGATAATAATCGGCAGGATTCTGATTATTTTTTTCATAAATTATTTATAATTTACATCTTTGCTTTTTCTCTTTTTCGTGTTACAAGATAGCAGCCGCCTGCCACTGAAATAACACCCACAATTGTTATCAGATAAAGCCCTTTTCCACCGGTCTGCGGAAGCAAAAATTCTTTTGTATTGTTCACAGTAAGTAATACCGCCTGATTCTGATCTGTCATAAGTGCATCCTTATCATCTATTTTTGCAAATGCATTCTGAATCGTTCCGACATACAGATCTGTCTTTCCGATCGTTCTTCCATTGGCAGATTCCAATGCCGGTCCTCCAGCCATAGCCCCTGTCAATTCATCCCGCTGCGCAGTAACCAGATTTCCATTTTCATCATAAATTCCACCCTGATAATGATTCACAACAGCCTCAACTGCTGCTGCATCCATTCCGGTCACCCCGGCAACCGATGCGATAATATCACGATCTGTCGCAGAAATATCGATTTTAATCTGATCTTTGAGCAGATGATATCCCTTATCCGTGGCAATCTCTGTCAATTGATAGCTGTCTGCTTCTGCCCCATTTACAAGCAGTTTCCCGCTGTCTGCATTTGGTATAAATTCAGTGGCCTGCTCCTCATTGACTGTCTTTCCGACAACGTAATACACACCATCCTCTGTTGTTGATTTTTCTGCCATGACATAATAACCATCTGTACTGTTGTACAGTTTGAATTTTACATGCTCAAACTTTCCTTTCTGGTCGGAAAAGGTCTTGGTCAGATCCAGGCCGTATGTATATACATAATTCTGATCCTCCAGCATGTTATAATATCCATCTGAAGTACGACTCCAGACCAGATTTACATGATTTGGATTTCCTTCATCTCCAAGTACAACTGATGCATCGGACTTAACCGTCGCTGTATAGTACACAACCATATAGTAATCCGACAGGCTTTCTATCTGTTTTCCTGCTGCATCCACACCGTTCACTGCCCGCAAACCATCTTCTGTCAGTGCTACCGTCAACCGTGTGGAACCATCTGCATTCTGTACTCCCGTATCCGGGTTCGTAACGGTCACATCCACATAATGCTGTGTATAATCCCCTGAATTCAGATTCCACAGTACCTTTGCATTTTTCGTATTATTTGCATTTGCATCCATGGCATTGTCATAAAATGCAATTTTCACATCTTTGTTGTATGTAATTCCTCCGGATAATGTATCCTGAAATGTATATTCACCCAGGAATGTAGCTTCTGACGTAATATGCGGCAATTTAGAGACCAGAATATAATCCAGCAGATCTCCTTCAGATGCCGTAGTCGTATCCCGGTACATATAATCCGTACTGTATCCACTGCCGTCTTTGCCTGCTGTCACTCCATCTGCTGTATAACCTCCACGGTTTGCCACATAAGCAGCATCTGTCAGATCCGCACTCTGCGCTTCCCGGTTGTATACGATCAATGCCTCAGAATCATTTCCAGCTATATACGCTTCTCCTGCGTGGACGCTTGTATTTTTATCTGTCCCGGAAGGCACCTGTTCATTTACAGATAATGTATTGCTGTATGCGTTTCTGACACTTTTGTCCAGGGTCGGATTTCCACTTTGGTTTTTAGGATAAACATTCATATCATACTGCCACATATCTCCGTCTGCACTGGTAAATGGAAGCTGCACAAACCATGGATTAACCGTGTCGGTCACCTGTTCCGGCACTTCTGTTTCCACAAACAGATACAGACCGAGTTCCAGATTGTCCAAATGGGTATAACCGTTTTTATCTGTCTTTGGCAGGTTACAAACACCGGAAGCTTCCTTTTGATCTGTAGTGGCATCCAATGTCCCATAATCATACAAATAGTGTTCTAACGCATTTTTCGCAGCTACTTCATCCGCTTTTAAAATAGCTTCCAGTGCATCTGAAATCTGCTGTCCGGTATAATGCAGCACCCCGGTATTGTGGCAGGGATATGCCTCCCCCTGTTTGCTCATATCAACCGCATTTTCCTTCATCAGCTTCAAAATATCTGCCAGTTTTTCCGGAATCTCATAGATCAGTTCCACGGATGTCTCTGTTCCTTTCTGAACACTGTGTGTCTCAATATTACCTACTCTCAGACAGGAAAACTGCACACCTTCCATGGCATAATCTGCCAGTTTCTGTTCAGCCACCGTATCTTTTTCTCCTGTTGCCACATACATATCCTCCGAATAATCTCCTGCTGCCTGTGCTGCTGTCATATCATATTTTCGGATAGCAACAGATCCTTTTTTCAGACTGTCAATAATATCAGCATGCTCCAGTGCATCCTGCTTTGCTTTCTGGCTGATTGAGACAGGAAGTCCCGCCGCTGCCACATTCTGTACCACTGGAGCAGTACCCAGAAGCAGTGCAAGGGTCATGGCTCCAAGCATAATCGTTAACTGTTTTTTCTTCATTCTAGTTCCTCTTTTTCTTTCTGTTTTTATTCTGTCTCTCCTTTTTTCGTCGATACAGAATGTCAAATCTTCATTTCTTTTCGCTCTTATATGCGATTTTTATTTTTATTTATGTCAATTATAATTACATATGGGTTCACCTCGTTCCTTCGGTTTCGAAAATACGATCCAGTTATCCTGATAGTAAAGCGGACCTTCGCATTTTCCTCCGTTTTTCACTTCATCAAAAATGGGTTGTTGCTGCCAAACCGGCCAGATTAAAGAATTATCTGCATTCATGGATGCAGATCGGATATATATAACAGATAGAATATCCGTACAGGCAGATAGAAAACAGAATGTTTCATGCCTGTGATTTTGATGTATCCTCAGTATAGTGAGCAATCTGTGCGCTGTCAATCCTGATTTTTCCACTTTTTTCCTGCCTGTACAAATTGCACAAAACCTGGAAATTCCTTATATCATAAGATCTTAGCTCAGAAAATCACCTGTTTTAATATGAGTGCCTCCTCCTTTTTCAGATACATTTTTGTGTATTATTATGTTACAATACAGACAGTTATTTTAAAGATTGTGGGAGTGCAAAGCACGGAGCAATCCGTGTATTCAAGTCGAACGCACGTGAGACTTGGTGCGTGATTCTGGTCAGCGAAAGCTGACATATTCTTTTCAGAATCACCGCACATCCTCGC
This sequence comes from Eubacterium ramulus ATCC 29099, assembly GCF_000469345.1. Classification (GTDB taxonomy): domain Bacteria; phylum Bacillota; class Clostridia; order Lachnospirales; family Lachnospiraceae; genus Eubacterium_I; species Eubacterium_I ramulus. The sequence goes on from NZ_KI271185.1 coordinate 58,960, forward strand.
GGAGCGTTTATCTCAGTCGGAGATTGTACTCCCACTGAGAAAGACTTGTTATTACTCACCACTTGCAGAAGTGGGAGTCTCAACTCAGACTGAGATGAATTTTTTGGTGTTTTGAACCCTAATCACATTTAGGAAGAGTTTACTGATTATGAAAACATATTACCCGAGCTATTATAAAAATTTTATCTGCATTGCAGACAAATGTCCCATCACCTGCTGTCAGGAATGGAACATTGGCGTTGATGACACGACCTATGACCGCTGGTGCCATACAGCACCCCCAAATGATATGCCATACCTGCACAAAGTGCTGTCTGATTACACATTTCTCAGAGAACACCAGCATATAATTACTCTGAATGAGGAGAAAAAATGTCCTTTTCTATGCAAAAATAAACTCTGCCGTCTTGTTCTGCATCACGGAGATGACATTCTTTCTGAAACCTGCACAATGTTTCCGCGCGAATATCACCATTTCGCCACCCATACAGAAGCCTCTCTGATGCCTGGCTGCCCTGCGGTTCTGGATCTCTGGCAGATGCAGCCACAACTTCTGTTTCCAAAAATTTCTGAGATTGTCACGCTTTCCCCGGAAGAACAGATTCTGTTTCAAGTACGGGATCACATTCTTCAGATTGTACAATGTCCGGATTACAGCCCGGAGCTGTCATTATTGGAAAGCTTTTATATATTGTCTGAACTTCCGACAACTGCTCTGTCCGGGATCTTACTGGCAGACTACTTTTCCACCGAAACCCAGACACAACTTTCGGCTGCCATTACTAACATGGCGTTTTCTACGGAAGACATGCTGTATGAATGTAATGAACTGCTACAAGATCTGGCTGTCAATTACCAGAAAGAAGGTCTTTATGAGGAATTTCTGACACCGCTTCTAGATCTTGCCGGCAACATTTCCACAAATAGTTATCCGGCTGATCTGTCTCAAAAATGGAAACTGTTCCGAGCGCACTGGGACAAGCACGCACCTCTGCTGCGGGCATTTCTGTCCAATGAAATTTTCGCAGATCTTCTGCTTCCGGACAATGATCTGAACGGCATGCTGATCCATCTGCAATGGATTGGAATGGAATACGCAGCCATTCGATACAGCATTTTTCTGTCCTGGCTGCTTTCCGGTGAGCATACCCTGACATACAACGATATCCGTGATGCCATTGTCATTCTGACGCGCATGACCGGCTATGATGATGATGATATTTATGAGTATCTGGAAAACAGTTTTGAATCCCTGTATTGGGAATGGGGATATTTTGCAATGATTCTTGCAGATGTGTAAAAAGACAAAATTTAAGCCCGATCGATAATTTTCTTTCCGACCGGGCTTTTAATGAATTTCCAGTAATTTCATTGTCTACACCTTCAACTTTCTCAGATTATAAATTTATTGTTTATGTTCCTTTTGGACTGTACCTCCTGTTCTTAAATTATGAATTTTCCATTCTCATTTCATTGGTCTGTACCTCTGTTTCTTAGTTCTTTTGTTGAGATTATAGTAACGCATCTCCACTTATTTGTCAATACTTTTCTGTCATTTTTTTATTTTATCAAGTATTGTCAGTTTATTTGCATTTGTATTGAGCTTTATCTGTTTCGAAAAGATAAAAAGGGTGCATGAAAAACTTTCCGTTTTTCACACGCCCTTTCATTGAAACATTTTTAACTATTTTTTCAAAAACAGCAGTTTTTTTACAACCGCAGCAATCCCAACAACAATTATCCAGACACCACCCAGCAAAAACAAAATCACAGCCAGACCGGTTCCCGCATCCGTCCCCATCAACGGTGCATAGAAATCTCCCATCAACACAATAAACTGTGAAACTGTCAGAAGCAGCGCAGTGATTGCCTGTGCAAACAGACCGGAATGATTCTTATACAGCTGGCGATACAGCAGAAACATCAATGCGATCACAATTACCAGCACAGCCAGAAAGCCAAACAGCTTTCCTGCGCCGGAATCAGATGATACAGAACGTGTTCCTGCACGAACTCCTGCCACCGCTCCGACCAATATAACGGTCTGCAATGTTCCTGTTTTCTTTTTCTTCATACCACGTTTTTCATCCAGTACACGATAAAGCTTTGCTGCTCCTTCATACATATCTTCCGGATTCAGACCGCGAAACCGGTAATAATCAATGATATGATCGTAAATTACCGGCTTAAGCCGGCTATTTTCCAAAAGTTCTGCAAACATTCCCATATATACCGGCTGTTTCAGGATCTCCTGGTACTCTGCTTTTCGAAAATATTCCTGAAACAGTTTCACCTTATTGCAATATTGTGGTTTCAGCAGCATTTCCATTTCTATCAATGCTTTCTGGATAAAATAAATCTGTTTCTGCTCTTCCTCACGCTGTTCTTCTTCTATCACTTCATCAAAATCATACTGTGGAACAGCTTCCGATTGCTCTGGATTTTCTGTTTGTTCTTCCAGTTCCTGTTCTGCAGGCACGCCGGAACTTGTTTCCGGATCAGCTTCCTCTGTCACGTTGACCTCAACCGATTGTAACTCTGTTTCCTCTAATGCATTAATATCCGCTGATTGTGAATCTGCTTCTTTTGTTCCTGTAACAGTAACCGGGTGTATTGTATGCTGCCGTTGTTCCTGTCTGCGCAGCATTCTATATGCATCATGAATCTGTTGAAATTCTTCCGGATATTCCTCTGGATGATATTGTCTGGACAGCGCTGCATACGCTTTTTTGATTTCTTCCTCGGTACATCCCGGTTCTATGCGTAAAACGGCATAGGCCTGAGCTTTATCCATTTCTTATTCCTCCATACATCTCTGCTTTCTTTTATTTTCACTTCTGTCTATAAATCGAGTTCCCTATCTATTCCGATCCGCATCTATTCCGATCAGCCTTCTCCTTCATCTTCTTCCTTCCACTCAGGGAATTCCATCATTCCTTCGAAAGGGTCATATGTTTCCAGGGAAACAATGACCTGTTCCAGTAATTCCCGATAACGTCGGATCCTACGTGGATCCTGACTGGCAAGAATCTGATCAAAATACTCAATATAAGAGAGAATCCTCTCCCTTGTCTCCGGAAGTGATTCTTCAAAAAGAACCTGTAACCGTTCCTTCATCAACCTGTTTTCTGTCATATCCTTTGGATGAATTTTCAGTTTCTGTAACTGCTGCATCCGCTTTTCAATTTCTTTTTCATCCATATTCTGTGACAGGATTTTTGAAACCTTCTTTCCGTTGGAAACAACCGTTACCTCCACTTCCAGAATGCCATTAATGTCGTAAGTAAAACGGATATCAATGCATTCTTCCCCTTTTTTCTTTTTCGGAATCGGTACCTTGAGCACTCCCAGCTGCAGATTATCCTCCGCATAAGGTTCCTCCCCCTGCCGGATATCAACCTTTACCTCGGACTGATAATCCGACACCGTATAATACCGCTGCACCCGCGAGCAGGGCAGCACAGTATTCCGCTCAATGATTGCACTCATATAGGGATGCTGATGATCCGCATCATTATTTACACTGGTTCCCAGCGTAAACGGACAGATATCTGTCAGTACATAATCCCTGACCTCATCTTTTCGTTCCATCACACCGCAGACAAGACCAAGCCCACGGGCGATCAGCTGATCACTGAACCCGGTTACCAGTGGCGTCTGTTCAAACAGCTGTTCCATATAAGATTGCACCAACGGCATTTTCCCCGATCCGCCCGCTAAAATTACCGCATTGATCTCCTCAAGACTCACTCTGCCATCCTGCAGGGCATGTCGAAGCACGCGCTGCATGCGTTTCCAGATACCAGAACTTTCTCTCATCACACGCTCATTTGTATACACACTCTGATAAGTCTGACCACCGATTACAGCCGTCATTTTAGTTTCCGGCAATGTAGACAGAGCAATTTTACACTTTTCTGCCTGACGCAATAAAATGGCATACTCCGTTTCACTCAGATATTTCTGCTGCAATTGATGCTCTTTCAGGAAGCCACCGGCAATGGCTTCATTAAAATCATCTCCACCGAGATGATTATCTCCGGAAACTGCAAGAATCTCCACCATTGTGTCAAAGCAATCCACGATAGAAACATCCAGTGTACCTCCGCCAAAGTCAAAAACAAGAAACAACTGTTCCTGTCTGGTATCAAAATAGGATGCAAGTGCTGCAGCACTTGGTTCATTGATAATTCGTTTTACCATTACACCGGCCAGAGCCCCTGCCCGTTTCGTTGCCACCCGCTGTTTGTCATGGAAATATGCCGGTACCGAGATAACAACCTCTTCCACATCCTCCTGCAGATAATTTCTGGCATCTTCCACGATAGCGCTGATCACAAATCCAGCCAGCTCTTCCGGCAGAAAATTCCGCCCGCCCAGCACATAGTTCTGTGTCGTTCCCATCTTCTTTTTAAAAGAAGCAGCGGTATCTTTCGGATGTGTGATCAGACGTTCCTTTGCAATCTGACCAACTGCCACGCTGCCATCCTCCATGACACTTACCACACTTGGCGTCAAAAAAGAACCGAAACGGTTCGGTATCAGTTCCACTTTCCCGTTTCGATATACAGCCCCCAACGAGTTTGTTGTTCCAAGATCAATTCCTAATATTGCCATATGCCCCACCTTTTACATTACCAGCATAACCATACGGTTCTGCTTAACGGATAAAATTCGTCTTATAATCCCGCTCCGTCTGTGGCAGTTCCACTCCGGCTGCTTTTCCTGCTGCAAAACATTTCATCATCCACGCCAGATTACGCGCAAGATTCCGCATGGTCTGCATACCTTCTTCATCCTGACAGGCTTCTCCCGGAACAGCTCCGTGCACCTGATTCCAGTAAGTAGAACCTGCTACCGGCATCTGACAGATTCCAAAATATTTATTCATGGCATCAAAAGATGCTGTGGTTCCGCCACGGCGTGCTACTGCCACAGATGCACCCGGTTTAAATGCGAATGCAGCACTTCCGCTGCTGTAAAATGCCCGGTCCAGGAAGGACATCACTCTTCCACTTGGATGTGCATAATACACCGGTGTACCAAATACAAACCCATCTGCTTCTTTTGCTTTTGCAACAAACTCATTTACTTTGTCATCTGCAAACACACAGCCGTTCTCTGTACACTGACCGCAGCCCAGACAGTCTCTGACCGGTTCCCCGCCCATCTGGAAAATCTCATACTCAATCCCTTCTTTTTCCAGCTGTCTGCCTACTTCCAGCAAAGATGCATAGGTATTTCCATTTGCTTTCGCACTTCCATTTAACATTAAAACTTTCACGTTGTATTCCTCCTCAAAAATCATAGTATCATTATTAATTATAATCTCATTTCTTACATCATACCGATAATCGGGCTGTTTTTCAACCTGTTCCTGGAAGCTGCGGTGTTTTCCATCCATGCTCATACAAAGTCAAAACCGCAACGGACCGTTCTGTCATCTCATATCATATGCCACATTGATCAGCTGATCTGCCAGCGCACATGGCTTCCGCTTTCATCCTTGATGACCAGAAGCTGGTCATCAATCTCCTGCTTCAGCTCTGTCACATGGGAAATAATACCGATCATTTTGCTGCCGCCCGCCATTTCCTGCAATACGCGGACCGCCTGATTGCGGGAATGTTCATCCAGTGACCCGAATCCCTCATCGATAAACATCACATCCAGATGGATCGCAGCAGAACTCTCCTGGATCTGATCTGCCATTCCAAGTGCCAGAGACAGTGCCGCCATAAAGGATTCTCCACCGGATAAAGTACGCACTTCCCGTACTTTTCCCGTCACAGCGGAATATACCATCAGATCCAGTCCGTGATTTTTTCCCTCACCGGCCTTATCCAGATCATACATCCGCAGTTCGAACTGTCCTGCTGACATTTCCAGAAACCGGCGATTGGCTGCATACAGGATCCGTTCCAGGTACTGCCGCTGTACAAAAGTCTCCAGATCCATACGGAATCCACTGATATTACCGGACAGCCGCTGATACAGGTCACTGATCTGCTGATGCTCCTTCAGAATCTGTGCGCGTTCTTCCATTTTCGGCATCAGACGGGCATAGCTTTCACTGTTGACACGGGCATAGGTGCCCCACTGCTCCCGCTCTTCCTGCCGGCTTTTCCACACCTGTTCTGCCTCTTGCAGGTTTTGCTGCAATACTTCCAGATCCGGTTTTCCCTGGGCTCCGATCTGTTCCTTCGCAGAAGTATAACGTCCCTGTGCCTGCGCCTGTTGCGCTTTATGAGCATCCAGTTTTTCCTGAAACAGATCCGCCTCTTCGCGTGTATACTGTTGTGTAACAGCCTGCCACTGTTCCGTGGTCAGACCAAAGGCAGCCATCCGTGCCTCATATTTTTGCCGGCACTGTAACGCCTGTTCCTTTTGCTTCGGAAGGTCTTGCCGGTAACGCTTCTGCAGTGCCTGTGCTTCATCCCGTGCTTTTCCCGCCCGCTTCGCCTCCTTGGAAGCTTCTTCATATGCACGTTCTGCCTGTTCCTTTTCTTTTTTTGCAAGGTCTAGCTCTGCCTGTGCAGCTTCTCTGGACGTATAACTCTGTTCCCTCTGCAGCTGCTTTAATACCGCACGATTGCCTTCCAGAGCAACATGGATTTCCTGTTCTTTCTGCTGTGCTGCTTTATACTGTGTTTCCAGCTTCTCTGTCTCTTCCTCTGCCTCCTGAAGATGACGCTGTGCCTGTTTCAGTTTTGCAACCTCTGCATTTAACTGTTGTTCCTGTTCTTTCAACTGCTGCATTTCATCCTGTACCACGGCTTCTGCCAGTGCCAGTTCCACTGCTTCCAGAATCTCACATCCATGCTCCTGCAAATGTCCGAACAGCCGCTCCAACGCTTCCTTCAGCTGCTTTTCTTTCTCATTTGCCAGTTCCAGTGCCGCCTCCGCGCTTGAAGCACAGCTCTCCTGCTCCTTTCTCCGTTCTTCTACGGAAACACTCATCTCATCCAGTTTTTCCCGGGTGAGTGTGCTGTGTTCTTCCGCAAGTTCACAGGGGGCCGGGTGTTCCAGGGATCCGCACACCGGACAGGGCTGTCCCGGTTTCAGCTGTTCCCTTGCGATAAGTCCTGCCTGCATATTGAAAAATATCTGGCGCATAGCTTCGTATCGTTCCTGCTCCTGCCGATATTCCAGACTCGCCTCACGGAATTTTTGTTGTGTCGTCACCACCGTTTTCTTCTGACGGTTCCATGCTTCTTCCAGATCTTTTGTATCTGCCACTTCCTGCTTCAGACGCTCCACACTTTTCTGCTGACTTTCCCAGCGTGCAAGCTGTATCGGTGCAGCCTGTTTCTCCATCTCCTGCTTTTTCCAGTCTGCGATCTGTGCCGTCAGCTGTTCCTTTTGTTCCTGCACCGCCTTGGTATTCTGCTTTGCCTGATCCAGATCGTTCTGCTGCCCTTCCAGATCTTTCTGTGTATCTTCCATCTTCTGAAACTGCTTCAGAGCCTGACCAACCCGCTCAGATACCCGACTGTACACACTGTTTTTCTTTCGATTCGCTTCTCCTGCTTTTTCTTCCAGCTTTGTGCCTTCTTCAGCCTGCTGTACCAGCTCCGGCAGCCGCTCTTCCAGATTTTTCAGTTCTGTCTCTGTCTGTTCTACGGTTTTCTCATTAGTCTGAACCAGTTCAAAACAGTCAAAAATCTCCCATGCATTACGGATTATCCGTATCTGCTGTTCCAGTCTCTGCATCTCTCCGGCGTTCTCTTTGCATTGCTGCAACACAGTTTCCGCCTCCTCAAGCTGTTGATATGCCTGCTGCAGCTGCTCTGCCCTGTTTAAACGCTCCTGCGCCTGACTGCGTGCCTGTTCTGCCGCTTCTGCGGCCTCCTGTATTCCCAGTAGTCTTGCCTGTATATACCCGCACATCTGCTGTAATTCTCCTAACAGCAGTTCCATATCCTCTGCATGAAACCGCCTGGAATCCACAACCCTGATGCGCAGTTCCTGTATTTCCTCCCTGCGCTCATATTCTTCCGGCACAGAGATATGTCCTACCTCGGTCTGACATACCGTTCGGATTTCTCCGATATCCTTCTCCTTTTCTTTGCATCTTATCCTCAGTTCTTCCACTATTTTCTGATAGGGTTCCGTATGAAACAGTTTCCGAAAAATCACTTTTTTATCATCTGATTTTGCCCGCAGCAGTTCCATAAACTCACCCTGTGCGATCATAGCCACCTGCATAAACTGCCCTTTCGTCAGTCCCAGGATTTCTACAATTTTTTCGTCCGTCTCTTTTTTGTTTCGGGAAAATTCTGTCTGATCCGGCAGGATGAGGGATACCGTCTCTTTCTCTTCTGTTGTTCCATGGCCACGCTTTACCGGCCGGATATGCCGTGGGGTACGCCGCACGGTATAAATCTGCCGGCTGATGCCATCCCCTTCAGAAAAAGTCAGTTCCACAAAAGGTGAAATCTGCGGATCTGCATACTGGCTCTGCAGCTCATTTCCATTCTTCTTATTCATTCCGGAACTCGCTTCCCCATACAATGCAAATACAATGGCATCAAAGATCGTTGTCTTACCAGCACCGGTATCACCGGTGATCAAAAACAGATTTTGCTCCGTTCGTTCAAAATCAATTGTTCCCGGAGTGACATAAGAACCAAATGCCTGCATCGTTAATTTTAATGGTTTCATTTTGTCTCTCCTTCCGTGAATACAGTATTGACAATTTCCTGCAATATGGCCTTTTCTTCATCCGGAGCATCCCCCAGAAACGAACAGCATACTTCATACGGATCCAGTTTTTCCTGAGCCCGCAATGCTCCTGCATAGTCCCGCTGTAATAACGTATCTCTGCGGATTTCCAGCAGATATGGGAATGCAGCCCGCAACCGGTCCTGGGTATCAAAATCCGGTGTGTCCGTCAGTGTTACAGATACATAATCCTCACATGCCTGTGCCAGTATTTCCTCTGCGGTTCCCCGTAGCACCTTGATCTGGCGCAACGGATGCAGGGGCAGTATCCGGGTCTGCACCTCTCCTTTTTCTCCGAGTTCCACTTCGATCACACCTTTTTGCTGTCCTGCCTCACTGACAGAACACGCCAACATTGTTCCGCAATAACGGATGCATTCACTCCCCAGTTTCATCGGCTTGTGGATATGTCCAAGTGCCGCATAATCAAATAGGTGCAAAATTTCTGCCGATACTTCATCAATATTTCCCACTGTTCGAATTTCTGAATCCATACGTTCTACTTCCTCTGCATCTTTTCCTGCCGGAAGATAAAACTGATGACTGACCAGCACGTTCCGCTCCGCCACATTAATCTCTTCCCTTGCAAGCATCCGTCGCAACGTCTCACCATAAGACAGATTATTTCCTTTTTCATCTGTGCCGGTAATCAATTTCACCATGGATGGTTTCACAAAGGGAAGCAGGTAAAAATTCACGGAACCGTATGCATCCCGCAAAACTACTTTTTCAATATACTCCTCCGGCTGAACCGGTGGCAGACCGATCATATGAAGTCTCTGCCGCGCCAGCACACTTCGATAACAGTTGACCCGGACTGCACTGTCATGATTTCCGCTGATCATCATGATCACAAGTTCCGGCAGATTCTGTGTCAGCTCCTCAATAAATCCGTCCAGCACTTCCATAGCTTCCGCTGATGGAACCGCTTTATCATAGATATCTCCCGCGATCACCAGCGCATCCGGCCGTTCCCGTATTGCAAGTTCTGCAATCTGATGAAAAATATATTCCTGATCTTCGCGCAGATCCCGATTGATCAGTTTTAATCCAATGTGAAGATCCGATAAATGAAAAAACTTCATATGCTGTCTGTTCCTTTCCTGAAATTATAACCTCATTATACCAAACATATGTTTTTCACACAATAAAAAGGCGCAGGTCATATTGCTATGACTTACGCCCTTTTTCTGCTCAGTTCAAATCGAACGCACGTGAGACTTGGTGCGTGATTCT
>NZ_KI271185.1:69019-111831 GCF_000469345.1 Eubacterium ramulus ATCC 29099
ATTCTGGTCAGCGAAAGCTGACATATTCTTCTAAACCAGCCCGATCATCAAACCGATAAGGTGTACCACCAGTGCTGCCAGCCATGCAATCACACACTGCCAGATCACCACACCGATGGCCCATTTTGTTCCAAGTTCCCGCTTGATTGATGCAATGGCTGCCACACATGGTGTATACAAGAGGCTGAATACCAGTATTGAGGCTGCTGTCAGGGATGTGATTACCGTACCAATACTTCCAGCAAACAGCACTTCCAGCGTAGATACCACACTCTCTTTTGCAATAAAACCGCTGATCAGGGAAGTACAGATCCTCCAGTCGCCCATACCGAGCGGGCGGAAAACCGGCACCAGCACACCGGCCACTGCTGCCAGGATACTGTCTGCGGAATCCGTTACCATATTCATATGCAGATCAAAACTCTGCAGGAACCAAACCACGATCGTTGCAATAAAAATAACCGAAAATGCACGCTGCAGGAAGTCTTTTGCTTTTTCCCACAGAAGCTGTGTCACATTTTTTGCCCCCGGCAGGCGGTAATTCGGCAGCTCCATAACAAACGGAACCGGCTCGCCTTTAAATAATGTTCCTTTATAAAGGAATGAGATCAAAATTCCGACACCGATGCCAAGCAAATACAATCCTGCCATGATAAAGCCACCGCGTTTCGGGAAAAATGCACTGACAAAGAACGAGTAAATCGGCAGCTTTGCTGTACAACTCATAAATGGAGTCAACAGAATCGTCATCTTCCGATCCCGCTCACTGGTCAGGGTTCGTGTTGCCATAACCGCTGGAACGGTACAACCAAATCCGATCAGCATTGGTACAATACTTCGACCCGAAAGTCCGATCTTGCGCAGCAATTTGTCCATGACAAAGGCCACTCTGGCAATATAACCACTGTCTTCCATCAGAGACAGGAAGAAAAACAGTGTCACGATGATCGGTAAAAAGCTCAGCACACTTCCAACACCGTTAAAAATACCGTCAATAACAAGACTGTGCATAGCTCCATTTACATGGGTTGCTGTCATCGCCGCATCCACGATATCAGCCAGCTTATCGATTCCCATCTCCAGCAGGGTCTGCAAACCTGCCCCGATCACATTGAAGGTCAGATAAAACACCAGTACCATGATTCCAACAAAACACGGGATCGCCGTGTATTTTCCTGTCAGAATCCGGTCAATCTTCTCACTCCGGATACGTTCCTTACTCTCTTTTGGTTTTACCACAGTCTGTTCACACAGACGTTCAATAAAATCAAACCGCATATCAGCAATCGCTGCACTCCGGTCAACTTCACGTTCTGTCTCCATCTGCTGTACGATATGCTCCAGCATCTCCCGCTCGTTCTGATCCAGCTTTAACTGCTCCAGGATCAGGTGATCTCCCTCAATCGCTTTGGTTGCCGCAAACCGCACCGGAATCTGTGCTGCCTGTGCATGATCTTCAATCAGATGAATCACTGCATGAATGCAACGGTGCACAGATCCGTTATGATCATTTTTATCACAGAAATCCTGACGAAGCGGTCGCTCCTGATATTTTGCAATATGTAATGCATGACGGACAAGCTCGTCCACACCCTGATTTTTAGCTGCCGATATCGGAATCACCGGAACACCAAGCAGTGCTTCCATGCCGTTGACATCTATGGAGCCCTGATTTCCAATCACTTCATCCATCATATTCAGGGCAACTACCATCGGGATATCCATCTCCAGAAGCTGCATCGTCAGATACAGATTTCGCTCAATATTCGTCGCATCCAGAATATTAATGATTGCTTTTGGCTTTTCATCCAGCACAAAATTCCTGGATACGATTTCTTCACTGCTGTACGGAGACATGGAATAAATACCCGGCAGATCCGTCACATCTGTCTCCGGATGTCCTTTGATCGAACCATCCTTTCTGTCAACCGTAACACCTGGAAAATTTCCTACATGCTGATTCGATCCGGTCAGCTGATTAAACAAAGTCGTTTTTCCGCAGTTCTGATTGCCCACCAGCGCATAGGTCAGTTTTGTGCCTTCCGGCAATGGATTTTCATCTTTTTTCGAATGAAACTTTCCGGTCTCACCGATGCCCGGATGCTTTGAGCCAAGTTCCTTCACCGTTCTTTGGTGCTCATTGCTTCGTTTTCCGATCGGATCGATCTCAATCTGATCTGCTTCCTCCAGACGCAGAGTTAGTTCATATCCATGAATCTGAAGTTCCATCGGATCCCCCATTGGGGCAAGCTTTACTACCGTCACTTCTGCTCCCGGAATCATTCCCATATCTAAAAAATGCTGACGCAGGGCACCTTCTCCACCTACGGTTTTAATTACTGCACTTTTTCCAATTTTCAGTTCTCGTAATGTCATAATGTCTTGTACTTCCTCTTATGTATTTTCTATGTGTGTTTTTGAGAAACTTTTTTCATTATAACACTGTTTTTGATATTTTTTCATCAATTATTTGCAAAAAAAGAAGGAGATCCAACAATCCCACTGATACTTTTTCCTATCGTGCTAGTTTTTCTTCCTTCTTTTACATAATTTCATAATTCTCGGTCTGTTATACCGCTGCATGATAGCAAAGGACAAATCTATCATGGCTGACAGCACAGATGTGATCAGAAATACCCAGAAAGCGCCAAATGCAGGAACTGTAAGCAATGGAAGAAAACTGAATATCACAATTACTTCATGGCTTAGTTCCGCCTGACACATCGCTCCTGCAATTTCTTCCGGTGTATGTATCCTCAGATCAAAATTTTCCGGTTCATAAGTTGGCATCTTACTTTTCCACTTCTTTACATGCAGCTTCTTGTACAATTTTTCTTCCCATGTTCTCTGCTGATACCATGTTTTTGACAAATCTGCCCGATTCTGCATCACACTACTGAAAATACCTGCCACCACATAACGTATAACAAAATGATAACTGATGGTTCCCGCTGTAATAGCCAGTGACAGCATCACACTATTTTCTGTTGACCTATATAATATTGTAAATATGATCGTCGCCAGAACGGCAACTACCATCGTGGATTTCATTGCTTTTTTCACAGTGGTAATTCCTTCAAATTTCTAGTATTTTCTGTATTCTCTTTGTAATCATCCTATCACGCTAACCGTTTCCCTGCAAGTTTTACATACCTTCCATCATCTTTTAACTCGCAGAAGTGGCGTTTAGCTGTCACGCAGCGCCGTCGTGGATGAAAAAGCCCTATACTTCACTGTGTAAATGGGGAGGATGCAGGTAAAATGGAGCATATCCTCAGTTGAAAAATCCATATACTTCACCGTATAAATAGAGAAATCCGGCAATTTTTTCTCAGGAAGCGATTGCTAGCGACCGAGACAAAATTGCCGGATTTCTCTTTTTTCAACTACACAGGCAAGATCTACTCCTGGATATAAGCCACAGATTCCTCACTTGCACCAACTTTCAGAGCTGCAATATAGCCGGTTCTCGTACACTGGTCTACTTTTCCCGGATGGATTGCATCACCAATAACAAATACCTCTGCCTCTCCGGCAGCTTCTTTCAAGGCACTGTAATCTACAGATTTCATACCAAGTGCATACAATACAGTATCTGCCGGAAGTTCCTGTACACCATCTGCATTTTCAATCTTTACACTGTTTGGTGTAATCTCCAGACACTTTGTTTTTGGAAGCATGGTCATATCATTTTTCTCCATCTCCCATACCAGAGCCTCGCGGTACATACCAAAAGACTCATTTGCCACACGGTCAAGCATCTCTACTACAGTTACCTCATGTCCTGTTTTCTGCAGATAAAGTCCTGTCTCGCATCCAACCAGACCTCCACCGATCATGACTACTTTTTTGCCCGGTTCACAGGTTCCGTCATATACAGCCATCGCCTGATGTGCATGTTCTATACCCTTGATCGGCGGGCATGCCGGAACAGAACCTGTTGCAAGGATTACTGCATCCGGTGCAAACTCTTTTACAAATTCCGGTGTCACTTCTGTATTCATAAGAATTTCCACATCATGACGTTTTACTTCGCGGATCATCATATCTTTGAAATTGCGAAGATCCGGTTTGTCGATATCCACATCTGTAAAATACAGCAATCCGCCAAGTTTATCAGATTTTTCTGCCAAAGTTACTTTATGTCCGCGTTCTGCCGCGGTGATGGCCGCCTGGATACCTGCAATACCGCCACCTACGATCAGAACCTTCTGAGAACCTTTTTCTGCTGCCGGAAGCTGCTCAATGTCAAATGGCAGATGTGCCATCGGGTTAATGGTACAGTGACCTACATATACAGCCAGCTGTTCACTGGTAAATGGCAGATCATCATAGCCTTCCTCCGGGGAACCCGGGAAACATTTATAACATCTTAAACAACGTCGGATCTGTGCTTCATCACCATTCATGCATTTCTGTGCAAAATCCGGGTCTGCCAGCATCTGACGTCCGAAAATTGCGAAATCAATCTTGCCATCTGCAATCGCCTGATCTACCTGCTCCGGGGAGTTGATACCACCGACTGCTCCTACCGGCAGAGATGTATATTTCTTAATAATAGAAGCCGGTCCGATATTCAGTCCGTGTTCATGGAACATACTGGACTCTGTACCGGATTTTACAGATTCCTCATAAATACCACAGGTAACATGTACAGATGTAATGTACTGTTCTACCATCCGGATGAATTCTCCGGTTTCTTCCGGTGTGATTCCGCCCGGCTGGTGATCGGTTCCGTCGATACGAAGTTCAAACAGGAAATCCGGGCCAACCGCTTCACGGATTGCTTTGCAGATCTGAATTGGGAATTTTGCACGGTTTTCCAGAGATCCACCGTACTCATCGGTACGTGTATTCATTAATGGGGAAAGGTACTGTGTAAAGATAAATCCATGTCCGCCATGAACGAGGATTCCGTCAAATCCGGCTTTCTGCATATAAACAGCTGCCACTGCGAAATCATTTGCAATACGATCCATATCATCCTTCGTCATTGCACGAACCGGAACACCTGCGGAGTTTACACAGTCAACCGGTCCGATCGCTTCCTGCTGATCGTTGAACGGAACTTTTTCTTTTCCACAATGAACCAGCTCAGCCAGTGCAATACAATCATGTTTTTTTATACGGTCAGCATACGTTTTTACCGCTTTGAATGTCGCCATATCTTCTTCCGGTTTTGCAAAATCAAATGGTTTGAAGCCCGGGATACGCACTGCGTCACGGAAGTTGACATCTGTCTCACCAAGAATAACACAGGCATTGCCTCCTTTTGCCGGTCCCTCCAATTTACGATAGGAAACTTCTGCTGCCATTGGATTCTGAGCTACCAGACTGAACGCCATCGGTGCGCTTACGATACGGTTTTTGTATACTTTGTTGCCGACTTTCATCGGGCTTAATAAATGTGTAAATGCCATAATTTCTCCTCTTCTTAAAAATAATATCGAATTAATCCAGTTCCGGGAATTTCAGTTCTTTATATTTTGGTAATTTTGCCGCAACTTCTTCCCGTTTCTTCGGATCCATGAAAAATCCTCCCTGTGTCTCGGCGATTTCATCACAATGGACACCACGGCCTTCCTCTGTGGTACGGTCACGCTCCAGTCCGTTAGCCGCGATGACAAATTTCCATTTACCATCCGGGGTTCGCTCCAGATCTCCGCCTGCGCCACATACGGTACACTCGATCGGATATTGCAGACCTTTCCACTGCGGCTCGCCCAGACACAGTGAATTGCTGTGGCAGTTCGGACACCATCCGTAATCCGGATCTCCCAGCCATTTCCGCTCTTCCGGTTTTGTATTCAGTGCTTCCATAACATTTTTTCCAATTTCTCTTGCGCGTGCAATTTTTTCATCATACAGAAGAACCTGTCCCGGTGCCGGAACCTGCGTAGCCATATACATATCCACGATTTTAAAGCTGTTTGTAAATGTAGTTGCCTGCATGCACTCCAGTGCCATGGACTGCCAGGAACGGGTAGAACCACCCACTGCGATCAGCGCGCCCACACGGTCTCTCGGCTCAATCGCTCCGATTTTTGTTAAAAATGCTGATTCGTATGCCAGATTTCTGTGCATGAATTTCAAAAATAAGGATGACGGCATAAGATCATACGTCGGTGCCGAAAAAATAACTGCGTCCTGATTCAACATCACATCCATAATCTTCTTTTTATCATCTGCATCATCCAGGGAACATCCGGTATATTTTCCCATAGACATTCCCATGGTGCAGGATGTACATCCGTTACAGTCAATGATATTGTAATCCTTTAAATTGATCATTCTGACCTCTGCTCCCATCTCCTGACAGACAAGCAGTGCCTCTTTTAATAAAATTTCTGAATTACTGTTTTTTCTTCCTGCAGTAACTCCCATAACCTGAAACGCCATATTGAATTTACCTCCTCTGCTTTTCTACGAAAACCAATCACTTCGGTGGGGAAACACCTGATATTTTTCGTGCATAATTTTCGTTTACACCTAACCTCTTTTGTGTTACATTGATTGTAACATGAAGATTTTCTTTTGTGAAATTCATATATTTTTGCATTATTGATAAATATTTTTTATAAATATTTTTAAATATAATCACATAACCAGACCGGAGGTACTTATGGATCAGAAACAACTGACCTATTTTATCGCAGTAGCTAAATATCGCAATTTTTCCCGGGCTGCCCAGGATTTTTATCTGACCCAGCCTGCCATCAGCCATCAGATCAAAATGTTGGAAAAGGAATTGGATACAGAACTTTTTGTCCGAAGCACAAAAAAAGTCACTCTGACAGACAGCGGGGAATTATTTCTCGAAGATGCAAAATCCATTCTCGATGCAATGGGACAGGCAAAACAAAAACTGGATCTGGCAAAAGAACAGCCTTCCGTACTGCGTATCAGCCATCTTTCTGCTCCCACCCACCAGTTTCTTCCGGAGGTAGTAAATCAGTTTCACATCCGCTATCCTCATATAAAAATCAAACTGATGCGCCAGGATGCTTTACAGATATCCGAGACAGCTGCCCGACAAGATGCGGATATCTATTATTCCATGATGCCGGATCTGCAGCAGATTTCTACTCTGGATGTCAAAAAAATCCAATCCGACGCTTTTTGTCTGGTTACTCGGAAAGATCATCCTGCGTTACAGAAAATGGTTCTGGATTATGACAAACTCTCCACGGAACCATTCCTCGTTTTTCATCCGGAGCATGCCAGATACATGAATCAGCGCATCATGGAGCTGTGTGCACAGATCGGTTTCCATCCTCGTATCACAGAACAGTTTGATCTGTATGAAAATCTGCTGCAGGCAGTGGAAGCAGGCACCGGCATTTCCATTCTGCCTTATCGCAGCCGCAGCTATATGCATGCGAACAATCTGGCCTTTACTTTGCTGGATAGCAGCAATGATACACTGGATCTGGCCATTGCCTGGGAACACGAAATAAGCAATCCGGCAGTACCGCTGTTTTTAGAAGTTTTTCGGGAATATATGCGGGAGCACCCGGAACATTTTTAAACATTATATTGTGGATTCACTTATACCCACACATAGATTTACAAATGCAACTATTTTCAAGAATGCCCTCGGCATTCTTGCTGTGAGATGCACGTCATGCAATGCATGACATATTCTTCTGTGCATCTCTGCAAGTCTACACACTTTTTACCGGGAGGTTTCTGACATGAATACAACACAGCAAATCTTGAATACAGCTGTTGTCGGCTGTGGAGCCATCAGCGATATTTATCTGGAAAATATGATCCATCATTTTGATAATTTAAATGTAACTGCCTGCTGTGCAAACCACTTAGAACACGCGAAAACAAAGGCAGATGCGTATGGGATCAAAGGCTGCACCTACGAAGAGATTTTAAAAGATCCTTCTATTGATATGGTCGTCATCCTGACTCCGGCACCGACACACGAAATATTGATCCGTCAGGCACTGGAAGCCGGGAAGCATGTGTATACAGAAAAAACTATGACCTTATCCGCACAGAGTGCCATGAATCTGCAATGCCTTGCAAAAAGCAAAGGGCTGTACCTTGGTTCTGCACCGGATACCTTTCTGGGAGCTGCCTTACAGACTGCACGGAAAGCCATTGATGACGGTCTGATCGGTGAAGTCACATCCTTTGACATCTGTGCCAACCGGGATCTTGATTATCTCTCCGGCGTATCACCGTTTCTATGTATGCCCGGCGGCGGTATCTGCTATGATTACAGCGTGTATCATCTGACGGCCCTGGTCAGTCTGCTGGGACCGGTGGAATCAGTATCCGCTCTGGTCCGGAATCTTGCCCCACAGCGCACAAATACCTTTCCGGACAGTCCGACCTTCGGTCAGAAGATTTCCTATCCAAATGAAAGCCAGGTATTTTCGATATTAAAAATGGAACATGAAATCACCGGAACCCTGTCCATTAATGGTGACAGTGTGATTCATGATCTGGCACATTTTATGATCTACGGAAAAAAGGGTATCCTGAAGCTGACCGATCCGAATGCCTTCGGAGGCAATGTGATCTTTCTTCCTGCACAGAAAAATTTTGAAGATCATCCCGCACCTGAGATACTGAATTATGGTTTTTCTTACGAAGAAAACAGCCGTGGACTCGGACCTTCCGAAATGGCAGACGCAATTTTCACCAAACGTGAAAGCCGTACAAACGCTTCCCTGGCTATACATGTGCTGGATGTCATCGACCATATGGTGCAAAGCAGCGAAAAGGGTGCTTTTGTGCAGATTCCAACTACATGCAGGCGGCCGGAACCACTAGTAAGGAGGAATTTATTTTGAAATTTGATTTAAAAAAAGATTTGAAGCGACTGCTGGTCGTATGCCTTGCCTCTGTACTGATGGCGTTAAATATCAAATCCTTTGTACGCACCGGAGGTCTGTATCCGGGCGGTGCCACAGGACTTTCCCTGTTGATCCAGCGCGGGGCACAGATGTATCTGGGACTTGCTCTGCCCTACACGGTGATCAATGTGATCTTGAATGCCATTCCTATCTACATCGGTTTCCGCTTTATCGGGAAAAAATTTACCCTGTACTCCTGTCTGTGTATTGTACTGACCAGTGTACTTACGGACCTGATTCCAGGCATTGCTATTACTTCTGATGTCCTGCTGATCAGTATTTTCGGAGGCATTATCAATGGTTTTGCTATCAGTCTCTGTCTGCTGACGGGTTCTACCACCGGAGGAACGGATTTTATCTCCATCTATCTGTCTGAGAAAAAAGGAATGGATGCCTTTAATATCATTCTCGGATTAAATGCAGTCATTCTGGTTGCCGCAGGATTTATGTTTGGATGGGACAAGGCACTCTACTCCATCCTTTTCCAGTTTGCATCTACACAGGTGCTGCACACTCTGTACAAAAAATACCAGCAGGAGACATTTTTCATTGTCACCAATCATGGAGAACAGGTATATCAGGCTATCTCAAAAGCTACCAATCACGGTGCCACCATTCTGGATGGCGAAGGACCTTATGAGCATACAGAACGACAGGTAGTATACTCTGTCGTCTCCAGTGCAGAGAGTAAAAAAGTCCGGAAAGTAGTGAAAGAAGCTGATCCGAATGCCTTTATCAATGTAGTGAAAACAGAGCGTCTGTTTGGACATTTTTACTATAAACCAAATGATTGAGCATGTGCTCTCTCCATATCCCGGAAAGTTTTGTAAATTGAAAAAGGAAGCACCTGCCCTGTCAGCCAGTAATCGCCTGTCAGGGAAAGTGCTTCCTTTTCTTTGCATTTACAGTTCTTCTTTTTTTCTGTACTTACGGTATAAACTGACACCAATCGCAATCCCGGCTGCGGCAATGATCATCACAACATATACTGCCGGCCGCTGAATGTCATCTGTTTTGGGTGTCCGCATCATTGTCGTCGTTTTAACCCCAGTCTGTGCCGGCTCCGTCACAGTTCCCGGAGTTGTCTCTGTTTTCCATTTATTATGGAAAACAATCCGGCTCTGTTTGTCGGGCTGACCGGATTTTAATGCCCACACTTCAGCTTCCAGCCCACCGCCTTCCACATTCAGGACACGTACTGTCACATCATACTCCGTGACATCATACTCAATATTCTGATCCGTACCGGCAAGCTGGCGGATATGATACTGATAATCTCCCGGTGTTGTATACAGAATGGCATCGAATGTTCCGCTCCCATCCGCTCCCATCTGTATCTGGTTCTGCTCTGGCAACGGAAGCTCGTTCCGCTCGTTTTGAGCTTCCATTACCACGGTAAAAACCGGTGTATTCTCTGTCTGTCCACCGACTGCAGTTCCTGTCAGCTGCACCGACACCGGAACGGATACCAGACAGGTTTTCTCCGCTGCCATGGCTGGCACTACTGCCAGCAGAACAAACCAGAATAGCACAACCAGCAACAGCAACAGGACACCTCGTTTTCTATTTTCACTGATTTTTTCATTCATCCTGGCATCTTTTTTCCCAAAATCACACTGCACAATCTTAGACCGGCTCATCGTCTTCTGTTTCATGTGTTTTTCACGCACCTCCTTTCCGGTCATTCGTCTTTTTGTCTATTCAGAAACCTTCTCCAATTTTCCGAATAACACCACCCTTCCGTTTGTGGCAGACTCCGCACAAGTGGACAGGGCAACAACGGAATCTTCCCCTGTCACCCGGATATCCCGATACTGCACAGCATGTTCCTTCACATAGGACAAAAGTTCCTGCATCTGCCCGGTTGTGTCCGGTTCTGCGATATAGCCATAGATTCGTCTGTCTGTGGCTTCCGCCTCCACGCAGGCAAAGATTGTAATCGACCTGGTTTCCTCCGGCAGATACAATGTGCCGGTCTCATGTGCCGTAAAGTACGCCTCGTCCGTAAATTCCACCACATCGCCAAACATGGCACCATTGCTCATATGATGTCCGTAAATCAGGTTATAAGGATCTGTAAAATCCGGTTGATTGGCACTGCTCAGGAAAATAGATCCTGACAGGGCAAAGTTTCCATAAACATCTTTGTTGATATATTCCATATCATCTTTTCCCCGGACTACCGGATAATCAATGCCAGTATCGTCAATCGTCAGCCAGGCACAGACATCTGCATTGATGTTCTGCAGATCCTGTAAGGACGGATTCGCATCCTCCCCCTTTACCGGCTTCAGTTCCATCAGTTCATCATCCACGAAAGCGCCGTGGTAAATGCGCCAGGTATCCCATAGCGAATAGCCACCATATAGAAACAATACCGCCATAAGACAGCCTGTAAAAATGCTTACTACACCATTCGCTGCCCTTACCGTTTTTTCTGACATTTTCGCCCACCGGCTGCATGATATTGTTTCTTTTTTCAAGATAATTTTTTTCTGCGGAAAAACAGTGCTCCCAGGAGAGAAGCCAGACCTGCCGATAATGCATATGGTGTTATACTCAGCATTACACCGGTCGGAGAGGCAGCCACACGGCGATTGGTTACCGTTACTGCATTATCGGCTTTCGTCATGGTCTGCTGCTGCGCCGTTACTTTTGCGGCATCACTTGCTGCCTCATCTTTTGCCACTGCCTGGGAAGTACCGGTTCCTTTCGATACTGCAAAATCGGTATCATAACCTTCGGAACTGTTCAGATTCTCTGTTACCGTATAAGTAACTGTGGACGGAATACCTGTAATCTCTGCTGCTGCATCTGCATGTGACAACTGAAGGTTCACAGAACCAGATCCATTACTATCCAGCGTAATAAGTTCATTACCAAAGGTGAAGGATGTATTTGCCGGACCACTAAAATTGATCGTAAAATTAAATTTACGGTTCTTGTCACCCATATTACCTTCCACAACCTTATCCAGGCTCAGCTCATAGGTCTGATACGCATCTGTGATCTCACTATTTTTCTCTCCGTACTGTGCCTGCTTATCACCGGAAAAAGTCGGAGACACGGCCGCCTCGGTAAATACAGAAGCATCGATTTTGCAGCCGCCATTCACATTATCATTTACTACATAAACATCCAGATAACGTACATTGCCGTCTACATCCGTGATATCGGTATTTGAATTTGCACTTTCGGTCAGTACATAACGATAAATACCAGGTGCGCGGAAAGTTCCCTCCGGAAATGTAATAGCTGCTGTTTTTACTACTTCCTGCTGTGTGATCGTATCTGTATTTGTGTAAGATACATCCGAAACAATCGGTGTACCGACACCCGGCTTGACCTCCGGCGATGTGGCTGTCGCTCCAATCCCGTTCCCGGGAACAATCGTATAAGTATAGGTCACATCCGGTACACTGGCGCCTGCTGCCTTTTGCATCTCCAGCACCTTCTGGAAGCGGACAACACCATCATTGCCTCCGGTGGCTGCCATTGCCGGAACCTGAAATCCGCCAAACGCCATTACTCCTGCCATTGTCATTGCAGATACACATCCAATCATTTTATTGTTCATATTCTCTTACCTTCCTTTATAACTGATTCCGTCGTATCACGGTAATGATTTTTCCTCTTATCTCCTGTGTATCCACCGCTCCAAAATAGCGGCTGTCCGTTGCTCCTTCCCGGTGATCTCCCAGAACAAAACATTCCCCTTCCTGCAGTTGCAGCGGGTATTTCACCTCACTCTCATACTGCGGTGTTTCATAAAAAATATTTTGCTCCAGCACAATACTTCCATTCACTTTTACCGTTCCTTCCTCTGTAATTTCTACCGAATCGCCTCCTTTCGCAATGACGCGATCTACATACTGCTTCCCATTCTTGTTGCAGATTATGATATCCCCCGCCAACGGTTGTTTATCCAGACGATAATACAATACCAGATCTCCGGCGCTGATCCGCGGCGCCATATCCTCGCTTTTGACTGTGGTAATTCCAAATATACAGCCAAACAACAGATATAAAATACCGATGAGGATCAACAAACGGATCAGAAACCACCGCCACTGCGCACACAGGCTTTCTGAATCCGGGCGCATGGATCGCCTGCCCATTCTGTTTCCCTTCCTTTCATTTCCTCTAATTTTCAAAATCTCTTCCACATCATGATACTTCTTCCATTTTTCAACTTTTCTGTCATTATCCCTACAAAATGCTATCTGTATCCTTGATCCGCATTCTTTTCAGTGCAACGATTTTCTCTGCCTGAAAAAAATCAGATATCCCGTACCTGCTCCACACAGTATCACAAACACAGCAGCCACCGGAGCTGCTGTCCCCTGAATTCCGGTTGGCGGCAGCACAATATCGTAGGTGTATGTGTTTACGATCTCAGCCGTGGCTGTTTTCTGATCCTGCACCGTGACAGTTCCTTTCGTTGCCTCTTCGCCGTTAAACGTGGAATCTACCCGATAATCCGGCAAACCGGAAGGCAGGATTTCTTCAATACGATACGTTCCTGCTGCCACATTTGTCTCTGTGTATGTGCAGGAATAGGAACCATCCTCATTACGGCTGAACTGATTTAATGCTACCAGATTCTCCTTCTGATCCGGTGCAGTGATTTTTAACTGCAGACTGTAATCCGCTGCATTGTCCTCCGGCAGACCACGTATTGTTTTTGTAATCTGCAGATGACCGGTATCCGGATTCGGATCCGGCAGCGTCTCACTGAACGATACATGATCCAGATGATTACCAACCGTTCCTGCTTTTGCATCACTGCGTCCACTTTTGTCATAGGCTGTTTCGCCTGCCACAAAGAAAAACCGGGTCAGATACTGATTTTCGCTGACATCATAGTCCCCGGTGTGACGATACCACTTTACATTATCATCCGTAATTGTTGCTACGGATGCTCCCGGATATTTCCCGGTGTTGCTCCGTACATTTGCTATGACATCCTGTACGGCACTCTGAGTATCCACATGGTACTGTTTTGCCAGTTTTGTAGACATGATCAACACATACATCGTATCTGTCTGACTGCTGTCATAGGCTGTTGTTCCACGCCCCCGATGATGCAGCTGCCAGTACAGCTTCGCCCCCGGTGTGGTCAATACATCCTGATACAGCGCACCTGGTTCGTTTGCATTCAATTCTGCAAACTGTGTTTCACTGGCTGCTGCCTCTACGTTATGCCAATCCAGGGACTGCCGTGCATGTGTCTTTCCTGTATTTTTGTCATACTTATCTGTGGCAGCACTGACATATTCGATCTGCGCATCCGAGGCGGTAGTTTTCCATATCAGCCCCGGAGTTCCATTGGAATAATACGGCTGATAACCGGTGCTTCGTGTCGCAGCCGGTGTCTCGAAATCTCCGTTTTCCAATTGGTTGTAGTAGCTGACCTGAAGTGCCGCAGATTCCGACAGCAACTGACCGGAAGCATCCTTTCCCTGAACCTTATAGTAACAGCGGGCACCTTTATCCAACGCCACATTCAGTGCGGTTCCATCTTCCGATATATTATAGGAATTTCCGGTTACTTTATGGCGCTCCACCCTTGTCCAGGTATTGCTCCCTTCCGCATGTTTGTACCATTCCAGTGTGATACCATTCGATACATTACCGGACAGCTGTGCTGTCAATGTGCCGGTATTCTCAATGTCATCCTGAATGGCGACTGTGATGCTGCCTGCTGCATTCTGTGCATCTTTTTCTTCATCTGAATCATTCACAGTTTCACCTGTTTGATTCTCGGAAGATATTTTTTCCTGCAAAGCATCGTTTCCCTCTGTCTTATCACTCTCTCCTTTCCGGGATTCTTCCTGTTGCAGCTCATTCGAACTTATCTCTGGTATCTCCTGTTGCAGTACCTCCGAACTTATCTCTGGTATCTCCTGTTGCACATTTTCTTCCGTGGATGCAGCCGCTCCCACATCATCTTCTTTCTGCGTACTGTCCTCCTGTATCACAACCGTCTGTGCCTTATCAGAACTACCTGCTTTCGTAGATTCTTCTGCCTGCACAGATGCCCCGGTCAGTGAAAAAAAAAGCAGCAACGCCAGTAAAAATGTGAGAGGTCTTTTGCATTTTTTTCGCATTTCACCATCTCCATTCCCGAAATAAAGCCGGATCCCCTGTAACCCAAAGTTCCACTTTTATTTCTAGGTAATTTATATGCAGAAGGGCAAAAAAATATGACAGGAAATTTGAAAAATTTTCCTGCCATACAATATTTTATTCATTTATAATCTACGCATAGACTCGTTTTTAAATGCATCCCGCTCCCTGCTTTTCTGAATTTTTTCCAGCATCGCCGGAATGTCCCTGTTCAGATTGCCTGCCAGGGAAATATAATTGGAAGCGTGATTGGAACGAAATACAGTTCCTTCCGAATCCACATGTGTTAAAAACAGCTCCATCTCTTCCAGCACCTGTGCCGGTGTCAGAAGCTGCATCATTCCTGCTTTTACTTCCTGCAGCATCGGTGCTCCCGGCTCCAGAAGCAACGTCAGAAATCCCAGATAGTCCGGTTTCATGGCTGTAATTAATTTTGCCGAGGCAACCGCATGTTCTTCCAACATTTTCTGCCCGCCAAGACCGGAGATCAGTGTCACACTGAGGCGGATCCCGGTTCCGCGCAGACGCTCCGCTGCCCGCACATATTCCTCCACTGTCACACCTTTGTGGATATGTTCCAGAATCTCCGGGCTTCCGGATTCTGCCCCCAGATAGATCATATCCAGACCAAGTTCATGTAACTCCTGAAGTTCCTCTTTTGATTTTCGCAAAATATCCTGTGCGGTTCCATAAGAAGTAATGCGCTCTGTCTTCGGAAAATACTGTCTGCACAGACGTAAGATCGTACACAGTTTTTCCTGTGACAGCACAAGTGCATCACCGTCTGCCAAAAAGATCCGCAGACTGCGGTTTCCGTAATAGCTTCGTGCTTCTTTTAAATCCTCTTCCACTTCACGCAAAGGCTTTACATGAAAGCTTTTTTCTTTGTACATTGTACAAAATGTGCAGTGATTATGTGCACATCCCACCGTCACCTGCAAGATCAGGCTGTATGCCTCGCTTGGTGGACGGTAAATCATTCCATCGTAATTCATATGTCTCTTCTTTCCTTCTGCGGCACCAGGAAGATAAATATCAGTGAACTAACCAGCAGCAGAATCGGATAAAACAGCTTCGGCATGATCTGAAATGCCGACAGATCGTATCCCAGTTCATGCGCCGCTGAAATCGCTACCAGCATCTGTGCACCATACGGAATAATCCCCTGGGAAACAGCAGAAAATGTATCCAGGATCGACGCTGTCTTTCGCGGTGTAATCCCATACTCTTCCGCCATCTCTTTTGCAATCGGATTTGCCATAACGATGGCCACGGTATTATTTGCGGTCGCCACATCCATGGCTCCAACCAGCAGTCCCATTCCAAGCTGACCGCCTTTTTTTCCCTTAAACACTTTATGGATGCCCGCCAGTAATGCATCAAATCCGCCATATTCCCGGATCAATGCACAAAGTGCTGCCACAAGAATCGCCACCATACTGGTCTCGAACATCCCGGAAGCACCGTTTCCGACATTTGCCAACAGATCTGCCGGACTGATATGGCCCGCCGCCAGCATAATGATCGCACCAGACACAATTCCGATCAGTAACACGACAAACACATTGACACCGATGATTCCACCCACCAGTACCAGAATATACGGCACGATCTGAAGCAGATGATAACTCTCTGTCACGGCTCCGGAAATGTCCGTCCGGAAAGACAGAATTAAAATCAGAAGTAATGTCGCAACCGCTGCTGGAAGTGCAATCCAGAAATTTTCCCGGAACTTGTCCTTCATCGCACATCCCTGACCGTTACAGGCTGCAATCGTCGTATCCGAAATAAAAGACAGATTATCGCCAAACATGGATCCGCCAATGACCGACGCCACACAAAGTGGAAGTCCAAAGCCGGAAGCAGCTGATACCGCTACCGCAATTGGTGTCAGCAAGGTGATCGTTCCTACGGATGTTCCCATGGCAAGTGAAACAAAACATGCCACTCCAAATAAAACGGCCACAGAAAACCTCGTCGGAATGATCGACAACATAAAATATGCGACACTTTCCGCACTACTGCGACCAACCACACCGACAAACACGCCTGCAGTCAGGAAGATCAGCAGCATCGTAATAATATTTTTGTCTGCCAGTCCCTGTGCCATAATGCCAAGCTTTTCTTCAAAACTGACCTTTTGATTTTGCAGACATGCCACCAGAATTGCCACCAAAAAAGCAAACACAATCGGTACATTATAAAATCCCATTGGAATCTTCATAATATATTCAAATAAAATACCCAGTCCCAAATACAGAACTAAAAACACCGCAATTGGCAATAACGCAATTGCTCTCCCTTTTTTCACTTATATATTCCCTTCCTCTCTTTATTTTTCATGAAAAAACTCAATTTCTTCGCCAACCGGTCCGCAGCAGAACGCAATACGTGCCGGGAACGGAATCTCAGATGCGATTTCGATATCCTTCGGCTTTACAAATAGAATGCTACCGCATAAATTTCATGCGATAGCATTCTTCTCATCTTTTACAAAAATGAATTTTTTTAAATATTCAACAGATCACTGTACACTTTCAGTGCTCCGTCAGTCTCATGTGCAAGTACACGTTTTGCCAGTACTTTACCAAGCTGTACACCTTCCTGATCAAAACTATTTACATTCCATACAAATCCCTGGAACATTACTTTATTCTCGAAGTGCGCCAGTAATGCACCCAGTGTCTTCGGTGTCAGCTGCTCACCGATGATGATGCTGGAAGGACGTCCGCCCTCGAAGTTTTTATTGCGATTTTCATCTTCTTTACCGCAGGCAAATGCAACGATCTGAGCAGCCACATTTGCACACAGTTTCTGCTGGCTTGTGCTGTCCTGAATTACGACATCTGTACCGATCTGGTTGTTTTTGAATCCGATAAACTGAAGCGGTACGATGTCTGTTCCCTGATGCAGTAACTGATAGAAGGAATGCTGTCCGTTTGTACCAGGCTCACCAAAGATCACCGGTCCGGTTACATAATCAACCGGCTCTCCGAAACGGTTGACAGATTTTCCGTTGGACTCCATATCAAGCTGCTGTAAATGTGCCGGGAAACGGCTCAGTGCCTGAGAATACGGAAGAACTGCTGTGGACGGATAACCAAGTACGTTACGCTCGTATACACCGATCAGTGCATCCAGCATTTCCGGGTTCTTTAACAAATCTTTGTTTTTAGCTGCTTTATCTATTTCTGCTGCACCGGCAAGGAACTCTGCAAATACATCCGGTCCGAATGCCAGAGATAATACAGCACCGCCAACTGCGGATGTAGAAGAATAACGACCGCCGATGTAATCATCCATAAAGAATGCTGCCAGATAATCATCGCTCTTAGCCAGCGGAGATGTCTCACTTGTTACAGCGATCATATGCTTGGAAGCATCCAGACCTGCTTTTGCAAGAGCATCTTTTACAAAGGATTCGTTTGTAAGTGTCTCTAAGGTTGTACCTGATTTGGAAACCAGAATGAAGATGGAGTGTGCCACATCAATGGAATTTAATACGGCTGCTGCATCATCCGGATCCACATTGCTGATGAATTTTGCTTCCATTTTGAATTTGTTATTTACTTTTGCCCAGTTCTCTAATGCAAGATACATGGCACGCGGACCTAAATCACTTCCGCCGATACCGATCTGAACAACGGTTGTAAATTTCTCGCCTGCTGCATTTGTGATCTCGCCTGCATGTACTTTGTTTGCAAAATCAGCGATCTTCTGCTGCTGTGCTACATAAAACTCACGTTTGTTTACGCCTTCAGCCACTACGTCATCGCCTAACTGGCCACGGGTAAGCTGGTGAAGTACCAGACGGTTCTCTCCTGTATTGATCACTGCTCCGTTGTACAGAGACTCATATTTTTCAATCAACTGTGCTTCCCCGGCAAGTTTTGCCAGCGCTGCAAGCACTTTATCATCAACTGCTTTTGCAGCATAATTATAAGTAAGACCATCCATCATCGGAATGCTGTAATTTTTTACACGTTCTGCGCCGTTTTCTCCGGACATTGCCTCTGCCACATTGACAGGCTCTACTTTTTTCAGCTCCTCGTAGGAAGCAAGGGTATCTAAATTTTTCCAGTTAAGCATCATAGATTCCTCCTCATATCTGTTTTCCAGTTTCTTTGTTATAATTCTAACAATCTACGGAAATTATACTATTAAATTCGCTGAAATTCAACTAAGCAAAGGTATTTTTTTACGCAAAATCGCCTGAAATTTTATCATTACAGTTCACTCAGCATATTTCTCCATATATCGATCATGCTGACATGCAGTAATACCAAAACTTCAGGCGATAAATTTTCTATTTTTATCTGGATACAATCTTATAATATGCTCTGGATGTAATCCGGAAAACCAGATAGTAAATCGCGGTAAACACCAGAATTGTAACAAGCAGGCAGGTCACAAACAATGGCACATTCGTCAGGTTCAGCATTGCCAGCAGCCGTCGGATCATCGGAAACGCTGCTGCCACATGCACAGCTGCCATCACCAACGGCAGGAAAAATACGATTCGGATCTGTGACTGGATCGATGCCTTTACTTCTGCATTGCTCATACCTACTTTTTCCATAATAATATAACGCTCTCTGTCATCATACCCTTCGGAAATCTGTTTGTAAAAAATGATCATAACCGTAACCATCAGAAACATAATGCCAAGGAACACCCCTAAGAAAAACAGTCCTCCATATAAAACATAAAAACTTTTTTCATTTTCGGTTCTGCTGGACAGATAACCGGAATCATCCAGACCATGAGTGGAAATTGCCTTACTGACTGCATCTTCACACGCCAGTTTTTCTTCTTTTGTTCCATCATATTCAAAATTCATTTCTGTCCGATATAACGAATACATACCGGAACCATCTGCATTTGCTCCTGCCGCTATTTGTAATTCATACATCCGGCTCAGGGTAGCTTCATCCGCAACCACATAAAGACTATCCTTCCCCGAAAGATAAGCATCCGCTTCTGATTCATATCTGAAACTGTGATCTATTGCAAAATCCTGTCCGAGATAGCAAAATACACTTTCATCGTACCCGTTTTTACTGTAAATGTCGATTTTGCCAGCTTCCGGTTCCGGAACATCTGCTGGTTTCAGGGAACTGTCATAGGCAAGCAGATTTTCTCTCGTCAGGAAAGTTACCTCCGATAATTCCGCAAAGTCCGTCTCATGATCAATGAACTCAAACATGGAACCTTCTCTCTTCATAAATAACTGAAAGTAACTGAACATCGAAGAATCCGTGATTTCTCTGCCCTGCTTTGCGATTGTATCAGTAATCGTCTGATAAATCTCCTGACAGTCTGTATTTTCCTCTATTTTATCTGCATCTACGCTATAGGATAACTCATACGGATACCGCTCTTTCAGTTCATCATCCACACCGGCAAACATACTGACCGTCATGGAGATCATCACCAGCACCATGGTAGACAACACACAGATGCTTGCCAGTCCGGCCGCATTCTGTTTCATACGATATAACATACCGGATACCGCTGTAAAATGCTTTTTATTATAGTAAAACTTTTTGTTTTTGCGCAGCATTTTCAAAATAGCAATGCTTCCTGCAGTAAACAGAAAATAAGTTCCAATAATTACAAGAACAACTGCAAGAAAAAATTTCATCAACACTTCCATTGGATTCTCTGTGGTAATTGCAATATAATAAGCCACAGCCAGACATGCGGCTCCTGCAACTGCTATCACACCTTTGGTCTTTGGCTCTTTTTCTCCCACATTTCCTCCGTGCAGTAATTCGATTGGATTTGCCAGACGGATCTGCAGCAGATTGTAAAGCAACGTAAGCACATATAATACACCAAAAACGATGACTGCCCACGCAATTCCTGCTTTGGTAATATAAAATGATACACTCTCCTGAAATCCCAGCATACGGTAAAGCAGCATCAGGATCAATTTGGAAAATATAATACCTGATAAAATACCACCTGCGATGGCAAGCATTGCCACAAACACAGTTTCCAACCCAAGAACTCTCGCAATGTGTCGTTTTTCCATACCTAATATATTGTACACACCGATTTCTTTTTTTCGGCGTTTGATAATAAAACTATTGGTATAAAAAATGAAAATATAAGCAAAAATAGTAATAATACCAACACCAAGCGCCATAATTGTTATCAGGTTTACAGATCCCGGAATACTTTTCAGTCCTGGATTATTGTTGATAAACATCATCAGATAAAACATCATCACCGTAACGATGCCTGAAATAATGTATGGCAGATACAGCTGCCGGTTATTCTGAATATTTGTCTTTGCCAGACGTACATAAATATTATTCATGCTCTTCACCACCTGTCGTCAATACGGTCAACGCATCGGAAATCTTCACATATAACTGCTCATTTGTCGCATTTCCCCGATAAATCTGATGGAACACTTCACCGTCTTTTATAAATAGAATGCGGTTTGCGTGGCTTGCCGCCTTTGTACTGTGCGTTACCATTACAACGGTCTGTCCTTCTGCATTGATCTGTGAAAAAAGCTTCAGCAGTCCGCCCGTTGCCCTGGAATCCAGCGCGCCCGTCGGTTCATCCGCAAGAACCAGTTCCGGGTTGGTGATCAGTGCACGGGCTACTGCTGCACGCTGTTTCTGCCCGCCGGACACTTCATATGGATATTTTTCCAGAAGTTCGGTAATCCCAAGCTTCTGCGCAATCGGACGGATGCGTTTTTCCATCTCCTTGTAATCCACACCGGAAAGTACCAGTGGGAGAAAGATATTATCTTTTAGGGAAAAATTATCCAAAAGATTAAAATCCTGAAATACAAATCCCAGATGATCCCGGCGGAACGCAGAAATCTCTTTTTCCTTTACAGATACCAGATTTTTCCCGTTCAGCAGAACCTCTCCTGAGGTCGGTTTATCCAGCGCTGCCAGAATGTTCAGCAAGGTTGTTTTTCCGGAACCGGATTCACCCATGATCGCCACATACTCTCCTTTTTCTACGGAAAAGTTGATGTTACTCAACGCCTGCACCTGATTGCCGCCAAATCGTGTCGTATATATTTTTTTCACATTATTTACTTCCAAAATTGCCATGATGGTCACTCCTTTGCTGTGTTCTGTCCGACATTTCATAATTTTCATAATTTCATGTTTTGCAGAATGTTTTTCTTTGTTGTTTCAGCATGCTTGTTTCTTTGTTGAGACTATCATAACAAAAGGCAGAAATGCAATCCATTGATTTGGCTTACATTTCTGCCTCTAATCTTACATTTTTGTAAGATACGGATGTGAATCGATAAGATAGGAAAAAATATCACAGAGTATGCAGTTCTTCAACATTATTTATTCTGAATTTATACGTTTCTTCAAAGTTTTTGTCAGATGCCCTACAATACATTCTTCGCTTCTTTCCACTTACCATCTCTGAGCAGTGCATGGATCCGCACTTCCTTTTCCACACGGATGCGCTCTGCCTCAAAAATATCGCTCTCAAAATATTTTTTATAAATACTCTTGCGATATGCTCTGCCACTCTGTTCACGGACCGTGCCATTCTCAAGTAATAAAATGCGGTCTGCACAATTTGCAACGGTATAGAAATCATGTGTTACCATAAGTACCGTTCCCTGATACTCTTTGATCGCTTTTTCAAGGGCAATCTGCGCATAGGTATCCAAATGGCTGGACGGTTCATCCAGGAACAGTATTTCCGCATCTGACTCGCACAATGCTCTGAGCTGTTTGATATTCCGCTCGCCGCCGGAAAGCTGTTCCGGATCATCATCGAAAATCTGAGTGTAATATCCGATGCGGTCAGAATCTGACTTCATGCTCTCATAAATATCTTTCAGCATACTGGATTTTCCGGTTCCGTTTGCACCAACGATGGCCACTTTCTCACCAGCCTTGATATCAAAGGAAACATTTTTCAGTAATTCCCGGTCAAAGGAAAGTGCATAATCTTTCACGGAGATCACAACCGGTGCATGATCCGGCTCAAAATCCTCCGGCAGTTCCACCTCCGGGAAAGTAAAATCATATCCATGATTTTCAATAAACGGATTCTTACACTGTCTTGCCTGAAGCCGCTCCAGATAAGATACTCGGGCTTTGAGCTGTCTTCCTTTCGCCGGATTATCAATATACGTTGCCTCTGAACGAATCTTCTCGATCAGCTTCTCCTGCACGGCGATCCACTCAGCATCTTTTGTAGCCTGCTCTGCCATCTGCACTTTTGTCTCAAGCATCGCCTGATTATATTCTGAAAAAGTGCCCGGGAACTCCTGCAGCTCCTTGTTTTCCAGATGCAGGATCTTATTGAAGCACTGGCTTAACAGCAGTCGGTTATGTGAAATCGCAATGATGGTTCCCTCATAATTGTTGATCAGTTTGGAAAGACCGATGATATTTTCAAAATCAAGAAATACATCCGGCTCATCCATGATCAGAAGCTGCGGTTTCAAAAGCATACTCCGGATGATAGATAAAAGCTTGAACTCTCCACCGGAAATTTTTGTGACAGAAGTGTCTTCTAGTGCTGTCATCCCTGCAATTGCAAGTTCTTTTCGGATATTGGAATCATAATTGTATGCGTCAATGGCATCCATCTCATCCAATACGTTCTGATAACGGCCATAAACTTCGTCCATATCTTCTGAAGTCTCCATCTCCGCACAGATTGCCTCTGATTTTTTCTGCAGTTCCACAAATGGTTTTGCCAGAAAATCAAAAGCGGAAATTTCTTCTGCTTCATGCTTTACAAACTGCGGAATATAACCGATCCGTGCGGCTTCATCCTTCTCAATTTTTCCGTCGTATAAATAGTCATCCGTGTGGATGATCATGTCGATCAGTGTACTCTTGCCGGTGCCGTTGCTGCCGATGAGTGCTGCGTGATCGCCCTCCACGACTTCAAAACAAATCTCATTATATAAATCCTTCTGTGGAAATCCAAAGGAAACATCTGTAAATTTAATCATTCTGTTCTATCCCTCTTATTTTTCTTCAAGTTCTTCTGATTTTTCTATTTCACATTCCTGTCTTTCAAGCAGAAACCATATCCCACTCAAAAAACACTGTTACTCATTATTTCGTTTATTTTATCAGCAAATCTTTTTCGAAACAACTAGAATTTCAAACAAACATAATTTCAAATTTTTTTAATTTTTACAAAATGCAACAGAAAAGCCCCCGGCATTTCTGCCGGAGACTTCCCGTTTTCCTGTTCTATATTACCTTATATCAAATGTAAGATGACTCCCGCCTCAATAAGCAGTGAACAATAAGACCTATCAATGGAGAGTTCCCTTAATCAGATTAAAATTGAACCTGTCCATTTACCACGCGGTAGTTTACTCCACCGTAATTTACATAACCGGTAAATCCAAAGTCTACCTGACCGCCGGTGATCTTCCACCAGCCGTATGCGTTTGGTGCAAGACTGTTGTAGTTGAAGTTGATGGCTCCGTTTTCCACATACCACCAGCCATATGCATTCTGCACCAGTCCGGTTGCCTGGAAATTGATGGCTCCACCTTCCACGTACCACCAGCCGTATGCGTTCTGTACCAGTCCGGTGTAACCGAAGTTGATAGCACTTCTTTCTACATACCACCAGCCGTATTTGCTGTCATATACAAGACCATTTGCTGCAAAGCTTACTGCTCCGTTTTCCACATACCACCAACCATAGGTGTTCGGTGCAAGTCCGGTATAATTGAAGTCTACGATACCATCTTCGTTAATGTACCACCAGCCGTATGCATTACCTGCTACGGTTACCTGTTTCTGAACTACGCCGTTTACCAGGTTGTACCATGCATTACCTACCTGAACCACGCCTGTGATGTACTGACGCTGTCCCTCTACATAATATACATCCTCACCATCCACATTGTAGATACCGGTCTGGTAAGAACTTACAGTTGTGCTTGCGATGCATGCTGTATTTTCCAGTACAGTTGCATATACATCAACGGTATAATCTGCATTCAGATCAAGATCATCTGTCGGAATGGAGATAGTATTGGTCAGTGTTGTTGCTGCTCCTGCGGTCTGATAATCTGTTACATCAGCTACTTTTACGCCATTCTGAGTAACTACGACTTCTACCGGGATGCTCAGATCCGGTGTGGAAACTGTGCCATCCAGAGCCATTACCTGATTGAGGTAATCAGAAACCTTATCTCCTACTGCAACATTGTATGTTACTTCCAGTTTGTCTGTTACATTTACGTCTGCAGTTCCGCTCAGGATTTCTGCAGAATCTTCTGTATGATACATATGACCTGTTACATATGCAAGAGATGGTACAAACTGCGGCAGATAGAAAATATTATCATGTGCGCCCACGTCGATCAGATGGAAATGCTCCACTCCTTTTTCTGTCAGCACGCGGCTTAACAGTTCCTGATCATCATAAAATGCATACATATCCTGATTTCCGCATGCAAGGAATACGGAGAACTGATTCAGATATCCGTCCGGAGTCTGTGCTGCTGCCGTGTATCCATTTTCTACCATACGGATCGCACCATAGAAACTGATGACACCGGAGAACAGATCAGAATTGAACATCCCGATATTTACGGATCCGCCACCGCCCATGGAGCAGCCGGATGTCATGCGATATCTCTCATCATCAATGGTGCGATACCGTTTATCAACGGTCGGAAGCAGATCATCGGTAACCATATCCGCATATTTTCCGCCCCAGAAGCTTGATTTCGTCGGATCATCCGGGATGACTACAATCATCGGCTCGATCTCTCCGGCTGCAATCGCTTCATCCAGCACCTGGTCAATTTTGTCAATGGCATATGTCGTACTCTGGCTGTTGATTCCATGGAGCAGATATAAGGTCGGATAACGCTGTGCATTTCCTTCCTCATAATATCCTTCCGGCAGATATACACGGAATGTCTGTGTTGTTCCGTCCAGTGCCTCGGATACATAATCATCCTGGAAAAATCTGGAATGGCTTCCGTACATGATTGTCTGTCCATCTTCTACTTTGTAATATTCGGATACTTCCGGATTGTTCAGGATTTCAACGGTCTCACCGTCTTTTTCGCCTGTGATCACGCGGGCTGCCTGATAATTATACAAATCTCCATCCACAAATACGCCCACACCGGTATCGGTAACTTTGATATTGTCGTATATATTCATCCAGTCAGATGCCTGTGCCACACGTCTTGCTCTGTCATATCCGGACTCGTAATACTCTACACTGAGTGTATTCTGGTAAGCCTCGATATTCTCTGTTTCCAGAGCATTCTGCTGTGCAGCTGCCGCCTCTTTTACCGCACCGGCGATATCATCAGATGCGTATACGGATGGTTTGCCTGCTGCTTTATTGTAAGCTGCTACGGTATAGATTCCTACCGGTCCCTGATACCAACCGCCGCCACCGCTGCTGTTGCAGGTACGGATTGCAATGGTATTCTTTCCACCGTAATTCAGGACGCTGGAATCCAGTGCATATACATTATTTACATCCCACGGATTGGATCCGTCATAGAAGCCGACACCCTCATCGTTAAAGTTAATACCGTTGGAACCGATGAGTTTTCCATTGATATATACTTCATTTGACTCATCAAAACAGCCGACTGCCACAACCAGTCCCTCTGTCTTGAAATCTTTTTCTTCCGGCAGGTCAAAAGTTCTTACATACCATGCATATCCGGAATAGTTGGCATTTCCGCCCAGAGACTCATCAAAGTCTGCGGTCCACCAGCCCAGGCACGGCTGAACAACTCCCCAGCTTGTATACTCCTGCTCTGTGAGGTTTGCTACTTTATCCAGTTCTACGGTACTAGCATCATTGCGTGAGTATGGTTTGTAAGCCTTAAAATACCAGTCGCCCATCAGGTCAACCTGCTGCTCATCATCTGCTGTACCGGTATCCTGTACTGCCACCATGGACAAACTGCCTGCCTGATGAGACATTCCCATAAAGGATATCTCTGCGGTCAGTGTGGTGTTGATTCCGTCTGCCATTTTTGCGGTATCCAGATCAAAGCCGATCTTTGTACTCTCACCTGCTGCAAGTTCTTTGACATTTTTTGTCTGAGTATCTAAGATCTCTCCGCTGTCCGGATCAGACATCTGAACAGTTACTTCCACTTCCGGCATTTCTTTTGCAAATTTTGCAATATCTTCTTTCATGGTCAGTGTCACTTCTGCTTTTGCGGATTTTACATCAGAGGTAACCGCCTGCGGTGTACAGCTGAGTGATGCGTCATATATATTTTCAGTAAATCTGGTGCTGAAACGGTTCATGGAACGTCCCAGTGCAGCGAGATAATAATCTGCATCCGCATTTCCTGCCAGTACCGCATATTCCACATATTGAAGATCGGATGTGGCTCCACCATAGTTTCTGTAACGCTCTGCAAATGCGCCGTATGCACCGGAATTTACTTCCAGTTTGTAGCCGATGTCTTTTGTTCCTCCGGCCACTGTCGTAGCTGCATCGCCATTCGGAGCGTCAATGTAATAATAGTAGTCACCGCTTCGGATCACAGAACTGTTCGGCAGATTGTCTGTAATGGCACCTTTTTCCAGATATGGATTTGCCTCACTGATAAAATCACCCATATGGGAACCCACACCATAGAACAGATCTGATTTTGCCACCAGTGCATTCTCATATGCCATGTAACCGCCTACGTTCACACCGAGGATCGCACGGTACTGTTTGTCCGGGATTACGGAATATTTTGCTTCCACATCCGCAACTACTTCTCCAAGCAGTGTGTCATAATCTTGTGTCTCGGTAAATTCCGGCATAACTACAACCATCGGAATGGCATCTTCGCCGTTCATAATGCTGTCCAGTGTCTCTGCAATTCCATCGTTGATATAAATGTCAGCACTGTAACCGTCATACGGCATCAGATAAACGGTCGGATAACTCATATCCTCACTGTATCCATCCGGCAGATAGACTTTGTAGGTCACGATACCATCGTCCTTCACTGCGCCGCAAGTCGCAATGCCGTTCTCCTTCGTTCCGGTTGTCTCTGATACAATTTTTCCCGCTGTATCATCTGCTTTTACGACTTCTTTGCCGCCGTCCGTCGGTTTGTTCGCTGCTCCTGCTGCAAATGCAGTTCCCGGCAGACAGGATGTGACCATTGCTGCTGACAACAGACACCCCAATACCTGTTTCGCTTTCATAAAACTCCTCCTTTTTCCCCAAAGCGGTTGATAGTTTTATTGTACAAATACAGATACATTTTTAATACCCGGATTTTCACCCTTAAATTTGATCTTTTTTGACATTATCCCGATGTTCCCTGCGATACTGGGTCGGCGTCCGGTCAAATTCCTTCCGAAACTGCCGGTTGAAGTGTTCCAGGTTGCGGTAACCGATGATCTCGCAGATCTCCCCGACTTTCAGTCTGCTTTCCCGCAGCAGGCGACAGGCAAGCTCCAGACGGTATTTCACCAGAAGTTCCGTAAAGTTACACCCGGTATTGTGCTTTACCATTCTGCTGAAATACGACGTACTGTAATTGAAGTATGCCGCCGCATGTTCCAGCGTGGCATCCGCATAATGCTCCTGCAGATACCGCATAATCTTCAGTTCTTTTTGACTATTTTTGTCCGGAATATAATACTTATTGTAGTTTCTGAGTAAAAGAATAAACAGACATGACACCAGATGTTTTAACATTTTGTCATAATATTTGCGATGTTTATAATAATTCAGGAACATTGCCTTGATACAGTACTCAATCGTATCGTCTTCCTCATTTCCGGTACGGAAGAACAAATAATTGTTCTCCTTGTGCTCCAGCAGTGCATCCTGAAAAAAACGGGACAGCAGATTGTCCGAAGATAAAATATCAAAAAAAGTGTACTGAAAGGTACTTTTCTTGAGCATGACATTGATCACGATGCCATCATCACTTATGACTTCCAGTGAATGGCAGACTCCATCCGGCAGAATACAGATATCACCGGGCTGCAACTCCATGACAGCTTCGCCGCTGACGCGGTGTCGTGCATGTCCGCTCACCACACATACAATCTCAAAATACCGGTGTGCATGCAGATAAGCCGGTGTATAACGGGAATGCTTCCACACCGCAATGTCCGTATTCAGATCAAAGATCGGTGTCGTTTCCCCGTAAATCTCAAAAGTGTCATACAGATCCGGAACCACAAGTCCTTCCTCCCGCAGATCCTCCACATTCAGCTGTGACAGAAATCTGCGGTATTCTGCCGGATTCCCCTTCTTTTTCTCATATAGCTCCTTATAAAAAAGTTCGTGTTTTTCCCACGCCAGTACGATCTCATCAAATCCTTCTATCATCGTTTTCCCAAACACTTTCCAAATCTTCTCCGATTTTTATTTCCACAATAACGCACATCCATCCGGTCAAATAGACCTGCATCTTCTATTCCGCTATGCTTCATCGATATCTCCGCTATATCTGGTTAGGATATGCTTCCAGCAATGTCGTCAATACCTCATTCTCCTCCGGCCAGACTGCCACCACATCAACGCCGCGTCCCTCGGGCAGCGGTATGCTTCGCAGTTCCCCGCTTCCCTGAATCGCCTCTTCCGACAACAAACAGTAGCCCCGTCCCAGTTTCACATAACTGAGTTCTGTTCCGATATTCTCCACGACTTCAATGGTTCCGGTATCCAATCCCAGCATCTCCAGCGTATCCAGCGAATGCTGAAACATCGTCGGACTCTGGCTCTTTTTGATCAGAATACAAGGCTCATCCCGGAAATCTTCCCAGACGGGCTGTTCTTTCTTTCCCGGCAGAGATTTGGCAGAATAGATCAAGGCACCTTTCCGATAAAGCAGCTCTTTCTTTAAAAATCCGTCCGTCTCTTCCCAGGAAGACCCCAAAGTCAGCCACAGGTCAATTTTTCCTTTTCGGAGGTATTCATTTCCTTCTACAAAATCACATTTGTGCAGCACCAGTTTCTGCTCCGGTGCTGCCTCTCGCAGATATTCGTACAGGGCTGGAAGAAAATCATCCGAATAAACACCGTCAAAACAGCCGATATTCAGCAGTGGTTTCTGTGCCCGCCCTGCAAGGACCGCATTCTTCTTGGCATTTTCCAATTCTTTTAATATATTTTTCAGATCCTTCTGAAACTGCATGCCAGCTCTGGTCAGGGTGACCCCTCTGGCCTGGCGTTCAAACAGCGGCAGACCGATCTCCTGTTCCAACAACGTGATCTGTTTGCTCAGTGCAGGCTGAGAAATGTAGAGTGATCTTGCAGCCGCCGTGATATTGCCGTGCTCTGCCACACTCAGAAAATACGATATCTGTTCCAGCCTCATATATCCTTCCTCCCAATACGCAAAACTCCATCATTCTCTCAGGCAGTGCTTGCACTCCTACTTATAAAAGTGAGCATATTCTCGACTGAGATAAAATCAGTTTACACTTTTTTCCCCTCAGACGCAATAAATCCCGGGGATATTTCCCCGGGATTGTATCTTTTCATCTGAAAAGCAACGTATTTATGCTTCTGTTTTAGTATGCGTTTTTGTAAGTTCTGTAAGAGAACAGTGCATCCGGACTGTCTAAGTTCATCTGGTTTCTGACCGGTGTCAGCTCGAAGGAAATGGTTCCTGCTGCCATGTTATAGTCAGTAAATACCGGGCGGCATCCCTGTTTCAGTGCAATATCCGGATAGTTTGCATCCAGATTTTTTCTTGCCTGATCCGGAACAAATGCCGGGATATTATCGATAACACCGTGAAGTCCCCATCCGATGGTTACGGATGTATCACTGTCATACTGTACACTTCCGCAATGACTTGCGATATGGTATTTTCCATTTTTGTCTGTCAGGTCAGTACCTTTGATCGCATTGTATACTTTTGCAGTTCCTTTTTTCTCATTGATGCTTACCTGTAAAGTACGTGTCAGTGTAGCAGGTGCTCCCGGATAAGTCGGAGATGTCAGGAACGGTCCGATACCTGTATGGTTATCGAAAACGCTGATCTGTGTATTGCCTGTGATCATGCCATTCTCATCTTTATTTGTATAGCGTGCAAAATGCTGTCCGAACGTCAATGCCTGGAATGCTACACCATTGTCATCGGTACGTGTAGAAGTATATCCCTCATAACCTTTCAGAGTGGATGCTTTACCGCCAAGAATCCAGTCGATTGCTCCTGTGTTAAAATCAAACTGGTAAACTGCACTCTGATCACGCATGGAAACAAGAATCTTATCTGTGTTTCCGTTTGCATCTAATGTATAATCCACACTGTTTACATGAACGTAATCCTTTACACCAGCTGCAAAGTTCTTCTGAACTGTCTGCTGTCCGATGGAAGTTGGAGCGCCGTCCAGTGTACTTTCGCTGTAATTGATAGACTCTACTGCGGATTCATATAATAATGGATAATCACCTGTGTTGATCTCTTTGATGACTTTTCCATCTTTTACTTCCTGGATGATGCCTACCCATACATACGCAGTGTTTCCACCGTCCAGACCTTTTACTGTCTCCGGAAGGTTGTCTGCCAGTACCGGTGTGTAGCTGAGGTTGATGTAATGATTTTTGCCAAGTACAACAAACTCATGCTGATCCAGATAACCCTGGCCATGGTAATGTTTCTCATCTTCATTTGCTGCTAAAGTAGCTTCATCGATATCTGTATAGTTTTCATCCATTACAAGATAATATCCGCTGGAAAATCCGCCCATAGCGTTTCTGTATGTCGGCTCAAGCTCAATGAATGCTGTATAGTAACGACTTCCGTCAATGGCATCCTGAGCGGCAAAATTCTCTGCCATGTTTTCTGCTTTTACACCAAGTTCATCACGGTCATCTACTTTTACTTCATACTGCGGAATGTAACGGTAGTATACTAACTCACCCTCTGTATTTACACGAAGGAAGAAATGATCCAGTGCAAATGTATAGACACCTGCGTCAGATGCTTTTACACCATTATTTGTGATATCCATGCCCGGAAGCAGTTCATTGACGGTATGTACACGGTACTCTGTGCCGTCTGTCATAGTAACAGTGATCACTTCATCGCTTGGATCATCTGCATTGATGGCTGCCGGTGTGAATGAGACATTTCCGTCTGTTACTTTAATATCACTGTCTGCATTAGAACTTACTGCGGTTGCAACTTTGTTGTCACCGGTTGCATTCAGATTGATCTTGTGTCCTGCTACCAGAGCATTCAGACAGTAATCACCCTGAGATTTTCTGGATGCGGTCAGTACAACACCGGAAGCACCGTTCGCATCTTCTGCTGCGATGTCAATCTTTGCAGCTTCCGGATTTACCGGATATGCTTTCATCTGCTCTGCAATTTTCTCAGAATAGTCAAAATACTGAGCCGTGTTCTGCTTTGCATTAAGGTAATCAATATCTGCTACCAGCCCGTTATTCACTTTGCTGTTCTCCACTACATGGCCTTTGCCCTCTGCGTCCATGTAAGCGCCTGTGTAATTGAATGTTACGGCACCGTTCTCGATCATCCACTCACCGTTCTGGTTGCTTGCCAGACCGTTGTAGCTGAAGTCTACTTTACCGTCTTTTAAGTAGAACCATCCATACTCATTGCTCTCGACG
This sequence comes from Eubacterium ramulus ATCC 29099, assembly GCF_000469345.1. Lineage (GTDB taxonomy): Bacteria > Bacillota > Clostridia > Lachnospirales > Lachnospiraceae > Eubacterium_I > Eubacterium_I ramulus. Next base: position 101,602 of record NZ_KI271185.1, read on the forward strand.
CTGTTACAGCCAAAGTCTACCGCACCGTTTACGATTCTCCACCAGCCATACGGGTTCTGAGCAATTCCTGTATAATCGAAATCTACTTTACCGTTTGCGATCTTCCACCAGCCGTACTCGCTGTTTTCTACACTGTTGCAGCCGAAGTCAACCATACCATTTACGATTCTCCACCAGCCGTATTCATTCTGGGCAAGTCCGGTATAGGAAAAATCAATTTTTCCGTTTCTCACATACCACCAACCATACTCGTTCTGGGCAAGTCCGGTATAAGCAAAATCAATCTGACCGTTTTTCACATACCACCAGCCATATTCATTCTGTACCAGATTTGTACCGCTTGTCACTTTCTGTCCGTTATTGTAATAATACCAGTTTCCGTTTGCCTCCTGTGCAAGTCCGGTATAACCGGCTGCCAGAGCAGTTGCAGATGGTGCAACTACACTTGTAAAAGAGAGACAAGCTGCTGCTGCGATCATTGCAGCACGTACTTTTTTGCTTCTCATAAAACCTTCTCCTCCTTTTTCCTTCGAACCCTATGTCCGTTGCTTATTATTATAAGTTGTTCACAGATTCTTCACAAATACAGAAAAGCTATCCATCCATAACCGCAAGTTATGGATGGATAGCTTTTCTCAGTCTCTAACATCAATCGTATCTTTGTAAAATCCAACCGTTACGACCGTTCCTTCCCCTATTTCCGACTGTATCCGAATCGTATGCCCCAGTTTCTGTAATGCATCCCGGCACAGATACAGACCGATTCCTGTGGAACGTTTATCCTCATGTCCGTTAAACCCGGTGTATCCTTTTTCAAACACCCTTGGGATATCTTCACTGCGAATGCCAATGCCGGTATCCCGGATTTTCAGCCAGATCTGTTGCGGTTCTTCCTGCACCTCAATCGTAAGCTCACCTCCCGGGGTATATTTGACCGCATTTGAAAGTAACTGTTCCAGCACAAAGGCAAGCCACTTTTCATCGGAGATAACGCTCACATTCGTTTTTTCATAATGTAACCGTATTTTCCGGCGGATCATAATCCTGGCATATTTGTGGATTACTTCACGAATCACGGTATCAAGCGATATCTGTTTCAAAATGTAATCATTTGAATTACTGTTAAGGCGTTGATACTGTAACGCCATTCCCACGTATTCTTCAATCCGAAACAGTTCCTCTTCCATATCTGTCAGATTTTGAAGCTGCTTTATATGATATTCTTCTGTCATCCTTTCACCGGACTCTGCGTTCTCCTGTTCGCCACGTTCCATCTGGAGTAAAAGCTGCAGTCCCGCAATCGGTGTCTTGATCTGATGCACCCACTTCGCATAATAATCTTTCATCTCCGACTGCTGTCTGGCCGCGGCACTGACCGCCAGCTGCCGCTCGATATTTGCATTTTCCGCAAGCTGTCCAAGCAGTTCCTCTGTCAAATCCTCCGTCTCCGGCAGCTTCAATTCCCCGGAAAACGGCTGTTGCAGTATACCTTTCAGATACCGCACTTTTCGGTAATAGCGGATATATGCCATGCATACGGCAGCCGTAATGATACACAGATCCAGTATTCCCGCATAGATCAGATCATCCCCTGTTCGGCCGATCAGGAACAGATATAATACATGCAGAAAAAACAACACTGCTGACAGAATCATCCACTCTATATTTCGTTTGACAAAACTTTTCCATGTTTTCATCCGATCCGGTACCCGATTCCTTTCTTCGTCAGAATAAATCCATCCAGTCCGACAGCTGACAGTTTTTTTCTCAGCCGGTTCACATTCACGGACAACGTATTCTCATCCACATAGGCATCGCTCTCCCATAGTTTCTCCATCAGTTCCTCCCTGCTGACAATTTTTTCCTTATGTTCCAGCAACGCATGCAGGATTTTCAATTCATTCTTGGTCAATTCCAGCTGCTGTCCCGCCCAGGTCAAAGTGGCATCCATGAGATTCAGTACTGCGCCTTTGTGCTCCATAATACTGCTGTTTCCCGCAAAATCATAACTTCTTCGCAGCAATGCCTGGATTTTCGCCGTCAATACTTCCAGATCAAAAGGCTTCGGGATAAAATCATCTCCGCCCATGTTCATTGCCATAACGATATTCATATTGTCTGCCACTGAGGACAGAAAAATCACCGGCACATTTGACACTTTGCGTATCTCAGTACACCAGTAATATCCGTTATAAAAAGGAAGCCGGATATCCATCAGCACCAGCTGCGGGTCAAAAGCAGCAAACTCCGTCATAACCTGACTGAGATTTTTTGCCACATGCACGTCATACTCCCATTTTTCCAGATGCCGCTTTATCATTTTTCCGATGGTCTCATCATCTTCCACACAAAAAATCCGATACATAACTGTTTCCTTTCCTTTTTTTCCTATTGTAGCAGATTTTTACTTGCCGTGTAAAAAAAATATGGTATCATAATCTATACTATACCGCTCGTACAGACGTACACGGTACGAAGGAACATTTTTGTACCCGGATGCAGACAGGAGGCATGCAACATGAGAAAAACAGAACATCATACAATAGAAGGTAACCGTAAGACAAAAAACAGTATCAAACGACTTTTCTTCTGTCTGCTGGCAATTTTTCTTCAGATTGCTTTTTTTCTTTCTATTATGAATCATCTGAATACACAGATGCCCTGGATCAATGCACTGACCAAAATTCTTGTTTTAATTCTTGTTTTATACATTTACAGCAAAAATAAAACATCATCCCTGAAAATGCCCTGGATCATACTGATTCTTGTCATGCCGGTGCTCGGTGTTTGTCTGTATCTGATGTTTCAGACAAACAAAGGAACCCGCAATATGCGCAAGCGTTATCAGGAAATAGATGCCATTTTGCTGCCATGCCTGCCGCCCAATCATGAGATTTCCCAGCAGTTAAAAAAGCACTGTGCACCTGCCGGAAGCATTTCCGATTATCTGTACCGCAACGCAGCCTACCCTGTTTATCAGAATACGGATGTCACTTATTATCCGGAAGCAGTACAGGGGCTGGAAGCACAGCTTGCCGATCTGGCGAAAGCAGAAAAATTTATTTTTATGGAATATCATGCTATTGAAAATGCTGACGCATGGCAGAAGATTCAGACTGTACTGGCAGAACGTGTACAGGCAGGTGTCGAAGTCCGCGTTTTTTATGATGACATGGGCTCCATCAGTTTTCTCAATCATGATTTTGCAAAACAACTGGAAGCTCTTGGCATTGCCTGCCGGGTATTTAATCCCTTTGTTCCGGGTGTTAATTTATTTCTGAACAACCGTGATCATCGTAAGATTACTGTTATTGATGGAAAAATAGGATTTACCGGCGGCTATAATCTGGCAAATGAATACTTTGGTTTTTCTCATCCCTATGGAGAATGGAAAGATACCGGCATCCGCCTGGAAGGAGATGCGGTCAGATCTCTCACCATCACATTTCTTGAAATGTGGAATGCAATCAAAAAAAATCTGCCAAGTGACCGTTCCTTTGAACCGTATCTGCCGGATGAACCGTATAAGGCAGTACAACACGGTTACGTCCAGCCTTATGCTGACAGTCCGCTGGATGATGAACAGGTGGGGGAAGAAGTCTATATCAGCATGGCAAATAAAGCAGAACATTACTGCTGGTTTATTACCCCCTATCTGATCATTACAGATGAACTGTCACACGCTTTGTCTCTGGCTGCCAAACGTGGTGTGGATGTCCGTATCATCACACCTGGAATTCCTGACAAAAAAATGGTATACAGTGTTACCCGCTCTTTTTATCATCAGCTGGTTTCTAGCGGTGTGCACATTTTTGAATGGACTCCCGGATTCTGCCATGCAAAAATGAGCATTGCCGATGATCGTATGGCTACCTGCGGTACCATCAATCTGGATTACCGCAGTCTGTATCATCACTTTGAAAATGGTTGTTTTATGGTGGATTGCCCGGCTGTCATGGATATAAAGCATGATTTCAGACATACATTTTCACAATGTCGGGACGTGACAGAAAAGTACAAAACCGGACTCGGTGCACATCTGCGCCTTGGACAGTTAATCTTGCGGCTGTTTGCACAACTGCTGTGAGACGATCAGAAAAAATACACCGCATAAGTAGATTACAGATATCCGCTTGACGAATGTGCACATAATACGGAAGTCCATTTATATTTTAGCAATTTTACAAAATACACAGATAGGATAAAAGAGGTTTTAATATGCATGTAGGAAAGAAAACACTGAAAAGAGAAAAATCTGCAATGAGCCTGTCACTGTATGGCAGCCTGGTCTTTGCCATCGTAGAAATCGGGATGGCTGTTTTTTCCGGTTCTCAGGCAGTTCTTCTGGATGCAGTTTACGACAGCGTCGAATTTTTTATGATGCTTCCATCCATTTTTCTGATTCCGCTGCTCTACCGTCCTTCCAGCGAACAGCATCCCTTTGGATATACCCAGATAGAGACCGGGTTTGTAGTAGTGAAAGGTGCTATTATGGCAGCGGTTACCTTTGGATTGATTTTTAACAATATTCATCTATTACTGCACGGCGGACATAAAGTATCCTTTCACACGATTTCCGCCTTTGAGCTTTTTGCCTGTCTCCTGAGTCTGACCGTGGCTATCTGCCTTTATTTCAAAAACAAACATATGAGTTCACCACTGGTGAATATTGAATTGCAGACCTGGAAAATTGACTGCGTGGTATCCCTGGGAATGGCGGTGGCATTTCTGCTTCCGATCATCGTCCCCTTTGCATGGTTTCAGCGTCTGACACCGTACCTGGATCAGATCATCACCATCATATTGTCAGCCTTTATGCTGCCGACACCGATCAAAACAGTCATCACCGGCCTCCGTGATCTGATGCTGTGGCCACCGGAAGCAGAGACCGTTGATGATATCAAAGCCACTGTGGAACCAATCATTGGCGGCTATGGGCATAAAAACCTGTATTACGACATTGTCCGTACCGGTCGAAGACTCTGGATCAGTGTATACATCACCTTTGATAAAGACATTATCTCACTGTCAAAATTCCAAATCCTGCAAACAAAATGCATTGCTGCCCTGGCAGAAAAATATCAGGACTTTTATTTTGAATTGCTTCCTGACATTCAACTGGACAGCATGGATGAAGAGAAAATCAAAGCGCAAACTGAGGAAAATACCTGATTTATGATTTTACATCTTCATACTGATTGGACTGCAAAATGATTTTTATCGTATGATATACACAGCGTTTCAGTTCCCGGATATCCAGCGTTCCATCCTTCAATGCCTGACGGATGCTCGCATGATCCCGCATATCTCCCGGCATTACCATATCGTTTCCGGCTTTCATACAGCCTGCTGCCGTACACTCACCGGCGGTGGAATCTGTCGTTGTCGTCCAGTCTGTCATGATCGCACCTGCAAATCCCCATTCATCGCGTGCCGCTTTCGTACAGATATCGTAATTGTTTGCCGCATGCACACCGTTAATCAGATTATAGGACGTCATCATCGCCATCGGCTGGGCACTGCGGATCGCTGTTTCAAATCCTTTCAGATAGATTTCGCGCAATGTCCGTTCAGATAAGATCGAATCGGAACCCATACGGTTATCTTCCTGATTATTGCATGCAAAATGCTTAATGGTCGTACCACACCCAGGTATTGACTGTACGCCCTGTGTCATAGCTGCTGCCATACTTCCTGCCAGCAGCGGGTCTTCTGAATAATATTCAAAATTTCTGCCACACAGTGGATTTCTGTGTATATTCATGCCTGGTGCCAGCCAAAGTGTCACTTCAAATTCATTCATTTCTCCGGCAATCATCCTGCCAAGTGTATGCATCAGTTCCAGATTCCAGCTCTGCGCCAGCAGTGTTCCCACCGGAATTGCAGTGCAATACTGATGATATACGATTCCCTTCGATTCCTTCGGCTCCGCAAAATATCCGTTTTCAAATCCATCCAGAAAATCTCCGCCATCGATACTGCCGTCTTCTCTGACCTGATACTCACTACGCAGACGCAATCCCGCCGGGCCGTCTGCCAGCACGATGCTCGCCACATAATACGGAGCTTTTTCAGCCACAGTGACTGTCTCTGCCGCTGCCCCCGGAACCGTCTGTCCCGCAGAGCCGAGTGCACTCGCTCCCTGATCTTTCGCTGGATCTCCGATTGCTAATGCAATCAATTCTTCTGTGGAAAGCTGATCCACGATTTCACCTGCTCTGCCCGGATACTGATCCTGTAATTTTTCATAAACTACCGTCTCTGTCGGCAACTCTTTCGCAGAAATCTGTACTTTCGGCAGTTTCCGTTCTTCTGCCTTCCGCAGCCATGCTGTCTGTTTTTCTTCCAGCTTTGCTTTATCCGGCTGAAGTTCTTCCAATGATTCTTTTAATGGACAGATATGTTCACACTGCACGAGTACTTTTGTCTCATCCAGCACAAAGGTGCCACAAAGGGCCGCGGTAGATAACGCATTTCCCACCCAGATACCGTAAGTACCTGTCTCCAGCAGCCATGCCGCCTGTTCCTCGGAATAGGAGGCCAACTGGTACAGATCCATGCTCAGTGTAAGTGACTGCGTCTCCCCCGGTGCCAGAAGTTTTGTTTTTCCAAAAGCTGCCAGACGACGGAATTCTTTTGGCAGTTTTCCCTGTGGGCAGGATACATACACCTGAACCACTTCTTTTCCGGAATACGCTGCACCAGTATTTATCACATCCACAGAGACTGACAGTGTTGGTTTTCCCTGTGCGGATATCTGCTTGGAAATACCGGTTACTTTTAGGTCAAATTCTGTATAAGACAAACCATATCCAAAACTGTAACGCACCGGAACGTCAAACGTATCAAAATACCGGTAGCCTACATAGATGCCTTCCCGGTATTCTTCCCGGTAAACATCTCCACTCTTGTGACTAAAATATGCAGCATTCGGATAATCCATATAATCCAGAGCCCAGGAATCCACCAGCTTTCCGGAAGGAGTCACTTTTCCGGAGATTACGTCTGCCAGTGCATTACCGCCCTCCTGTCCGGCCTGCACAAACTGCAGGACCGCTGTGATATTCGGAAATTCATCCGTAAATGCAAGGTCAATCAGTCCACCGGTATTTACCACCAGAATGACTTTTTCATAGGCTTCACATAATGCCGCGATCTGCGCCCGTTCTTCCTCTGTAATATAATAATCTCCTGCTTCATCCCGGCGGTCTGCATTTTCTCCTGCGATCCGGGCGAGCACATACATAGCGATTTCCGCCCCATCTTTCTTTGCCGCTGCTTCATCTATTGCTGCTCCTGCCGGCATGGAAAACGGAGTCGTGGAATATGCTTCAAAAAAGTTTCCGTTACATTCCTCTGTCAGTTTTCGAAAAATTTCTGCCTTCCAGCTCTCCCGGGCTGCCAGATACCCTCGGTCATATCCCTCCAGCCATTCCACACTGGTGATCTCATATCCGGCATTTTTCAGACCATCATAAATATTGACATTGTACCGGTTGTTCACATCTCCGGATCCGGTTCCACCCTTGATGGTACGCACCGCTCCCGCTCCATACAGACCAATCTTTGTCCCCGGCTTCAACGGCAATGTCTGCGCTTCATTTTTTAATAACACAAAACCTTCCGCCGCCGCTTCTCTCGCAAGAATAGCATTGTCTTTTTCGCGCTGTGACATTACTGTGGATGTGGTTCCTACATATCCTCTTTTTCGCAGTTTCATGATAACCCTCTCCTCATACGATTTCTGTTTTCCGATTTCTAAATTTTTTCATCTATAAAGAAAGCGCAACTATGCCGAAGCATACTTACGCTCTCTACTGTATGCCATGCACACACTATTTTTCGATTTTTCACCTTTCTTATTTTGTGCCGAAAATACGGTCTCCGGCATCACCAAGTCCCGGGCAGATGTATGCATGATCGTTTAACTCACGGTCAAGCTGTCCGATATAAATCTGTACATCCGGATGCGCCTCATGCAGTCTCTTGACACCTTCCGGTGCAGCGATGACAAACATACACTTGATATTTTTTCCGCCATGCTTTTTGATATAATCTACTGCTGCAACAGCGGATCCACCGGTTGCAAGCATCGGATCTACGACAACGATAAGACGCTGATCGATCGGATCCGGCAATTTACAGTAATATTCATGCGGCTCATGGGTCTCCGGATCGCGGTACAGACCGATGTGTCCGATCTTCGCAGACGGAACCAGTGTAGTCACACCATTTACCATACCAAGCCCTGCACGAAGTACCGGTACGATGGCAAGCTTTTTGCCGGAGATCATCGGGCTCATGCATGTCTCAATCGGTGTCTCAATCTCCACATCCTCGATCGGCAGATCGCGAAGTGCCTCATATCCCATCAGCACTGCGATTTCCTCGATCAGTTTACGAAACTCATTTGTTCCTGTATGTTTGTTCCGGATCATTGAAATTTTGTGCTTAATCAGCGGATGATCCATTACATATACATTTTCCATTTTTTCCATTGAAAAAACCTCCTAATAACACTTCTCATTTCTTCAAGAATAACGGATTCACAGTTATAAGTCAACCGAAATCATTGTAATTCCCTTGCTCTCTCTAAGAATTTCCGTTATACTGATTTGTTAGAGTCTGATATTAAAATTGCTTTGCAGGATTGCAGAGATGCACAGGGGAATATATCATGCATTGCATGACGTGCATCTCGCAGCAAGAATGCCGAGGGCATTCTTGAATGTCAGATTTATAACTATCAAATCATCATAAAATAGGAGAATGTATTTATGAAAACAAACGAAAACGGCATCTATGATGCAAGAACGCTTGGCCTTCCGAAAATGCTGATTCTTGGTCTTCAGCATATGTTTGCCATGTTCGGTGCAACGATTCTCGTTCCGGTACTGGTAAACACGTATTTCCACGGCGAAGGTTTATCCATTCAGGTCACACTGTTCTGTGCCGGAATTGGAACGCTGCTCTTCCACCTGATGACCAGATTCAAAGTACCGGCATTTCTCGGTTCTTCTTTCGCCTTTCTGGGTGGTTTCCAGACAGTCGCAAATCTGGACACGGGCATCTTTGCAGACATGAGCTACGGTGAAAAACTTCCTTACGCATGCGGCGGTGTACTGATTGCCGGACTGCTCTACCTGCTTCTGTCCCTGATCATCAAAGTTATCGGTGTACGACGCGTTATGCGTTTCCTGCCGCCGGTTGTAACCGGACCGATCATCATCTGTATCGGACTGAGCCTTACACCTTCCGCGATCTCCAATGCATCCACCAACTGGCCATTGGCTCTGATCGCACTTGCCACTGTTATTATTTTCAATATCTGGGGCAAAGGTATGTTCAAGATCATCCCGATCCTCATGGGAATCATCGTATCCTATGTGGCAGCACTGATCATGAACGCTGCCGGAATGACATGCGCAGATGGGAGCGCCATCTTAAACTTCAGCGGTGTGGCTAATGCAGCTATCGTTGGTGTACCACAGTTTTTTCTCTGTAAATTCAATATCACAGCTATCCTTGCCATGGCACCGATCGCTATTGCATCCATGATGGAACACGTAGGAGACATTTCTGCTATTTCCGCAACGGTAGGAGAAAACTTTATCGAAGATCCGGGACTTCACCGCACACTGCTCGGAGATGGTCTGGCAACTGCCCTCTCTGCGTTAATCGGTGGACCGGCAAATACAACTTACGGAGAAAATACCAGCGTACTGGCGCTGAGCCGCGTATATGATCCGAGAGTCATCCGTCTGGCAGCCTTCTATGCGGTTATCCTCAGCTTCATACCAAAAATGGCAGAGATTATCAGTTCTCTTCCGGCAGCCATCATTGGCGGAATCAGCTTTATTCTCTATGGAATGATTTCCGCTGTCGGCATTCGAAACGTTGTGGAGAACAAAGTAGACCTGACAAAATCCCGTAATCTTGTCATCGCAGCATGTATCCTGGTCTGCGGTCTCGGTTTTTCAAATGGTCTGACTTTCCATATCGGCAGTACAGCCATCACACTGACCAGCCTTGCTCTGGCAGCTATTGTTGGTATCGTGTTGAATGCGATTCTTCCTGGAAATGAATATCAGTTTGAAAGTTCTTCCAAAAAAAGATAATCTATTAAAATGCACACGAATAATATCTACACGAAGTACTTTTATCTGATAGGAAAATCGATGTAGTTTCCTGTCAAATGCAAGAAAGTGTGCTATCACACACTCTCGCGGA
>NZ_KI271185.1:111931-128335 GCF_000469345.1 Eubacterium ramulus ATCC 29099
GAAATTCAACGTAATTTCCTATCAAATAAAAAAAGTCGCTGACCATTCATCTATTGAACGGTCAACGACTTTTTCTATCATACTATACTGGGATTCAGGCAGAAAAACACCAAAATCTTGTTTACACATTCTAATATTTATTTTCTTACTTCCAGTTTTTGCTTCTCTTTCGCATATTCCATAAGCTGCCGGTTGGCTTCATTCAGTGGGCCAAATTTTTCCGGATCCAGTGTACAAATACACGATTCACACTGATCGATCCATTTTTTTGCATCTGCGATCTGGGATTCTTCCAGCGGATAAAATGCCTTCTGAAAAATAACTTCCGTCGCCAGTGCACGGGCAGTCTGATATTCCATATCATTTTCCTGCAAAATACCTGCCACAAAAGGGATACTTTGCCGCTGCAGACGATTATATACGGCGATACCGCTTCCGCCTCCGCCTATAACAAACACTTCAGGTGTCCCCCTGGAAGGATTCAAAAACACTTCTCCGGTAACTGGGTCAAAACTGGTATCAGACACGCCATACAATTCCTGCACATACGTACCTGCAAATATTTCCTCCGGTGTACCAATGCGGTCGATGTGATCTCCTTTTACACAGGCAATTGTATCCGACACTTTCTGTGCCAGATCCAGTTCATGTAAGGACATAATAATTGCTAAATTCCGATCTCTGGCAAGCATGCGGATATTTGCCAGAATATCCAATTTAAATCCCATATCCAGATAAGATGTTGGCTCATCCAGCAGCAAGATATCTGTATCCTGACAAATCGCTCTGGCCAACATCAGACGCTGCCGCTGTCCGTCACTCATTTTTCGGAAATCCTGATCCTGCACATCCTGTGCATGTACTAACGCAATGGCCTCATCGACTTTCGCCCAGTCATCCTCTGATAAAATACCAAATTTTCCGGTATACGGATAACGTCCGGATGCCACCACATCCCTGCCGCTGAGCAGCTCTGTCTGCAGTCGTTCCGTCATAACCATAGAAAGAGTTCTGGCAATTTCACTGTCCCGCATATTGCTCATGGATGTATCTCCGATATACACCGCACCGCCCAATATTTTCAGCTGCTTTGTTATTGTTTTTAATATTGTAGATTTTCCGGCTCCATTTGGTCCGATCAATGTCAGAACCTCTCCGGATTTCACACGCAGATTTACATTTTTGATCAGCGGATGTTTGTCATATCCGACTACTAAATTTTCTGTTCTCAGTTCCATCATCTGTTCCCCTGCTTTCTCAGCATTGCCGCAATGACAACCGGTACCAAAAATACTGCCGTCACGGAGCTGATACTGATTTCTGTCGGTGCAAATAGTGTTCTTGCAATTCCATCACAAAACAATGTGATTACAGCGCCAAACAGAAAACATCCCGGGATCAGAATAATCGGCTTTGCTGTTTTGGTCATCAGTTTTACCAGATGCGGCACTGCGATACCCACAAAAGAGATCGGTCCCGCAAAAGCAGTGACGCAGGCAGAAAGCATACTGGAGAGCAGGATGAGCCCGATACGCAGAAGCTTCACGTTCACGCCCATATTTCTTGCATACGTTTCCCCCATCTGGTAAGCCCCAATGGGTTTCGCAAGCAAAAAGGTAATGACTACACCAACCGCAACTATCACAACTATCATCTGCACATTTTCCCAAGTCATTCCTGAAAAGCTTCCCAGTGACCAGTTATGCAAATTGACGATATTGGAATCATCTGCAAAGGTTACACAGAAATCTGTAATGGCGGAACAAATATAACCGATCATAATACCGCAAACCACCAGCAATGACATTTTCGACACTCGAAAGGAGATCAGCAGTACAAAACCCATGGCAATCAGGGAGCCTGCAAATGCCGCAATTACCATTCCGGCTGAATTCAATGCAACTCCTCTCTGCAGGCAGATGATCATAGTCATTGCAACTACCAGTTTTGCACCGGAAGAAATACCCAGCACATACGGACCCGCGATTGGATTCTGAAAAAAACTCTGAAGCAGAAAACCGGATACAGACAATGCGCCTCCTAACAGGATTGCTGCTGTAATACGCGGCAGACGGATTTTCCAGATAATCTGATACAACGTGGAATCACTGCCGCCTTTTCCAAACATCGCAAAAAAATCTCCCAAAGACATATTGACACTGCCTACCCCTACATTCCACAGAAAGAGGGCACACAATGCACAGACAAATATTATAAATGCTATCGTATACCGTTTTTTCACTTTTTCAACTTCCTTTACCTTCTCTTTTCAGCGTATTTCCGGCAATATTTCTGCTTGCAATTTACAAAATCTGCCGTTTCCGGTTGAAAAATCGCTGTTTGTCATTATTTTAATTTCTGGATAAACCGGTAATCTGTATCACCACTATCCGTCAGAATCTTGTTCAGATCTTCGATAAAATCACAGGTCGCACTTGTTTCCTGGTAAAAATTGCCGCCCGTGGTATAGACATCACCGGACTGAACTGCTTTAAAATCAGCAAACAGACTGTTTTTTGCGATCAGCTCATCCACGGAATTCAGTTCGCCCTCAATGGTTCCATTATAAATCAAAATATCTGCATCTTTCTCTGCCACATAAAAATCCTCCATCTGCATTTTCAATGTGGAAAGTGCATTATCCTCTTCTTCCAGATATCCGTTCAGGGAATATACACCTCCTGCCAGATCGATCATGGAAGATACATAATCATTCGGTTTGCGGACGGTGATCGTTCCATCTGATGATACCGCAAAAAATGCCACGGTCTTTCCTGTATTTTCTTTTTCCAGAATCGGCTGTACGCGTTCTACCTGTTCCCGGAAAAATGCCGTTCCATTTTGCTCCTGATTAAACAGCACACCAAAGAGCCGGATCCACTCCAGTCGTCCCAGCGGATGCTTCTCATAACTGGAACGCTCGATCAGAACCGGAATTCCAAGTTCTTCCAATTTTTCCTTAACTTCCGGATTATGCAGGATCATACTGTTTTCAATGGCAAATTTGCACCCCTGCCCAAGCAGAAGTTCATAGTCCGGTGCATTGTACTTTCCAGCATATACCAGTTCCCCTGCTTTCATGGCATCTGCTGCTTCCTGCACATACCAGTCCTTTTCTTTTAACCCGGTAAACTTAATACAGGAAAGTGCTCCTGTCTTACATACGAGATCCATGACTGCGCTGGAAACGAGATATCCATCTGTCAACGGCTGCTGCAGCACCACGATGTCTGATGGCACATCCGCCGGCACGGACACACCTTTCGGGACAAGCAAATAACGACCGCCATCAACGATCGTTATCAGTTTATATGCTCCATATTGCTCTATGCTGAACTGATCGGCATATGCCAGGTTCATATGTCCCTCACAGTTCAGCTCATTGAAGCTTGTGGTTTCCGGAAAAGAAAATACAAGCGTATATTCAATTTCATGCGGTGTGCTCATTGCAGTGGTATCCCCGATTACCTCCATCTCACATGGAACTCCTGTGATCGGGAAGGTGAACGTTGAATTTCCGCCCTCATTTTCATTGAGATATTTTTCATCATCTACAATCATATAATCATAATATGTACTGCTCCATACAATCGTGGCCATCGCCTGACCATCCGTCACCGTCACATTTGCCACGGAATCTACCGTAGCACGGCCGCTGCCGCCCTGCAGTTCCACATTGACAGAATACATTCCATCTTCCAGCATCGTTGTACCGGCACCCGCCTCCTTGCCGGTATCCTCCTGTGCTTCCACACTGGATCCTGTACCGGAAGTATCTGCCGGTGATTTATTTTCCTTCGTCCCGCATCCGGAAAATGCGGTAATACCTATCATGACAGCTAAAATAACTGCCGCTATTTTTTTCTTTTTCATTTGTTGAGAAATCCCTCTACTCTACTTTCTGCGGATCTGATACGCTGACCTTATGATCATACCAGGTTCCCTTTGTTCCAAGAAGTGCCAGATCAAACTCCTGATTCAATGCTTCTACCGGGACATCAAATCCATACACTTCCTCTGTAGATCCGTCACTGTAAGTAACGGTATCCGTAGTAGGCTGTAAAATCTCGGCTCCATCCTTCTGGGCATCCTCTGCTGTTCCCACAAACAGATTCACAATGTGCTTGGATGTCAGACTGACATGAATCGTCATCTTTCCATTTTCTACCGTTAAGGTGCCACGTCCGTCATTTGCCTCGTTAACATGAAACATGCTGCTGTCTGTATTAAATTCAGCATCGTATATACCATCTTCCAATGCCGGTATCTGTACGTCATCCGAAGGCTGTTGTGCTTCATCAGCAGTATCCTTCACAATTTCATCCTGCGCGCTCGTATCCATGCTGTTTTCTTCCGCTTTTGTACTGTCTGCTGCCGGCTGTGCATTATTTCCACAACCACCAAGCATGCCAACTGCCAGTGCAAATACTGCTGCTAATACTGCAATTCTTCTTTTCATATTTCCTTTCTCCTGTGAACAACTTTTCTATATCCACATATCAAAAACTTATCTGTATTTTTTCCATACGCAACTCACAGCAGGAACGAAAAAATCATTCCTGCTGTGAGATTGGATATCATTTTTTACTTTTTACTACGCTATGTATCTCTTATTTACCTAAAGAATCAATAGCTGCTTTTGTATGATCCACATAAATCTGCTGAACAGCCTCAATCTCACCTAAACCGGCAATCTGTGTATCAACTTTATCGAAGTTTCCGCTTGCTGTAAACATACTCTTCCAGGAATCATCATCATCGCCTGCCATATCATTGTTTGCATGATCGCCAGCAACAACCATTAATGGTCTTAAAATAACATTTTTATATCCAGCTGCTTTTACTGCTTCAATAACTGCTTCACAAGCTGTCTCTTCCGGCTCACCCTCTACAGTTCCGACAAATACGTTATCGTATCCAAGTGCTGCCATCTGGGAAGCCATCTGGCTGTAGCTTACTTTTGCTGTATGAGATGTTCCATGTCCCATAAATACGAATGCTGTACTGTCAGCTTTTACTGCTTCCAGAGAATCATATCCGGCATCTTTTACTGCTTCTGCTGTAATATCCTCAGCTACTTTTGCTTTGTCTTCATTTACAACTGTTGCATCTGCTCCTACCTCACCAAGTAACGGTTCAGCAACTGTTACAGATTCAAATTTATCTTTATAATTATCAAGTGCCTCTACCAGTTCATCATACTCAGCACCATGCATTAAGTGAGTTGGCTGAACAACCAGGTTCTTTACACCATTATCAATAGCTCTCTGAAGTGCCTGATCTACATTATCGATTTTTTCACCATCTCTTGCCTGTACATGGTTAATGATGATCTGTGCCGTGAATGCTCTTCTTACAGACCAATCAGGATTTGCTGCCTGAATTGCTTTCTCGACACCACCGATGTCTGCTACACGGCTGTCATTGAAAGATGTACCAAAACTTACAACAAGAATCTCATTTTCTCCAATCTCATCCTGATTCAGCGGATCATCTTTGGACGCATCACCTGTATCTCTTCCGAAATAATCCGGATCAGCATTTTCACCTTCTACTAATTCTTTCTGAGCATCTGTCAGTTTATCCCATGCAGCTTTTGCAGCCTCACACTGCTCATCTGTCTTGTCTGTTCTTTCCTGTACATAGATCGCATCGATCAATGCAGCTACTTCATCCGCTTTCGCCTGATCGGAATCTTCCTCTGCTGCACTTGTCTCACCTGCTGCACTGACTGCATTGTCTTTTCCTGCATCTGCACTGCTGTTGTTTCCACATCCGCCAAGCATTCCAACTGCCATAGCGAATACTGCCACTAAGGCAATCATTCTCTTTTTCATCTCTTCTTCTCCTTTGAGTATCTATTATTCTTCACAGGGTACCGTTCTCCCGATACCAGACAACCGGCAGGTTTCCTGACTGAAAGATCATTGCACCGCTTCCGCCTTCCCAACACAGATCTGTTAATCCGCATCAGTGACCAGTATTCGAATCGGTACTCCTTTATCACAGTGATGGATTCGTACAGGATTTACACCTGTTTCCCTTTTAACCATCCGTCGTTTTTCCTGTAACCAAAAATAACCCTCTGCTGCTCCAATCGTAGTTAACAGCGTTGGATTATTTTTCTTACAAAACTGCCGACTTCCGGCACCTTTTATCTTTTTCTATGAACTTAAAAATATCTTAACATATCCGATAAAAGATTTCAATATCTGAACGCACACTTTCTCCGTCAAACTACATACTTGTACACTTCGGACTTACATCCCTGCTGTCGATCCTGATCACAAGAATTTTTCTTAATGACAGCTGTGGCTTCCACATCCGTGCTCGCCACATGTATGTCCTTCCCCGTGGCTGTGCTCGTGGTGAGAACACTTAACATCTGGATTATAATCCAGTGTTTCATTAATAAAAGCTTCCACTGCCTTATCCGCATCTCCGGAAACTCCTCCGAAAAGCTTAATTCCTGCTGCCGCTAACGCAATCTGTGCACCGCCTCCGATTCCGCCACAGATCAGAACATCTGCATTCAATGCATTAAGAACTCCCGCCAATGCACCATGTCCGCTTCCATTCGTATCTACTACTTCTGAATGTACTACTTTTCCTTCCTCTACATCGTAAATCTTAAACGCCTCTGTGTGTCCAAAGTGCTGAAAAATCTGTCCGTTTTCATATGTTACTGCTATTCTCATTATACTCTCTCCTTTTTCCACTGCATATTTTTGATAAAGTTCCTGCTTGTAACATCCTCCAAGATTACAGTTACTTCCCTGACCATCGCAGATTCTGAAATCCCCGCCTTCAATTCTGAGTGGATGTCCGTCAATAAGTGCATCTGCTATTTTCTTTCTGGCAATCTCGTAAATTCGCTGAACCGTTGTTCTTGCAATCTGCATAGATTCAGCACACTGCTCCTGACTATAACCTTTCTTGTCCAAAAGACGGATTGTCTCATACTCATCGACTGTCAGAACAATGGGAGTTTTTTTCTCATAATCACCTGTCGGAAAAAATTCCAGAACATTCGGGAAATGGCAGACTTTTCTGCATTTTACTGGTCTTGGCATAAACTGCTCCTTTTTGCTTTTCTTATATAATAGTGCAATTACGGGCATATGTCAATAACATATCTGACATATACCCATTTCAATTATAGATTTTTAGCTTATTATAGTTTGTACTGACAAGTACATTTCTGAAATACCACGCATTTTCCAAAATCAGTGTCCTTCTTTCTTCCTTTACATATATTTCATAATCGTCGGCAATAATACATTCATATCTATTGGTTTTGCAACATGATCATTCATGCCACTTGCCAAAGCCATCTTCTTATCTTCTTCAAACGCATTTGCTGTCATTGCAACAATTGGAATCTGCGATTTGTTACCGTCTTTCAGTTCTCGAATTCTCCTGGATGCTTCATATCCGTTCATAATCGGCATCTGAATATCCATCAGAATCAGACTGTAGTAATTTTGCTTTGCTTTGTTAAACATATCAATACATGCAACGCCGTTCTCCGCTCTTTCTATCATGATTCCCTCTTCCGTCAAAAGTTCCGTTGCAATTTCTGCGTTCAAGTCATTATCTTCTACCAGAAGAACCCTTTTTCCTTCCAGTTTTTTGATATTCAACTGACCGTCTGCATGTTTCGGATTCCTTTCTTCCGCATTTGCTATTTTTAATGGAAGCGTGATTGTAAAAGTAGAACCTGCTCCCGGTTTGCTCTGAACTGTGATCTTGCCATTCATTAAATCCACCAGTTTCTTCACGATTCCCATACCAAGTCCGCTACCTTCTATTCCGCTGTCTGACGAAGATCGTTCCTGTGAAAATGATTCAAAAATATGTTTTTGGAATTCTTCTGACATTCCGATTCCGTTGTCTGCTATGATAAACTCTAATACACTCCAACCTTCTTTTTCGCCGGGATATTGGTTCAATGTACAGCTTATGTTACCGCCTTCACCCGTGTATTTCACAGCATTACTCAAAATGTTAATCGTAATTTCAGATAATCTTGCATCATCCATATACAGGTATGGATATCGAATGTTCTTATTGACTTTCAGTGTTTGATGTTTTTCTTCTATCGGTTTCCTAAACATATCAATACATAAATCAAAGTTTTTAGAAACATCTGTTATTGTTTCATCCAGCGTTGCTTGGTTGTTTTCGATTCGTGCTAATTCAAGAATGTTATCAATCAAATGCAGCATTTTCTTTCCGCACAATAATATTTTTTCAAAGTAATCCTCTAATATAGTTGGCTCCTTTAAATGTTTCTCTCCCAATTCTGCATATCCAATGATTGCATTCATAGGGGTACGAATATCATGAGACATATTAAACAGAAATGTTGATTTTGCTTTATTAGCTGAATCGGCCAGTCTTACAGCTTCCTGCAACAATTTTTGCTGTTTCTGCTCATTTTCTTTTTGCTTCTTATATACAGAATATCCACAGGTACATAATATTAACAAAATACACGCTGTAATGCATCCCAGTACAATACTTAACTTATTCGTCTTCTCAACCATTCCATACGCTTTCTGCATATCCATTTCTATGCAGAAAGCACCTATCACTTCATTAGATTCATCTTCCGCTGTCACAGGATAACAGGCTGTAAAAATAGGCCCCCATGTTGTATCAACAATATCCTGAGAATATACTGTTTTTCCAGAAAGTGCTTTTTCTATATAAGGAACCATCTCCTTTTCAATCGGATCTCCTGGATGTCTGACGTCACCCGCCGATGGATCCAGTCCGTCTACAACGTAAATCAATCTACCGTCTTCATTTCTGGTTGCTGTGTAAATATATCTCGTAGAATTCAGCGTTCTGATTTCATTCATATATGTCGACATATTCTTAAATAGTTCTGTATTCTCATCAGCTTTACTTTTTATTTCATTAAAATCTTTTCGTCCCAGTCTGTCATTTACCAGCTTATGAACCGCATCTGCACTGGAAATATCTCGTTCAATTTCTGTTTTCAAAGCAGTTTTGGTATATGCTTGTTGTAAAATAAAAGTATATGCAACAACAAACAAAATCACCATTGCCAGAAGGAATACCAACTGTCCCTCAAAAATTTTCCAATGATTTACCGGATTTTGATCTTTTCTTTTTTGTTTTATATAGTTATTTTTCATCATCGTATTTCACATGCCTTTTGCCTCATAATCATTCATGACAGGCATTTTGCTTTCTCAACTCTTCGCTTATGGTCTGCTTAATTTTTTCATCATCCAACGGCTTTGCAAGATGTGCGTTCATTCCTGCTTCCATACACCTTTCGGCATCTTCCCTGAATGCATTTGCAGTCATAGCAATAATAGGGATTGTTTTTGCATCTTGCCGTTTCAGGTCTCTTATTGTTCTTGCAGCAGTAAGGCCATCCATCACCGGCATCATAACATCCATTAAAATAACATCGTATGTTCCCGGTTCAGAAGCTTCAAAATGCTGAACAGCTTCTAACCCATTGTTCACTGTTTCTACTTTAGCTCCATTTTCCGTCAGCATAAATTCTGCTATTTCTACATTCAGCTCATTATCGTCAACCAGCAATACCCGGATATCTGATATATCTGCATCAAAATCTTCTTTTTCTTCTGGCCGTGCATTCGTATCAATTTTAAATGGAAGTATTACAGTAAAACAGCTTCCTTCACCAAGCTTGCTTTCAACGGTTATGGTTCCGCCCATCTTTTCTACAAGTTGTTTCACAATAGGCATTCCCAGACCTGTCCCATTATAATCAGAACGTGGGGAATTATCTGCCTGTACAAATGGAGTAAACAATTCATTTTTTATAAATTCTTCTGACATTCCAATTCCATTATCTTTTATTTTAAATTCACATGTTATGTGATCTTCTGATCTTTCAATCGTTCTCATACTCATGTAAATAAAACCATTCACCTTATTGTACTTCATACTGTTTGTAAACAGATTCATCAATATTTTTTTCAGATGAACTGCATTGCTCCAAACATATATACCACTGTAATCATCATGTTCTCCTATAACATGAAGTCCTTTTTCTTCTGCCTGAAAAGATAGTGACTCCGTGATTTCCTGACATACCTGATCCAGATTGATGGATTCATCACCAAAAACCACTGTATCTGATTCTAACTTTGCCATATCTAAAACATCATTTATCAATGATAGTAGCAGCTTCGATGACTCATGTATTTTATTCATGCAATCCTTTGCCCGCTCAGCATCATTTCCGCTTTTCTCAAGAATCGTAAGCATGCCAATAATACCATTGATCGGTGTTCTGATATCATGAGACATATTATTTAAAAAGGAGGTCTTAGCCTTATTGGCACTCTGTGCTTCTACAAGTGCATTTTGTAATTCCTGCTGTTTTTCTTCAAGCTCCTGATTCAGCTTCAATGCCTGCTCAGCAGACTTCTTGGATTTTTCTTCCGCACGTTTTGATTTTTTCAAAGAATCAAGAATTATACACAGGACAACAAAAATAGAGATTCCAACTATGAGTGAGACAGCCAGTAAATTGTCCTGAATAAAATCCTTCGCTGTAACTTTTCGTGAGGAAGCATTATACGAAACTACTGCACCTGAAAATTGAGTTGTAGGCATAGATGTCAGTGTTTTATTCAGAATGGACAAAAGAACCGGTTCTCCCTGCTGAACAGCAAATGAAACATCATCTTCTTTTGTCAGGAAAACGCTATGAAGCTTATTATTTTTCAAATAGTCTGAAACAGTACCTGAATTGCTTACAATACAATCTGCCTCCCCTTTCTGCATTGCTTTTACTGCTGCATCTGATGTCTCATATTCCACAACCTCCCATTGTGGATAATTGTATGAAAGATATGCTTTCAATACAAAATTATCTTTTTCAACAGCAACTATATTCTCTTTATTCTCATCAAAAGAATCCTTTGCCGTAATTGCTGCCATATTGAGAGTCAACAGCGTATCCGACAAATCAAATCCATTTGTTTCCGCAAAGTATGGATTCTGGTTTGCGTGAAAAATCAGGTCTATTTTTCCATCCTGCAATGCCTGAAGCAGTTCACTTCTTGTATCATATCCATTTAATTCAAATTCCAGAGTCTGACCTTGCAGACAATTTTCTGCAAGATCCACATAATCTGTGATAACACCTGTCAATTTACCTGTTGATGGATCTACACTACTGATACCTCCATCCTGATTCAGATACCCTATCCGGATTGCTCCATGCTGCCCGATCCACTCCCTTTCTTCTTTTGAAAGAAACGAGCTGCTCTGTGCAGAAAGATAACGCCTGTAGAGATCATCAGTGTAAAATGGATTGTCATCCTTGATTCTGCGCATAGCACTATCCAGTGATTCTTTGATATCCGGACGTTCTGGATTTATAGCGAAATAGATTTCTGTCTCTCCAATACTTGTAAGCGGTGAAATATCCGATTCTTCCCAACGGGGGTCTTCTTGCGAAACGAAGCAGTCAATTTCATGGTTCGACAGTTTGTCCATAATTTCTGTGTTTGTAGAAACATTGATATGCTTCGTATGCAGACCATATTTTGATTCCCATTCATTAAGCACATCCTCCACTATATTATCTTTAAACACACCAATATTTTTTCCCTCAAAAGAATCCAAATTTCCTGCTGTAAGATCCATATTGGATGCATCCGTATAGATGTAATATTTCTCTTCCCCCATAGGCATATCGGAAAAAAGCATATTTTCAGCACGTTCGTCTGTATAGGAAATACCACCAAGAATGTCAATCTCTCCATTTTCCAACTGTGTAAAGCAGTTTTTCCAATCACTTGTTATGTATTTATATGTCCATCCTGCATAACCTGCAATATCTTGAAGATACTCATAACCATAGCCGCTTTTTTCTCCCTTTTCATTGACGGTATTATAAGTTTCTTCAAAAGATCCTACCCGGATAACATTGTCAGAGTTTTCTTTGGCAAATGTAGGAACGGATAAAACAATAAAACATATAATTGTGCAAAATATAATGTAACAAAATTTGAAATTCATTATATTCTGTACTAATTTGCACTTCTTCATCTTTCTCCCACCCTCCAGGCTACAGTCGCTTGCTTGCTTCCAGATTTTAATTTTACATTCATTAATGTTCAATACCTCCACAACATTTTTATAAATATCTTTGCGACAGCTTCTGCTGTACTTTTACTATAATTATACTCTACAGCCAACTTGCGCCAATTTACTAACAGAGTAATTACATTCTTTTACTCTTTATTATATAAGTGAACTACCCATTGTCTAAAGCCAATGGGCTTCCTGCTTCGCAGACCTCGTAACCTACTATCTCCACAGGCGTTAATTCGGACAGTCCCTGTCCTATATTCTTATTCCTTTTATGCTATTTGTCTTAATCCTTCTTCCAGTATATTCTTTGCATAACTGTTTATTTTTATACATATTAGCATCTGCATCATCCAATAACATCTGCATTGTACACGACATATTATCGGAGGATAATGCCCATCCGCATGCATAGTCGATTGGTATTTGATTTTCATAACTATTTAATCTATCTTTTTCTCTGTACAAAACTTTTAATATTTCCTTAATTTCCGCCTCATTTGTATGATAAATGACTGCTATAAACTCATCTCCGCCATATCTTCCAACAAAATCCTTTTCTGGAATAACACTTCGCAAAAGCTTTGAGAAATTCATTATTAACTGATCTCCTGCGGAATGTCCCATTGTATCATTTACAGTTTTTAGATTATTTAAATCAAACATTATGCATGCTGTAGAACCTGTAATTATATCTTTTTTATTAAGAAGCTCATTACAGGCATTTTTATTTGGCAGCCCAGTATGAGCATCTATGAATGCTTTCTGTTCCAGCAATCTGTTTTGCATTGCCATCTGCATTGCCTTTAGAGTCTGCATAATAACCAATATCACCAGAATCAACATATCAAGTGCCGACAAAAGCTCTATAGTACGAATCTTTGTAGCGATCTTTTCTGAATAGCTTTCTGCGGCAGAGACAGTTTCATCTGCCATCGCAAAATATATTTCACTCATATTAACAATGTCTGTATTTTCGTATCCCTTGCTTCTTACTGCTTCAATTTCTGTTTTCAATTTATCCCAGTAATCACTCTGGATTTTCAATTTCTCCTGATATTCTTCGTCACTGAGTTTTACCAGATTATAATGTCCATCCTGATATCTCAATCCAAGAAGAATGTCATCCAAATATTTAATTAATTCATCATTTTGGTTTCCTGTAATTTCTAATTTTACTTCGCGCTGTGTAGCTCCACGTACCAGACCTGCATAATTTATTACGCGTGCTGTCCCCTGCAGCCTGCTAATCTGAATCATCATACAAATAATAAGAACCACTAATATCAATATAAGGAAACTCTGTATAATACCTATTATATTTTTATTTTTCTTGCTTGTCTGCATTTCACCATTTCACCATTTATCCCGAATCTCAAATAACATTCATTTCAATAACTATGCTATTCATTTACTTTCTCCCTATATTAGGGACAAATATCTTTAATAGTATTTTTCATCTTTTCAATATCCAGAGGTTTTGCCAAATGAGTGTTCATACCCACGGCAATACACTTTTCAGCATCTTCCTGGAATGCATTATCAAAATAAGATGGAACATATGTAAATCCTTTGTTGTCTGCAAAATCCGCAAACTCTTCATTCCGGGTGTTTCCGTTCAAAAGCGCCACACGTTTTCCTTTCATCTTCTGTTGATAAATCATTCCTCAAAAAAAGCACTGTCAGACAGACAGTGCACCTCATTTCATGCAACTGGCTGCCATTTTACAGGCCCTGTAGCTTTGCGTCCCAGACTTTCATCTGGTTTGCCGATTTCCATATTATAGCTTTAATACTTATGCAAAAAACTGGTTTTATTATATTATAGCACTCTACTGTACACAAGAAAAGCATTACCGTTTTAAAGTTCAAAAATAAAAAAAGAACAGCCGATACATATGCTCGAACTGTTCTTCTACTTCTGAAGTCCACGCAGCATTGACATCACTGTTTCCTTCCAGACTGCAAAAACTCTGCAAATACGGCAGTACATGATTCTGCATATCCGTCAGATCTTCCATATACTTCTGATATTCTTCATTGCCTTTTCCTTGCTGATAGCTGATCCAGCTTTCATCCGTCAGCTTCATTTCATTCTGCATCTTTAACTGACTGATGATACCACCGTTTTATATCTTTTAGTGTCACCAATGAGAAAATTGTACCCTAGCAACTTATCTTCGCGAAAAACAAAATAGAATTGCGGACCTGAACCCGGAACCGATTTTTCCATAACCCGTTGCATTGTTTTCACCCCGCCGTATGCGGGAAAAAAACCTATTTTCTCAAGAGCGTTTAAAATATCAGTTTTTTTATCTGTAGGTATATCTCTATAATTGATGATTCGCTCCATTTACCTTGCCCTCCTTAATTTTCGGTTTTTGTTCTATTTGCCCCCGATAAATTTTATAACAGTCCTTCTGCTTTTGCCCGAATCGCATAAAACTCTTGGAATGTATCTGGTTCTTCCATTATAGTTTCTTTCATAATTCTTAATCTCCGTTTACCAACTCGTCTATCCAATACAGCAAATATTTTTACGATTAAATTTTCACTTTTAAGACTCGCTTCAATATCTTGATTATCAAACTCTGCAAACGCATTATAAAAACAACGTTGGTCAAAAATACCCAATTTTATAGCTGTATCGTCCATATACGCATTTTCTACTTTCATGCGTTTCTCGTATTTTTCGTCTTGAGGAAACATGTCTGCTTTCGCCCAATTGTTCCAATAGCATCCCTTGATGATTTCTTTTCCATCATATCTTATCGCCGCCCGTCCCTCATGGTCGTGACTCCTGCTATATGATGTTGCATAATACTGAATATGACCTTGCAGACTTTGAGCCAGATATTCCGTTTCCAACTTTTTCCTTATACCACTCCATGTTGCCATTCATTGTTCTCCTCAAATCCCGATTTTCTCAATTCTCCAAACTTGAATTAATCGATTTCTTTATTATCTAATCTGTTAGTAATCTATCCAACAGCATCTGCCTATTATTTATAAACATTTCTGTTACCTGGTAACTCTCTGTATCCTCATATTCGCACAGATGTATGCGTCCATTATCAAAACAATAGATATCTGCATCTGGTATTCCTAACAAAATTGGCGAATGCGTAACTATAATAAACTGTGCTCCCTCTTTTGCACATCTGTATATTTGCATCAACAATGTAAGCTGTCTCTGCGGCGATAATGCAGCTTCCGGCTCGTCAAAAAGATACAAGCCATTTGGACTCATATTATTCTGTGCTAATGCGAGAAAACTCTCTCCATGTGATTTTTCATGATATTTAGCGGAAGGATGTGTAATATCTGCATATTCTTCTTCCTGCGTTGCAACATTATAAAAGCTTTCTGCCCTAAGAAAATATCCCCACTTTTCCTTCCGATAGCCTTTGGCAATTCTTATCGCATCACACAACTCTGAATGTGTATCATGGGTAGAAAAAACATAATTCTTCGTTCCACCCTCAGGATTAAAACCATGTGCTACGGCAAGTGCTTCCAATAAAGTTGATTTACCGCTGCCATTTTCCCCTACAAAAAAAGTAATTGGTTTGTTAAAATCAAGTTTTTCAACTCCCTTAAAAGCCCTGATTCCCTTCAGATAACTATCCTTATCAATTTTATCCCAATCAAATATTACTCCTTGTATGAATTGATCATTCACCTAATCACCTCCTTGTAAAAAACACTTTCTAATCCCCATCTTCTTGCCCTTTAGACAAGAAGCATTCTTCACCTTCAGTTCGGTCAATCCCTATTTTCTCAATTCTGCAAACTTGAATTTATATAATTATTCCTCTAACTTTCCCCATTTTATAGGCTTTCCCGCCTGTCCATTAGTGAAATGATATGTAGTTTCCCTTATTTTTGCCCTTATGAGATAATCACAAGGGAAATAAGGGAAATTTTTTAGTCATTGCCCACCACTTTATCAAGAAGCCGAACTGATTTTCGTTTCGCATCTCTTGTGGAGTGAGCATAGACGTTCATTGTGGTACTGACATCTGAGTGTCCCAACAATTCCTGCACATCTTTTGGGGCAGCTCCATTTGCTAAAAGGTTGCTTGTATAGGTGTGACGTAACTGGTGGAAATGAAAGCCTTCAAATCCCTCTAATGTTTTTGCCACCTTTCTGCAAACAGTCCCCAAAGTAGTTGGAAGTTCCAAACAACCATCCGGTCTTAAACAGACGAAAGAAATTTCTTTATAATCTGTCGGGACTTCCTCTGTTCTGTCTAAACAATAATATTCGTAGTACACTCTGTTTTTCTC
>NZ_KI271185.1:128435-129197 GCF_000469345.1 Eubacterium ramulus ATCC 29099
GTGGAAATGAAAGCCTTCAAATCCCTCTAATGCTTTTGCCACCTTTCTGCATACCGTCCCCAAAGTAGTCGGAAGTTCCAGACAACCATCCGGTCTTAAGCAGACAAAAGAAATTTCTTTATAATCTGCCGGGACTTCCTGCGTTCTGTCTAAGCAATAATATTCGTAGTACACTCTGTTTTTCTCTTTGACCTCTTTGTAGTAGTTCGTGTGATAAAGTTCTCCGTACTGCATTCGATTTTTTAACTGCTCTTTCCGGGCATTACGGAAAATCTCTACCAGTGTATCTCCAAAATCAACAACCCTTACTTTTTTCCGCTTGGTTGGTCCGATGATATATTTGCGCTTTGAGCCATCATATCGGATGCTGCGTCTTATGGTAAGGCATTGTTCTTCCAGATTTACGTCCTGCCATGCCAAACCGCAGGCTTCTCCAATACGAAGCCCGGCATAATAGGCTATCTGGATTGGAAGTATTGCGGCTGGGTTCTTTTTTTGCAGATAAGCAAGCAATCTTTCATAATCTTCTCGTGAAATTGGTTGGACATTTCCGTCCATATCCTCATCGGAAAACAAATCCACTTCATCCGTCTGATACCGCAGTTTAATATACTGCATAGGATTGAACGTAATATACTGCTTTGGAAATACTGCAAAGCGGAATGATTGCTGCATGACTGCGGAAAAAGAATGGATGTAATCTTTGCTGTAACCCTTTCTCTCTTTTCCATCGGGATGAACTCCCCCGAAGGAAAGCAAATC
>NZ_KI271185.1:129297-129764 GCF_000469345.1 Eubacterium ramulus ATCC 29099
AACGTAATATACTGCTTTGGAAATACTGCAAAACGGAAGGACTGCTGCATGACTGCGGAAAAAGAATGGATATAATCTTTGCTGTAACCCTTTCTCTCTTTTCCGTCGGGATGAACTCCCCCGAAGGAAAGCAAATCGAAGAAAGATTGCAAATGTTCAGAGGTTACATTTTTCAGTTTCCGTTCTGCCAATGGGTGTTTCTTGATATTTCGGATTGTTCCGAGGTAATTCTCCACCGTACCATTGCTGAGCGTACCTGTTTTTAATTCCTCCTCTGCCCACACATCCAAAAGCTGTCCGACTGTGAGATTTTCCGCTTTGGCAACAAATTTCTTTTTCTCATAATCATCCATTGCCTGACGGAGCAGCTTTTCAGTTTCACTTTTGCTTTCTGTTCCAACGCATTCTTTCTGAACAAGATTGCCGCTTGCGTCCTCTACATAGAAGCGGTAGTACCATTTCTTTCC
>NZ_KI271186.1:0-4310 GCF_000469345.1 Eubacterium ramulus ATCC 29099
TGTGATAATTAACTTCCTAATTATCATACAAGGATATATCATGAAATTATCACTGAATGGAATCAAAGAACAGGAAGCATGGGAAAAGGCCGGAATCACTCTGCCAGGTTATGACGTAGAGGCTGTTTCTGAGAAAGCGAAGAAAGAACCTGGTTGGGTACATTTCGGAATCGGAAATATTTTCCGTGTATTTATCGGTGGTATTGCTGACGGCCTTCTGGAAGAGGGCGTGCTTAACCGTGGCATTACATGTATAGAGACTTTTGATTATGATGTAGTAGACAAGATTTATGATCCATATGACAACCTGGGATTAAGCGTAATCCTGCATGGTGATGGAACACGTGAATACAAAGTAATAGGAGCTCTTGCAGAAGCAGTAAAAGCACAGTCTTCAGACCCGGCACACTGGAATCGGCTGAAAGAAATCTTTACCAGCAAATCCCTGCAGATGGTTTCCTTTACAATCACAGAGAAAGGTTACGCATTACAGAAAGCTGACGGGACATGGTTTCCGTTTGTAGAAGCTGATATCAAAAATGGTCCGGATAAAGCAACAGGTGCAATGGCAGTTCTGGTTGCGATGCTTTATGAAAGATATAAAGCAGGCAGATATCCAATTGCTCTGGTTTCCATGGATAACTGCTCACAGAATGGTGCGAAACTTCGTGAATCTGTACTGACTATGACAGAAGAGTGGAAGAAAGTCGGATTCGTAGATGAAGGATTCGTAAATTATGTAAGTGATGAGAAAATTGTTGCGTTCCCATGGACGATGATCGATAAGATCACACCTCGTCCAAGCGAGCAGATCGCAGCGGACCTTGAGAATCTTGGCATTGAGAATATGCAGCCGGTTATCACAAGTAAGAAAACATATATTGCACCATTTGTTAATGCAGAGAAACCGCAGTATCTCGTAATTGAAGATAACTTCCCAAACGGCCGTCCGGCTCTGGAGAAAGGTTTCGGTGTATATATGGCTGACAGAAATACGGTTAACCTTTCTGAGCGTATGAAAGTAACAGTATGTCTGAACCCTGTACATTCTGCAACAGGTCCGCTGGGTGTGGTTCTTGGATATGATCTGTTTGCGCATATGCTGAACACAAACGAAGATATGATGAAGATGGCGCGTATGATTGCTTATGATGAAGGTCTTCCGGTAGTCGCAAACCCGGGAATCCTTTCTCCGCAGGCATTTGTGGATGAACTCTTTAATGAGCGTTTCCCGAATGAGTATTTGGGAGATACAAACCTTCGTCTGGCCGTAGATGTATCTCAGATGGTTGGTATCCGATTCGGTGAGACAATTAAAGCATATGTAGCGAAATTCGGAGACGCCTCCAGACTGACAGCTATTCCTTTGGGAATCGCAGGATGGCTTAGATATATGCTTGGTGTGGATGATGAAGGAAATAAATTTGAACTTGCACCAGACCCAATGAACGAGGAACTTCAGGAACAGTTTAAGGATATCGTAGTAGGAAAAACGGAGACATTCAAAGATCAGCTCAAACCCATCCTTTCCAATGAGCGTCTGTTCTTCACTGACCTTTACAAAGATGGAGTTGGTGAAAAGATTGAAGAAATGTTCCGCGAAATGCTCGCAGGACCTGGGGCTGTAAGAGCAACAATACATAAATATGTTGGCTGATTGCAGGTATAGTGATAATGAAAAAATCGGCGTCCTACAAAATTATGTAAGTATGCCGAGGACTCGAAGTGATTGAGAAACTTTTGAATATAAAATGTAATAGAAGTAGAGGTTCAGGAGGAAAAAGAAAATGACAGAACCTTTACAACTGAAGATAGTGACCTTGGAACGACAGAAAATCCATTAACCAGAAACCGCTACGATTATACAACCAATAATCCGTTGAATTACAGTGATCCGACAGGACATTCCTTGTGGAGCAGGATCAAGGGTGCAGCTAAGAAAGCAGCAAAAAAGGTTGTAAAAACAGTCGTAGATACAGCGAAAAAAGTTGTTAAAACGGTTGCAAAAGGCGTAAAAGCGGCAGCTAAATGGGTGAAAAATGCAGTATCCCATCCAAAACAGGTAATACAGAAAGCTAAAAATACCGTAAAACAAAAAGCAAAACAGGCTTCTCAGAAGATTGTATCCAGTGGATCGAATTTTATAAGAGCTGTAAGCAAAGGTGGAGTAAAAGGCGGTCTTAGTTACATCGGAAATGGTGCTAAGAAAGTATATAGCTCTTTCAAATCCTATGCATCAGAAAAAACAAAAGAAATTCGCCAGACAATTAAAAGAGAAATGTGTACTACGACAAATAGAATTTCTTCAGCTTTTGGAAAAGTAGATTGGAATGTCGTAAAGAAAGTAGTAGCAGGTGGAGCCGTATCAGGTGGTGTTGGAGCAGCAAAAGGTTCACTTGCAAGTTCATCTGCATCGTCAATCATGAAAAATCCATTAGCTAAGAGTGCACTTGAAAATGCGGCAGATACAGCAGTTGGAACAATTGACGATTTAGCGCATGGTAGAGATGTATCTATAGGTTCTATAGAAATAGAAGGACGATCGATGGATATGCAAATGCATGAAATTTATAGTGAACAAATTGCCTAACAATTAATCCAAAAAGCATATATTCCGTTACAAGGGGAAGTGACTTTTGAGGACGTAAAGAATGGATATGAACGATATAATTGGATTAATTATAGCAGACTTTATATATGACAGATATTTTATGATAAAGTAAAAAGGGGAGGATTATACCATATGGCAGAATCTATGGGACAGCCAAATTATGTATTACAGTTTAAAGAACACCATTATACAATGTTTAATCCGGAAATTGATTTTGCAAAGATAGTTGAGACACATACACCATTAAAAATAGAATATAAGGATGCGTAAGGAACGATAAAATGAATTCATGCGGGAAAGGCATGGATTCTTTTTTGGGCTTCGAACGGAAGTCCTATCTGTAAAAAATATTTAAGTATATTAGAAGCAGATGCAAATGTCGTGTTAACACGACAAAATTGTCGCGTAAACACGGTCGGCAATTCATCCATGACAATATACAATAAACATGTGCTTGAGAGAGCACGTCACGAGAGTGAAGGCGCCGGAACTCTCCAATACGAAATCGTAAAGGAGATAATTTATTATGAGTAAGAGAAAAATATCACATGCAGAGGAGTATGGATGTTAATTGATGGAGGTGGCAGAAGTGAGCAGAACTAAATTTGATCCATATGTGATTGGAAATAATATAAGAGATTTACGTGAAAAAAGAAAAATGACACAGATGAAGGCGGCTGAGGAAATGGATATGAGTTTATGTCATTATGCACGAATTGAGGAAGGCTCAAAGGGAATGAGTATTCAGATGCTTTTTAGATTTATTAATTTTTACAAAACTGATGCAAATACGATTTTAGGAACATATTTAGGAGGGATGGTGTAAAATGGATAAAAAGGATTTAAAAGACGAAAAGCTTTTGTACAATGTGCGTGAGACGGCAGCGGTATTAGGGGTGAATGTGCATCTGGTATATGAGCTGATTAACAGAAAACTATTACCTGCACTTCGGTTAGGTAGTCTAAAGGTTCGTAAATCAACATTGATAGATTTTGTTGAGAGATATGAAGGAATGGATTTGTCTGATTTGGACAACATAAAAGAATTGCAACAGAATATGAATTAGTTAAATTAAGGTCAGTCTTGGAATCATCATGGTGTGGAAAGACTGACCTTGTTTTATTAGTATATTTCATAAGCGTTAGTATTGTAAAAAAAGATGGTGATGATATAATAAAAACGTGTTAGACACTTGATGTTATGTGTAGTGTGATAATGTCAGAATCAGGCAAAGTCAACGACAGGACAACATTGTAGAAAATAACATATTTCAAAAAATAATATTGGTAAGCATAATAATATTTAAGTAATAGCGTGTAATAGGCTAATTTGAAATCATTACTGAACATTACATGACATAGTGAAATATATTATTAAACGGAAGAATTTCGTGGGTAATAACCCAATGGTTGGTGCTACAGTAGCAGTTTCCGTAGAGGAAGCTGCTAAGGCTGGTAAGTTCTAAGAAAACCGCATAAATACTGACTTTTTGAGGGCTTGGTTCGTTTTGACAAGCCCTCAATTTTTGTATATAATACACACGTAATTGGGAGAAAACTGATCGGTGAACTAAACATTCAGTGATTAATACACAAAGTAAATAAGCAGAATCTATATTGAGAGGGTACTTACAAAGATGTGGGTACTCTTTTTCGTTACTAAAAATACATAATTATATCAACTTATGTCAAAAGCCAG
>NZ_KI271186.1:4410-6481 GCF_000469345.1 Eubacterium ramulus ATCC 29099
CAGGAATATTTATCAGAGTAATCAATGCACCACATTTGCAAAAATACAGATGGAAAAAGGCGGGCAGTATGGTAAAATGAAAGCAACAAGCAGCGGCAGGTAAAGGGTTTTTGGGATCATAAAAGATACGATTATCGGAGATGCAGATTATTTTATGGCATTAAAGAATATCGAAAAATATGCGCTTGATTCAAAGGAAGATACTATTTTAGTAAAAGGTCTTTCATTAAGTGAATTGGAAAGTTTGGCGGGATTATAAAATGAATGAACTTATTCAGGAAATTATGTTAAACATAAATAAGAAAGATACTCTTTGGAGTAACATAGATCATGCCTATTGTTTAAAGGCGCGAATACTTAGGGAAATGGGGAAGGTGAAGGAAAGCCAGGAAATTATTACGTTTGTCAATAAATATAGGCACCCGGAGTTATACATAAATGGTGTAGAATGGTTTACAAAAACAATCGATGTGAATATTCAAAGTAATCTTGATGCAAATAGTAAAGCAAGGGCAAGAAGTTGGAGATTATTAAAACTGGAAGAGGCAATAGCGCATAGAGAAGCCGGAAAATATCCAATATCATCGGATATTTTGGATAAGACTATCGATGAATTAAAAGAAATATTATCTGCTGAGAAATAAAGGGACGAGATAGATATGAGACTGTTGGATAAATTTAAGAAAAAGGGATTTGAATCTGAAAATGTGAAACCAGAGAATAGTGAAGAAATTATAGTAGATAGATTTCCCTTTGCTGATGCACCGAATACTGCATGTTTTACCTGTCGCCATGTGCTAGAGGAACATAAACCAATCTTATATGTTTCTCATGATGAAGACGGATATTGGCAGTTCCTATGTGGTGGAAGTCATAAGGAAGAGGATGCGAGAGTAGTTTCGTTAGCATCGATTTTAAATATTGATGAAACAATGGGAGATTTAGCAGGATTAGATTACGGTGAATGTGCAGAAGCAGAAGATGCTGCAAGTGATTGGATGGTAAAATGCACTTTATCAGAGGGGATGAAATAATGGATTTATCGATTATGCAATCTGTGATTCCAGATTTTACCATTGAAAATTTTAACTTATTTGATGAAATAATATGTTTGAAGTGGGAAAAGGTATTTGATGACGTGCTTTGGGTAGAACATCGGAACCTCATTTTGGAAATGAAAAGTTATACGGATTATAGAATACAGATGGAATGTAAAAAAGTAGATTCGTTCCGATTCCGAGGAAACGGGAAGATTTCAGGATTTTACGTGAAAGATATGTCAGCAATGGGATATGAAACTGGTGTTAAATATGAGGTTGGGGATTATGAAAATGATGAGATTGAATTTTATTGCTCTGATATAGAAATTAAAAGTATAAAGAAAAATTGAATGTAAAGGGTTATCTTTATGGGATATATTGCAAAAGAAATAAATAGGGTTATTGGTGTTTATCATTTAAAATCACATATTTTATCAGGGCAATATACGGATGATTTTCGTGAACGCATTGTGAAACGGTATTGTGATACAAATATGACATTTATATGGGAACAGTTTAAGGAATGTTCCCATTATCAAAATTCAGATGCATGGTCAAAAATTGGAGATTATGTAAAAGAAAATAATTGTATTATGTTTTTTAACAAGTGTGATGACGAACATGCATTTTTAATCGCAAATGGAGTGGAATTACAGACAATCTTGGGAGAGTCTTTTGGATTTGAATTTTATATTACAGACAGAGACCAATCATATGTAATTTGCTTCAATCATCATGATGTGTTGTATGGTTGTGGTGCTGCCAGAGAATGGGTAGAAGAACTTGCTAAATTTAAAAGTTGAATGAAACTTTGAAAGGAAAGGGGGATTTATGATAGCACTTGAGGTATTCAAAAAAATATTAGAAGAAAATGGGGATAAGTTTCCATTATTAACGCTGGATGAATTTTTTGATGGAAATTCAGAAGAAGATTCGATTGCTCCAAACCAGTGGGAAAATGGCCGCCCAACACTGGATGAAATGTGGAAAAAGTTTCGAGAGATTGAGAAACTGCCAAATGTAGCATGGGT
>NZ_KI271186.1:6581-6784 GCF_000469345.1 Eubacterium ramulus ATCC 29099
GAAGAGGACGGAATGGAACGTTTAAACCTTGTCGGGGATTCCGTCATAGTGTGTACAGACATGGAAGCTGATGAATTAGAAAATATTGTGGATTGCGACTGGCTGTGTTCGGATGGAGTAACAGAATCAGAACCTGTTTTGTATTATTCCTATATACCGGAAATCCCAGAGAATTATCAATGTCTGGAAATTGTGTGGGATTA
>NZ_KI271187.1:0-70502 GCF_000469345.1 Eubacterium ramulus ATCC 29099
AGGAAATGTGTTTGAAGGGGCAGATCTGGAAAGGATAAAGAAATATTATATCGAAGAATACGATGAGAAATCCATCACGAGATGCAATGAATGTTGGGCGAGAAACCTGTGCGGACTTTGTTATGCAGCATGTTATGAAGCAGAAGGAATTGATATGGAGAGGAAAGAAAAAGTCTGCGGTGCTCACAGGTATGCCACAAAAGGAGAACTGATTTCGTATTACAGCATTTTGGAAGAAAAGCCGGAAGTGATCGAAGAGATAGATGCGGTACCGTATTATTAAGGAAAGGTTTTAGATTATCAAAGATAATTTAAAATAGAAAAAATCAGACGGAAAGGAGGCGGCTGGTATGAGAAAAATCGTAGCAGGAAAGTTACAGACAAGAGCAAACTTTGAAGGCAGCAAAGGTGGATGTAAATGCAGTGGCGGTGCAGTAGTAGAAAACTCTCATAATGCAGGACCGGCGTATTGCGTGGGATACTGTGGAAACAACGGAGTGGTAACAAGAAATGCGAATGCGAATCTTGCAAGAACAAAATAATAGGAGGTATTGGACTATGAAATTAGTAGAAACAAAAACAACAAAAACAGGAACGAACTTTGAAGGGAATAGAGCTGGATGTATTTGCAATGGCACTGTAGCAGTAGCAAATTCTCATAATGCAGGACCAGCATATTGTGTTGGGTATTGCGGAAATAGTGGAGTAGTAACAAGAAATGCGAATGCAAATGTCGCAAAAACAGCATAAAGATTGTATTTTAAACAGAATTTATTAGTCTGGATAATAGACAAAATAATCTGTTTAATGCCTAAATAAATTCTGGAAAAACAGACATGTGAACAGAGTTAAAAGGCTTAATACTATGTTATAAGAATAGAAGGAGATTGTCCAGTAGGTGCGGTCTCCTTTTACAAAAGCAAGTGGAGTGAAGTTTATGAAAAGATTAATGATGTTAATCAAAAAAAGTAAAGAATTCTTTTTGATAATAAGCAGAGTAGTTCGATTATTATGGAATAGCTCGAAGTCCAATTTTATTAAAACAATCATAGTAAGTGTTATTTCAGGTATTACGATTCCATTTACTTTGGTTATTTGGAAATATCTTATTGACGATATGAGTCGCTCCATTGTTTCAGGAAGCATTGCACCAGTTTTATTTTGGTTAATCCTTTATTTTATATTAAATTATTTGCAGAGTGTGCTGATGAGAATAAAAGATTATCAACAGAACATTTTATCAAGTTACTTAAATCGTTATACAAGCGATTTGATTTTGAAAAAGGTAAAAGATACAGATTTAAAGTATTTTGACAGTTCAACAATTTATGACAAAATTAGAAAAGTCAATGAAGAATCGACAGGGAGATCTATCAGTCTATTAGCCACATTAACAAGTTTTATTCAAAGTTTTAGCAGTTTAATTGGAACCATTACAGTTTTAGCCAGTCTTAATATTGGAATTATGTTTTTGTGTATTTTTATCTGCATACCAACGCTAATTGTTAGTATGAAGATGGCAGTTACACAATATGAAATTTATACAAAGCGGTTCGAGGGATTACGTTTTATAGCATACTTGAAGGATATTGTGACTGCTTATGAAAACATAAAAGAGATGAAAATTTATCATGTACATGACTTCTTTCGGGGACATATTATTAAACAATATGATGGATATATTAAAGAAGATAAAAAAATTAGAAGTAGTTTCTGCAAAAAACTGTCTCTGACAGATTTGGTAGAAGAGGCTGCAATCTTAATTTTTAAAATATACATTACTTTAAAGGTTATTTTAGAGAAAAGAACTATTGGAGACTTTTCTCTTTACATAAATTCAATTGATAATTTTAGGGGGTCAGCTACGACAATACTAAATACAATAGTTACAATTTTTGAAGATGGTCTTTATATACAAAATCTATTTGAATTTTTAGATATGAAAACAACAGAAAAGAAAAGAGAGTTATTATCATTCAACAAAGATTTTCAAAAGATTGAATTTAAAAATGTGTGGTTCAGATATCCTGAATCAGAGAAATATATATTAAAAGGTGTTTCTTTCACGATAGATGCTAAACACTGCTATTCTATTGTAGGATTAAATGGATCTGGTAAGACTACCATTATTAAGTTGTTGTTAAAATTATATGTTCCAGATAAGGGCGAAATTAGAATTGATGGAATTAATATATGTGATATTGATACAGAATCATATCAAACGATGGTTGGGGCAGTATTTCAAGATTTTGTGAAATATCCATTGACAGTTAGAGAGAATATCGGATGCGGAAATATAGAAGAAATGGAAAATCTTAATCGGATTTACTGTGCAGCAGAAAAATCAGGAGCAGTAAAATTTATTCCATCATTACCGGAACAGTATGACACACAGTTACATAGAGAATGGAGTGGAGGAATTCAATTATCTCTTGGACAATGGCAAAAAATTGCAATCAGCAGAATTTTTATGAAAGATTTTCCACTTGTAGTATTAGATGAACCAACAGCTTCATTGGATCCTAATGCGGAATATGAGATTTATAAACAGTTTAGGGAGTTAATGGAAGGAAGGACGAGTATATTAATTGCGCATAGGTTTTCTACAGTAAAATTGGCAGATGAAATATTAGTCTTACAGGATGGAAAAATCATAGAGAAAGGAAATCATACAGAATTGATAAAATTAGATGGGGAATATGCAAAACTTTATAGTATGCAAGCAGAGGCCTATAGAGAGGAGTAATTATGCCACAAGAGAATAGTTTTTTTTCAAAATGTAAAAATCAAATAACGAAATGCGTGTGTCCACTGGAAAATCTTCAAGGAATGAATTATATAGCATTAACAATAAATGTGGGTTCTTCTTCAGAAAATGCAAAAAATGCAGGAATTGCACATTTCTTAGAACATATGCAAATGAATTTTTTTGATAAAAATGAGGAGAGATATCTTTGTTCAGCCTATACAGATTTTTATTCAACAACCTATTATTTTGATGTAAAGGATACAGCATTAGAGTGCGTAATAGACATTATACAGAATATTTTAAAAGGGAAGTATTTAGAAATGAAAGATATTGAGGAGGTACGAGCAGATATTCTGGATGAATATAAAGCGTATGAAGTGAAAAATAGAAATTCAGATTTCCGTATATTATTAAATGGAACCGATTATGAAAGTCATTTATCCATAGGAAATCAAAAGACTATTTGTTCTATATCAGAAAATGAAATCAAAGCATTTTTCAAAAAATTCTATTTTCTAGAAAATATGTGTATTATTTGGATTACATCAACGCAAACGTTGGAGACCATCGGAGACGAGTGGATTGCAAATCTTAAGGGAGAGCACGGAAAGATTGAAGAAAATATTTTGCCTTATACAGAAACAGATGGCTATGCTATCAAAAATCGACAGGATAATGGTACATCATACTATTTATATAGGGAAAGAAATTCGGACAGTGAGTCGATAAATGAAGATTTACTTTATGTAATACAAGAATTTTTAAAAGCGAATATGGGTAAGGTTGATGTGGAAAAGATATTTTTATCTGCTAAGCAAGAATTTATTAAAATAACGATAGAAGATATATTAGAATGGAAAGATATTTGTAGAGAAATAGAAAATTTAGCAGTAACGGAGATAGAAAAGAGATATTGGGAATTTTTGAAGGAAGAACCGATAGGTTACAATTGTAATTCTCTAAGAGAATATTTTATAAATGCTTTTACTTTTGGGGATATGATTGTAAAAGAAGAAAGAAACATTCAAAAAGATATTTGTGAGATTAAGAAATTGTTTGCCAAGGAGAATTCGATAAAAATTCTAATGAAATAGGTATCTACACAAAAAATACACAGAAAAGACGGAAAAACCATACGAAAAATTTATATACTATACATTGTAGAAAGAAATAAGTATTTTAAATCATTTTTTTTAAGATTTAAAATAAATAGTAGCATAGAAAGGAGGAACAAAACATGAGATTAGTACAGTCTAAAAGAATTGCAACAGGCTTCAACTTTGAAGGAAGTAAAGCAGGCTGTGTTTGCAGCGGAACTGTAGCAGTTGCAAACTCTCATAATGCAGGACCAGCATATTGTGTTGGGTATTGTGGAAACAATGGTGAAGTAACCAGAAATGCAAATTATAATATTGCAAGAAAATCTTAAGGAGGAATAGATTATGAAATTAGTAACATCAAAAACAATGAAAACAGGAACTAATTTTGAAGGAAACAAAGCAGGATGTATCTGCAGTGGCTCTGTGGCAGTGGCAAATTCTCATAATGCAGGACCAGCATATTGTGTTGGGTATTGTGGCAATAATGGAGCAGTAACCCGCAATGCAAATGCTAATCTGGCACGAACAGCGTAGAGATGTCTTTACATACTACTGTCAAAAAGGTCCTATTCTATGTATTTAATGGAAGTATACAGAATAGAACCTAAATATGAATGATTAAATTCACTAGAAACAGAATAATAGAAAATAAGGAGGCTGTCAAGTCTTCTTATTTTTTTACTCAAAAAGAGTTGTTTAGATAAACGGAAAGAGAAGATTGAGAAAAGAAATAATTTTTGAAAAAACAATAAAAAAATATAATAAATCCTCTTTTTTTGAAACCTGAATTGTACAACTTACGTATTGATACAAAAACAAAATCAGGATTCTTACGAATGAAGGAAAGAACGTTATTAAAACAACTACAGAGAAAAAACGAAAAGGCTTTAGAAGAGATTATGAAGAAATATGGTGCATATGTTACTACGATTTCAAAAGAAATACTTGCCGGAAAAGGTACGAAAGAAGATGTGGAAGAAGTAGTATCAGATGTGTTTATTTCTTTATGGAATACTGCTGAAAGAATTGATTATGAAAAATACACCAGTATTAAGGCCTATATAGGTATGATTGCAAGGAATAAGGCAAAAGATAAGATACGTGCAATTAAAAGTTGGAATCTGGAACTTTATGATGATGTGCTTCTAATTGATAACCAGGCAGAAAGACTCATGGAGCAAAAGGAGCAGCAGAGGATCATTCAGAAACTTCTTCAGCAATTGAAGCCGATGGATCGGGAAATCTTTCTTTTATATTATTACAGATATTTTAAAATAGAAGAAATCGCAGTACAACTTAATATGAATCCGCAGACCATAAAGACAAGACTTCGAAGAGGCAGGAAAACTTTACGTAATGCTTTGCGTGAGGAGGGATATACTGTTTATGAAAATAAAGATTAGTGAGATGCTGGATAATTCAGTTGAAATTTTAACAAAGGAAAAAGCGGACATAGATAATCTTAAAGATATTCAGGATATGGTATATAAAAAGATCATTCGTCAAAAAAAACATTCATATTTTTTAAAACCAGTGGCAGCAGTTGGTACAATCTGTTTGGTAACAGGCAGCATTGTTCTGGCAAAAACCCTTTTGGCTCCAGGTGGGAAAGTTGAAAAAGCAGAAAACTTGGAAAAGGAACATACACTTTATGAATCAGATACAGAAGAAGGGAAGATAGTAGTTGATATTCAAACAGAATTGCTTGATAAAGCTTATCTATATCAAAATGATATTCCTATTGCGAAACATATTTTAGAAATACAGACTGATTTTTATGGAAATAATCAGCAAATATATGTAGAAAATGGTACAATGCTGATTTTACAGGATCACGGTAAGGGGATTTTTTTGGAGGAGGATGAAAAAGCTAAAATAAGTGTTAGTCAGGAAAATATGGAGAAACAACCTAGCCATACATTTGAAATAGGATATATTGAAAACGGAAAGCCGTTTAAATTGGACACCGTTGCGGTAGAACAGTATGAAGTTTGGGTGGAAGGAGGAGATCAAAAAGAATATTTTCCGTATTTTAAAAATATATCTAGTGATCGAATTATTCTTAATTATCAAATAGCAAAGGAGAGTGGAGAAAATGAAGAAAATAAAAAAAGTGGTAGTGATGTTGGCTCTTTTGGGTATGACAACAAGTAGTATTTCTGCACAGGCGGCGGAATCGCAATCAAACAATACGTATCAGCAAAATGAAAGAATGGGGATTTCAAGTACAACATTGAGTGCAGGAGAAACCATCAATATTATTGATAACGATGGAATGGCATTTTATGTTCCGGGTGGGGCTAAGATAAGTTTTTCCATTAGTCTGAAAACATCAGGAAATGTTGAAATGGGATATAAAAATTCAAATGGTGTCAGGACAAAGAAGTATAGTGGATCTGGAAAAAGCCATAGCACTACTTTCACAATTGGAAGCACGGGATATTACAAATTTTATATAACCAATAAATCTTCTGGTACAATTACCATTACAGGAGGGAGCTTAAATTTTTAAATGAGAATAAAGAAAAAAATATGGATGATCATAAAATGGATTTTATTCGTTATAATTTTGATTTTTTTACTGGGAGTTGTATGGAATGCAATTTGTAAGAAAGTAGATGAACGAAAAATGCAGAATGCATATGGTGACAGTGTACAAGTAAATGGTAAAAATATGGTTGTAGAGATTGTGGGAGAAAATCATGATGGACCACCAATCATATTGTTGCCAGGTTTAGGAGAACCGTCTCCTATTTTAGAATTTAGACCATTAGCAAGTGAGTTATCTAAAAAATATGAAGTGATTACGATTGAGCCGTTTGGATATGGATTATCCGATAGCACAAAGCGTAAGCGGACGATTGAGAATATTGTAGAAGAACTTCATGAATGCGTAAAGAACTTAGGCGAAGAGGAATATTATCTTATGGGGCATTCCATATCTGGGTTATATACTTTATATTGGAGCCAGATATACCCGGACGAAATCAAAGGAATCATAGGAATTGATCCATCCGTTCCCAAAATGACAAGTAAAGAAAACAATCCTTTCCCAATCAGTGTGCAGTTACTCAATCAAATATCTGCATATACTCAGAAGATAGCCAATATAAGCGGAATTACAAGGCTGCTTTCCATGAATGATCCAAAGAAAGTTGTGTATGCAGATTTTCAGTATCCATATTCAGAGAAGGAATGGGAAGTTTTCAGTATGTTAACATTAGATAAAGGTTATAACTCAACAGTTATGGCAGAAATGAAAAATCTTGAAAAGAGTATGGAAGCAGTAGAAAATATGAAGATTCCAAAAGAAATACCAATATTGCAGTTTGTTTCAAAAGAGAATTGCAGAACTATGCCGCAGTGGGAACAGCTACATAGGGATATTATAGCAGATAAAGAAAATGGAGAAGTGATTTTACTAGAAGGATCTCATTATTTACATTTTGAACAAAGATCGGCTATTGTCCAAAAAACGATACAGTGGATAGAAAATAGGTAAATATTCCGATTTTTATAGAAATAATTGTTCAAATGGTTCCGTATGTTTGCAATGCACTGTATATCGTGATAGAATAATAAAAAAATAAAGGAGTGGTGTTTGAAAATGGAATCTACGTGTAAGCCTAAAATTGTTTCATCGTTATTGAGAGAGTCCGGAAAGGGAAAACTTGATTTTTCACATCCCTTTCAGCGAAAAGAAGGACAATGGACCAGATATATGGAATCATTGGAAGTGGATTCTCTGCTAAGAGGATATTCTATTAATTTGGTATATGTTTGGAAGAAAGACAACAAAAACTATGTGATAGAGGGCAAGCAGAGAATTACTACATTGCAGAAATATAAAGGGGATAAATTCCCACTTTCTAAAAAACTTGATCCGGTTATAGTTGATGGAGAAACATATGAAATTGCAGGGAAAAGATTTTCTCAATTAGATGAAGTTGTACAAGATAAACTGTTGAATTCAGAAGTTCTGATTTTTGAAATGTGGGATTGTACGGAAAAAGAAGTAAGAGATATGTTTGTGCGTCTGAACAGTGGAAAGCGTTTAAATGGAGCCCAGATCCTGACAGGTCTTTTAAATATTGATGTGAGTACAGAACTTTATAAAATTATGGAGCATCCATTTTGGGCAAAGACAGGAATTACAAAAGGTGATATTAAGTCAGATAATATGCGCAAAGTGGCCTGCCAGATTTTGATGCTTATTTCCGGATATGAATATACTGCTTTTGATCAGAAAAATATTGAAAAATATGTTGAAGTATTGAATAGCGATTCAAAGGAAAGCATACATCTCATTGGACATGCATTAGACGTACTTGATAAGTTAGACGAAAAGGTTACAGATAAAATTGATAAGATGAAAAAGCTGTCCATTCCAATGGTAGTTGCAGCAATGGATATGGTGTACGGAGACGAAGCAAAAGAAGATGCGTATCTGTTATGGGTGAAAGAGTTTTTTGATAATTATGATAAACAGGAAAAATACCTGGAATATTGCGGAAGAAGTACAGATAAAGGCGAAAATGTAAGAGGACGTTGGGAAATTTTTTCACAGGCAGTAACAGAGTAAGAATGATCATGCCCCATGAGATTTCTTTTATTAAAATTCATATATCTAAATATAGTACGCAAATATTGACACATGCTATATATTGTGGTAAAGTGAAAATGAATTAACATTTATACTCATGTAAGTGAAAGATGAGTACAAAATTTTTTTCCGATACAGAATCGGAAGCAAGTTTTGAAACAGGTGGCTGTTTCGGCAAGAAATAAAGAGTTATCAGGCATTTAGAATGAAGATATTCTAGGTGCCTTTTTTTATTTCAATTAAATAAAAAGGAGGATAGTATTACGCCACAAAAGAAAGAAGAATAGGAGGAAAATCATGAACCAAGAGTATTTAAAAGGAATCCACAGTGAGATGTGCAGCAGAGAGGCAATTATTTTTCAGGCTACGGAAAATAACATTATCAGTTTCCTGAAGAACAGTTTATTTGCAGAACGTTCTGAAATCAGGACACTGGACGGAAAACGGTTTTTAACGACGATAAAAGGAAAATGGATCGATATCTGTCCTGATAGAATTTATCTGGAAGAAAAGTTAAAACCGCTGATTTTAGCTGTGAAGGAAGGGCGAAAAATGCTACTTCCATTAAAACAGATCAAGGTAGAACAATTAGAAGGATATCGTCCGCCGATACCGGATTGGAACTATTTTTTCTGGCTAGGGTGCAGTGATGAAGAATACGAGAACTTCAGAAAGCAGCAGAAACCAAAAACAGTTATGTATGAGGCTTTCGGAGAGAAATTTCCAATACAGTTAAAGGTGGATAAGTATTCAATTACTGGAAATCTGGCGATTGAGATGGTGAACTGGAAACACAGGTATCCGTCATCATGGGCTGCTTTGACAGTTGATTTGAATGAGGTGTGTGAAAAAGATTGTTCTTATGTTGATACAAACCATCATGGAAGAAAAATATTGTCATGGATTATAGAAAATGGATTAGGGGAACTGACAGGACAAAGAAATAGGAGTGGATACTGTACTTATGAGAAAATACGTTTTTATCCGGAAAAATTAAAGGATTGTGATCCCGAAGGTTACCAGAGATATAAAATAAAATTTGAAGAAACATAAAAAGGCTGCATAGTAGAGATGTTATCAGAGAACAGGAGGAATCAGGATGAGAAACTATCAAGATGAACAGAATAAAAATTATGAGAATACAAAACAAATGTTTGAAGCGTGTCGAAACGATGTAGGCGATTCTAAAAAAGCGAGAAGAACCATGCCAATAGTTGATGATGAGATTTGCTTTGCAGATATTCCGGAAAATGGAGTGTGTATTACGTCACAATTTGAAAATGGGCTTTGCGGAGAGATTATCTGGTGCCGAAGTGGAGAAGATGTTTATATGCTGCACAGCAGTATCCGTCTGGCAGATCATACTGTCTGGCTTCAGATGGACAAGAAAGGTAACAGCGAGGCACTGCATTTAAAACTGCTTTCAAAAGAAGGAAATGAAAAGGTACAGCAAGATGAGTTTCAGGGGCTTTATATTTCACCGCGTATGCAGGTGAAACGGTTTTATGAATATTGTTTCTGGCCAAATTACATAAGAGGCAAAAGACCGGCACAAGAGAACAGCCTGAACTTATATGAAATTTTAAAAAGAATTGTGAAATGCATTGGTTCTGATTTTCAGTATGATTTGGAAACAATGCGGATTTAGGATGTGACATTTAGAATGAAAATTCCAAGTGTCTTTTTTTGTACCTATTTGGCAGGAAAGAATTTTCCTGCCAGAATTTAAAGAAGGAGACC
Organism: Eubacterium ramulus ATCC 29099; assembly: GCF_000469345.1. GTDB lineage: Bacteria > Bacillota > Clostridia > Lachnospirales > Lachnospiraceae > Eubacterium_I > Eubacterium_I ramulus. The sequence continues at coordinate 10,193 of NZ_KI271187.1, forward strand.
AATTATGAACGAACTTATTATGACAGGATATGTTGCTACAGAGCCTGAAATCAATGAATTTAAGAGAAAACGGCGCAGGAATAAGAAAACACCTCAATATGGTCTGGCTGCGAATTTTCGTATTTCTGTAAAGCGTTCTTTTAAGAAAAAAGATGGGAAAAAATATGACTATTTTTCCTGTTCAGCTTTTGATAAATCCGCTGAATATATTGAAGAGTACATTGAAGAAGGCGATTATATTGGAATACATGGAACACTTTTAAATGACAATTACGAAAATGACGATGGAGATATGGTGTATAAGGATAAGATTACAGTGCTCCGGATTGAACTGCTTAGAAAACGAAATGACGAAGAGGAAGGATATGATTACGAGGAAGAGTCAGAGGACAACGATTATGATGATGAAGAATATGAAGAAGACGACTACGAGAATGACTATGAAGATGATGAGTATGAAGAAGAGGAATTGGAGGAAGAAGAGTACGAAGAGGAAGAAAAAGGATATCGTAGAAGTGTAAGAAAACCCAATAGAAATACGACAACCTCGTATAAGAGAAGCAGCAGGCAAAAGAAAACAGCGCCTAAAAAAAGATCTGAGCAGAGAAAAAGAGCGAAAGAAAATTTAGAAAGAAGGAAGCGACAAGGAAAGAGAAGTGCACCGGAGCGAAAACGCGGTGATAGTAGAAAACGTAACCTGGTAGATGAAGAATTTGAGCGTGTACAGGAATCAGAGTATAACAATTATGGATTTGACTAAAAATAGAAGCATTTTTAACAGAAAGGAACTTGTACTGTTATGAGTAGTAAATGGAAATACTTTGTCAAAAAGTATCAAAATTTTTGTATTGCTTCGGGGATTGTAGGATTTCTGTTAGCCCCATTTTTATGGCCGTTTTTCCTCGCAATTCTGGTGAATACCTTGTCCCTGACAGTACCAGTTCTGCTGGTGTACTTGGTGATTCGCCAGCTGAAAAAGAGGCCAGAAGGAGCAGAAAAAGAAACATTTAAAGAGGTAGCTGAAAATAGGAAAGAAAAAGCAGAGGTACCTGAAGAACAGTCTTTGAAAAGGGCGGCTCCGGTTGTGAAAGCGCCCAAACAGGAACAGACGGTGAAAAAGAAAATGGAAAAAGAACGGAGCCCAAGTGTTTCCGAAGAATTGAATGAAGCAGAGAAAGTAGCAAGAAACTGGTATATCATGGAAGGAAGAGAAAAATTTCATCATATTTCCATGAAGCTGGCATCAGAAGGAGTCAATTCTTTTTCCATAGGAAAAGACGGGTTGTGCAGTATCCGAACCGAAAAAGGGTTTCGCAGAGTTGCAGCAATTCGGGATTTTCCAGCTCAAAAAATGTTGGTCATCAAAAAAGAACTGGAAAAAGAAGGGATTTACTATGTAAAACTTTCTGGACGCTATATGTGGGTTACAAGGAGGGAATAGCTTGTTAGAGTGTAGATACGCTTCTTCCATCTATTATAATCAGGAAAACGGATATACTGTGGCGGTATATGAAACAGAAGATGAAATTCCAGAAGGGAAGAAGGAGATTGGGAAACAGCAGTTTATAGCAGTTGGCTGCGAACTGCCAAGAAATGAAGGGTTGGATATATCCTTAAAAGGACAATGGAAAGAATCAGAACGGTATGGAAAACAGTACCATGTGGCTTCTTTTGAGATTCAGATGCCAACAACGGGAGAAGGGGTGAAAGCGTACCTTTCTTCCGGATTGATCAAAGGGGTTGGACCTATTATCGCAGAAAGGATTGTAGACCGGTTCGGGAAAAATACCTTCTATGTCTTTGAACAATGTCCAGAACGTTTGCTTGAAATTCCAGGAATTACACAAAGAAAGCTGGATAGTATTTTAGAGGGGTACCATAAAAGCGAAAATATCCGTCAGCTTTCTCTTTTTTTATCTTCTGCGGGTGTAACACCAAAGAAAATAGAAAAAATTCAGGAACATTTTGGACACAAGGCAGTCAGCATTATCAAAAAAGATCCCTTTCGTTTGTGTGAAATGGAAGGTTTTGGATTTAAAACGGTTGATCCGATAGCCAGGAAGGTCAAACATTTTCAGGCAGATAATCCTTTACGGATAAAAGCAGCTATATTATATGTTTTAAAAGAAGCAGAAGGGGAAGGGCATCTCTATTTAGAGGTGCCTGAAATTTTGACAAGAACAAAATCATTATTGTTTCGAGGAGATAAAAGAGGTCATGTCACAGAACGGAAAATACGTGATGCAGGGAATTCGCTTATTAAAGATGACAAGGAACTTGTCTGCAGCTATACGAAAATTTATTCTAAGAAAAATTATGAGTCGGAACAAAAAGCTGTTATACAACTTGCGGCGCTCAGCCGATATCCGATAAAAAGATATGATGTAGAAAAATGGATTTCCGGTTTGGAATCGAAAGAAAACATACAATTAGCGGAAAAGCAAAGAAAAGGGATTGAAATGGTTTTTCAAAATCCAGTTTCCATTATAACAGGAGGACCTGGAAGTGGTAAAACAACCCTGCTGCGTTTTATTGTTATGATACAGGAAAAATTGAATATGGATAGTATGATTTTACTGGCGGCCCCTACCGGAAGGGCAAGACAGAGAATGTATGAGGCAACGGGGTATCCGGCACTGACGATACATAAAAGTATCGGGTTTACAGGAGCAGAAGGGGAAGAGGCATGGAATGCTGGAGAGATGCTTTGTGATGATTTGATTATCATTGACGAGTGCAGTATGGTAGATATGCATCTGTTTACCAGCCTGATGATGAAAATAAAGGCTGGAAGCCGGATCGTTTTTGTAGGAGATAAAGATCAACTGGAATCAGTAGGTCCTGGCAATGTGTTTAAAGAACTCATTGATTCCGGAGTCATTCCGGTTACTGTTTTAGAGCAATGTTTCCGGCAGGAAAACCCTACTATTTTGGAGAATGCGATAAAAATCAACTGTGGGAAACAAAATCTGGTATATGATGACAGTTTTTCTTTTGTAACAGCACATGATGATGAAGAAGCTGCGAAAAAGATTGTGAAAATTTTTGATACGGAGTGGAATCAACAAGGGAAAAATGTAAATGCAGTTCAGGTATTAACACCTTTAAGGGAGGATACAAAGGTAAGTGCCAATGCCTTGAATATAAAAATCAAAGACAGGATCAATCCATACCAGAGAGGACAGCAGGAAATCAAAAGTGGAAACAAAATTTTTCGGATACAGGATAAAGTGATGCAAACGAAAAATGAAGATGAAATTTCCAATGGAGATATCGGGATTGTACGAAAAATAGGAAAGATGAATGGCAAGAAATACATGGAAGTGGATTTTGGAGAAGAAAGGGTTATGCGATACCAGGAAGGAGAATCTTGGAACCTTGTTCATGCGTATGCAATTACTGCCCATAAGGGACAAGGATCAGAATATCCAGTAGTCATCATTCCAGTTTTGTCATGCTTTCGGCGGCATACTTTGAAGAGAAATCTATATTATACTGCGATTACAAGGGCAAAAAGAAGAGTCATTCTTGTTGGAAGCAAACAGGCATTTTCCCAGGCAATACGGGCAGGAAGATCGAAAAAAAGAAATACGTTATTATCCTATCGGTTAAAAAAAGCATTTGCGGAATTTTTGGATAAGAATGAAGCGGCGTAAGAAAATAACAGGAAACTATTTGTAAAATTAAGAATAGTTATGATAGGGAAGGAAAAATAAACAGTCCTTCCTTATTATACTGATTATATGGAAGAATGATACAGTGAGAAAAATGTCAAAATTCTTGAATAAAAAGAAAATATTCATGTATAATAGTGTTAAGAATAGCAACAATATTGTTGACATGCAATGGTTGGTTTGTTAAAATTATAAACAGATATTTAGGAGGGTAAGCATGAAAGAATTTAATGGAGAAAAGTTTTGCAAGGATATTATTGAATTAAGAGGAACAGATTCACAATCAGCATTTGCAGAGAAACTAGGGATTAATAGATCAACATTGTCTTTGTTGGAAAACGGGAAACAGATTCCAACACTTGAACTTTTTAACAAATTGTGTACTTTGGCGTCAAAAAGTACGGAGGAATATTTTAAAGAAACAACAAAGGATTCCTTAGTATATTTAATGGGAAGTCTTGATGAGGCTGATAAGGTGAAAATTGAAGAGATGTCTGAACGCATTCGCATTAAGGAGAAATATGAGAGGTTAGCGAAAAGGAGTAGTTATGTCGGATATTAATTATAAAGAATTATTTGAACACTATTACCAGAAGGATTATGATTTCAATACATCTTCTTTGTCAGCGGAGCAAATTAAAGATATTAAGCAGACAGCACGGCAGATGAGGGTGGACTATGCATTAGCGCCAATGGGAACTAGTATCTTCAACTGGATATTAAACCAGAATAGTAACATAAGATTTGAATTGGTGCCATTTGATTCTGAAAATATTGATGGTATGCTTTATGTGCCAACAACTGGAAAGGATTGTGCATATATCATATTGAATGTAAATAAGCCATTGATTAATCAGATTTTTACGGCTGCTCATGAATTTTATCATTATATCAAAGATTATAAAAAATTTAGAGAAACGCCGTATATCTGTGATTTTAATAAGCTGAAAGATATAAATGAGATGTGTGCAAGCCGGTTTGCGGCAGAACTATTATTGCCAGAAGAAGCACTGCTAAGAGAAATCAAAGATTATTTGGTGAATATGAAAATTCCAGATACCAGTAAAATGACCTTTCATCAGTATGCGACTTTGATGATTTTTTTAACAGTAAAATATCAAATGCCATTGAAAGCTGTGATTTACAGATTGGCAGAGGAAGGATACATTAAAAATATCGAAGAATATATTAAAAATTATGAATTCATAAAAAATGTGTTAAGGGAGATTGAGATATTTAAAAAACGTGTTGAAGAACTTTATAAAAAAGAAAATAATTATGTTCTTCCGTATAGTTCCACATATGTAGATATGGAAAGGGCCTTTTCTACAGGGAATGCATCAAGGGAAGAAATTCTGGAAGATGCTAAAAAACTTGAATTGGATATGAAATTAATTGATGATATTCTTGCGCAAGATACGGAAGAAGATGACGAAGAAACAGATGATGAGGAACTCTTTGCCTTGATTCGTGCAAAAAGGGGGTAACTACAGATGATAACACCATTGAAAAAAACTCCTTTGCATGATTTGTTGAATAAACCCGTTTTATTCGATGCTAATATTTTCATGGTGGGAATTGAAGATAGAATATCTAATAAGAATTGCTCTTTTGAAAATATGAAACAACTGTATATACAGCCACTTTTTGAGAGTTTCACAGATATTTATATCCATAATGAAGTATATAAAGAATTAGATGAGAATGCAAAAAAGATGGTTGATACATATATAGGGAAAAATGTTACAATCGTAAAAGAAGATGGAGTGTATGGAACAGATCCATTGTATACGACGATTTTTAACCATATTGCAGGGCATGAACTTGTGAATTATAAACGGGGAAATTCAAAAGACAGAGGGGAAGTATACAGTTTAGCTTATGCTGCATACCATAAGATGAACTATTTTTGTTCCAAGGAAATTATGGTGGATAATATTGCACACGAACTGAAGGATTTACAGGATATTGATATTATTACATTTGATATTATTGTTTTAGCAGCGTATATTTATTATGTACATAAAAACGATTTTTCAAATACTAAAGGATTAAAATCTATTTATAAAAGGTATTGTGCAGATGTTATCAAAAGGCACGGATTGCCGAAAACATTAAACGAATATATTAAGGCATCATTAGAGTATTTATAAAGCAGACTTTGACAAAAGAATGATATGCTTCAGGTATTTTAAAATTACTAGAAGTTTTGCTATCTTCGGATCGTGAAGTAAAGGAAAAGAAAGAGATATTACAGAATGATTTTTCAATTGAAATGACAAAGACATTAGAAAGTGAGGTGTCTATTATGTGTAATCTGAGTAAAGGCGTTGAAGAAAAAGGAATTCAAAAAGGAATTCTTCTTTCAATTAGAAACCTTATGGAAACAATGGGGTGGCTGGCAGAACAGGCAATGGAAGGACTGAAAATTCCTGAAGAAGAAAAAAGGAAATATTTAGATGAATTAAAAAAAGCCTAAAAAAATGCAAAGTGGTCGTGGAGATGGTGTTTCAGTTATTATAAAAACACAGGCTTATGTGGATAAAAATGGAAAAGAATGCAATCCATTAGAAACACCAAATACCCGATTTATCCATTTAAAACGTCCCAAAATCCAATATATTCAGAATACGGATAAATAATATGAGAGAGATCTTGTAAAACGATTGTTGACAGTTTCTCTATCTAATGTTAGGATAAGGTTGTATTCATTTATGTACAATCAATTTGTGCAATGAATTTTTATTCTGCATGGTAGCAGAAGAGTTACTTTGGCATAGTCTGCAATAAAATATAGGAATAAGTTTAAGACAAGGTATAGAAAGACAAATACCTTGTCTTTTTTTGCGTGTAGGAAGGAGGAACATACCTAAAAATTGCAGACAGAAAGGAGAGAAAATGGCAGAGATAAAATTATTTGACACATGGACATTTCAGGAAGAAATGCCGGAACCATTCAGCCGGTTTTTACAAAAAGAAGGATTACGAAAAACCACTACCATGGTGGAATGTCTTTCCCAGTATAATCAGGGAAGACAGGCAACACTGCATCCCCCTACATTGAGGGCAATGCTCAATATTGCAGGGATTTATTTGAAACAAATAGAAGGAGCTCTTGGGTTTCAAAAAGGAAATTATGATTTGTTAAATTTCTATTGCATGGAATATGTAAAAGGAAAACGACGCTACGCATTGGTTTATAATCCGATCAGTGCAAAGATACGTGGTGTCTGTAAAACAGAGAAGCAAACATATGCAGCTCTGGATTCCGTTGAAAGAAACATCAGTGATGGAGAGGAGCTTTTGGCAATGCTTATTTATGTCAGTCTGGAAAAGAAAGAAGCATTATATAACCTGGAGTTTGCTCAGAATTTTATTTTATTCATGCAGCAGATGAAAGAAGGATGGAAAAATGCAAAACTTGCATTAAAAGCAGCTTTTCTTTGTTGTGATAACCTGTACCGGAGAGTCGAAAATGTACAGGATTTCAGCAATGAAGGAATTCCGTTGGAGAAAAGCCAGCTTGGAAAGAATGGTATGGAACAACTTTCCACACTTGCAATCGAAAGTGAACTGTATGCACCAAACGATGCGATAAAAGGTACATTTCGGATTTTTGGAGAAACGAAGAAAGTAAGAGAATGGACGTTAAAAGAATTACAGAAAATTTACAGACAGCACTGGCAGGTTTCTAAAGATTATCAAGACCGTATTCCACGGCTTCCAGAGGATATGAAAGTTGGGGAATATGCGCAGGATATCCTTTCTGCAATTGTAGAGTCTCCTTTCCGGAAATTTATGATCACCGGAAATGCAGGAACAGGAAAGACAACAGACGCACAGATGATTGCCCAGATTTTAGGAGTGCCTTATTTTGCTTTGAACTGTGGACCGGAAACCGATGAAAGTACACTGGTGGCAGGGATTTATCCAAATTTCAGGAAAAAGACCGAAGATAGCATGAAGTTTCCTTCTTTACAGGAATTTGTTACAGATCCGATGCAGGTATTAGAAGAAGTAGCCCATACAAGAAAAGAAGGGATTACCAAAAGCGAAGCCTTTCGGGAACTGTTAGATGCAGTGTATCAGTCCGGTTACCAGAAAGCAAAAAATGAAGGGGATTTTGTAATGCAGGAATCGGAAATCATAAAAGGCTGCCGAATGCCTTCAGTGATTGAAATTATGGAGGCTTCCCTTATTGTAGAGCCGGGGACACTTGGAAAACTTAACCGGTTATTAGATGACTCCAGGAAACTGGACCTTCTGTACGGGGAAGTCGTAGAACGACATCCAAATGCAATTATCATCATCACTACCAATCTGAATTATGTTGCAAATAGGGAATTTGATTTTTCCGTGGTATCCAGAATGAATAAGGTACAGCATCGCAAAGATTTAACAGAACAGCAGTTGGCAGAACGTGCAATGTTTCGGACAGGCTGCAAAGATATGGAAGTTTTAAAACAGATGGCAAAGGTAATGAAACGACTGGATGCAGTCGTAAAAGAAGAATTTGGAAAAGCCGGACTTTGCGGCTACCGGGAATATGAAAACTGGGTATATGAATATATGCGCACCCAAAATCTTGTAAAGGCTGCAGAAGATACGGTATTATCCAAGCTTGCATCCGATGAAGAAGATAGGGATATGCTCCGGCAGGTATGTATGGAGATTTATGTAGAGCAAGGGAAGGGATCTGTATGAGAAGTAAAGAAATAGGAAATAGCAGCCAGACAGAGAAGCGCTTGCTGCGGGATATGGAAGTATTTTCTTCTCCTCAGTTTTTAAGGTTAGTGCAACGGATTGGAAAAGAAATTACAGATAAGCATGATGCACAGATCCGGTTTTATTCCGATGCAACGGATCACAGGGCCGGTTATTTTGAGGGGCGCTATATTTATATCAATACCATGAATATGCTTACACAAAGTTTTCCGACTTTGGATTTGAGAAGCAAAAGCCTGATAGGCGTGGAAGGACATGAATGCGGACATCAGAATTACAGCAGTATCTATCTGAGACGGAAATATATAGATGGAATTGCAAGTGGGATTTTATATCCAGCCTGGCCGCTGCCGGAGACGGAGCGAGAAACTGGATTTTTACAAAGTATGAAAGAGGGTTTTCAAAAGAAAGATGCGGTTCTATTAGGACTCTATCTGCAAACAGCCGGAAGGCTGCATGGATATCTGGAAGATGCCTTTATCGAAGAACAGATGTGCAGAAGGTTTCCAGGAAGTATCCGGCAGGGGATTTTGCAGAACCGTAAAAGGAATATGGAGCAGATTTCTAGTCTGAAAAGCCAGATTGTACAGAAGAAATCAAAGCTGAAGATTATGTTACTTCTGTTGGTGCAATATATGTTTACCCATAAGGTCAACACATGGGACGGAGAAGTTGCAGAATATATGGAACTGCTTAGAAACTGTATTCCGGTTCTTTTGAAAACGACTGTTGATATGGGGGAAAGCGCAAGGTATCTTGCAACAAACCAGATTTTATTGAAGTTGTGGCCTTTGCTTTTAGAAGAAGCGGAAGGTATGGAAAGAAAAATAAAATCGACAGGAGAAAACAAAGAGAGCGTATTGAAACAGGCTTTTGATGAGTGGAAAAAAGATCTGCCACAATACTCGGAAGAACCTTTCTGCAGGGAAATCCGCATGGAGCGAAAGGAAGCTTCGGATGTTCTTTGGAATGGAGGAGAACTGAAACGTACTTTTTCAGAAGAAATGCAATCCATTCAAATGGAAAGAGAAAGTGTAGTAAAAGAGAAGGAAAGGCTGACAGAAGGAAAGACAGAGCCTTTGCTTTCTGAATTGGAGCAAGAAACTGTAAAGACAATTGATATTGGAAGAGAACTGCACAATATTTGTCTGGAATTAAAAAGAGAAGCAAGGGAAAAGGGATATGAGGAATGGATGCGGGAGCGTTTGAAAGAGATTTTAGAAAATACGGAGTTTACACCTGTGAACCGGGAAATTAAAAAGCGTGTTTTCCGAAAAGAAGTCATTTCACAAACCGCATATCAAAAATATAGAATTTTTCAACCGCAGATAAAACATACTTTAATGAAAATGAAGCAGGATTTACTACCGGTTTTAAAAAGGAAGAAAACCCATATTTTACGTTACCAGTATATAGGAAAAAGATTGGATATGGCACATCTTTGGAATCCTGAAAAAAGAATTTTTCAGACCAAAATTCCTTCTCAAAACATGGATACAGCGATTGGATTTTTATTGGATCAGTCTGGTTCCATTGACAGGAAACGGTGGGAAACCTCTGTGCTGACAGCCCTTTGTGTGGTGGAATTTGCACAGGTATTTGGGATACCGGTATGTGTGAACGGACACTGCACAGGGAGAGAGCATATAGGCAGGAAACGAGAGGAAATTGTGTGTTTGCATTCCTATTTAGAGTTTGGTGAGAAAGAGGAAGGCAAGTACCGGATTTTGGATATGGAGACAGGCGGAGCCAACAGAGATGGGGCGGCTCTTCTTTACATGGCAGAAAAAATGGTAAAAAGAAAGGAAAAGATGAAAATCCTGATTTTTTTCTGTGATGGACTTCCAAATGCACAAGGCTATGGCGGAAAAGTAGCAAGGGAAGATTTACAGAAGGTACAAAGGCAGCTGAAGCAGAAACAGATTACTTTGTTTGTGGCAGCGATTGGAAGGGATCAGGAGGATATTCAAAATATTTACGGGAATGCCTGTATCAATGCGGAGAATCTGGAACAGCTTCCGCATCAGATTGTAAAGAAACTTTTAGAATACATGGGATAGAGAAACAGGACAAGGGACTTTTTCAGGTCTCTTTTTTGATTGGAGGAATTATGGAGCAGAAAAAAGAATGGATTGAGGATTTCTGGCGTACAGGGTATGCAATCCGTCTGGGAAAAGACCAGTATTTTCAGGAAATCAGAAACAAACGTATTGTAACCGCAAAAATTTGGAAAGCCGCTTTCTTTCAAAGCTTAAGAGAAGCTGAGATATTTGCTCAAAAACATCTTTGGTATACGGGAATGGATCCGCAGATTTGCTACCGTGCTTGGGTACTGGTATCTATTGAAAGTGAAGAAGAACAGGAGTTGTTTTGGAATGGAAAGCAGTTTGTCCCGGAACTTGGGAAGGCAAAACTTTTTTCCAGTTCGCAGGAAATGCAGACTTATGTAAAACGTTTGGGACTATCCAGACAGACTTATCCGGAATTATTGCCGGTAGAGAAAAAACAGATGAAAAATGCAGCGTAAGGAGGAAACAGGATGGAAATTAAAAATTTAGCACAATTAAAACGGGTTATACAAGAGAAAAGAGAATTTATTATCAGAGTACACCGACAGGAAAAATTTTTAGGACAGAAGAGAATACCTAACGTGGTACAAAGTAATGGATTTTATTCTGTCATATCCGGACAGCCGGAGCATGAGGTCAGTTGTGCAAATCATGGAAAAGGAAGCTGGATTGATTTTGGGAAAGCAACTCAGTGGGAATTTCAGGAGGAGACATGCAGTATGTATTTGCCAGAAATGGAGCATATACCTGAAAACCTGATTTGGACGATTGAATTTTGCAAGGATAAAAAGAATATCCCACAAAAACTTTCCTGCTCCATTCTCTGTAATGCTTATTATCATGGGGAATTATTGCTGCCAGAAGCAATAAAAACCTTCCCGGAGGCACTGGAATACGCGAAGGACCATTTAGATGAAATTCCATTAGGAGAAATGAATTATATCGAAAACAGTGATGTACTCGATCAGGAGAATTGTGAGCTGGTAGCTGCCGATTCGGAAGAAATTCCAGAAGACAGCAGCAAAGAAAACGGTTTGAAAAGTTCCAAAGAGGAATGGTGGAGGATCATTGAAGGAATAAAAGAACATGAAAGTAGACTGGCAGAACAGGGAAGGACAGAAGATGCAGAAAAGATTGCCAGAGGTATGGACTTTTTCTATCCAAATGATGTTGTAACGGAGATTTTAAAAGATGGAGATGGAAGAATTTCTGGGATAAAAAGAGGAGAAATTTCTTTATCAGATGACGATTATTATTTAGCAGATACCCAGGAACCTTATTCCTTCCGTCAAGTTACTTGGGAGGATATTCTTGGAATAATGGAGGAATATTCCAAGAATGGTTATCTGCCTCCCATCTTTTCAAAGGGAACGGTTATCTGGCTTTCAGAAGAATATGAGAGCGATTCCAAAACATCAAGATTTTACTATCCGATGCAGCTGCCACCATGGAAAAGTCTGCAAATGATCCGAAAGTTGGATTGCTGGTATGCAGATACCGATTTGGATCGTAGGGAATATGCAGAAGAATATCAAAGGATTGTATCTGGAATTTTGCATGGTCTTGTGATTTTAAACCCGAAAAAACTCGCATTAGAAGAGGTGATTAAAGAATGGGAAGTGAATTTTACAGAACCCGAAAAAAGTGGGTATCGAGCAGCCTTTGATGAAATTCGTAAAGGTAAAATCCCAATTGTTCGGGACTGTAATTACATAACAGATTAACCACAAAAGAAAGAAATAAAGGGCTGTGCAAGACAGCCCTTTCCAGAAAGGAGAACAAATGGATATATTAAAAGAAAAAATAGATGCAAACAGTTTTCAGACTATGAAGCATATCATTTTCCTTACCTCAACAAAGAATGATAAGATACGGTATTTTGAAAAAGAAGAGGCAGATAAACGTTTTCTTCCAATAGGGAAAGAACAAAAGGAGGAAGACGCTTATACCTTTCAGTATCCGGGTGAGATGCTGGAGAGGTATGAAGAAAAGATAGGGGATACTGTTCAAATCCGCAGGGCACTGGCATTTGCCCTTGTAACTATGTCTGATTTTCATGAAGCACAAATGTATGTGGGAACACAATATGAAAACTTTCTGAAACGGATAGAACGAGAAGCGAAAACCGATATTTATCTGGCAGGGGCTATGTGTTTTTTAACTCCGTCTGAAAAGAAACAAAAGTTTTATTATGAACGGATTAAAAGTTATTCATACAAAGAACTTGCAGAATGTATGTGTATCCTGTTTTTATTCAAAGGGAAAAAAGAAATCTGGGAAATGCTAAAAGAAAATGTATGCTCTTTCTTTGAAAATGAAAGAGCAGTAAATATCTTCCAAAATGCTGAAATGTATATCTGGTTTTTCAGAACTTATGAAAAGGAAATTAAAAAAGAAAGAAAACAGATATTTTCGAGATTAAAACTTTTGGTGAAGATGCAGCATACCTACGTAAAAGAACGTTCAGATCTATTTCAGCAGATGCGAAAGGCAGGTTACCAAAAAGAAGAAATTTTTTATTTAAACCTGCGGATGCTGCAGGCTGCAAAGGAAGACAAGTTAGAAACAGTAAGCCAGATAACATGGGAGCGTGCTTCAGAAAGTTTTTGCATTTTTATATGTAACCAGGAAAAGGAATATTCGGAGGAGCTTTATCAGCTTTGCAGAGAACTAATACAAAAGCATCGTTCTTATGAAATCAAAATCGGCGGATATGATGGGATTTTAGGCGCCATGAAATGTCAGGTAACTGTTAAAAATTCCAAGATATATGCACTGCTTCATACTTATGCAGGAGAGCGACAGGCAAATCCTAGCTGGTTTTTTATTCCATCATGTAAAACACAGGCAAAGAAAATCTTTTCCCTGTTGGGGAAAAAGGATTTTGATAAAAAAATACGGGAGACTTTATATAATCAGTCTTTTACGGAACAGGAACTTCAGGAGTATCTGAAGATTTATCAGGAATTGACAGATGTAGATTATATTCAACAGATGCTGCAAGAAGAGAATTATCAAAATCATAAAATTTTTGAAACATTTGCAGAAAAGAATTTCTTAGATCCCCGACAGATTATAAAAGAATTGCTTACAAAGGGAGAAGGAAAAGCGATTTCTGAATGGGAAGAACCGGAAAAAAAGAAGTATGGCTATATTCTTTCCTATATCGAAGATTTGGATACGGATTTAAAATTTCAGACTGCAAAACTTCTTTTGGATAACCGATCCATGGAAGAAATCAGAAAAGAAGGAAAACGGAATTTCTTATGGAAGAGTGTCGGAATTCAGGAATTTTATTACAGACGGGAATATGATAAGATGAATTTTTTGAAACTTCATTTGCAACCAAACCAGGTCCTGCAGTTGTTTTTCTGGATAGAAGAATCTGTTTATCGGTTTCAGCCACAAAAATATTTTGCTTTTCTTTTAAAAGTCTTGGAAAAAGAGGAAAATCTTATTTGGCTTCCGAAAGAACAGGCACAGGAATTTTGGAAAAAACTAATGGAGCTTGGGATAGAAGAAGCTGGAAGTAAGAAATTTAGAATGCTATACATGGAGAAAGAGGAACGGGAGAAGTTTTATAAAGAACAGGAAGAAGCCGCAAAACAGAAAAAAGTGGCTGAACTGGAAAAGCAGACAAAAGAAGCATACCAGCATTTTTGGAAACTGCAGCAGGAGAAAACAGCAGAAGAGATTTTTTGGAAAATCGATTCACTTTTCTATTCTTATCAAAAAGAAGCCTATATAAAAGCAACGGTTCAGTTCCTAAAAAAATATTTAGAAAAAGTGGGGTGGAAATTACCAAAAGCAGCAATTTGGGAATATTTAAAACTGCTATTAAACTTAGGGAAAAAAGAAGGGATAGAGATTGCAACTATAAAAGAGTGGTTGATAAAAACGGAGGTAGAAGATGCTTACGACGGTGAAGGAACACATGGAAATTATTAAGGGGTTGGAAGGACTTGGCTGGCAGGAGATTTTAGGATTTTCAAATCAGCAGCTCCTTCTTTTTACAAAAGAAATTGATACAGAGAAAAAGAGAAGAATATTAAAACAGCTTCCAATCGAGTATGGAAAGAAATTGGTTGCCTATCCGAAAATTCTTTCAAAGATTATAAGTCTACTGGAAGCAGGAATTTCAGCCTATAGAATAGAAATGTTTATCGGCAGTGCCGATGAAAAACTATTTGACCGTTCCTATGAGGAATTGGAAGCAGCTTTGAAAACAGAAGCAATTTCGGACAGATACGTAGCTGTATATCTCCAATATTATTTTTCCAGCCATTTGTCCGAAAAAGAGTGCAGTACATTAAATGGAAATCTGGAGTTTCTCGAAACATATTGTGATAAAAAGCTACAAGATTTAAGCTTTTCAGAACGAATGTTTTTGAAAGAACCGATTTTTACAGGGGACTTTTTAGGAGAAGTGATTGGAGAAGAACACTTCTTTCAGGATTTAGGAAAAGTGAATGTATTGGAACTTTTGAAGTATTTGTCAAAGTTTCAACTGCCAATGTTAAGTAAAGAGGCATATAGGCAGATTATAAAAAATGCAGAAGAACTTTATCCGTTATTAAGAAAAATCGCAGACCGCTTGCATAAAGACGTGCTGTCTTGTTTTTTGACAAGGTGGCTGGAGAATGAACAGTTATTGTTTGATTTAAACAGATTTGTAAGACAAGGATGGATTTCGCAAGGGAATTTCTATACAAGAGCAGGGTATATACAGGAGGTTTACCGGTATGCCATAAAAGCGGTGGACCGATTGAAATATTATCAGGAGTCAGTACTTCTTTATGCAGTCAAACATCAGAAAAAACACTTTTTGAAGTTGTATGAAGAAAATACAGAACTGTTTCTTGAACTTCCATGGAATTCTATTTTATTTCAAAAAGCATTTTATGAGGAGTATGTCAATCTAAATACATTAAATTTTCAAAATTTAAAGGAATGCAGAAAAATAAAGGAATGTTCTGCTATAGAAAAGACAGATATGCTACAAAAAGAGTATACTTTTGCGGAAATAAAATTATTTGCTGTCTGTCCTGACAGAGCGTATATCCGTTTGTACCACAAACTAAATTATAGAAGGGTAGACGATCGGTTGAGAGTTATGCAGGAAGTGGTGAAAAAGAGACTCTTGGACAAGGTAACCAGCGAAGAAACGCTGGAAAGAGTTGCGGCTTTTTTATCCCACAAACCATTATCTAAGTGGGTGAAAGAAGAATTGGGAAATATTTCCGGCCTAGTAGGGATGGATATACTAGATTTGTTTCTTTCCTGGGAAGAAGTTGTACGTTTTCTTCCAGAAGTGAAAAATGGTTTCCAACTGCGGTATTTGATAGCAAATAAAGAAAAATTAAGTGGATACCCAAATTTTCAGTCTGTCTATGCTGAACTAGTAAAAAATGATCCTCACTGGGAATGGATGAAGAACACTTTTGCTTTCTCCGATTCGTTTATCAGAGAACATGAAGCAAATATCCAGACATTTCTGGAACAAGGCGGTTCTGAAATTTTGTATGAATTTTATAAAGGAGATACCGGACAGACAGAAATGTTGCGTAGATTGTTGGTCGCAGAGCTTATGGGGAAATTTAAAGACTTAAAATACCATGATGCAGATCTGGAAAAGGAACTTGCTTTTCCGATTTCAGAAAAACAGATGAAACTGTGGGCAGAAAATCTGCAACTTCAGAGAAAGGAATGGAAGATCTGGGAAGAAGACCGTTTTCTTCCGGTGATGCAGATTGGGGAGCTGCCGGATAAAACCTGTTTGAGTTACAAGACAGGAATGTATCGAAAGTGTCTGCTATCCTGCTTTGACAGTAATAAGAAAATTATATATATTTCTTATCAAGGTAAGATTGTCCTTAGGGCAATCCTTCGGCTTACAAAAGCATCTGAAGAAAAAATGGAAAGGGAGAACAAAGAATTTCAATTTGTAGATTTTACAAAGGATACGGGAAAGAAAGAGAAACCAGAGCAACTGGTTCTGTTTTTGGAAAAAGCCTATGTAAAAGGGATTTCAGACAGATTGGAACAGGAGATGTTTAAGCTTCTTTTTCGTATGGTAAAGGAAAAAGCAGGAAGACTCAGCATCTCATTGTTGATCAGTCGTGATTACTTTGGGAACATTCCAAGTGGATGGTTTCAAAAAGAGAGTAGATACATCTATATCTCGGCTACCAAAGGAAAAGAGCAGTATTTGGACTCCCTAGGTGGAAATCATGGAATTGCTTCTGAAGGAAAATACCTGCAAGCATCGGTCTTCCGTCCAATATCCCCGGAAAAGTGTGCTTATGAAAGAATGGAGGGAGAGGAATTCTCTGAAATATCATAGAAAATTCAATTTGTCAGGTCCTATGAAGTTTGATATAATAATCGTAACAAGAGAGTGACTGGTTGTAGAAAAGAGAGGAATTTACGTGGAACATACAAAAGCAGATATTATATTTAAAGATTTTTGGCGGAATAATGAACGGTTTGCCGATCTTTTCAATGTAGTTGTGTTTGGAGGAAAAGAGGTTATTAAGCCAGAGGCATTGCATGAAATGGATACGGATGTTTCCGGTGTCATTCAATTAAAAGATTATAAGGAAACGTTATCCAGAACAAGAGATGTCATTAAAAAGACCGCTTATGGAGTAGAATTTGTTGTTCTTGGAATTGAAAGCCAGCAGCATATTCATTATGCCATGCCGCTACGTCATATGGTGTATGATGCAATGAGTTACCTGAAGGAATATCAGGAAATTACACGCAAATATAAAAAAGATACCGGGAAAAAGACAGAAGATGAATTTTTATCAAAGATGAAAAAAGATGACCGGCTTCATCCGGTTATCACATTGACAGTGTATTATGGAGAAAAACAGTGGGACGGACCGTATTGTCTGAAAGATATGATTGTAGAAATGCCGGAAGAAATTGCCGCTATTTTCTCAGATTACAAAATGAACCTCTTGGAAGTACGGGATTCAGACCGATATGTGTTCAATAATACAGATGTTCAAAGTGTTTTTGAAATTACCAGGGAAATCTTTGCCGGCCATTTTGAAAAAATTCAGGAGAAGTATGGAAACAAGGAGATGGGTTCAGATCTATTAACAGTTGTCGGTCAGATGACAGGATCAAAGGAACTGATTCGTATGAGTAGAAATATGGAGGTAAACAGTATGTGTGAGGCATTAGAAAAGTTGAAAGAAGAAGGCGAACAAATGGGTAGAGAAAAAGAGCGAGAAGCAGTCATTCTTACAATGCTGCAGAATAATTATCCGATTTCTGAGATTTGTAAACTTTTGAATATCCCCGAAGAAGAGGTGTTAAAAATAAAAGATAGAAAATAATACCATTTTTCAGAACAAAAGGAATATTAGATTTACTGAAAGGCATCAAAAAAATTTTTGGTGTCTTTTTTGTACCCTAAAATGAAAGGAGAAAAAATTGAAGAAACTGATATGTAAAAAATGTGGAAACGAAGTTTTACCTGAAAAAGATAAAGCATTAAAAAAGGAATATCCATATTATTGCAGTTTTTGTGATGAGAACAAATATAGATTTGAGTGTATGAGAGTAGAAGAGAATAAAGCACAGAAAAGGAAGGAACTGATATGACAGATGAAGAAAGAGTATTATCCTGCCAGCGTGAGATCCGAAGACTTCGGAGTGTGGTCCGGGAGTATGAAGAAGAAAGAAGACTGTTTCTTGCATGGTTGGAAACGGAAAGCAAAATACCGTCTGAAAACCAGGCTGGATTGAATAGGGTGAAACAATATTTGGATACATATCTGTACCAAGATTAGAAAAATAATACGATTTAGGAGAAAGGAGAAAGTATGACAAAAGGATATTTTGTAATAGAGGGAAATGGAAAGATTAGAAAAGCTACTTATTTAGTGTCAGATGCATATCTGGACAATGGATATGGAGAACAGATTATCCGGGCATTTGCAGAAAAGCGAGAGCTGGAATTTTTGGAGCAAACATATCAAAAATTGGATCTGACTGATAAAAGAAATATACAATCATTACAACCAGAGTGGTATCGAAAAACAACTCATTCCAATAAAGGAGATATTTTTTCAGAATATGCTTATGTAGTTCGAAAAGAGAAATTGCGTGTGTATCACTATGGAAAATTGCTTTTTTGTCTGAAACGAGAAGATGCAGAAATATGGCTATACTTATTAGAAAATATGCAGCAATTGGTAGATTATTTTTTATATTCAGATGAACGATTGGAGTATCAGTGGGAAAAATATTTTTCCATGTTCCAATTTTTGCAGAAAAAAATAGAAGAAGGGTTCTGCCAGCAAGAGTTTCAGCAGTATATGCGGAAAGAAGGGAAAAATCTTGCTTTTTTCAGAGATGAACATCTGGTGGATGTATGGGATAGATATGATAGACCTGCGTATCAAAAAATATGGAAAAAAGGGAACCGGGAAATCTTATTTATTGTGACAAAGCAGGAGCGTATCTGGAGAGCATACATACAAGGTCCGTATAGTCGGATTGCAGTATTTCAACAATGTTCCAGTGAGAAAAAAATGTGTGACATGATACGATTAGAACTTAGAAAAGAAAGCCTTAAATTTGAACAGTATGCAAAGATAACTGCTTATGTTAGTAAAATAGCAAAAGAATTGTTCAGTCAGAAAATTAATTTAGAGGAGGTACAACAATACTTACAGGAAGAACAGCAAAGAACACCTTGGTATCTTTGTAAAGGTGCTCTTTCCATTAGTAATATTATAAATTACTTAAAAATGGATTTGCGAAATGAACAATATAGACGTAATAGGTAAAGACAGTAGAAAGAAGAGGGAAATAATATGGTGAGATATGATGCACGAAAAGAAACTTATGAAGAAATAGAGATTTTTGATACTCGGGCACTTTTTTCAGCAGGAAGAATTCAAAAAGATAGTCTCCCAGAAGGTTTTTATTGTTATGAAGTTCGTCATGATGATGAGTGTATAAGGATTCCGTGTGAATTAAGTTCTCATATTTTGGTAAACTTTTGGAGGACAGTAATATCTAGAGTTCCACTTATAAAGGAGAAAGAATGTAGGAGATATATAGAAGATGAAGACTGGGGGTATACTGGAAATGCAGAAATACAACTGGAATCGTGGATTGAGGCATAATACATAAAATAAAAATAGCAGTCAGGCTAACAGGATATAGTGTTATTTTGTTGACTTGACCACTATATTGTGTTACCATAAACTTGTAGTTCAGTTTTATTCTTCATAAAGAAGAATGGTAATTTTTTTCTGACCATAAGGTTAGAATGAAGTTTTGAAGTTTTGATACTTAATTAAAAAGCGCGTATATCAAAAGCATTCAGGAAGAAATTCTTTGAGTGCTTTTTTTATTGCCTTTTGGAAAGGAGAAGAAAGAAAAATAAAAAGCAGAGAGAACGATATGAAAATCAGAAGGGATTTTTGTATCGTTTTTTTGTATATGCAGAAAGGAGTGTGACAATGTGCAGGAAAGTGATTTACAGCGTGCAAGTAAAATTTTGCGCACAGAATTTGGTTCCGACTGGAAACAGATTGTACAGACGTTAGGAACAAGAGAGCTTACGCATTGCGTAGGACAAGACCTGACTTCTTTTATGGCATTTCCAGAACGGGCAGAAGGAGGCAGCAATCAGTGGAGAGGAAATTGTTCCCCGCAGGTTGTAGCGAAACTCATTCAGTTTGTAAAAAAATGCAGGCGATATGAAAAGAATAAGGATTTTTTATTTTTGGATCCCATGAGTGGTTCTGGGACCAGTCAAGATGTGGCAGAGGAATTGCATATTCCCTCTGTCTTATACGATTTAAACCCACATCCGCCAAAGGGGATTGGAAACTGGAATGCATTAAAGGATGAAGTTGCGCATAGTGCAGACCTGATTTTTTTCCACCCACCTTACCATGATATTATCCAGTATTCCGGAAATATGTGGGGCAGGCCGCATGAAGATGATTTGAGCAGATGTGAAAATTATGAAGATTATATTGAAAAACTGAACTATGTGATCAAAAAACTGTATTTCAGCCTAAGACAGAATGGGTATCTGGCAATTCTGGTAGGAGATATCCGGCAGAAAGGCGTCTTTCATTCTATTGCAGCAGATATGCTTCATATTGGAAATATGAAGTCCTGGATTGTTAAGGGGCAGTTTCATTGCACTTCCAGTAAGACACAGTATTCCGGAAAACCCTTTATTCCTATTGTGACGGAAACACTGGTGCTTTTTCAAAAAGAAGAAATTCTTCTTGTACCATTTTCAATTAGAAGGGAAGGAATATTCCAGATACAAGAACAGGACTCCATTGCACTGACGTGGTTTCATTTATTGCGGATGACACTGGAACAGTTAAATGGACATGCAACGTTAAAGCAGCTATATCAGGAATTAAGAGAGCACCCGAAAGCCAAAAAGAATAAAAATTATGAGGCGAGAATTCGGGCAACTTTATATGAACATGCCGATTGTTTTCTGCCTTTAGCAAGAGGAACGTTTCGGCTAAAATACCGATAGGAAAGAGGTGTGTATGAAAGATGAAACAATGGCAGGATATTATCAGCTGCTGATTGCAATCTTTTGTAATCTGAATGCAAGAGAAGCAAGATATCTTTATGATTATGGACCGGCTCACCCAGTCTGCAGAAGAATGATGTATAGAAAATTAAAGCATCAAAAACAAGGAGAATGTCTTTCAGAGGAAGAAATTTTAGAAAGGCTGGATCAGTTGGAAAAGAATGGATGTTTTTACAGAGAAAAGAAAGGAGCGTGAAAATATGCACCTTCATAAACTGACAGATCTTTTGTCATTTCATGAGGTGGCAGTTGGAGGAACCCTTCCCCAGACAGAGTATTATCGTGAAAAGCTGAAAAGACTGCATCCTATGCAGATGCTTTCGTCGAACATACTGCTGCCACTATATGAAATTTCTTTTTCTTATATGACAGTAAGGGGAAATTACAGGCAGGCGAAAAAATATGCTTTCCTGGCAGAGTACAGCGAAGTAGATTTTGAGGCAGAACTTTTATTAAAGGACTGGATTGCGGAACAGAATGCCAGAAAACCTTACCGCAAAATTTCCAATGTACAAATTCTGGAAATTCAAAAAATTGCGTATGGGATACTGGATATCCGGTCGTAAAAGTGTTCCACTTTTTCTTATCCTGAGAAATTCAGGTTGCTGCTTAGGAAAACCGGCCATTGCGGGCTTGTTTTTCGAAAGTGAAGGTCAGGCAGTGTAAAAAGACACACCTACAAGCATGGCTTTTCCGTTTAGAGCAAACTTTTTGTAAAGAACGGAGAAAAAATGGAACAGTTAAGTTTTTTTAGCATTGAAAAGAAAATCCAAAACGCCATAACCCTGTTAAAAATGTTTGAAGCAAAAGCCATAGAGATGCATCCGGAAGGATACTATTTATGTTTTAGCGGTGGGAAAGACAGTCAGGTAATTTATGAACTGGCAAAACAGGCAAAAGTAAAGTTTCAGGCTTATTATAATGTTACAACCGTAGATCCCCCGGAATTGGTCTATTTTATCCGAAAAATGTATCCTGCGGTTATTATCAATCAGCCTGATACAACCATGTGGGAACTGATTAGCCAAAAGCATTATCCGCCCACACGAAGAATGCGTTATTGCTGCTCTGAATTGAAAGAAAGAGGAGGAAAAGGACGGTTTGTAGTCACTGGTGTGCGTTGGGCAGAAAGCAGGAAACGAAGAAAAAGAGGATTTGCAGAAATACAAGGACCGTCTGAACCAAAGGTTATTTTAAACAGCGACAATGACGAAAAAAGAAGGCAGATAGAAAATTGCCAGATAAAAGGAAAACGGGTGTTAAATCCAATCTTGGATTGGACAGATGATGAGGTGTGGCAGTTTATCCATACACATATCCGAACTTATTGCAGCCTTTATGATGAGGGCTTTACAAGGATTGGCTGTATTGGGTGTCCACTGGCTTCCACCAAGCAGCGGGAGAAAGAACTGGCGCGCTATCCTATGTTTAAAAAGGCTTATTTAAAGGCGTTTGACCGAATGCTTTCTTACCATAAGGAAGGAACACATGGAAGTGCTACATGGAAAGATGCCGAAGATGTTTACAGGTGGTGGCTATATGGAAATCCCCCAAAAGAAATACAGGTTACTGGACAAATAGAATTATCCATCGAAAGGGAGTTGGGAAACATTGTGAAAGAAATAGAGAAAAAGAAACCAGAGCCTTCAAAAAAGTGGGAAGATGTTTTTCAAAAGAAACTGTATGACTGGAAAAAGATATACCAGTTTGGAACAGAAGAAAACCTAACCACAGACGGAGAAGTATTAAACCAAATCAGAAGGGAACTGGTGCAAGTCTATGAGAATTATTTTTCTGGTACAACTGCTTGTGACAGGTATAAAAAGAAAATTCCACAAGCTGTCAAAGATGATTATATGGCAGGAGAAGTAGAAATTTTTGAAACTGCGCAAAGGCTGGTAAAGAAATATAAGCAGAGCCAGCAGTTTCGATATGTGCTTGTGAAGCGCCCTCAAATCAGGGAAACAGACCGGAGAAAACTTCAAGTTGATCTTTTGGTCGGAAAAATTCAGAAATTAGAGGTTTGCGTAAAGAGAAAAGACATTCTTGGAATGCGTATCTTTTCAAAGGAAGACGAACTGGACAAAATGCTGGCGGAGGTTTATCAAAAAATAAAAGAACTTCCCAGAATAAATGAGGGTGTAGAAAGCGCCGGAAATAAGAAAAAATCCAGTTGGAAAAATCAGATGATATTAGAAGAATTTATTCGTTAATTGAAAGGAGGAAACAGGGTGACAGATCAAAAAATGATTGCAAGTATGGTAGGCGATTTTTATGGGGTTTATCTTGGAAAATCCATGTTGGGAATCCAGGGACTTCTAAAAAAATATCATAACCATAAATTTATTATTACCTTGATTTCTAATTTGGAAACAACGGTAGAAATTGATATGCATAAGGCGATGCATGAGATTTATGATTTCTATAAGAAACATAGAGGAAAAGGGCAGAGAGAGGACAGCGAATGGGAACAGATCATTGAAGAAGCCAGTAAGATTGGCAAAAAATATGAAGGAAATGCGTGGTGCAAGCAATTCCTGATCCAAATGATCAGCATTATTGAGGAAGAAGACACGGAAATCAGAGCAAAAAGAGAAGAATTAGAAAAAGCGGCATGATGGGAAGGGGAATCCCCCTTCCTGCTTTTATAGGAGGAAATAGGAATGCTTGGAAAAATGATAGAAAATACAAAAGATTTGAATATGGTTGCAGACCGTTTAAGAGCAAGAGGCGAAATTTCACGTTTGCAGGAGCTTTGTAAAGAATGGCTGATACCGGAAAAGGATATGCAGGATTTTTTGCAGGGAAAAAGGCTGCGGCTGGCAGAAGTGCCGTTGGAAGAAAAAATTTTTTCTACTGCTTCTGAAAAGATTGCGGAAGAAATGTATCAGTTTGAAGGACCAGGGCTGGCAGTGGCTTTAGGGCAGTATCTTATGGAACGCTGTGAAGAGAAAACCTTAGGGGAACAGATTCTGCTACCTCATAAATCTTTGGAAAAAGCAATTAATTTCATTCTGCAAAGAGTATATGAAGAATCAAAAGACTACCTGCAACAGAATCGAAATGGGCAAAATGGTGCAGGAGTCGCAGTCAGTTCCCAAAAAGTGTACCATTGGCTGGAAGAATACTATGCGTTAGATGATGCTGAGGAAGAAAGAAAAAAGAAAGAGGAAGAACGGGAAAGAAAAAGAAAAGCACAAGAAAAAACTGTTGTAAAAGGCGTGAAGACTTCTGTAAAGGAAAGCAAGACCAAAAAAGACAGTCAGATTTCTCTTTTTGATATGCTGGAAGATAGAGAAAAAACGGAGGAAAAAAATGATTGCGTATAAAGCGTTTCAGAAGAATTTGAGTTGTTTGGGGTTTCAATATAAAGAAACAGAATGGAATTATACAGAAAAGGCTGCCTGCAGGAAAACGGGGTTTCATTGTGCAGAAAACCCGCTGGACTGTCTGATTTACTATAGCAATCCGGATTTAGCGCAGTATTGTGTGGTTGAAGTTGCCGGAGAACGCCAGGAAGAGGGCGATGACAGCAAAATTGCCTGCACACAGCTTCGGATTGTTAGAAGACTGACGTTATTGGAACTTTTAATAGAAGGGGTTGCATATATGCTCCAGTATCCACACAGAAGGCTGAGTAAAATCATACAGATAGAAAAAGGAAGTCCCATGGGTGGATTTACAGTGGTGCGTGGGAAACATCCCATCGGAAAAGGGAGGAAAGATACAATCCTTCTTCTCATCAGGGAAGATATTAAGGGAAATATCGTTAATTTTTCAGTCATCATAATTGACGGAAAAGAATATGTTCCAAATGTTTATTATGATTTTGATGGAAGAAAGGCAGAAGAATAAATGAGAAAAACGGAATTATTGGAAATCGGCTGTTTAGAGGCAACAAAAAAGATGTTAAAGTTTTCCAAAAAGGAAGAAAAAAAATCCAGAAAACAGAGATTACAAAAGAAAAAGAAAATGAGGAAGTTTGAATATGAAGTATCTGTAAAGATTTGTAAAAAAGGGGAGATTTTGGCAGTTTCATTTTTCAGGATAAAAGAAATGCTTGCCGGACAAGTGCAGCCGGAGATAGTTGTATTCTTAAATAAAAAGGAGCGTACCTATCTTTCGTACCTTCCAAGAGAAGCAAAGTGGAGAACAGCCACAATTATAAAGATTATGGGCTATTTTTATGGGAGTTTTTATCACTGTACCAAAAGAGATTGGGCATTATTCAGGAAATATTTTGACACAGAATGTAGCAGATGGACATCTTTAAAAGTTAGTTCTATCAGAAGTATTATAGAAGAGTTTCAAACGGATATTTTATGGGATAGGATAGAGGAAAGGCGCAGACAAGAAACCAATGAATGGGATCAGGTAATGTCCCAAATTCCGGTACTTCCAAAGGATTGGGAAAGGTGGTGTAGAAAATCGGCCATTACGCAGCACTATATTTTCTACAAACCGGAAAGAAAAGGAGAAGGCTATTGCAGCAGATGCAACACGAGAGTGCAGGGTATTTTACCAAAACATAATCAATATGGTATCTGCCCGAAGTGTAGACAGCGAATACAATATAAATCCAAGAAAATGCAAAAAAGGATTATTCACAAAGCAGAGTGCACCTATTTGTTGCAGAAGTTCGGAACTAATCAAATGGTGATTCGGAAGTTTAACGTCTATGCAAAATTTCATCAAAAGCGTGACTTTGTTCCGGAAATAAGCTGGTTTGAAACCAGAAGGGTAATCGTAGAAAAAGATTTTTCCCAGACAGCATATTATTATGGACAATATAAGGATGGCTCCTATCGGTGGAGAGAGTCTTTATATGCAGAGTACCATTATGATTTTGAAGGGAATAAAGGCACGCTATATCAGAGAACCTTATTTTCTTTGAACCAGGGAATTTTGAAGACTTCCGGGTTATACGAACTTCAAAAGAACATGAAAATGGTAGAACCGGAAACGTATTTATTATACCGTTATCATTGTCCGGCTATTGAGAAAGCTGCAAAGGCGGGATTGAAAAAGTTTGTGATCCAAAGCATCCATAAAAAGAGCCGACTTCCAAATCACAGAAAACTGATGGAAATTTTGGGAATCAATAGTTGCCTGCTAAAGCAGTTGGTGAAAATGGACGGCGGAATAGCTGGTTTATCCTGGTTGCAAAAGATGAAGAATACACAAAAGTGGATTTCAGAGGATATACTTCGTTATTTTGAAAAACATAATATTTCCACAATAGATGTTGCCTTTATTGAAAATCAAATGTCGCCACAGCAGATTTACCATTATTTAAGAAGAATGGAAAAGGAAAGCGGGCTGCCCGTAGAGAAGATTTTGACGATATGGAGAGATTATCTGTCCATGGCAAAAAAAATAGGAGAAAATCTAAAGGACTCCATCGTTTATAGACCACGGGAGTTAGAAAGAAGGCATGATGAGGCGGTAATAGCCCTGCAGGAAATAGACACAAAGCAGAGAGCAGAGGAACTACGGGAGAAATTTCCAAATCTGGAAAAGGTTTGTAGGGAAATCACGCCCATCTATCAGTCACTGAAAGATGAAAAATATGCAGTGCTGGTTCCGCAAAAGATTGAAGATATTATAAAAGAAGGAAAAGCATTGCATCATTGTGTAGGTACTCAGGAATGCTATTTTGACCGGATCAGCAGAAAAACCTCTTATATTGTTTTCTTACGCAGACAGGAAGAATTGGAAAAGGAATTTTATACGATGGAAATTGAACCAGATGGAAACATTGTACAAAAAAGTAAGGACTATAACAGAACGGGAGAGGAGTATGAAGAGGCAGAACCATTTTTAAAGAAATGGAAAAAGAATGTATTGAAAAAGATAAGGAACCAGGAAAAAGATCCTACAAAAACGCAGGTTACACTATGGACTGCGGAGCTTTCTGCTGCTTATAAGGATCATGTGGTGATGAAAGGTGGAAAATATCAGGGCCAGTATCTGTCAGATGTGCTGAAAGCAGAACAGGAAGCAGCTGCTTAGAAGAAAAGGAGAAATATGGAAAAAGAATATCAAATAGTGACAAAAAATATACCGGATAAGAATTTGCAGAAATTAAAACATATCCGGCAGAGAAACCAGTATGGTTGTTATGAGGAGAACCTGGAAGGAATGTATACAGAAAGAGGGGTATACAGACTGTTTCGCAAATATGTTAATAAACAGGAATATCCTTTCTATCAGGACTGGAAACAGGATATGCTGAAAATGGGCATTTTACTAAAAGGCCCTAAAACAGAGCTGGCAGTAAAAAGAAAGGGTGAGCATATAGTGGAAGAAATCTGTATTACGGTGAAGACGATAGAAGATGCCTGTAACCTTGTACGGCAAGCATATAGAGATTCCGATGTATGTTTGGGAGAGCTTTTTCGAAACATAGAAATTCAAGGATTGAGCATTCAGGAAGTAGTGGAAGTATTTTCCATACTGTATCGTGAACTGGAAAATGACAGAGTCTGTCGTGTGAATGTGGAAGAAAAATTTTTCACATTTGTAGCATAGAAATTTGATGATGGCGGGGGTGTGTCGGTGACATGCCCCCTAAAAAATACCATGAACAGCCAATTACGCAATAAAAAAGGCAATTTAAACAAAGAACCTTGTGGTTTTACCGGAGCATGCTATTCTAAAAGAAAAAGGGGAGGGAATACAAATGATGAAAATTGCGATATTTTACCAGAAAGAAAGCAAGCTTCTGGGTGATATACGAAAGAAGATCCGAAAGGAAGCGTGTCAGCCAGATAACGTATATGCGATTTATGAATATTCTACGATAAAGGCTTTGCGCAAAGCAAATGAACAAAGTCCTATGGATATCGTGTTTTTGGAAGATACGATAGATAATTGTGGACTGACAGCCGCCAAATATATCCGGGAAACAGGACAAAAAACTTCTCTCTACTTTTTCGGGAAATCTGCTAATCGGGCTTTTTACGGTTATGAATATAGAACGGCATATTATTTGACGGAAAAAGAACAAGTGGAAAGTTTAAATATCTATCAGCACTTTTTCAAAAAGTATTTTCCAAGGAAAACGATTTTCCTGTTTGATCAAAGCATGGATTCTGCATGGGCTATGTGTTTATCCGAAGTTGTTTATATTGATTTAAAAACCGGGGATATTTGTACAGAAAAAGGAGAGAAAAAATCGGGTTATATACTGACAGAGAAAGTATTGGAAACAATACGAAAAAAGACCTCTTTTCTAAACGTTTCCGGAGAATATCTTGTCAATCAGGATTTTATAATAGATGTGACTGGGCAGATGATTTACCTATATCAGAATAAAAGCATTTTATGTAAAGAAAAGGAGATGGATACGATTAAAGAGTTCCTTTGGAACATGGGACAAAAAGAGTTTTTATAAGGGAATATTATACATACAATATATAGGAAAAATGGATTGTAAAAAACTATATATTGTGTTATTATATTGTTGAATATATTTTTACAAATGGAAAAATTTGTAGTTAGTATTTCATTTTGGCAGAAGCCAAAAGCAGTATTTTAAGGAATATCCTGAGAAATAGAAAGAAAGACATGAAGAATCGTATGGTTTTTTGTGTCTTTTTTTGTATGCAGAAATGGAAAGGAGGACAAATTCAGTTTTTAAAAGCAGACATTATCGTTGTATGAAAGGAGAACTATTTTATGAAAATTATTTGTAAAAAGACAGATTTAGCAAAGGCAGTTCAGACTGTAGCAAAGGCAGTTCCTGCAAAAGCAACCACCTCTATTTTGGAGTGTCTTTTGCTCCGGGCAGAAAAAGAGGAGATTACCCTTACCGGGAATAACCTGGAATTGGGGATTGAAACAGTAATGCCGGGAAACATTGAAGAGGAAGGCAGTATTGCAATCCAGGCAAAAGTATTTGGGGAGATTGTAAGAAAACTTCCAGAGGGAGATGTCGTACTGGAAACAGGGGAAAAAGATCAGGCGACTGTACGCTGTAAGAAGACGAAGTATAATCTTTCTGTAAAGTCAGCAGAAGAGTACACCTGTATTCCCGATATGGAACGGAAGAATCATGTCACGATTTCAGAGTTTGACTTAAAAGAGGCAATCCGGCAAACGATTTTTTCAGTAGCAGATACTTCCTCAAAGAAGGCAATGACAGGAGAACTGTGGGAAATTAATGGAAAAGAACTGAAAATTGTAGCGCTGGACGGACACCGTATTTCACTTAGAAAAATCAAACTGAAAAAAGAATATGAACCGCGAAAGGTCATTGTTCCAGGAAAAACACTGGCAGAAATCATCAAGATTATTGGCGGAGATCCGGAGAAGGAAATTGCAGTTTACTTTACAGAGAACCATATTCAGTTTGAGATAGAAAATACCAGGGCAATCTCCCGGTTGATTGAGGGAGAATATTTAAAAGTGGAGCAGTTATTATCAAAAGATTATGGAACAAAAATCAAAGTTCAAAAAAAGGAATTACAGGAATGTATTGACAGAGCAAGTTTGTTATTGAAGGACGATGCAAAAAAGCCAATTATTCTAAATATTGAAGAAAATATTTTGTCATTGGAAGCAGCATCAAACATGGGCTCTATGAATGAAAGTATGTTCGTTGTAAAAGAGGGAGAGAAATTACGAATTGGGTTTAATCCAAAATTTTTATTAGAGATGCTGCGAGTGATTGATGATGAGGAAGTCTTCATGTATTTTACGAGTGCAAAAACGCCATGTACTGTAAGAGATGAAAAAGACAGTTATGTATATCTGGTTCTTCCGGTCAACCTTAGTGCCGCAGCGTAAAATGAGAGAAGAGGGTGAATAAGAAGGTATGGAAATTGTTCGAAATGGGCAGAAAATTCTGTTGACAGAGTGGGAATTATTTCAGGCGTATGAAGAACAGAAGTATTTGTACTTAAAAGAAAGCGTTCTGGAAAATATGGAAGACTGTCTTCCAAAAGAGATGTATAGCAAATTGAAAGCAAATGAAGATTACAAGGAAAGAAGCATCACTTTATTCCAAAAATATTATGAGGATTATCATATGGAATATGATGTGGCACTAAAAGAGGCAATCCGCGATTCTGCGAAAAAGTTTCTTGATGCAGAAAAAGCAGAACTTGTAGAAGAAAAAGGAAGGAACAGTAAAGGATGAAAAGAGAAAATTATATTATTACGGTAAAAAGCATTTATATACGTAATGCGGAGATGTTTTGCCCGGAAAGCATGACGGAACAGGAAATTTTGAACTTAGATGATATCGATATTTTTCAGTCCTGTGAGTTTGAAAGATACTGGAAAAATGCAGAAGTTTCTGCTTACTTATGTCAGATGGCTTGTGCAGAAGAAGAATTAAAAAGGGAACTTCAGAAAATTGCAGAATATTTCAAGATACCAGCCTGTTTTTTAGAAGCAATTCCTGTAAAAAAAGATTTGGAAGATGATATATTTCATAATAATGGAGAGAAGGAAAATGAAGAAAGCACTACTTAAAAAGATACCTGTTGTGGAAGCCGGTATTAAGGATAAACAATATATGGAACTTTGCAGACAAAACTATCTGATGAAGGTACAAAAGGCTACGGTAGCACATAAACGGACTTTAATCCTAAATCTTTATGACGCGGAAAACATTATAAAGGAGCAATATCAGCCGTTCTGTCGCATCTTTTTTTCTAATAGAGACTTTATTACATATTTTATAAAAGAAAACCGTTGGTCTATAAAAACTTTGGATATCTTGGAAGCTGAAAAGGGGAAATTTATATCTCAGATTGCGATACGAACATATAAGGAAAAAAGGAGTATTCAACAGTTTTTTCATTGTACAGATGATGCCGTAGACAGTATACAACTGATACAAATAGAACAGCAGAAAAGAAAAGCAGAAAAGTCGTTAAAAAGAAAAAAAAGAAGTATAAAAGATATAGAGTCTCTATTTCGCAGTGTGAAACCAGTGACTGGGAGATTTGAAAAATGGCTGGAATACGAGGTGTTAAAAGAAAGTCAATATATTTTCTATCAGTATTCCAGAAGAAAGATGATAGATTGCACATGTAGTCATTGTAAATCGGAATATCAATTGGAGAGATCTATACCAAGGCATAACAAAGAATATGTGTGTCCCATTTGCAAGCGGAAATCAATTTTTAAAGCAAAAGGAAAATCAGGATATTTTTCTGATTATTCAGAAGCAGTTAAAATTGAAAAAGCATCAGATAGAATCATACTACGTCATTTTGAAGTTAGAAAATCTTATGCTGCGCATGGTACGGGAGAATATACATTATCTTATCATGAAGACTATCGGGCTGTATTTCAGGAAAAATTCCATTTTTATTACCCGGTTTATAGCTGTTTGGCTCATAAGAATGTATGGAAAGAGAAATATATAGATCCGTATTTTCACTACAGATATCATTTGAATTATACGATAAAAGCATATCAGACGATAACCCAAATGCCTGGAATGGTGTATCCATATAATTTGAAAAATGTTTTTAAAGGAACACCATTTGAATATTGCTCCTTAGATTATTTTGTCAAAAATAATCGTTTTGTAGAGCTGCCGGTTGTATATTATCTGAAGACATATTTAAAATTCCCATTGCTTGAACAGTTCGTGAAGCAGAATATGTTTTATATCGCTTTGGAATGCCTATATCAGCTTCCAAACGAATGGGAAGAAACAAAGGAAACGAATACAAGACATTTCTTAGGAATAAATTCACGATATTGCTCTATCCTAAGTAAGTATAATATGGGGATAAGAGAATGGGGCGTTTTACAGAAAATGGAAAAACTAAAAATCCATTTGTCGGAACAGGAAATTTTTGCATATTGTAAAATTTTTGAGAGTAATAGAGATTTCTTGGAATTAAACCAGTATGCATCTATTCGGAAAATTGTGAGTTATCTGGCAAAGCAGATTGAAAAAGAAGAAAAAGGAAAGGCATATAAGTTGTCCGGTGATGTATCTGGTATCAGTCATGCAGAAATGAAATGTTATCAGACGTATATAAGAAGCTGGAAAGATTATATTGAGTGGGCAGAAAAATTGGAATATGATCTGAAAAGCCGATACGTTCTGTTTCCAAAAAATTTTAAAGATGTTCACGACAAGACTTTCCGGGAGTATCAAAAACAACAAGATAAGATGGAAAGAAAAAAACAGGCAAAAGAAAGAAGAACTGTGAACCAACTTTTGAAGAAAGATATAAAACTACTGGGGAAACAAATTCAGAATCAGGACTATATCTTAAAAGTTCCTGGAAATTATCAGGAAATCCAAAAAGAAGGACAGGCGTTAGGACATTGTGTAGGAAGTTATATCCCTCATATTGCCAATCGGGAATGTGATGTGTATTTTATCCGGAAAAAGACCGATCCGGATAAGCCCTTTTTTACGGTTGACTGGAGAAGAGGGAAGATTGTGCAATGTCAGGGGAAAGGGCGGATTCGTTATCCGCAGGAAATGGTAGAATTTGTTCATTATGCAGAAGAAAAATTAAGGCTTCTAAAAGGAGAAGAAGAAAAAAAGGCTGCATAGGAATATAAAAATTTTAAGAGAATAGAAACACAGGCAGAAGGATTAGAACATTCTTCTGCCTTTTCTTATGAAGAGAAAGGAACAGAGATATGAATGATGTATTGGAAAAATTACAACGTGTCAAAATCCAAAATAAGACCAGGCTGTCCAAAGAAGACCAGCAATTTTGTCAGATACAGCAAAAATTATATGACAGTACCAGAAATCATTTTTTAAGTATGTTTGTAGATATGGAAACACTGCACCAGCAGGAACTGACCTTTTATGGAAAGGTACAGAAATATGCAGATAGGGTGTACAAACAGAACCTGATTTGTATGGATAAAAAGAAACAAATAGAACTGATGGAAAAGGTACATAATCATTTTATCAGAACCATTATTTCCTTCTTTAACCGGAAATATGGTCTTGCCATACAGAAACATTCGTATGAACGCTATATTTCCCTGCAGGATTCTGCAGAACCCGTATTACATAAGCGGATTTCTTCTTTAACAGAAGAAGAGAAGCAAATTTATCGGGAAGAAAGGAAGAAATGCTGTAAACAGAAAGAAGAAAATCTTCATGAAGTTTTGTTTGCCAGAATTGAGTATCCGTTGATTTTGGATGATATTTTTTCTTATCTGGGCGGTTTTAGTTTTCAGGAGAAAGTGGAGCAGGAGATTAAAACAGATGCAAAAGCAGGAGTGACCTATGCAAAATATAAATTGCAAAGTAAAAAACTGTCCATTCAAAACCTGTTATGCAGCAAAACAGATCTTTGGGGAGAATACGAAATCTGTCTGGATAGTGAAAAATATAAAGCACTTTTACGGGCATTGACTTTTTTTGACTCCAGTAAAGAACAAGTTTCTATTTATGATGGCTGGCTGGAAAGATTTGTAAGTTTTTCATATAGCGGGAAAAAAGAGAAAGAAGGGATTTTTGATGAACACCCTGCGCTTGGAAAGAAAGTTGTTAAATTTAAGTATTTTAAAAATGGCAGATGGGATATTGTTTTTGTCAGTGGTGTACATGCATTGTCTTTTGCCAAAGAGTATCTCGGCTATAAGGAGGCGGCCTAATGGGAAAATACAAAAGAGATAAGGGACTTCAAATACCAATGGAGCAAAGGCAAAAATTGAATGCGAAAATTCTGTATCTAGTGGAAAACCATGAAGCAGAACTATATGGGATCACACCAGAGGATATTTTTAATGTATATATGGGAAATGGTGGGCTGCATGGACTGGACAGGAAAGACTTTCAAAATTTTCATGCTTATACAGAAGCGAAAAAAGAAATAGAGCAGGGACAGTTTTTTACACCAGCGGAAATATGTGAATTTCTTGTTGCCTGCGTCAAACCGGAACCGAAGGATATAATTTATGATTTGACTTATGGTAAAGGAGATTTTTTTAATTATCTTCCTACAGAAAGTAATATCTATGGAACAGAAATTGATATGAAAGCGGTGAAGATTGCCCAGTACCTCTACCCGAAGGCAAACCTGCAATATGGCGATATCCGGCAGTATTCCCCTGTTTTAAGCGGGGATATTGTGTTTGGAAATCCGCCCTTTCATCTGGAATGGGGAACAAAAGAAGCACCGGTATCTTCCCAGATGTATTACTGCAAAAAAGCATATCAGGTACTGAAAAACGGGGGTCTTTTGGTTTTGCTGGTCTCGGAAAGTTTCCTTTCAGATGATTTTTCAAATAAAGGGGATATTGAAGAAATCAATCACATGTTTAATTTGATTGTACAATTTTCTTTGCCGGCAGATGCATTCAAAGAGTATGGTGTGACATCTTTTCGGACAAAAGCAATGATTTTGCAGAAAAAGAGTCAGTATGTAACAGAAAGACCATACACTACAGAGTTGGAAGTTCTGAAGCGGCCACAGGAAATTTATCAAACTTATGTGTTACCGGTTCTTCAGGAACGAAGAAAAAATGCTGCAAATATTTATTTTGAATGTCAGAATACAGATTTAGAGGCAAAGCAGAAACAGGTATTTCAGGAAAAAACGGTGAAACTTTTGTTTGATATCAAAAGAAATCGAAATATCGCTCATAAAGCTGGACTGGCAGAAGCGATTTTGCAGAAATACCTGAAGCAGACGAAACCGGAGGAACTCTCCTGGCAGGAGTGGGAAAAAATTAAAATACAGCCGGAAGATGTTTTACGGAAATTAAAGGGGATTTTATCTTCTGCGAATAAGACATACAGGAATGAAATCCGGATTGTAAAGACAACTTATGGATTTAAAGAAAAGGATTATCGGGAAAATGGGACCGATATGAATTTGGGTTCTATCAATTCTTTTGTATTATCCAAAAGAGAAGTTCCTGGATTTGAGCAGTTCTTAAAGAAGAAACGGCGAGAATTTGCATTGCAGGAAACATCTTTTGAGAAAATGAAGCAGGATGACAAAATTGCAGAATATCTGGAAAATTGGCATGTAACAAGTCAAATGACAGGGGAGGTCAAATATCTGAATGCTGTACAGAAAAAAGAAGTGAATAAACTGCTGCAGAAACGATACGTTGCCCTACAGTTTTCTATGGGAACTGGAAAAAGCCTTTGTACACTGGCAATGGCGCAGTACAGAATGAAATATAATCCTGTCCGGAATATATTCATTGTCGGCACAGCCCTGGCAATCAATAATACATGGGAAGAAATATTGGAAGACTATCAGATTGATTTTTACCGTATTCGGAAGAGGGAGGACATAAAAAGGGTACAGAGAGGACAGATTGTGCTCTTGACTATCAATCTGCTTACGGAATTAAAAAGGGAGATGAAAAAACTGTTACGTATCCGCTGTCAGAAAGTCATGTTGATTTTTGATGAAAGTGATGCAATTACCAACGGAAGTTCAAAACGTACAAAAGCAATGCTTTCTGTTTTTCGAAAATGCAGATATAAAGTGCTGGCAACAGGAACACTGACAAGAAATAACGTGGTAGAAGCAGCACCTCAATTAGAACTGCTTTATAACAACTCTATTCATTATCTGGCAAAGAATGAATGGATCTACCGATTCAAAAACGGACAGATGGAAAAAAATAGGAACTTCTTTTTGAATCAGCCATTTCCAGCTTATAAAAGAGGGTATGAACTGTTTTCTTATTCCTATTTACCAAAGAAGATTACAGTGTTTGGTCTGGAGAAGGCAAATCAGGATATTTATAATGCATCATTTTTAGATGAATTATTAGAAAAAACAGTCATAACAAAAAATTTTGAAGAAGTGGTAGGAAGGAAAATTTATAAGATTTACCAGGGAACCTGTTCTTTTAGCGAAAGGGAAAAAGAAGTGTATCGAATAGCAGTAAAAGAGTTTGATAAAATCCGCAGGAAGTATTTTGCAGCTTACGGCAATGCACGAAAGGATTCCATGTTTCGGATTTTGCAGCAACTGCTGCTCCTTCTGAAGATATGTGCAGATCCTTCTCTTGCATACGAATACGATAGCAATGAAGTACCTACGAAGGTAAAAAAAGCAATCCGTCTTTTGCAGATGTGGAAGTATGAGAAGGTTGCGATTGGAGTACGCAGAATAGAAGTGGCAGATTCCTATTACCGATATTTAAAGCAGGCATTTCCAGAAAGGCAGATCTTTTATATCACAGGGGATAAAGTTCCATGCAAGCAGCGGCAGAGGATTGTAGAAAAACTAAGAAAGACAGAAAATGGGATATTACTTTCTACGCAGCAAAGCTTGTCAGAATCTATGAATATAGATGATGTGGATAAAATTATCCTACCAGAGCTTCATTACAATCATGCGGCTATGGAACAGTATTATTTTCGGTTTATCCGGTATACGTCCAGAAATTTTAAGCAGGTGGTATTTTTAATTTATGAAAATTCCATTGAAGTGAACCTGCTAAAGATGATACTGGCGAAGGAGAAAATTAACCTGTTTATGAAAAATCAATTGCTAGAAAACGGAGAACTATATGAAAGATTCGGCATCAATCCCCAGATATTTTCCCTTTTGATGACAACCAGTGTGGACCAGGAAGGAAAACTTCAGATTCAATGGGGCGAACAGAAGATTAGTTAGTATTTTCTTATTTGACAACAGATATAGATAATCGTAGTTTTATAATAGAATTTTTATTTGAAGAAATTCAAATATATTACAGATTTGCTCTGCTAATGACAGAGTATCATAATTTTGGAATTGTTATTCCTATAATTCTTTAGAAAGACATCAAACAGATTTAGTTTTGGTGTCTTTTTCTTAAATTTTTCTCAAAATGAATCCAACAGTTGCAAGAACAAATCCTAAATAGCTGAAATTATAGTTCATAGAATGGCATACAAAGCTTCGAACTTTTGTGTGCTCTTTTGTGAAGTGAGTTTAAGAAACTAGAAACAGGATACATAGATGTCATTTAAATTGGGAAGGAGGTGGAATATGGCAGATATGGAGGTTACCAAAAAAGTATATAGCGCGGATGAAATACAAGTGATTTTAGGAATTGGAAGGAGTAAGGTATATGAATTTCTGGATTCTGTAAATAAAAAGCAGGAACCGTTTCGGGTTATAAAAATAGGAAGAATATATCGGGTGCCTAAGGATTCTTTTGATAGATGGATGAATGGAGAAACTATATAGAGCAGAGGTGAAAGAATGGTTAAGAAAGTAAAAAAATATCCACATGCATTTTTTGAGAGAAATACCTGGAATCATAGAACAAAAAAATTATTGCCGGATTATACAATCAAATATGGGAAAAAGGGTGGATTTGAAACAGCTGAAGAAGCAGAAAAAGCGTATCAGGAACATATAAAAGAATTTGATAGGAAGATGAATATGACCTTTTTAGAAGTGGATAAAGAGGTAACATTAAAAAACTTCTTACTTTATTGGTATGTGAGTATCTTTTCCGAAAGAGTACAGTCAACTACCCGATATTTAGTATCCTATGTGCTATATGGAATGCTATTACCTAATATAGATGAAAAAATAAAATTGAAGTTTGTCAGCACAGATTATTTGAATGAGTTATTGGATAAAGTGGCAAAATACTGCAAATCGGCAGGATTCAAAAGCAGGGAAACATTATATATTGCAATGAAAGATGCACAGTTTCTTCGTTTAATAGATAATAATCCAGTAAAAGCAACGAAAACATATCCAAGACCCAAAAGAAAGATTACCGTTTTAAATAAAAGTCAGACAAGATGCTTTTTGACAGCCGCAAAAGAAAGAAATTGGTTTTTAGAGATTATTTTGGGGTTATATTGTGGCCTGAGAAAAGGGGAAATATTAGGACTGAAATTTGACGATTTTGATTTTGAAGAAAGAACGGTCACAGTTCAAAGACAGTTGGTAGCTGATATAGAAACCAAGGAGGGAACTTATGAAATTATAAAGTATCAGAGTATTTTACGTGATCCAAAAAGCGAAAGTGGAAAACGCAGATTAAAAGTGCCCGAAATTATATTGGTGGAAGTCGAACGCAGAAAAGATAGAATTCAATTACTGAAGGAAAGAATGGGAGAAGACTTTCAAGATCAGAATTTTATTTCTTGTCAGAAAAATGGAAATCCAAGAGGGTTGTGTTCTTTAAATACAGAAATCAGGAGACTATGTGAAAGAAATGGATTGCCACATATTACAGTGCATGGATTAAGACATATGTATGCTACAATTCTAGCTGAGAGAGGAGTGCCTTTAACGAAAATATCAGCATTGCTGGGGCATCATTCCGTACATACAACATTTGAATTTTACCTGGAAGTAATTGAGGGTGGAAATCAGATTACAGATTTTTTGAATAAGGAATTTCTAGCAGAGGAGGCAGCGTATGGATCTAAATAAAATAAAACTCAGAGCGTATGTAGATTATCGTGTTGGCAATGTGATAAAAATTAAAGGAAAGTTTGGATTTCGTGTAACTGTGATATTTGATGATATGGAAGAAAAGGAATCCCAACATTCTGGTTTTGCAAAGAAAGAAGAGGCAGAAAAAGAAAGAAATCATGTAATTGCTCAATTACACGATAAGAAATATGTTGTTTATAAAAATATAAAAGTGGAAGAGCTACTGACGTATTGGTTGGAAAATATTATAAGAAGCAAGGAAGGTGTAAGTGCTTGTACTTACAATACTTATAAAAATTGTATTGAAAAGCACATTATTCCAGAATTGGGAAAATTAACTTTAGTAAAGTTAAATCAGGGGCACATTTCAAAATTGTATAAAAAGTTGGTTGAAAAATATAGTTCCATTCCAAGAATAGCTAAGCCGATTTTGAATACCTCATTAGAATTTGCACTTTCTAAAAATTTGATTACATATAATCCGGCGGAGGGATTAAATCTTCCTAAAGGTGCGAAAAAGGTTCCATACCATGAAATCGTAATTGATGAATCAAAAACGTACGCGTTGGAGCAGGTAAAGCATTTAATAAAAGTAGCAAAAGATACACGTATTTATCTGTATATATTATTTGCACTCTTAATGGGATTAAGGAAAAGTGAAATCAGTGGAATAAAGTACACAGATATAGATTATGAAAATCGCACATTAAAAATAGAACGGCAATTAGGAAGAAGTTTAGAGGTAGACGAAAATGAAATAGCACCAAAGACACGAACAAAGCAGGAAATTGATGTGAAGACACCTGCAAGTAATCGTGTGGAGAAAATTCCTAATTTTTTATTTAGCGAAATACTAGAAGAAAGGAAAAAATATGAGAAAAACCGAAGCAGGAGACAGCATGGAAGATGGGTATTTCAAGATATGGATTACATTTGTTGTTCTAGTTATGGAAGACCAAGATCTACCACATACATATATACCCATTATAAAAAACTAATAGAAGAAGCAGGATTGCCATATATACGATTTCATGATTTACGTCATACGTATACCACATTATTAATGAAGAATGATATCAATCAAAAGGCAATAGCAGCGTCGTTAGGACATTCCAAATCGATTATTACATTTGATGTCTATACAGACAAGCAGGCATTAATAGAAGGAGGGGTAGAGGAGATTGATGCATTTATAGATGAAGTGCATCCATATGATAGTGAAGATATTCAAATACTAAAAGAAAAATATGGAAAGAAAGTTCTGCATAGATTGGCTTAATCTATATGGGAAATCAATAGAAAAGGGTATACTGCAGGTTATTTGCTGTATGCTCTTTTTTTTACGGGAAAGAGAAAAGTAGATAGTAGAAAAATTCTTTTATTGACGAAATACACAAGAACAGATATACTAAAATTGAACGTATGTTCGTGCATAAGAATACAATATATGGAATAAAAATGCAGAAAAATATCAGTAATGCTGTTCTGTGTGCTTAGGTATTATGATTGACTAATAGGTCTTTATAGTTTTGAAAAGGGATAAATTGTGGTATACTGTAGTATCAAATCATGGAGGATAGTACGAGGTGTTGCGAACCGGAAAATATCCACTTGGGTGACCAAATTCGTACATTGGCGTTTTTTTACCTATTTTTCAGCAAAATTGGAACGTATTTTTCACCTGACATGTACGAATTTTCGGGTTAATAATGAAAATAGTAAGGAGGTTTTTGACTATGGATCACTTCGAACTGGTATCAGAATATGCTCCTACAGGAGATCAACCGCAGGCTATCGAACAGCTTGTGAAAGGTTTCCAGAAAGGCAACCAATGCCAGACTTTACTAGGGGTTACGGGGTCTGGCAAGACTTTTACAATGGCAAATGTTATCAAGGAATTAAATAGGCCAACACTCATTATTGCACATAATAAAACGCTGGCTGCACAGCTTTATAGCGAATTCAAAGAATTCTTTCCGAATAATGCAGTTGAGTATTTTGTCTCCTATTACGATTATTATCAACCGGAAGCATACGTACCGTCGACAGACACCTACATTGCGAAGGATTCCGCCATCAACGAGGAGATTGACAAACTGCGTCTTTCCGCAACTGCGGCACTGACAGAACGCAGTGATGTTATCATTGTATCCAGTGTTTCCTGTATCTATGGTCTGGGAAGTCCGGTGGATTATCAGAATATGATGGTTTCTCTGCGACCGGGCATGGAACGTGACCGGGATGATGTGATCCGGCAACTTATTGATATCCAGTACATGAGAAACGATATGGATTTTCATCGAGGTACTTTCCGGGTGCGCGGTGATGTACTGGAAATTTTTCCGGCAAATAATACAGATACGGCAGTGCGTGTGGAGTTTTTCGGTGATGAGATTGACCGGATTACGGAGATTGACGTGCTGACAGGTGAGATCAAGAGCCGTCTGGAGCATTGTGCGATCTTTCCGGCTTCTCATTATGTTGTTCCGCAGGAAAAAATCAATGAGGCCACGAAAGAGATCGAAAAAGAGATGGAAGAGCGTGTGCGTTATTTTAAAAGTGAAGATAAACTGATCGAAGCACAGCGTATTGCAGAGCGCACGAATTTTGATATTGAGATGTTGCGTGAAACCGGTTTTTGCAGCGGTATTGAAAATTATTCGAGACATCTGGCAGGACTGGAACCCGGGGTTCCGCCTTACACGCTGATGGACTATTTTCCGGATGAGTTCCTGATCATTGTGGATGAGTCTCATATCACCATTCCGCAGGTGCGGGGGATGTATGCCGGAGATCAGTCAAGAAAATCGACACTGGTTGATTATGGCTTCCGCCTGCCTTCTGCAAAGGATAACCGACCGTTAAATTTTGAAGAATTTGAAAGCAAGATCGATCAGATGCTGTTTGTGTCTGCGACACCGAATGTGTATGAGCAGGAGCATGAACTACTGCGTGCAGAGCAGATCATCCGTCCGACAGGCCTGTTGGATCCGTATGTGGAAGTGCGTCCGGTGGAAGGGCAGATTGATGACCTGATCGGCGAAGTTAATAAAGAAACATCTGGCGGTCATAAAGTTCTGATTACGACACTGACAAAGAAAATGGCAGAAGATCTGACCGATTATATGCGTGAGATCGGTATTCGGGTCAAATATCTGCATTCTGATATTGATACGCTGGAGCGTGCAGAAATTATCCGGGACCTGCGTCTGGATGTGTTTGATGTACTGGTTGGAATCAATCTTCTGCGAGAGGGGTTGGATATTCCGGAGATTACGCTGGTGGCGATTCTGGATGCGGACAAGGAAGGATTTCTTCGTTCTGAAACTTCTCTGATTCAGACCATCGGACGTGCGGCACGAAACAGTGAAGGTCATG
This sequence comes from Eubacterium ramulus ATCC 29099, assembly GCF_000469345.1. GTDB lineage: Bacteria > Bacillota > Clostridia > Lachnospirales > Lachnospiraceae > Eubacterium_I > Eubacterium_I ramulus. The sequence continues at coordinate 51,999 of NZ_KI271187.1, forward strand.
TTATCATGTATGCAGATACGATTACGGATTCCATGCGTCTGGCATTGGATGAAACGGAGCGCCGCCGTGCAATTCAGATGGCATATAATGAGGAACATGGTATTACACCGAAGACGATCCGGAAATCTGTCCGGGATCTGATCAGTATTTCCAAGAAAGTTGCGAGGGAGGAGATGCAGCTGAAGAAAGATCCGGAATCCATGAGTAAGAAAGAACTGGAGAAGCTTATTCAGGATGTGGAGAAAAAGATGAAGAAAGCTGCGGCGGAACTGAATTTCGAGGCAGCAGCCCAGCTGCGTGACCAGATGGTGGAACTGAAGAAAATGCTGCAAAAAATTGATTCATAGACTGCAACAGAACTAACACAGTGAAAGAAGAGAGAGTAACAGATATGGCACAACAATATATTAAAATTAAAGGAGCCAGTGAGCACAATCTGAAAAATATCGATGTGACCCTTCCAAGGGATAAATTTATCGTGCTGACCGGCCTGTCCGGTTCCGGAAAGTCCTCATTGGCCTTTGATACCATTTATGCGGAAGGACAGCGCCGTTATATGGAATCTTTATCATCCTATGCCCGGCAGTTTCTTGGACAGATGGAAAAACCGAATGTGGAGAAGATTGAGGGACTGTCTCCGGCGATTTCTATTGACCAGAAATCCACAAACCGCAACCCACGTTCTACCGTGGGAACCGTGACAGAAATTTATGATTATTTCCGTCTGCTGTATGCCCGGATCGGTATCCCGCATTGCCCGAAATGTGGGAAAGAGATCAAAAAACAGACAGTAGATCAGATGGCAGATCAGATCATGCAGCTTCCGGAACGGACGAAGATCCAGCTGCTGGCACCGGTGGTGCGGGGCAGAAAGGGGACCCATCAAAAGCTGCTGGACAGCATCAAGCGCAGCGGTTATGTCCGTGTACAGATTGATGGAAGTGTGTATGAACTGACCGAGGAGATCAGCCTGGATAAAAATAAAAAACACAACATTGAAGTGGTGGTTGATCGTCTGGTGGTAAAGGAAGGCATTGAAAAACGTCTGGTGGATTCCATTGAAAATGTTCTGGAACTGGCAGACGGTCTGATGACGGTGGATGTCATTGGCGGGGAACAGATACAGTTTTCCCAGAGTTTTTCCTGTCCGGACTGCGGTATCAGCATTGATGAGATTGAGCCAAGAAGCTTTTCGTTTAATAATCCTTTTGGTGCCTGTCCGGAGTGTTTCGGCCTTGGTTACAAAATGGAATTTGATGAGGATCTGATGATCCCGGATAAGCGTCTGTCTCTGGCAGAGGGAGCAATCCAGGTTATGGGCTGGCAGTCTTCCCGTGATCCATCCAGCTACACTTATGCGATTTTGAAGGCTTTGGCAGAGGAGTATGATTTCGATTTGAATACACCATATGAGGAACTGCCGGAAGCAGTGAGGGATGTGATCCTTCATGGAACAGATGGCAGAAAAGTGGTGGTACATTATCGTGGTCAGCGTGGTGTCGGTGTTTACGACGTAGCATTTGAGGGGCTGATCCGCAATGTGGAGCGTCGTTATCGTGAGACAGGGTCGGATATGACGAAGCAGGAATATGAGACATTTATGCGGATCACGCCGTGTAAAGCCTGCCATGGGCAGCGACTGAAAAAAGAATCTCTTGCGGTTACCATTGCGGATAAAAATATTCATGAGATCACATCCATGTCAGTAAAGGATCTGTGTGTCTTTCTGGAAGATCTGGAACTGACACCACAACAACATCTGATCGGTGATCAGATTTTAAAAGAGATCCGTGCCCGTGTGGGCTTTCTAAAAGAAGTGGGTCTGGAATATCTGACGTTGTCCCGGTCAACGGGAACATTGTCCGGAGGAGAAGCCCAGCGTATCCGCCTGGCGACACAGATCGGTTCCGGTCTGGTGGGCGTTGCCTATATTCTGGATGAGCCAAGCATCGGTCTGCACCAGCGTGATAATGATAAGCTTCTTGCGGCATTAAAGAATCTGAAAGATCTGGGCAATACACTGATCGTTGTGGAACATGATGAAGATACTATGCGTGCAGCGGATTATATCGTGGATATCGGACCGGGAGCCGGAGAACATGGTGGAGAAGTCGTGGCGGCCGGCACCGTCGAGGATATCATGGCATGTGAAAAATCACTGACAGGTGCATATCTGAGTGGCAGACGGATCATTCCGGTACCGGAGCAGCGAAAAGAGCCGACCGGGTTTATTACCGTCCGCGGTGCTAAGGAGAACAATCTGAAAAATGTGGATGTGAAGATCCCATTGGGAGTCATGACCTGTGTGACAGGAGTGTCAGGCTCCGGAAAAAGTTCTCTGGTCAATGAGATTTTGTACAAGCATCTGGCGCGGACACTGAACCGTGCACGTTGTATTCCGGGTAAACACAGAGGTATTGATGGCCTGGAGCAGTTGGATAAAGTCATCTGTATTGATCAGTCGCCAATCGGAAGAACACCGCGTTCCAATCCTGCGACTTATACCGGTGTGTTTGATCAGATCCGTGATCTGTTTGCAGCAACGCCGGATGCGAAAGCACGGGGCTACAAAAAAGGGCGTTTCAGCTTCAATGTCAAAGGGGGACGCTGCGAGGCATGTTCCGGTGATGGCATCCTGAAGATTGAAATGCATTTTCTGCCGGATGTGTATGTACCTTGTGAAGTATGTCAGGGAAAACGGTATAACCGTGAAACACTGGAGATCAAATATAAAGGAAAAAGCATATATGATGTGCTGGACATGACTGTTGAGGAGGCATTGACCTTTTTTGAAAATGTGCCGTCTGTTCAACGGAAGATTCAGACACTGTACGATGTGGGACTGTCTTATGTACGGCTCGGTCAGCCTTCCACAACACTGTCCGGCGGAGAAGCACAGCGTATCAAACTGGCAACCGAGCTGAGTAAACGGAGCACCGGAAAAACTATCTATATTCTGGATGAGCCTACGACGGGACTGCATTTTGCGGATGTGCATAAACTGATCGAAATTCTGCACCGACTGGCAGATGGTGGAAATACGGTGGTTGTTATCGAACACAATCTGGATGTTATCAAGACTGCGGATTATATCATTGATATGGGGCCGGAAGGTGGCGATGGCGGCGGAACGGTGATCGCAGAAGGTACACCCGAACAGGTGGCGGAGAATCCGATTTCCTATACCGGAAAATATGTGAAGAAATATCTGTAATTCTTCCGGGAAAAGTGTGAATCATGCTTGCAGGAATGAACACTTTTGGATACCAATCTGTTTGGCGGGAAGCCAGGCATGAGAAGAATAGAGCATGGAAAAGATGTTTTTCGAATGGCTCTGAAGAAGTATTAATAACAAAAGGCACCGCATCCGCGGTGCCTGAATATTCGGGGAGTACTTCCCGGACTTGGGGGATCCGGGAAGCTTGAGTTATGAAAAATTTATTATAAAAAGCGTAAGCCTTTTATAATCGATTACGAGTGTTAGTATAAAAAGAGAATGTGTCCATTCTGTGATAAAAATGCGAACATTTTGGAAAAAAAGAATTACTTTTCCTAAAAAAATATTAAGAAATGGTTAAATCATCGTCGATTTCTCTGAAAAGAAAAAAAACACTTTGAAAAATGCAATTATTTGTATATAATAAAAACGCGTATGCCGATTCATCTTCTGAAAAGAGTTCGGCGAAAATGAATTTTAAGTAAGATTGATAAATGTACAATATGAACGCAGGTCGCAAAGCGACTGCGTTCATGAGCAAGTAGCGAAATCGGATTGCGAGTGTCCGCTTTACATGTATTAGAAGCATGAGCAGTAAAAATAGAAGCATAAGATAGGAAAGGAGAAAATGAGATGATTTCAACTGATATTGGAATTGATTTAGGAACAGCAAGTATTCTTGTTTATGTCAAAGGCAAAGGCGTTGTATTAAAAGAGCCGTCTGTTGTAGCATTTGACCGTGATACAAATAAAATAAAAGCAATTGGTGAGGAAGCAAGACTGATGCTTGGAAGAACACCGGGAAATATCGTGGCAGTACGACCGCTGCGTCAGGGTGTTATTTCTGATTATACGGTAACTGAAAAAATGATGAAATATTTCATTCAGAAGGCCGTTGGCAAAAAAAGCTTCCGTAAACCGCTGATCAGTGTCTGTGTGCCGAGTGGTGTTACAGAGGTTGAAAAAAAAGCTGTAGAAGATGCGACATTCCAGGCTGGAGCCAGAGATGTAAAAATCATCGAGGAGCCGATTGCAGCAGCAATCGGAGCTGGTATTGATATTTCCAGACCATGTGGAAATATGATCGTAGATATCGGTGGTGGTACGGCAGATATCGCTGTTATTTCACTGGGAGGTACCGTAGTAAGTACATCCATCAAAATTGCTGGAGACGATTTTGATGAAGCACTGGTACGTTACATGAGAAAGAAACATAATCTTCTGATCGGTGAGCGTACCGCAGAGGATATCAAGATTAAGATTGGTACATGTTATCCGTTGCCGGAGCCGATGACACTGGATGTCAGAGGACGAAACCTGGTAACCGGACTGCCGAAGACCGTGACCGTTTCTTCCGAGGAGACAGAAGAAGCGCTGCGAGAGGCGACCATGCAGATTGTAGATGCCGTACACAGTGTCCTGGAGAAGACACCGCCAGAGCTGGCAGCCGATGTGGCAGACCGTGGAATCGTTCTTACCGGAGGCGGAGCACTGCTTCGTGGACTGGAAGAACTGATCGAGTCACATACCGGAATCAATACCATGACAGCAGAGGATCCGATGACCTGTGTTGCCATTGGAACCGGAAAATATGTAGAATTCCTTTCCGGAAAAAGAGATGAGCAGTAAGTAATGAGAGAGACAGTCATCAGGCTGTCTCTTTTGCTTAAACAGGGAGAATTATGGAAACAATCACCGGATTTGTAGAACATATCGTATATCGGAATGAAGAGAATGGATATACAGTTTTAAATTTGGCATCCAATGAAGAGGATGAGGTTACCTGCGTGGGTGTGTTTCAGATGATCAGCGAAGGAGAAAGTCTGGAGTTGACCGGGGAATATACGGTACATCCTTCCTATGGTCCGCAGTTCAAAGTGCAGCAATACAGTATCAAAGCACCGGAGGATATTGCTTCGATTGAACGATATCTGGGATCGGGAGCGATCAAAGGTGTCGGAGCAGCGCTGGCAGCACGGATCGTGCGGAAGTTCAAAGAGGATACGTTCCGCATTATTGAGGAAGAGCCGGAGCGTCTGGCAGAGATCAAGGGCATCAGTGAACGAAAAGCACAGGAGATCGCACAGCAGACAGAAGAAAAGCGAGAATTACGTCAGGCAATGATCTTTTTACAGAATTACGGGATATCATTGTCACTGGCGGTAAAAATATACCAGACATATCAGTTGGATATGTATCGGATCATTCAGGAAAATCCTTACCGGATGGCGGAGGATGTGACTGGCGTTGGTTTTAAAATTGCGGATGAGATTGCCCATCGGGTAGGGATCCATCTGGACTCGGATTTCCGTATTCGCAGTGGGATCATGTATGTGCTTCAGCAGGCTTCGCTGGAAGGACACACGTATCTGCCGGAAGAATTGCTCACCCGCAGGGCATGTGAACTCCTTGGAGTGGATGCTTCCGGGGTGGAAAAGCATTATATGGATATGGCCATTGATCGGAAACTGATCCTGAAGCAGTCGGAAGCAGAAGTACAGATTTATGCGTCCACATTTTATTATATGGAACTTAATGTGGCAGTGATGTTGCGGGAACTGAATGTAAAATACGATTTTTCGGAAACTGCGGTGGAGCAGAGAATCCGTAAAATCGAGCAATTGTCGGAACTGGAATTAGATGAGATGCAGCGCACCGCTGTAAAGGAAGCGGTACGGAGCGGACTGTTAGTTATCACCGGAGGACCTGGTACCGGAAAGACTACGACGATTAATACGATCATTCAGTATTTTGAATCAGAAGGCATGGATATTGCATTGGCAGCGCCTACCGGCCGTGCAGCGAAGCGGATGAGTGAGACTACCGGTTACGAGGCAAAAACAATTCACCGGCTGCTGGAGCTGTCTGGCGGCATGGATGAACATGCAGGTTTCGAGCGGAATGAACAGAACCCATTGGAGACAGACGTCATTATCATCGATGAGATGTCTATGGTAGATATCACGCTGATGCATAATCTGCTAAAAGCTGTTGTGGCAGGAACCCGTCTGATCCTTGTGGGGGATGTGAACCAGCTTCCGAGTGTCGGTCCGGGCTGTGTGCTGAAAGATATCATCGATTCTCATGCATGCAATGTGGTACGGCTGAACCGGATTTTCCGACAGGCATCGGAGAGTGATATTATTGTCAACGCCCACAAGATCAACCGTGGGGAACCGGTTTCTCTGGATAATAAAAGCAGAGATTTCTTTTTCCTGAAACGGTATGATGCCAACGTGATCATCAGTATCTGTATTCAGCTGATCCGGCAGAAACTGCCAAAGTATGTAAACGCATCGCCATTTGATATCCAGGTGTTGACTCCGATGCGGAAGGGGCTGCTGGGAGTAGAACGTCTGAATACGATTCTGCAGCAGTATCTGAATCCGCCGGATGGAAAAAAGTCAGAGCGGGAACATGGGCAGACAATTTTCCGTGTGGGCGACAAGGTTATGCAGATTAAAAATAATTATCAGGCAGAGTGGGAAATCCGGAGTCGTTATAATATTCCAATTGAAAAAGGTCTGGGTGTGTTCAACGGTGATATGGGAATCGTTCGGGAAATCAACAGTTTTTCTGAGACACTGACCGTAGAATATGAAGAACGCCGGATGGTGGAATATCCTTTTAAAGAACTTGATCAGCTGGATCTGGCTTATGCCATTACGATACATAAATCCCAGGGAAGTGAATATCCGGCAGTCATTATCCCGTTACTGACGGGGCCTCGGATGCTTATGAACCGCAATCTGCTCTATACCGCAGTGACCAGAGCCCGTAAATGTGTAACGCTGGTGGGAGACGAGAAAGCCTTTTACAATATGGAAGCAAATGTAAATGAACAGAAACGTTATAGTGGTCTGAGAGACCGCCTGGAGGAATTATAAAGTTTGAAATTCTGGAAATGCTTAGACTATTTATATCCACCCCGTTGTCCGGTGTGTGGTGAAATCAGTTCCGATGGTATCTGTCCGGTGTGCACAAAGAAACTTTTTTTTGTGAAAGAGCATTACTGTATGAAATGCGGTAAGCCTCTGGACGCAGCAGAGGCAGAATACTGCAGGGACTGCAGCAGACGGCAGCATGCTTTTGTCCGTGGAAGAGCACTGCTGTCCTACCGTGGTCCGGTAAAATTATCGCTGTATCGTATGAAATATGGCAATCGGAGAGAATACGCGAGGGTGTATGGACAGACCATGGCGCACAGACTGGGACCGTGGATCTGTCAGTGCGGTATCGGGCTGATCATTCCGGTTCCGCTGCATCCGTCGAGAAAACGGAAACGCGGATATAATCAGGCGGAATGGATTGCAAAAGGGATATCGGATGTATTGCATATTCCGGTGGATACGCACACTTTGTACCGGGTGCGGCGGACAAAACCGCAGAAAAAACTGAATGACATCGAGAGAAAGCAGAATTTGCAGGGGGCTTTTTCTGTAAAATGTGCATTGCCGCCGAATGCCTGTATTTTACTGGTGGATGATATTTATACTACCGGAAGCACCGTGGATGAAGCAGCCCGATGTCTGCAAGCAGCGGGGGAGTGTAAGGTGTATGTGGCAGCGGTTGCAATCGGGGGATAAAAAACTTTTCTTGCATGGCGATTTATGTTATACTCGTCATAAAGTATATCAGATGTGAGATGACTCCCACCTTTATAGGTGGTGAGCAGCAAGAATGCCGAGGGCATTTTTGAATGAGTAAAAATGGGTGAAGAATATGATCAATCAGGATAGAGTCCGGGAAATGACCAGATTGTCCATTCTGGAGAGTGGGGTTGGCGAACGAGAATTGAAAATCAGCACATATCGGCGGAGTGATTATGTGATTTTTGAGATGGTCAAAGGATTTTTCTTTGGAACAATCTGTTTTTGTACTGTGTTGCTGCTTTGGGGCTGTTCCAGATGGGACATATTTAACCAGTGGCTTTCAGATATTCATTATGGGACACTGTTAAAGCAGTTATTGATTTTTTATGGAATATTTATGGCAGTATATCTGGTAATCTGTGTTGCCGTGGCAATTCACCGGCATAAGGTGTGTCGGGAGCGACGCAATCTGTATCTGCATTTTCTGCACCGATTGAATAAATCCTATCTTGCTGAGGAAAAAGCAGGGGAAGAGTAGGATTGTCAGGAGGAAACAATGGTTCAACTTTTGAAAATAAAAGAACACATCTATCGTTTTATCGGAAAATATGAGATCTATGCAATGGCAGTCTTTCGGTTTCTGGTTGCTTTTCTGGCATTTTCGCTGATCAATCATCAGATTGGTTATATGGACATTTTAAAAGAGTATCCGATTGCACTGCTCTGTGCATTATTGTGTTCATTTTTGCCTTCCGGCATGATGCTGTTTTTCGGTGCACTGCTCATATTGCTGAACTGTTATGCACTGTCACTGGAGTTATGCGGTATTGTGGCATTGATCTTTGTGGCTCTTTTTTGCATTTATTATCGTTTTACCAGCAAAAAAGGCATTTATACGGTACTGACTTCAGTACTTGGAATTGCAGGTATTCCCTATGTAATGCCGGTGGCAGCAGGAATTCTTGACCGGATATATACGGTAGTAGCAGTTGTATGTGGAGAGTTTGTATACTTTCTGTTAAAAAGTGTGAATCAGAATGCAGCACTTTTTTCAGCCAAAGAGACTATTACAAAGAAAAGTGTGGTGACACTTGCCGTGCTGCAGATTTTTACCGATAAAGAGATGTATTTCTATCTGGCAGCATTTGCAGCAGCGACAGTTATCGTTTCCTGTGTCAGAAGACTTAGTGTGGATCATGCAAGAACGATTGCAATCGTTCTCGGTATTGCCGTGCAGCTTGGCGTGATTTGCAGCGGTGAGATTTATCTTGGTGAGACAGGTCGGATCGTGCGGGTAATCCTGGGCTGTATGGTATCGCTGGTTATTGCACTGGTGCTTGATTTTATGATCCTCAGTGTGGATTATAGCCGGGTGGAGCATACACAGTTTGAAGATGATGAATATTATTACTATGTCAGAGCCGTTCCGAAGGTTTTTGTATCAGTGGAGGATAAGCAGGTCAAGCATATCAATGCCAAACGGACAAAGAAGCGGAAGAGTACCCGTGGAAAAAAAGTAAACTCTGTTCATGTGAATACCAAGAAAGAAATCGGAGATGAACTGGAGGAACAAGTTCTGAAAGAACTGCATGATAAATAGAATAAACGCAGGGATAATGAGCAAGGAGAGGAAGTGAAAAAATGCGGGAGATCGGATCAGCATTATATGCATTTATGGATAAATATCTTTCCTGGATTGATAAACCGAAGATAGGACCGACAGATATTATAGAGATCATTATTATTGCTTTTGTACTGTATCATGTTATGGTATGGGTGAAAAATACACGGGCATGGATGCTGTTTAAAGGAATTATCGTGATCCTGATATTCCTTTTGCTGGCAGCGTTGTTCCAGATGAACACGATCCTGTGGTTGTCGGGAAAAGTTGTAAATGTTGCAGCGATCGCACTGGTCATTATTTTTCAGCCGGAGTTGCGAAATGCACTGGAACGGCTGGGCAGGAAGAATTTTCTTACCGCGTTTTTTAATTTTGATTTTCAGAAGTCAAATCCGGTGCGTTTTTCCGAGAAGACGATCAACGAGATTGCGAAAGCCTGTTATGAGATGGGCAAGGTGAAAACAGGTGCGTTGATTGTTGTTGAACGTGATGTGATGCTGAATGAGTATATCCGTACCGGAATACCTCTGGATTCTCTGGTTTCCAGCCAGCTTCTGATCAATATTTTTGAACATAACACACCGTTGCATGACGGTGCAATCATTGTGCGGGGAGACAGGATCGTGTCTGCGACCTGCTATCTGCCCTTATCGGATAATATGGAACTTAGTAAAGAACTGGGAACCCGTCATCGTGCCGCTGTTGGTATCAGCGAGGTCAGTGATTCTATGACTATTGTTGTATCAGAAGAGACAGGAGCTGTTTCCCTGGCCGTGGAAGGTACTCTGTATCGTAATATTGATGCGGATTTCCTGAAAAGTAAGCTGAGATTTGCAGCAAAACTTTCGAAGGACACCGAACCGTATCTGACAAAACTGAAAAGGAGGCTGAAACATGTTGCGCAAACTGACAAAGCGGATTACAAATAATTTCGGTCTCAAAGTGCTGGCAGTTGTATTTGCAATTGTCATCTGGTTGGTAGTTGTAAATATTGAAGATCCGGAAAAAACAAAGGGATTTACAATTCCGGTAACAATAGAGAACAGTGACTACCTTACTGATATGGGAAAGACATATGATATTCTGAACAATTCAGACAAGATTTCCTTTACAGTTACCGGTAAACGCTCAATCATTGAAGAATTATCAGATTCTGATTTTACCGCAGTGGCAAATATGGAGAATGTGAATGATGAACTGACCACTGTTCCGGTCAGTGTGGCTGCTTCCCGTTATTCGGGGCAGATTGAGATCAATAAGCGGGATGCAACGTTAAAAATCAGTGTGGAGAATCTTAAAACTGAGAAATATGCGGTGAAAGTTGTGACTAAGGGTACCCCGGCGGCATATTGTTATGTGGAGACTGCGACCGCGGATCCTAAAAAAGTGACCATCACCGGTCCGGAATCCGTTCTGAGTCAGATTGCAACTGTGGAAGCAATCGTGGATGTCAGTGGTGTCGGGGAAGATATGGCAACAAACAGCAAGGTTGTTCTGCTGGATGAAGCCGGAAATGAGATTTCTCAGGATCGTCTGACATTGAACCGTACGTCGGTGGCGGTAGATGTGAAAATTACAATGGGAAAATCGGTGCCATTGAAATTTACTACAAATGGAACCCCGGCAGACGGATATCGGTATGAAAAAGCAGAATGCAGCGTTTCCAGCGTTAAGCTGGTGGGCAGCAGTGAAGCACTTGCCGGTATCAGTGAATTGGAAATCTCCGGGTCACAGATGAGTATTGCGGGGGCGACATCAGATGTGACTGCCGGTGTAGACCTGACGAAATTCCTGCCGGATGGAGTGGAACTGGCATCAGATCAACAAAAACAGATCAATGTGACACTGGTTATAGAAGGAAAAACGGCAAAGGCTTTTGCCGTTCCGGTGAAGAACATCACAGTGAAAAATCTTCCGTCAAATCTGTCCATGCAATTTAATGCAGATACCGTGACGGTGAACATTCTGGGATTTGCTGAGGATTTTGCAGATATCAATCCGGAATCTATCACAGGAACTATTGATGCTTCCGGATTTAACACCGGAGTTCTGGCAGCGGAAGTAAAGCTGGATGGAAATTACAGTGTCAGTGAGACCATATATACGGCTGTTACCGTGACGGAAAAATCATCTTCCGGAAACAGTGGAAGTGACAGTAATTCAGAAGGAGCAAACAGCTCTTCACAGTAAAATAAGGATAAGAAGAAACACCTAAGATGTATTTGGAGGGGATACAAGATGGTTTGTCAGAAAGTAAAAATTAAAAATCCTGCGGGACTGCATCTGCGTCCTGCGGGAAAATTATGCGACGAGGCGATCAAATACAAATCAAAGATTTCTTTTCAGAGAGGAACAATGATTACAAATGTAAAGAGCCTTTTGAGTGTGCTGGCGGCAGGCATTAAGTACAATGATGAGATTGAATTTGTCTGTGAGGGAGAAGATGAAGAAGAAGCGCTGGCAGGAATTGTATTAGTGATACAAAACGGTTTGGGGGAATAACAGGAAAAGAGGAAAATCGTATGGACCATTTGGATGAACTGGAAGCAGAAGCAATATACATCATGCGGGAGGTGGCAGCACAGTGTGAAAAGCCGGTGATGCTTTATTCTATTGGAAAAGATTCATCTGTGATGCTGCATCTTGCCCTGAAAGCATTTTATCCGGAAAAACCGCCATTTCCGTTTTTACATGTAAATACTACATGGAAATTTAAGGAAATGATTGCATTTCGTGATAAAGTAGCTGAACAATATGGTATTGAAATGCTGGAGTATATCAATGAGGAAGGTGTACGCCAGGGGATCAATCCATTTGATCATGGCGCAGCCTATACGGATATCATGAAGACGCAGGCTCTGAAACAGGCATTAAATAAATATGGATTTACTGCAGCTTTTGGTGGCGGCAGAAGAGATGAGGAAAAGAGCCGTGCGAAAGAACGTATTTTTTCTTTCCGTAATGCTGAGCATGCCTGGGATCCGAAAAATCAGCGGCCGGAGATGTGGAAACTGTATAATACAGAGATCAACAAGGGTGAGAGCATCCGGGTATTTCCTATCTCCAACTGGACAGAGAAAGATATCTGGCAGTATATTAAGCGGGAAAATATCGATATTGTCCCGCTGTATTTTGCAGCAGAGCGGCCTGTGGTTGAACGTGATGGTAATTTGATCATGGTAGATGATGAACGTATGCGTCTGCTTCCGGGGGAAAAGCCCATGATGAAGAAAGTACGTTTCCGTACACTCGGCTGTTATCCGCTTTCCGGCGGGGTGGAGTCGGATGCCGATACCCTGGATGCCATTATTCAGGAAACATTAAGTGCGGTATCTTCCGAGCGTACCAGCCGTGTTATTGACAAGGATGGTGGAGCGGCCAGTATGGAGAAACGGAAAAGGGAGGGCTATTTCTAGGATGAATGCGTTATTAAAATTTATCACATGTGGAAGTGTGGATGATGGAAAATCTACACTGATCGGACATATGCTCTATGATGCGAAACTGCTTTTTGCGGATCAGAAACGCGCGCTTGAGCTGGATTCCAAAGTGGGATCCAGAGGTGGTGAAATAGATTACAGTCTTTTGCTGGACGGGCTGATGGCGGAGCGGGAGCAGGGAATTACCATTGATGTTGCTTACCGTTATTTTACGACAGAGCGCCGTTCTTTTATTGTGGCTGACACACCGGGACATGAAGAATATACGCGAAATATGGCAGTGGGAGCTTCCTTTGCCGATCTGGCGGTTATTCTTGTAGATGCAAGCCAGGGTGTGCTGACACAGACCAGACGCCATACCAGAATCTGTTCCCTGATGGGAATTAAACATTTTGTATTTGCCGTAAACAAAATGGATCTGATCGATTTTGAACAGGAAAAATTTCAGAAGATCCAGAAGGATATAAAAGTGCTGCTGGCAGAGTTTGAGTACAGCACTGCGCAGATGATCCCGGTATCTGCAACCGAAGGAGATAACATTACAAAACGTTCTGTGCATATGCCATGGTATACGGGAAAGACATTGTTGGATTATCTGGAAACTATTAATGTAAAAGAGAATCCGGCAGAAACAGGGTTTACCATGCCGGTACAGCGTGTCTGCAGACCGAATCATACGTTCCGCGGATTTCAGGGACAGATTGAGAGCGGAAGCGTTTCTGTGGGAGATGCCATTAAGGTACTGCCAAGCGGGGAATCTGCGAAAGTGACGTTAATTTATGAAGGCGATAAAGAAGTGCAGACCAGTGCCACAGGACATGCAGTCACTATTCAGCTGGATACGGAGATTGATGTCTCCAGAGGCTGTGTACTGATCAGAGATACTTCATTGAACGTAAATTCCATGTTTGCCGCAACTCTGTTGTGGATGGATGATGTGAAATTGCTGCCAGGCAGAAATTTCCTGTTAAAGCTTGGCACACAGAGTGTTCCGGCGACTATTATGAAGATCCGGTATAAGATTGATGTCAACACCGGAGAAGAAGTATATGCGGATGCGATTTACAAAAATGAGATTGCGTTGTGTGAGATTTCCACGGCATCCAAGCTGGTATTTGATGAATTTGAAAAAAATAATGCACTGGGTTCTCTGATTCTGATTGACCGTGTGTCCCATATGACGTCGGCCTGTGGAATCGTGGAACATACATTGAACAGAGAGAATCAGCTGACCTGGCACAATATGGATATTACACGGAGTTTCCGGGAGGAACAGCTGGGGCAGACTGCAAAAACAATCTGGTTTACCGGTCTGTCAGGTTCCGGCAAATCTACGCTGGCAAATGAATTGGAGAAACGTCTGGCTGCTATGGGCAAACATACGATGCTGCTGGATGGTGACAATGTCCGGATGGGATTGAACAGAAATCTTGGTTTTCGTGAGGCTGACCGGATTGAGAATATCCGTCGGATTGCGGAAGTATCCAAGCTGATGAATGATGCCGGTCTGATCGTGCTGACTTCTTTCATCTCACCTTTTGCACAGGATCGTCAGAATGCCCGTGAAATCATCGGAGATGCATTTATGGAAGTATATGTAAGCACTCCGATGGAAGAATGTGAGCGCAGAGATGTCAAGGGATTATATAAAAAGGCCCGGAATGGGGAACTGGATCATTTTACCGGTGTGACCAGTCCGTATGAAGTGCCACAACATGCCGATGTCGTGATCGACACCAGCAAATTCAGTGTGGAAGCTTGCGTGGATCAGATTTTGGAACAGCTGAAAAATCAGCTGTAACTTATATAAAGTGATATAATCATGAAGTGAACCCAAAATGGAAAGGAATTAAAATGGGAAGATATTTTGGAACTGATGGTTTCCGTGGTGAAGCCAACAAAAATTTAACAGTGGAACATGCATACAAAGTAGGCCGTTTTATCGGATGGTACTATCATCAGATGACAGGAAAAAAATGTAAAGTGGTAATCGGAAAAGATACCAGACGTTCCAGCTACATGTTTGAATATTCTTTGGTAGCTGGTCTGACAGCATCCGGGGCAGATGCATATCTGCTTCATGTAACGACTACACCATCTGTTTCTTATGTGACAAGAACCGAGGATTTTGACTGCGGTATTATGATCTCTGCCAGCCACAATCCGTTCTATGATAATGGCATCAAGCTGATCAATGGAAACGGTGAGAAGATGGATGAGAAGACGATCTCCTATATTGAGGATTACATTGACGGCAAACTGAATCTGTTCGGGGAAGAGATGACAGATGTACCGTTTGCAGTCCGCGAAGAAATCGGATGCACCGTTGATTATGCAGCAGGAAGAAACCGCTATGTGGGATATCTGATCTCACTGGCAACTTATTCTTATAAAAATATGCGTGTGGGACTGGACTGTGCAAACGGAAGTTCCTGGATGATCGCAAAGAGCGTGTTTGATGCACTGGGAGCAAAGACCTATGTCATCAATGCAGAGCCGGACGGAACGAATATCAATAACCATGCAGGTTCTACTCATATTGAAGTGCTTCAGAAATTTGTAAAAGACAATAATCTGGATGTTGGATTCGCATATGATGGCGATGCAGACCGTTGTATTGCAGTGGATGAAAAAGGAAATGTTGTTGACGGAGATCTGATTTTGTATATTTATGGAAAATATATGAAAGAGAGAGGAAAATTATTAAACAATACCGTCGTTACCACGATCATGTCCAATTTTGGTCTGTATAAAGCTTTTGATGAAGCAGGTATTAACTACGAGAAGACAGCTGTTGGAGACAAATATGTCTATGAAAATATGGTTCAGAACGGTCATCGTATCGGTGGCGAGCAGTCCGGACATATTATTTTCAGCAAATATGCAACAACCGGTGATGGTATCCTGACTTCTATGAAGATGATGGAAGTAATACTGGCAAAGAAACTGCCGCTGAGCAAGCTGGCAGAGCCTGTTACCATTTATCCGCAGGTGCTCAAAAATGTAAGAGTAAAGAGCAAACCGGAAGCGCAGAATGATCCGGATGTACAGGAGGCTGTGGCAAAAGTGGCAGAAATGCTTGGTGATACCGGAAGAATTCTGGTTCGTGAGAGTGGCACAGAGCCGGTGATCCGTGTCATGGTAGAAGCTGAGACAGAAAGCCTCTGTGAAAAATATGTGGATCAGGTGATCGATGTGATCAAATCCAAGGGGCATACAGCTTAAAAAAGAATACCGGATGTGAAATGCACAGAAGAAAAATGTGAGATATAACAGAGTGTGCATTTTTCAAAAAAGTGCGGTAATATTCCGCAAAAAATAAGAGAAAGAGGTGATCAGGTGGTTGAATTAGACCAGTTCAAAACAACATTGAACGCATACAGACACCCGCTCCAGGAAGTAAGGGATTCACTTTGACCTCGCTAATAAAGAGCAGAGGATTCAGGAATTAGAGCGGAAAATGGAGGAGCCGGATTTCTGGAACAATCCGGAGCGTTCCCAGGAACTTATGAAAGAGCTTAAAAGTAAGAAAGATGATGTAGAAATTTATCATCGGCTCACATCCCAGATGGAAGATATGGAACTTATGATCGAGATGGGATATGAGGAAAATGATCCGGAAGTCATTCCGGAGATTCAGGAATTGTTGGATGAGTTTGAAGCAAGTTTTGAAAATATTCGTATGAAAACATTGTTGTCCGGTGAATACGACAGAGACGATGCCATTGTGACCCTGCATGCAGGTGCCGGTGGAACAGAGTCCTGTGACTGGGCAAGTATGCTGTATCGTATGTACACCAGATGGGCATCTGCCAAAGGATTTGAAGTGGAAGTGCTGGATTATCTGGACGGTGAGGAAGCAGGCATTAAGTCTGTTACATTCCAGGTGCACGGAGAGAATGCCTATGGTTATCTGAAGTCCGAGAAAGGGGTCCACAGACTGGTGCGTATTTCCCCGTTCAATGCGGCTGGAAAACGGCAGACATCCTTTGTATCCTGTGATGTTATGCCGGATATCGAGGAAGATGTGGAAGTGGAGATCAATGAAGATGATCTGCGCATCGATACCTACCGATCCAGTGGAGCCGGTGGACAGCATATTAATAAGACTTCATCTGCAATTCGTATTACGCATCTGCCGACAGGTATCGTAGTTCAGTGCCAGAATGAGCGTTCCCAGCATATGAATAAAGATAAGGCAATGCAGATGTTGAAAGCAAAACTGTATCTGTTGAAACAGCAGGAAAATGCGGAGAAAGCAGCTGACATTCGCGGCGATGTCACAGAGATCGGCTGGGGCAATCAGATCCGGTCTTACGTTATGCAGCCGTATACAATGGTGAAAGATCATCGTACCAATGCGGAGACAGGAAACGTAGACAGTGTCATGGATGGAAATATTGATCTTTTTATCAATGCATATCTGAAATGGATTACATTGAGCAAAAAAGATCAGGAGGCATAAAGAGGAGAAATTACCATGGGTATTATCAGAGCAGCAGCAAAAAGTCTCAGTTCAGGGTTGGCAGATCAGTGGCTGGAAGTCATTGAGCCTTCTGATATGGGTGCACAGACCTTGATGACACCGGGCATTATGGTGAATCGAAAATCACAGAACCGCAAAGGAAGCAGACATGTGATTTCTGACGGATCAGTGATCCATGTATATGATAATCAGCTTATGATCCTGACCGATGGAGGGAAAATCATTGATTACACCGCAGAGCCAGGTTACTTTGAAGTGAACAATGCTACAGAACCGTCTCTGTTTAACGGAGATTTTTCCGGCGCGATGCAGGCGACATTTGAGCGTGTGAAGTATGGTGGTCAGTCCCCTACAGAGCAGAAGGTGTATTACCTGAATTTGCAGGAAATCAAGGGTATTAAATTCGGTACGAGAAATCCGATCAACTATTTTGATAACTTTTATAATGCAGAGCTGTTTCTGCGGACGCATGGAACCTATTCCATTCGTATTACCGATCCATTGAGATTCTATGCGGAAGTTATTCCGAGAAATATGGATCAGGTGGAAGTGTCTGATGTAAATGAGCAGTTTCTGGATGAATTTCTGGAAGCCTTGCAGTCTGCCATTAATCAGATGTCTGCAGATGGTATCCGGATTTCCTTTGTTACATCCAAAGGGCGGGAACTTGGCAAATATATGGCGGATATTCTGGATGAGGAGTGGAAGCAGAACCGTGGTGTGGAGATTGCATCTGTAGGAATTGCGAGCATTTCCTATGATGAGGAATCCACTAAGCTCATCAATATGAGAAATCAGGGAGCTATGCTTTCTGATCCGACAATACGGGAAGGTTATGTGCAGGGATCTGTGGCTCGTGGCATGGAGGCAGCAGGTTCCAATGCAGCAGGACCTGTGTCCGGTTTTATGGGCATGGGGATGAGTATGCAGGGTGGATCCGGTGTAATGGGGGCAGCTTCTGAGGCAAACCTCCGTCAGATGGAGATGAACCGTCAGCATGCGCAGGCGGCCGGGACGGCTGACATGGCAGCTGCTACATGGATCTGTTCCTGTGGGACAGAAAATACCGGAAAATTCTGTGCGGAATGTGGAAAACCGATGCCGACTGCGTGGACTTGTTCCTGTGGGACAGAAAATACCGGAAAATT
>NZ_KI271187.1:70602-86479 GCF_000469345.1 Eubacterium ramulus ATCC 29099
CCTGTGGGACAGAAAATACCGGAAAATTCTGTACGGAATGTGGAAAACCGGCACCGGCGGCACCGTGGACCTGTTCCTGTGGAGCAGTAAATACCGGAAAATTCTGTGCAGAATGTGGAAAACCGAAAGCATAAGAGGATGAATATGGCGACAGTCAGTATGAAATGCCCGAATTGTGGGGGCGAATTGATTTTTGACCCGAAAAGTCAGAAATATAAATGTGAATATTGCGGTTCTGATTTTGCGCTGGATGAGATCAGTACCGAAGAGGCAGCGACACAGGCGGCGTCTGATGTGGTGCAAGAGCGTGAAGATACTTCTGACAATCACACACAGCAAAGAACAGCAGGTGCTGAAGATGCTGCAGTGCTGTATACCTGCCCGAGCTGTGGGGCACAGATCGTGACCGATCAGACGACAGCAGCAACGTTTTGTTATTATTGTCACAATCCGGTATTGCTGTCAGAACAATTATCAGGAGCGTTTCATCCGGATCAGATTATTCCTTTTGAGATTGACCGGAAACAGGCAGAGGAACATTTCCTTGATTTTGTACACAAAAAGAAATTTGTGCCGAATGCATTTTTTCAGAAAAATCAGATTGAAAAACTGACAGGCATTTATTTCCCATATTGGGTCTGTGATGCAGAGGTGGAAGGAAGCCTGACCGCAGAAGGAAATAAAGTGCGGGTGTGGGTTTCCGGAGATGAGGAATTTACGGAGACGAGAATTTATCGTATGGAACGGGAAGGCCATGTGTCACTGCGGGAAATCACCAAGCACGCACTGAAAAAAACCGATAATTTACTGGCGGAAGGTGTACTTCCTTATGATTTTTCCAAAGCAGCAGAATTCCGGATGGGATATCTGTCCGGTTTCTATGCGGAAAAACGTGATATTGAACGGAAAGAACTGGAGGAGGAAGTACATCGCGAAGTGGAAAATTGCACCAGAGATCTGCTGGAAGATACGATTCACGGATATAACGGCGTACATATACTTTCAGATCATATCAGACCGATCCGGGAACAGTGGAAGTACACGCTGCTTCCGGTGTGGACTGTGACTTATAAAGGGATGAATGGGAAGATGTATTATTACTCCATGAATGGTCAGAATGGAAAAACGTATGGAGAACTTCCGGTTGACCGGAAAAAAGTATTTCTGTTTGGTGCGTTGTGTGGCGGTATAGCACTGGTGATCATGCTGTTGCTTGGCTACTTTATATTCTGATTCTGGGAGAGGAAAATGAGAATGACAAAAAGAAGAGAGCAGTGGCTGCTTTGGCTGGCAGGAATCGTAGTATGTCTTATGCTCAGCGTGGGTGTGGCAGTTTCTGCACAGGCAGCAGGGCGTCAGGTATATGATGATGCGGGATTGTTTTCCGACAGTGAGATTTCAGAGCTTACAGCAGCTGTTAATGTGGCAGAGGAAGAAACCGGATGGGATCTTATGTTTTTGACGGTAAATGACAGTTCAGTAGGATCGACGCAGAGTTATGCGGAAGAAAAATTTAATGAATACACAGAAAAAGACAACGGAATTGCTTTTGTACTGGATATGAATGCACGTTTGTTTTATATTGCAACTGGCGGCGAAGCTTATGAGTACGTCGGCGATACACGTTTGAATGAATTACTGGATGATGCCACGGCATATGCCGGAGACGGAGATTATTATCAGGCGATGATTGCAATGTTGAATGATACTGTGACTTTTTATCAGGAAGGAAAGCCGGATCATTCTTCTGTATATGATGCCGATCAGGGAATCTATCGGGATGTATCCGGCAGTAATGTGCGGCTGCTGGATTTGAAGGATATCCTGCTGGCAATTGTTGTCGGAGGAGTGGTGTGTGCGGGGTTCTGCCTGTTTATCACCGGAAAATACCGGTTGAAATTTGGAAGATACCGGTACAATGCCAGAGAACATGCGACAGTAAAGCTGCGTACAAATGAAGATCATTTTGTGCGTCAATATGTGACGCGCAGAAAAATTCCGAAAGATCCACCGAAAAATGGTGATGGCGGAAATACAAGCACGGTTCATCAGGGTGCGGGCGGACGCACATTTGGTGGCGGCGGCCGGGGATTTTAAGAATCCCCGGTCTTTTTTTATCAGAAGGATTGTGGGAGTGCAAAGCACGGAGCAATCTGTATGATCAAGTTGGATTTTTTATCAAAAAAGAGCAGTTTTTCGTGTGCTGACATCGTTGGTATCTTGAAAAACACAAAAAACAGGGTTGCATACAAGATTTGATTATGATACTATATCTTTACTGTGAAAACAGATGTATTTCTGTGAAACACACATAAGGGGGACACAATGGCAGAAAAAACAAAATATTTTGTCCTGAAGCAGAAAGCAGTGCCGGAGGTTTTACTGAAGGTAGTAGAGGCAAAACGTTTGCTGGATTCAGGCAAGGCAGTTTCCGTACAGGAGGCAGCAGAGAATGTCGGCATCAGCCGGAGTTCTTTTTATAAATACAAAGATGATATTTTCCCATTTCATGATAATGCAAAGGGAAAGACAATCACCATGGTGATTCAGTTGGATGATGAACCGGGACTGTTGTCCGTAGTATTGCGGATCGTGGCAGATTATCATGCCAATATCCTGACGATTCATCAGAGTATTCCGGTCAACGGAATTGCTTCACTGACACTGAGCGTGGATGTGTTAAATGAAACTGGTGATATCTCGCAGATGGTAGATACCATTGAGCAGCAACAGGGCATTCATTATTTAAAAATATTAGCAAGGGAGTGACAAACGATGATTCAGATTGCAGTATTAGGTTACGGTACGATTGGTTCCGGTGTGGCGGAAGTATTAAAAGTAAACAAAGAGAGTATCACAAAACGCGTAGGAGACGAAATATCTATCAAGTATGTCCTGGATCTGCGTGAATTTCCGGGAGATCCGATGGAAGATAAGATCGTACATGATTATGCGGTTATCAAAAACGATCCGGAGATCGCAATCGTGGTGGAAGCCATGGGTGGTGTGGAGCCGGCATACACATTTGCGAAACAGGCGCTGGAGAGTGGTAAGCATTTTGCTACTTCTAACAAGGCACTGATCGCAGAGAAAGGTGCAGAGCTCATCCGCATTGCAAAGGAAAAAAATGTGAACTGCATGTTTGAGGCAAGTGTAGGTGGCGGTATTCCAATCATCCGTCCGTTAAATTCCTGCCTGACAGCAGATGTGATTGAGGAAGTATCCGGCATTCTGAACGGAACAACCAACTATATGATGACAAAAATGTCTTCAGAAGGTTCTGAGTTCGAAGATGTACTGAAAGATGCACAGCAGAAAGGATATGCAGAAGCAGATCCGACCGCTGATATCGAGGGACATGATGCCTGCAGAAAGATTGCGATTCTCACATCTCTGGTATGTGGGCAGCAGGTTGATTTCCAGGACATCCATACAGAAGGAATCACAAAGATTACAGCAACCGATATCAAATATGCGAAAGCATTGGGAAGAAGTATCAAACTTCTTGCTTCCAGCTACAAGACCGGAGACAGTTACTGTGCACTGGTAGCACCGTTTATGTTGGCACCGGAACATCCGCTGTACAATGTCAATGATGTATTCAATGCAGTGTTTGTACATGGCAATGTACTGGGCGATGCAATGTTTTACGGAAGTGGAGCAGGCAAACTTCCGACCGCAAGTGCTGTTGTGGGTGATATTGTTGAGATTGCAAGACATCTGGATGAAAATATTCCGGTGGAATGGCGTGAGGAAAAACTGGAACTTGCTGATTACAAACAGTTGAAAAACAGATATTTTGTCCGTACTACAGCAGAGAAAGCTGCTATTGAGCAGGCTTTTGGTGCAGTGGAATATGTACAGGCAGAAGGTGTTACCGGAGAGTGTGCATTTATAACAGCCGAGATGGATGGGGCTGCATATGATAAAGCAGAGGGGCAGATCGGTGCTGTGCTTCAGTCCATTCGTGTAAAATAAAGAATCATTACTGCGTAAAAAGATGCAGAGATGATAGATTGTTTGTTGATAAGAAAATAAAAAAGTAAACAGAGGTAAAAAGTGATGAAATACGTGGTGGTTTTAGGAGATGGAATGGCAGACCGTCCGATTGCGGAACTTGGTGATCAGACCCCGCTTTCCTATGCAGACACGCCGGAGATGGATCAGCTGGCAGCAGTATCAGAAATCGGAATGGTTCATACGATTCCGGAGGGCATGAAGCCGGGCAGTGATACCGCGAACCTGTCAGTGCTTGGATATAATCCGAGAATTTATTATTCCGGACGTTCTCCACTGGAAGCGTTGAGTATTGGCGTTGACATGAAGGATACGGATATTGCACTTCGCTGCAATCTGGTGACTTTGTCTGAGGAAGAGGAGAATTATGAGGAACGTACGATTATCGATCACAGTTCCGGTGAGATCAGCACTGCAGATGCAGCAGTTTTGTTAGATGCAGTTCGGGAAGGGCTGGAGAATGAAACTTACAAGTTTTATGTGGGAACCAGCTACCGCCATTTGTTGATCTGGGATAAGGGAGAAGTGGTTGAACTGACACAGCCACATGATGTGCTGGGGCAGACAATCGGACAGTATCTTCCGGAGGATGCTGTACTTCGTGAGATGATGAGGAAAAGTTATGATATTCTCGTAAACCATCCGATTAATGTAGAACGGAAGAAGAACGGCCTGAATCCGGCAAACTCCTGCTGGTTCTGGGGTGCGGGTACAAAGCCGGCTCTTTCTTCCTTTGAAGAGAAAACACAGCTGAAAGGTGCGATGATCTCTGCCGTAGATCTGTTGAAAGGAATTGCCGTAGGTGCATCCATGAAAGTCGTGGAAGTAGAGGGCGCAAACGGTGGTCTGAATACAAATTATGAAGGAAAAGCGCAGGCAGCAATTGACGTATTGACCAAAGAGGGATATGATTTTGCGTATATCCACGTTGAGGCTCCGGATGAGATGGGTCATCAGGGCAGCGTTGAGCGTAAGGTGAAGGCAATTGAATATCTGGATTCACGGATTATCAAGCCAGTGAAGGAAGGACTTGAAGCAGCGGGAGAGGATTTTCGAATGTTAGTTCTTCCGGATCATCCTACGCCAATCTGCATGCGGACGCATTCATCTGACAGTGTGCCGTATCTTTTATATGACAGCACAAAACCTCAGCAACATGACTGGAAGTACAATGAAGCTGAAGGTGAGGCCAGTGGAAACTACGTGGCGTGTGGCCATGAAATCATAGATTACTTATTTGGGAGGAAGACATGCTAATTGTAAAAAAATTCGGCGGCAGTTCTGTGGCTGATAAAGAAAGAATTTTTAATGTAGCAAAGAGATGTATCGAAGATTATGAAGTAGGAAATGATGTGGTTGTTGTTCTGTCCGCAATGGGAAAGACAACAGACCGTCTCATTGAGATGGCACGCGACATCAATCCGAAAGCTTCCAAGAGAGAGATGGATATGCTCCTGGCAACCGGAGAGCAGACATCTGTTGCATTAATGTCCATGGCTATGCAGTCTCTGGGCGTTTCTGCCGTATCTTTGAATGCATTTCAGGTAGTTATGCATACAACATCAGCGTACAGCAATGCAAAATTCAAACGAATTGATACCGAGCGTATTTTCAATGAACTGGAACAGAGAAGAATTGTTATCATTACCGGTTTCCAGGGAGTCAATAAATACGACGATATCACAACACTGGGACGTGGAGGTTCTGATACCACAGCGGTAGCCCTGGCAGCAGCACTGCATGCAGATGCCTGTGAGATCTACACAGACGTAGAGGGTGTATACACCGCAGATCCGCGTGTGGTTCCAAACGCAAAAAAATTGAAAGAAATTACATACGATGAGATGCTTGAATTGGCAACACTTGGAGCGAAAGTTCTTCACAACCGTTCTGTTGAACTTGCGAAAAAATATGGTGTGCAGTTGGTTGTACGTTCAAGTTTAAACAGAGCAGAGGGAACAATTGTTAAGGAGGAAACAGAAATGGAAGGCATGCTTGTTAGTGGCGTAGCAGTAGATAAAAATGCAGCGAGAATCGCAGTTATTGGTATTAAGGATGAGCCGGGAATGGCATTTAAGGTCTTTGATCTTCTGGCAAAGAAAAATATTAATGTAGATATCATTTTACAGTCGATCGGTCGTGATGGCACAAAGGATATTTCCTTTACCGTATCCCGTGATCAGATGGATGAGGCTGTAAAAGCATTGGAGGAGAACCATGCACGTATCAAAGCTCAGAAAATCGAAGCAGATCCGACCGTTGCGAAATTGTCTATTGTCGGAGCCGGAATGCAGACACATCCGGGCGTAGCAGCAGGTATGTTTGAGGCGCTGTATAACATTGGTGTAAACATCCGTATGATCGGAACATCTGAGATCCGTGTAACGGTTCTGGTAGATGAGAAAGATGTAGATAAAGCAATGCGTGCAGCACATGACAGATTTATCGAGGACTAATAGCGTTCCGATTTTATTCATTATATCAGCTTTCGCTGATCAGAATCAGGCACCAAGCCTTACATGCGTTCGACTTGGATAGAAAAAGCAGGATTATTTCATTGGATAGAAGTAATCCTGCTTTTTTGTGCGATAGCATATGTTCTGAATGAGAACTTTGTTATGAGAACTCTTTCAGATTCAGATAGAACTGGGTATTTGTCTGAAGCATATAAGGAATGATCCACAAAAAACCAAGACCCAGTGTCAGAATACCAAGCAGCCACCAGCCGATGAAAGAAAGCTGCAGCAGAAAATAGTGCAGTTTACGACCTTTCATCAGGCGAAAACTTTCGCGAAGTGCTTCCAATACCCGGTAATCCGGATGATCGAGGAGCAGGTAGGTAGCTTGGGAAAAAGCCAGACCAAGTATGAGCTGGACAACGAAACCGATAGCCAGCAGAATCAATCCGGTGATCAGCTGAGAACTGAGTACCAGCGATGTCAGGACGGCTGAGCGCAATGCTGCAATCGCGGAAACAGCAGCTCCCGGAAGTGTGCAGACAAAGGAAATCAGGATAAGGATAAGCTCACAGCCGATAAACTTGTCCGGTCGGTTTCGAAATGGATACAGAAGATCTGAAAACTGTGGTCGGATGTCTCTGGCTGATTCCATATGCATGTGAGTGATGCCGATATTGAACAGCGCTCCGATCAGGCCGACAAACAGCATGCCGGCATAAGCCCAGATAACCCGGAATATGTGGATATAGTAAAATCCTTCCTGCAGCATGCGGGAAAATGGAATTTCAAGCAGTGCGGCAATGAGCCAGGCAAGAATGCCGGCACCAATGAGCACACTGTAACGTCCAAGCAAAGCACTTCTGGCATTTGCTTTTAAATCTGCAAAAGATTTCATATTGATATCATGCTCCAATCTGTTAAAATAGTGTGAGAACAAGGAGAAAGCAAAAATGAAAGAATCAGAACCAATGCTGGAGACAAGATTATATCGTTGTGGATGGATTTTTTTGTTCATCCTTTGTGTTTGGAAAATTGCAAAAAAGATGCTGTTTCCGCATTTTGTCCTGTCCTTTGGAACGCGTCCGTGTGTATTTTATACGCTGACGGGTTATTTTTGCCCGGGATGCGGCGGAACCCGAAGTCTTCGGGCATTGCTTTCCGGGAAAATTTTCGTGAGTGCGGTGGATTTTCCGATGATATTTTATGCAGCAGTCGTATTTGCCTGGTTTATGATCAGCCAGACGATAGACCGCATCAGCGGACACCGGCTTCCCATCGGCATGAAATACCGTGACACATGGGTGTATGCCGCCCTTGTTATTGTGGTCATTCATTTTGTAGTAAAAAATCTGTTTTATATAAAAACAGGTGTGGAACCGTTTTTATAAATAGTCTCCGGAACCATTATTGTCAAAGATGGAAGTTCCGTTGGAACCATTGTCGGTCCCGGAATTATCGCTGCCTGGATTCAGGTCGATACCGAAATTTTGTTCCAGAGTGTAAGTATAACGCTCCAGAAATTTGTCAAAACCACCATACTGACGGCTGACAGTAATGAAACTTCCGATGGTGATGACTACGCTGATCAGGACACCGGCAGTTCCTATGAGCAGGGCGGTGTGTGCAGCTCCGTATGTCTTTTTTCGGGCGCCTCTGGAAAGCAGTGCAAAAATGATTGCAAGACCGCCAAAGACAAATGCACCGTACAGACAACAAACAGATACAATACTGAGAACGGAACAGATCAGGGCAGCGACAGCCAAACCGTTGGATGCATTTCCCGGTTCGGGATTGCGATGGTACATTTCCTGCTGACTCTGCGAATCTTGAGGATCGTTCCATGGATTTT
The DNA here is from genome assembly GCF_000469345.1 of Eubacterium ramulus ATCC 29099. GTDB lineage: Bacteria > Bacillota > Clostridia > Lachnospirales > Lachnospiraceae > Eubacterium_I > Eubacterium_I ramulus. The sequence continues at coordinate 78,928 of NZ_KI271187.1, forward strand.
CATTTTGTTCATACATGTTTTTGTGCCTCCTTTAGACAATGATTCTAACATGTGCATCAGAAAATGACAACCGGAAGAATGTATGATACACTATAGCCGTTTAAGAAAGGAAAGTTAGATATATGGATATTATCAGAAAACTTGCAGAAGAATTACAGATACGACCGGGACAGGCACAGGCAGCTGTCAAATTAATCGATGAGGGTAATACGATTCCGTTTATTTCCCGTTATCGAAAGGAAGCAACCGGAGCACTGAACGATGAAGTGCTCAGAAATCTATATGAACGGTTGAATTACCTGCGAAACCTGGAGGAAAAGAAGGAACAGGTCATTTCTTCCATTGAGGAACAGGGTAAGCTGACGGATGCATTAAAACAGCAAATTCTGGCAGCGGAGACACTGGTGGCAGTGGATGATCTGTATCGCCCGTATCGCCCGAAACGCCGCACTCGTGCCACCATTGCCAAGGAGCGTGGACTGGAACCGCTGGCGAACGTATTGTTACTGCAGCAGCTGGATCATCCGGCGCTGGAAGAGGCCGCAGGCTACATTTCAGAGGAAAAAGGTGTGGCGACGGCGGAGGATGCACTTCAGGGAGCCATGGACATTGTAGCGGAGGCTATCGCGGATGAGGCAGATTATCGGAGCTATATCCGTGAGAAAACTATGAAAAAAGGTACTCTGACTTCCGGTGCGAAGGATAAAGAGACAGAATCTGTATACGAGATGTATTATGATTTTGAAGAGCCTGTGGCAAAACTGGCCGGACATCGGATTCTGGCATTAAATCGTGGAGAAAAGGAAAAAGTGCTGACGGTAAAACTGGAGGCTCCGGAGGATGAGATCATCCGTTATCTGGAGAAAAAAACGCTGCACAGGGATAATCCATATACAACACCATATTTAAAAGCGGCTGTGGCGGACAGTTATGAGCGACTGATCGCACCGGCTATTGAACGGGAAATCCGCAATGCACTGACAGAGTCCGCACAGGAGGGTGCGATCCGTGTCTTTGGAAAAAATCTGGAGCAGCTGCTGATGCAGCCGCCAATCCGCGGTCAGGTAGTACTTGGCTGGGATCCGGCGTTCCGTACCGGATGTAAACTTGCTGTGGTAGATGCCACGGGAAAAGTGCTGGACACCGTAGTGATCTTCCCGACAGCACCACAGAACAAAGTTGCAGAGGCGAAGGCTGTTTTGAAAAAACTGATCGCAAAATATCATATTACCCTGATTTCGGTAGGAAACGGAACTGCTTCCAGAGAATCAGAGCAGGTGATTGTGGAACTGTTGAAGGAACTCTCAACTCCGGTACAGTATGTGATCGTAAATGAGGCAGGGGCCAGCGTATATTCAGCCAGCAAGCTTGCTACGGAAGAATTTCCGAATTTTGACGTAGGACAGCGAAGTGCCGCATCTATTGCCCGGAGACTGCAGGATCCGCTGGCAGAATTGGTAAAGATCGATCCAAAATCCATTGGTGTTGGCCAGTATCAGCATGATATGAACCAGAAGCGTCTGAGTGAGGCACTGGAAGGCGTTGTGGAAGACTGTGTCAATAAAGTAGGTGTGGATCTGAACACTGCATCTGTGCCATTGTTGGAGCATGTATCCGGCATTAACAAAACAATTGCAAAAAATATTGTTGCATACCGGGAAGAAAATGGTATATTTAAGAATCGAAAAGAATTGTTGAAAGTAGCAAAACTGGGACCGAAGGCTTTTGAGCAGTGTGCGGGATTCCTGCGCATCAGTGAGAGCACGCAGCCGCTGGATGCCACAAGCGTCCATCCGGAGAGCTATGGAGTGGCAGAAGCATTGTTAAAACAGCTTGGTTACTCGAAAGATGAACTGAAAAAAGGTGCAGTTCCGGGATTGCATAAAAAAATCCGTGATTATAAAAAACTGGCGGAGGAGCTTGGAACCGGTGAACTGACTCTGCGGGATATTGTCGGGGAACTGGAAAAACCAGGCAGAGATCCGCGTGAGGACATGCCAAAACCAATCCTGCGCACGGATGTCCTTGAGATGAAAGACCTGAAACCGGGAATGATCTTAAAGGGAACGGTGCGGAATGTCATTGATTTTGGCGCATTCGTAGATATAGGTGTTCATCAGGACGGTCTGGTGCATATTTCACAGATCTGTGACCGTTTTATCAAACATCCGCTGGAAGCAGTATCCGTCGGTGATATCGTAGATGTTCAGGTGATTAGCGTGGATGTGGCAAAGAAACGGATTGCACTGACTATGAAGATAAAAGCAGATAAATAAATCAGACGAGGAAACAGATATATGAAGATAGAGACATTTTCAGCAGAAGAGACCTATGCATTGGGAAAAAAGCTGGGCAGTGAAGCAAAACCGGGGGATGTTCTGACATTGATCGGTGATCTCGGTGTGGGAAAAACGGTATTTACCCAGGGATTTGCAGATGGACTCGGGATTACAGAACCCATCAGCAGCCCGACCTTTACCATTGTGCAGGTGTATGAGGAAGGAAGACTTCCGTTTTATCATTTTGATGTATATCGGATTGGTGATATCGAGGAGATGGATGAGATCGGTTATGAGGATTATTTCTATGGCAGCGGTGTCACCATGATCGAGTGGGCGAACCTGATCGAAGAGATTCTGCCACAGGATTACCAGGAAGTACAGATTGAAAAAGATCTGGAAAAAGGCTTTGACTATCGTACAATAACCATCAGGGAGGTGCATCGCGCATGAAAATTTTAGCCTTAGACAGTTCCGGACTCGTAGCCAGTGTGGCTCTTGTGGAAGATGACAACATGCTGGGCGAGTATACGGTAAATTACAAAAAAACACATTCACAGACACTGCTTCCGATGTTGGATGAAGTGGCAAAAATGATCGATCTGGATCTGAACAGCATTGATGCCATTGCAGTAGCAGCAGGACCGGGATCTTTTACCGGACTTCGTATCGGTTCTGCAACTGCCAAAGGGCTGGGGCTGGCCTTGGATAAACCACTGATCCATATTCCGACTGTGGACGCCCTTGCCTGCAACCTTTGGGGACATCAGGCACTGATCTGTCCATTGATGGATGCGAGACGCCGGCAGACCTATACCGGTATTTATAAATTTAAAAACGGAGAGCTGCAGACCATTCAGCAGCAATGTGCCGTCGGCATCAGCGATATCGTGGCACAGATTAATGAGATCGGAAAACCGGTGACCTTTTTGGGTGACGGTGTGGCGGTATTCCGCGACTATATAGAAGAAAACTGTCAGGTGCAGCATGATTATGCACCGGCACATATGAACAAGCAGCGTGCGGGTGCTGTGGCATGGCTGGGCCTTCAGTATGCAAAAGAAGGCAGATTTGAGACAGCGGCAGAACACTGTCCCGACTATCTGCGTCTGTCCCAGGCAGAGCGGGAACGTCAGGAAATGTTAGAAAAGCAGCATACCGGGGCATAGTATGAGTAACATTTTGAAAAATATGGAAAAATGCGAAGAAAATACGTTGAAATGTGATGAGAACGTTTCCAAAAGTATGAAGACTGGAGAAGAAAAACGGATAGTTCGTGAGATGCGGCCGGAGGATGTTCCTTCGGTGGCACTTCTCGAAGCGGAATGTTTCTCAGAACCGTGGAGTGAACAGGCATTTTCAGATGCTCTGAAACAGCCGGAGGCATTGATGATGGTGGCAGAGGATACACAGCAGGTTCCGGTGGGATATTGTGGCATTTATCTGTCTCTGGATGAAGGAGAGATTACAAATGTGGCTGTGCGGCCGGAGTGTCGAAAACAAGGGATTGCAGATGCTATTTTAGATACTGCTTTTATGGAAGCACAGAAGCGTGGAGCTGAGAAAATCTATCTGGAAGTGCGACAGAGCAACATTCCCGCACAGCAGCTGTATGAGAAACATGGATTTGAGTCCTGTGGGCTTCGCAAGAATTTTTATCGAAAACCGACAGAGCATGCCATTGTCATGTGTTGTGATCTGACACGGAGGATAAAAGCGTGAGAGAGGCAGGGATATTATATTGTAATTGCTGTGGAAAAAAGATTCCGGAGGGATATAGCCGGGAAACGGAAGACTTTTTTCACTTTGAGAAGACCTGGGGATATTTTTCCGGCAAAGATGGAACCAGGCAGACGGCGGATATCTGTGAATTTTGCATGGAACAGTGGATAGCACAGTTTCGGATTCCGCCGCAAACCGTGGAAAGGACGGAAATATTTGAATGTTAGATGTATGTTTACTTGGTACCGGTGGTATGATGCCGCTTCCGTACCGAAAATTAACTGCGTTGATGACGCGATATAATGGAAGTAATCTGCTCATTGACTGCGGTGAGGGCACGCAGGTGGCAATCCGGGAAAAAGGCTGGAGTGTACATGACCTGGATGTGATCTGTTTTACTCATTATCATGCAGACCATATCAGCGGACTGCCGGGTCTTTTGCTGACCCTTGGAAATGCAGAGCGTACCAGACCGGTTCACATGATCGGTCCGAAAGGATTAGAACGTGTGGTAAACGCATTGCGGATTATCGCACCGGAACTGCCGTTCTCAATCGAATATCATGAGATTACGGAGCGTGAACAGGATTTTGAGATGAATGGATACTGCATCCATGCGTTCCGGGTAAACCATAATGTACTTTGCTATGGTTATACGCTGGAGATCAAACGGCAGGGCAGATTTGATGTAGAACGCGCCCGTGACCAGGAGATTCCGCAGAAATACTGGAGCCGTCTGCAGAAGGGTGAGGTGATTGAGGATGGAGGCCGCGTCTTGACATCGGATATGGTTCTTGGTCCGCAGCGAAAAGGAATCAAGCTGACGTACTGTACCGATACGCGCCCGGTACCGGTAATCGCAGAATGTGCGAAGCAGGCGGATCTCTTTATCTGTGAGGGCATGTATGCAGAGAAAGAGAAAGAGGCAAAGGCTCGTCAGTACAAGCATATGACTTTTTATGAGGCTGCAAGTCTGGCAAAAAGTGCAGAAGCCAGAGCTATGTGGCTGACCCATTTCAGCCCATCCCTGACGAAAGCAGAAAGCTATATGGACGAAGTGCGCAAAATTTTTCCGGAGGCATCCCTTGGAAAAGACGGCCGCAGCATAGAACTGGAATTTGAAGAAAACTGATCATGGTCAGATGGAGAGACAGGGCGTCTGTTAGATAAACAGATAAAAGGATAAACAGATAAAAGTGTCGTATCAGATGCGGCAGATGGGAGAATATTATGGCAGAAAAAGATGTTTTGATTCTTGCAATAGAAAGCTCCTGTGATGAGACAGCGGCTGCTGTAGTCAAAAATGGCAGAGAAGTATTGTCCAATGTGATTTCATCACAGATTGCATTACATACATTATATGGAGGTGTAGTTCCGGAGATTGCATCCAGAAAGCACATTGAAAAGATTAATCAGGTCATTCAGGAAGCACTGGATGAAGCACATGTGAGCCTGGATGACATTGATGCTATCGGTGTCACCTATGGACCAGGGCTGGTGGGGGCTCTTCTGGTAGGTGTGGCAGCAGCAAAGGCAATCAGCTATGCGAAAAAAATCCCACTGGTTGGTGTTCATCACATTGAGGGACATATCAGTGCCAATTATATAGAAAATAAAGATCTGGAGCCGCCATTTTTGTGTTTGGTGGTATCTGGCGGTCATACCCACCTTGTAAAAGTATCAGATTATGGTAAATATGAGATTCTTGGCAGAACCAGAGATGATGCGGCCGGAGAGGCTTTTGACAAAGTGGCCCGTGCAATTGGACTGGGGTATCCGGGTGGTCCGAAAATAGAAAAGGCAGCACGGGATGGTGATCCAATGTCGATTCCATTCCCGAAAGCAAGAGTCAACGATAATCCGTATGACTTTAGTTTCAGTGGAGTAAAATCAGCTGTATTAAACTATATCAATGGATGTAAAATGAAAAATATTGAAATCGTGCCGGCAGATATTGCAGCTTCATTCCAGAAAGCTGTGACAGATGTTCTGATTGCACATGCGATGCATGCGGCAGAAACATTTGAAATTGACAAGTTGGCGATTGCAGGTGGTGTGGCATCCAACAGTGTACTGCGGGAAGGCATGCGTGCAGCCTGTGAAAAGAGAGGCATCTCATTTTATCATCCGTCACCGATTCTATGTACAGATAATGCGGCAATGATCGGTGCGGCAGCATACTATGAGTATATGGCAGGAACCCGCCATGGATGGGATCTGAATGCAGTCCCGAATCTAAAATTGGGAGAACGATAAAATGAAAGAATGGAAACGGCATGCCGCCATTGTACTGGCAGCAGGAAAAGGATCACGCATGAAGTGTGATGTCCCCAAGCAATACCTGAGTTTAAAGGGAAAACCTGTGCTGTACTATGCCCTCAAAGCATTTGAAGAGAGTTTCATAGATGAAATTGTGCTGGTGACCGGTGTGGGACAGGAGGAATATTGCCAAAAGGAAATTGTGGAACACTATGGATTTCAGAAAGTTTCTCATGTCATTGCAGGCGGAAAAGAGCGCTATGACTCGGTGTATCGGGGAATCTGCGCATTGGAAGGTGCTGATTATGTTTATATTCATGATGGCGCGCGGCCGTTTATCGATAATGCACTTCTGTGCCGCGCCCGGAATACCGTAGAACAATATCATGCCTGTGCAGCAGGAATACCCAGCAAGGATACCATTAAGCTGATCAATGAGCAGGGGTTTGTCACAGGGACACCAGAGAGAAAATATACATGGATAATACAGACACCACAAGTATTTGAATATACATTGATTCGTGGTGCCTATGAGCAGATGTATCAGAATATGCCTGCTGTTCAGATTACCGATGATGCTATGGTAGTAGAGACAATGCTGTGTACACCGGTAAAGCTGTATGAAGGAAGTTATGACAATATCAAGATCACTACGCCGGAAGATATGGTTGTTGCGGAAGCCTTTTTGAACGCAGAATATCCACTATTATGATCATATCGGGGCGGGGCATTAAGCCCTAAAACCGCTCCTGTGCAAACACATCGTGGTTTCGGGCTTTTGCCCCTGGCATCATCACTATATAAAAAAATGTAAAAAAAGTGAAAAAACTTGTTGACAAGGTATTGGTTTCTATGTATAATCATTCTTGCGTTGGTTCGAAACGCATTACAATTGGAGAGATATCGAAGTGGTCATAACGAGGCGGTCTTGAAAACCGTTTGTCCGCAAGGGCGCGTGGGTTCGAATCCCACTCTCTCCGTTATCGGCCAAGCCGGTAACCATAGATTGTTTATTCGGAGAAGTACCCAAGCTGGCCGAAGGGACACCCCTGGAAAGGGTGCAGGTCGTTAACAGCGGCGCGAGGGTTCAAATCCCTCCTTCTCCGCTATCAATCAAAAACCATGAAAAAAGTTGTTGACAAACAATTGGATACATGATAATATGATTGAGCTGTTGCAAAGAACAGCAAATAAAAAAATAAAAAAGTTGTTGACAAGTGATTGAACATCTGGTAAGATGTAAAAGTTGCTGAATGGCGACAAACAAAGAACTTTGATAACTGAACAGTGAA
>NZ_KI271188.1 GCF_000469345.1 Eubacterium ramulus ATCC 29099
TCAATCGTGAAAAAGTAGAAGATTTTTGCAAAACAGCGGAGAAAGAAGAACAGGCAGCAGTAGATATTGTACAACCGAACAGAGATTCGCTACAATATTAATATTTCTGGTGATAAGGAGATGGGAAGATGAGACAATGTATGGATGCAGATAATCTGCACCGAAGACTGAAGAAAATAATCGGACAGGTTCAGGCAATCAGATGTACTGGTATCACTGGCATTAATTGCATCAGTCTGTATTGGTGAAAATTTTGCAGCAGGCGAGGTCTTTCTGGTTCAATATTCCATTAAAGCGGCTTAAGAAGGTTATGGTTGTAATGGCAGCCGCCAGGATATCACTGACTGGTTCTGCAAGGAAAACTGCAAATACCTTATCAGATAAAAAGAGCGGCAGGATAAAGATCAGAGGGATCAGCAGGATCAGTTTTCGCAGGCATGCAAGAAGCAAACTGATTTTTGCCTGTCCGAGTGCCATAAAACTCTGCTGGCAGCTTATACTCCCGGAAAGCAGGAGACAGCCAGAGAAGATTTCAATAACAGCAGAAATTATGTATAATTATGTTGTAGGTACAAAAATAGTGTGACAGCGAGGTAGAGAAAATGGAAGAGCAGATAAAAAAGATTTATGAAAAGCAGAAAAATGGACGCATCAGGATGATACGGAATGTGCTGTTGATTTATGCAGCATTGATCTGTGTGGTGAGTATTTTCAAAGGAAATCCGTTCCCGCATCAGGAGACAGTACTCTTTTTCGATGTGAAGCAGCCGGGCTGGGTCACGACAGATCCCTGGCTTCTGTGGATTTGCGTGGTGGTTGATCTGATTGCAGGTATATTCATTTTAATCAGGGACATTCTCAGAGACTTTTCAAAAATTGACCGGATTCTGTCACAGCAATGTGATGCAGAAAAATATTCAGAAATGCTGGAAGAGTTGGTAAAGTACGGAAAGAGCTTGGATTATCATGGATTTCAAAAAAGTGTCATGCTGATAGCTGAGTCTAAATATGTAGTTGCACTGATCATAAATGGGCAGTTGCAGAAGGCAGAAGAGTATATAAAGAATGAATGGGAAGGAAAAAGAGAGGGACGTTCCTGGCAGCAGGTCATGACGAATCTCGAACTGTCGAAGAAATATCAGGAGAAAGATGCGGCAGGTTATTCGGCTACATTAGAAAAAGCAGGGAAAGTATTTCAAAAGAATCCACTGTTTATGGCAAAAAATTTGATGCTGAAAGGTGAAGATGAGGCAGCAGTAAGATTACTGGAAAATGATACGGAAAAGCTGCCTTATTATGAGGTTACACGCAGATTCCTGCTGGGAGTATGTTACTACCGAATCGGAAAAGAAGAGCAGGGAAAAGAATGTATGGAATATGTAATTGGGCATGGAAATACGTTGAAGTGCAAAGAAGAAGCGGAAAAATATGTAACAGTGTAAGTAAGGATGTTCTTTAAAATGACAGGGTAACAAAAATGGAGAAGATATAGAGGATGGTAATAAAATAGGATATATCGCACATAAAGATGGTGAATCTGGAGTATACAATTCCTGAAAATAGACTTGGTTTTTAAATATTACAAGTGTAAGATTTAAGGAACAAAAAAATTAGAAGAAAGGAATCGGTGGAAGTGGTTATGTTGTTAAAAAAGATGCAACAGTATTGGATGAGTATTTTGAAGGATAAAAAAATTTTTATGGGGAATTATTACATATGTAAGATATTTGCGATGAT
>NZ_KI271189.1:0-242 GCF_000469345.1 Eubacterium ramulus ATCC 29099
CTTTTATAACGGATAGACTGTTGAAACCTTTTTATATTTTCTTCCGGTACATGCAGCCATTCAGGAGGTGCATTTTCGCACATCATCAGACTGGTGTAGACGACTTCCTTTTTGGAAGTATAGTAACTGATTCTGCCTGTTTCCTCATTCTTCATCACATCTCCATTAAGATATGCCGATGCGGATATGACAGATTTTCCTTTACTGCGCCCGACAATCTTTACTGTAAAGTGAAATATCGC
>NZ_KI271189.1:342-870 GCF_000469345.1 Eubacterium ramulus ATCC 29099
AGACTGGTGTAGACGACTTCCTTTTTGGAAGTGTAGTAGCTGATCCTGCCTGTTTCCTCATTTTTCATTACATCTCCGTTAAGATATGCAGATGCGGATATGACAGATTTTCCTTTACTGCGTCCGACAATCTTTACTGTAAAGTGAAATATCGCCATGATACGATTCCCCCTTTCTGCCGTATCCGGCATTGATTTCCGACAGCATCTTCTTCTGGTTTGGCAGGAGTGAAGCTGTCGAAACGCCCTCTGCGCAAGAGTGCCTCCTGCGGCATGAGCAGGTCTGGCTGAAAGCCCCGCCGACGGAACGAGCCCGGCAAGCGTAAGCGCAGACCGGTTGCCACTTGTGGCAAACTTATAAGGACGACCTCTGGTTGTCCATAAGTGCGCCCTTCATTCAAAAGCAATGAAGGGAATGGAAAACCCACTCCATCTGCCATCACACTTCCTCCATGTCTGTAAATGGTTCTTTTTGCATCGCTTTTGAGAAAAACTTTCCGTTTGTTTCCTGCCTTTTTAAGAAGCCTAT
>NZ_KI271189.1:970-1318 GCF_000469345.1 Eubacterium ramulus ATCC 29099
CTGGTTGTCCATAAGTGCGCCCTTCATTCAAAGGCAATGAAGGGAATAGAAAACCCACTCCCTCCGCCATTACACTTCCTCCATGTCTGTAACTAATTCTTTCTGCATCGCTTTTGAGAAAAACTTCCCGTTTGTTTCCTGCCTTTTTAAGAAGCCTATCAACTTTGGTAAATCTTCCTCCTCAATCGGACAGCCAAGAACCGATTCCACCGCTCCTCCAATCTGACAGAGCCTGTGGGTTCGTTTTTTACTTTCTTCCGCTTTCTTTCTCTTTTCCAGTTCCTTCCGCTGTGCTATGAGCTTTTTTGTAGCTTCAATGCTTTCCTGTTCCTTTTTCTCTAATGCACG
>NZ_KI271189.1:1418-1691 GCF_000469345.1 Eubacterium ramulus ATCC 29099
GTTTGTTTCCTGCCTTTTTAAGAAGCCTATCAGCTTTGGTAAATCTTCCTCTTCAATCGGACAGCCAAGAACCGATTCCACCGCACCGCCAATCTGACAGAGCCTGTGGGTTCGTTTTTTACTTTCCTCGGCTTTCTTTCTCTTTTCCAGTTCCTTTCGCTGTGCAATGAGCTTTTTGGTAGCTTCGATGCTTTCCTGTTCCTTTTTCTCTAATGCACGTATTCTTTCTTCATAAGTCTTTGTTGATTTCGCCATATCGTCTTCATCCTTTCT
>NZ_KI271190.1 GCF_000469345.1 Eubacterium ramulus ATCC 29099
TTGTATAATCCTTATCTAAATGACATTGGGATTTGACCCGGAGGGCATCAAGGCAGTAATTGCCGGGGAACATCCGCTCCCTGAACTGCCAGAGGAGCCCACGGTTCCGCCACGGCGAGTCAATCTCATCATCGACATTCAAGAGCGTATGGCCCAGGGCAAAGGCCCAGCCTATGAACGATGGGCCAAGGTCTACAACTTAAAGCAGATGGCGGCTGCGCTCCAGTATTTGCAGGAGCATCATCTGACAGACTATGCGGCGCTGACGGCCCGCACCGAGGCTGCTGTGGATCACTTTCACAAGCTGTCTGACGAGCTCCGCACAACGGAGGAGGCTCTTTCCAAAACCTCGGAGCTGATGGCTGCCACGGTGGACTATGCCAAGACCCGCCCGGTGTTCGATGGGTACAAGGCTGCGCGGTACAGCAAAAAGTATCTGGCCCAGCACGAAGCGGAGCTTGCCACTTACCGGGCGGCAAAGGATACTATGAACACCATACTGAACGGCGCAAAGCTCCCTAAAATTGAAGCACTAAAAAAATCCCGCCGTGAGCTGGCGCGACAAAAGAAAGCGCTTTATGCAGAATACCGGGAGGCCCAGCGGCAAATGCGGGAGGCCGTGGCAATAAAAGCGAACATTGATCATCTGCTCGGCATAACGGACGAGCGTGAGAATAAGGCACAGGAACGATAGTGACGGGCCGCAGACTACGGTGCAGCGCACCGGGACTTCGGGACAATTTGTCCCGAAGTTCAGCGGGTTTGGGGAGCTCCCCAACAAGCATTTTTGCGGGCCTGCGGCCAGCAAAAATTTCGGAGTGTGGCCACACCCGAATTGCTTGCCAAAACGCGCAACCCGCAACATGGCGCAAAAAACGGAGGTTACGCTTTCTTTTACGTTTCCTCCGTTTCTTTCGATGCTTTCATCGCTTGGATTGTAGCTTCAACGATTTTCAATTCTCTTTCGTCCAAGGCGTTCAACATGGCATCAATCCGCTTTCTGCACTCGCTCCCGCTATTTTGGGACGGGTAAAAGTATTGATCCACCGATATATCAAACATTGTGACCATCTGATAAAAGGTGTTGAGGCTTGGATGCTGGCCGTCATTTTCGTTATACATAATGGTACGCGGAGCGCGGTCAACAATATAGGCCAGTTGCTCCTGTGTCATGCCGCTGGCTTCTCGAGCCCGCTTGATAGCAAGCCCTATATCGTGAAAATCAAATCGCCGTTCATCTCGTTCTATCTTCATAACATCACCTGATATGATTTTACATTTCATGTGATATTATTTGAACGACTGCATATTTCATACTACTGACTATTTAATTTCACATACGCAAAATTGATGATCGCGGAAATGTGAGGTACAATATACCTATAACTTTGGGACAATTTGTCCCGAAGATCAGAGGTTGGTATCTAAAATAAAATCAGAAATATTGTGAGGTTTCTGTGACATTTGGGTGATATACTGAAAATGAAGGAGTGTGATACCATGCGAATTTTAGTAGTCGAGGATGATCGACTTTTGAATAATGCTTTATGCTATAACTTGAATACTGCGGGCTATGCGGTTGATTCTGCACTGACAAAATCAGCGGCCGGTAGTTTCTTGACGAAGCAGGACTATGACCTGATTGTGCTGGATGTAAATTTGCCGGACGGGAACGGTTTTGACTTCTGCCGGGAGGTAAAAGAGCGCCGCCCCGATACCGCTATTATCTTTCTGACCGCAAATGATATGGAAAGCGATATGCTCAAAGGGTATGAACTGGGCGCAGAGGATTATGTGACAAAACCTTTCCCTATGAGCGTCTTCCAAAAGAAACTGGCGGTGGTGCTGGGGCGGCTGACAAAACAATATGGTGGTGATACTTATGAGGATGGCACACTGACCATCAATTTTTCAGAGATGAGTGCTGCCCTGTCAGGAAAGCCACTTACATTCACCCCACTGGAATATCGACTTTTGAAAATCCTGATGAAAAATCCACAGATCGTTTTGACGCGGCAAGTCTTGTTGGAAAAACTGTGGGACGCAGACGGAAATTTTGTGGATGAACACGCTCTGACTGCGGCTATCAGCCGGGTACGAAACAAAATCGGAACACCTGACCGTCAGTACATCAAAACGGTATATGGTATGGGCTATATGTGGATCGGAGGGGCGCTGAAATGAATGTGCGAAAACTTTCCATCAACAAAGCCTGTATCTTTTTAGCTGTTCTCCTGCTGGCGGCAATGGTGACGGTTTCAGTGGCTTTATATGCGTTGACCCCAGATATAACCGCTGTTTGGTATGTACTATTGTTCGGCATCTTTGTGCTGTTTTGCTCTATTTGTTTTATGGTGCTGGTTCGCCGCAAATTGGCGATGTTCTCCGATGCTTTTTGCAGTTTGATGGATGATATGTTGTCCGGGAATATGCAGCCGAAACAGACTGTGGAAGAAGAAAGTCTTTTCTATAAAATTGAATATCGGTTGAACCGTTTGTATGAAATCATGCAGGAAAACAAGAACAGCATTGCACAAGAGCGGGCTGACTTGCAAGAACTTATTTCCGATATTTCTCATCAGGTCAAGACCCCGATTGCGAACTTGAAAGTGATTAACAGCACCCTGCTTGAAAATGAAATCCCTGTGCAAAAGCAAAAAGAGTTTCTTACAGCACAGGCCACCCAACTTGATAAACTGGATTTTCTCATGCAGGCTATGATTAAAACCTCGCGTCTGGAAACAGGTGTCATTTCTCTGGAAAAGAAAAGCCAGCCGCTTTATGACACGCTTGCCGCCGCATTGGGAGGTATCCTTCTGAACGCCGAGAAAAAACAGATCAATGTTCAAGTGGACTGCCCGGAGAGCTTGATCGTTTCTCATGACAGAAAATGGACAGGTGAAGCGCTGTTCAACATTTTGGATAATGCGGTGAAATATACGCCGGAGGGCGGTCAAATCCGGGTTTCGGTTGAAAGTTGGGAAATGTATGTGAAAATTGACATTACTGATACAGGCATTGGCATCTCAGAACAGCATCAGGGGGCAATTTTCAAGCGGTTCTATCGGGAGGACATCGTACATGATGTAGATGGAATTGGTATTGGTCTGTATCTGGCTCGTGAGATCGTAACCTTGCAAGGCGGTTATATTCGGGTAACATCCGAGGTTGGGAAGGGGTCAACCTTTTCTGTTTTCCTGCTTCGAGGACAGAGTAAGTACGCCGAAGAATAAATGTCACAGGCTTATGACATTTAGAACCGAATTGTCCAAAAATAATTTATAGCTCGTGACATTCCTGTGAGGTTTGGTCGTTACAATGGGCTTAACGAAAGAAAGGATGGTGTTCTTTATGAGCATTTTGCAAACGACTGAACTAAAAAAATATTATGGTTCAAAGCCCAATATTACGAAAGCACTGGATGGCGTAACCCTCTCCATTGAGGATGGGGAGTTTGTGGCTATTGTTGGTACTTCTGGCAGTGGAAAATCCACACTTCTGAATATGATGGGAGGATTGGATACTCCAACTTCCGGCAGTATCAAAGTAAAAGGAAAAGAATTGTCGAAATTCAAGGATGAACAGCTTACCATCTTCCGCAGACGCAACATCGGTTTTATCTTTCAGAATTACAATCTTGTTCCTGTGCTGAACGTCTATGAAAATATTGTTTTGCCGGTGGAGCTGGATGGTGATACCGTTGATAAGCATTTCATGAATGAAGTCGTGAAAATGCTGGCTCTCGATGAAAAGCTGAACAGTATGCCTAACAATCTGTCCGGTGGTCAGCAGCAGCGTGTAGCGATTGCCCGCGCCCTTGTTTCTAAACCGGCTATCATCCTGGCCGACGAACCTACTGGAAACCTTGACAGCAGAACCAGCAGCGATGTATTGGGTCTTTTGAAAATGACCAGCCAGAAATTTCATCAGACCATTGTGATGATTACTCATAACAATGAGATCGCCCAGCTTGCCGACCGCATTATTCGTATTGAGGACGGCCGGATTTCCGAGTAAAGGGGGCGAAAACATGACAGATATTTTATTTGGGAATAACAACAGACCTGTCTTGAAACTTCTGGCAAAGCGCTCGTTGAAAGCTCAAAAAAATACGATTGCGGTATTAGCAATCATGCTTGCTACGTTGCTTTTTACCAGTTTGTTTACGATTGCCATTAGCTTGCAGACTGCTATGCAGGAAAGTAATATGAGAACAACCGGCACTTCTGCCCATGCTGGTATCAAGCGTTTATCCTGGGAAGAATATGAGAAGCTGTCATCGGATACAGGAATAAAAGACATCGGATATTCAATTATCATAGGAAATGCCGTGGGCGATGATTTCAATAAGACGCCGACGGAACTGCGATATGGTGATGAAACTTATTCGGAACTGACCTTTAATACTCCTGATACCGGACATCTGCCGGAACAAAAAAATGAGATCGCCACCAGTCGTATTGTTCTGGATGCGATGGGACTGCCGGATAAAGTCGGTACACAAATGGAGTTGACATTTACAACCGATACGGATACATTTACCGATACCTTTACGCTTTGCGGCATTTGGGATGGGGATGCTGTGGCGTACCGTCAAACAATGCTATTATCCAAAAAATATACAGAACAGGTAGCTCCGGTCATCCATGGGGAAACGGACGGAACAACCCCACCTGTGGGAACCGGTTATATTGATGCTGTTATGATGATGCCTACGGCATGGAATATTGAAAAGCAGGCATTAGAGGTGACTTCCAAATACGGTTTAGATGAACGGGTAAGTATTAACGACGCTTACGGAATGGCAACGGTCAGTCTTTCTTCCATGCTGCCCCTTGTGACCGGTATTGCGGTTATCTTTATCGCAGGTTATCTTCTAATCTACAATGTGTTTTATATTTCTATCGCGCAGGATATTCGGTTTTATGGAATGTTGAAAACACTGGGAACCACCGCAAGACAAATAAGGAAAATCGTTTATAGAAAAGCAATTAAGCTATCTCTTATGGGTATTCCTATTGGACTATTGTTGGGATGGCCGATTGGTCGGTTGTTGCTGCCTGCGATTGTAAATATGCTAACTGATGATATAAGGATCGTTACTACGATAAATCCATTGATCTTTTTGGTAGCGATTGTCTTTTCTGCAATTACAGTTTTCATTAGCTGTCAAAAACCTGCGATATTGGCGGCTAAAGTTTCTCCGATGGAGGCACTGCACTATATTGAACAGACTGGTGGAAAGAAAAAGCAGCGGCGCAGTAAGCATATCAGCACAATGATGATGGCAAAGAACAATCTGACTCGAAACAAGAAAAAAGTAATGATTGTTACTTTGTCTTTTGCCCTTAGTATTGTTCTCTTGAATAGCGTTTATACCTATGTGACCTCCTTTGACTTTGATAAGTTTGTGGCTGATTTCAGCCTTACAGATTTTACAGTTTCCGATACAACAGTAATTAACAATTATGCGCCATATAACACAGCGAATGTAAGCCAAGATTTTATTAGCCAGGCAGAAAGTTTGAATGGTCTTGAAGATATAGGAAATATCTACTTATGGACTTCCAAACAGCCGCTTTCTGAAAACGACCTCGCCCGATTACAGGAACTCTCTGCTTCTTCCGGTGATATTGCAAATGAACTGGAAAATTATAGGGTTCGACAGGAACATGGTGTGAATGTATATGGCTTGGATGATTTTCCGGCAGAATATGTACAGGTGTTAGACGGTGAACTAAACACGGAACAGTGGAAAGCTGGAACCGGCGTGTATGTAACTCCATTGCGAATGATGGGTGATGGTTCTCTTTGCTTGTATAAACCGGGCGATCAAATTAGCGTGACACAGCTTGATGGTACAAATAAAGTGTATGATGTGCTGGCTGTGGTAAGTATTCCAAGCGCATTACAAACTCCTTTGCAGGTAGACATGGGATTGGACTATATTTTCCCAACCAATGAACTTTTGGAAAATATGGTATCCGCCGACCAGCCGGCCATGAAAACAATTTTCAATGTGGATGAAGAACACCAGCTTGCCACAGAAAACTGGCTGAAAAATTACACTACGAATACGGACACTGCTTTGGATTATCTTTCAAAAGTGACCCTGCGGCAGACCTTTGACGGGATGATCAATATGTACCGTCTTGTGGGCGGTGCTCTTTGTGCGATATTGGCTCTGATCGGCATACTGAACTTTATTAACTCCATGACAACGTCTATCTTGTCTCGGTACAGAGAAATTGCAATGCTGCAATCGGTAGGTATGACAGGACGACAGGTTAAGCAAATGTTGATATATGAAGGGATTGGTTATTCTATCTTGGGCCTTTTCGGTTCTCTGATACTTTCCGTTATAGCAAGTCTAACGGTGGTTCGGATGATGGGTGCAGAATTAACCTATTTTACATGGCATTTTACCCTGCTTCCGGTATTTCTCTGTATTATCCCTCTGATCCTCATTACAGCCATTGTTCCTTTGGTTTGCTATAACAAAATGGCACAAAAAACGGTGGTAGAGCGGCTACGCATTGCTGAATAAAATACATAGACACGAAACGGTCATCCGAAAGGGTGGCCGTTTTCAAATGTCACAAAAATGTGAATTTTTAGCCGACAAAAAGGGGCTGGCGGTGACATTTCTGTGAGGTTTCTATTTTATGATGATTGCTATAAGACAAAGGAACTCGCACACAGCGAGCATACATTGAAGGTACACCACGGATTGTTCTTGAAGTTCTTAGCGATCTGCTACACTCTGGACAGGCCATCCAACTTGCAGATGCGTTTGACACAGAGGGAATGACGGATGAAAGCATAGCAAATGTCCCTTATAGATGGATGGAATATTCTCTGTTGGTAACATTTCTAACTTCTGTTTTGGGAATTGCCCTGTTTCGGAAAAAAGAAATTCGATGAAGAAAAGGCAATAAATTTTGAAATCTCACAGGCTTGTGAGATTTCAACCCATTATTCTGTCGAAACAGAGAATGTCAGTGACATTTCTGTGAGAATTGCTTGTTAAGATAAGCGCAAAAGAAACAACCTGCCGGACGACGGTAAAAGAAAAAAAGCCGTCGTAGAGCAGACAATTTGACACGCCCATTTGAAACGGCGGCTTTGATTTTCAGAGCCGCCGTTTCTTTGCGTTTGCACAAACCTATGACGACTTGCAGGGACACGGTAGCCGATTGGAGGTTATTTTGCCGTGTCCATTTTATTATTTCATCATTCTCGTGAACTGCATCAGCTAAAAAAAGCATAGCCCCTCCATCGGAGCCGTCTGGCTTTGAATATGAAATTAAACAGTACATAACCGATAATATATTTTCATGCGCTTGTGCGGCCCTGTGTCGCGCAGGCGCATTTTGCTTTCCAGACTTCGAGACAAAGTGTCCCGAGGTGCGGTGCCGTTCTCCGCCGTTACTCCATTTCGTTTCCGACCAACCCCGAACAAACTGAAATGGAGGATTTTACGATGACTACTATCAATTTGAAAGATTTTTATTATTGGTACACGCAGGATCAGCTTATCGAAGTTTCTGACGAGGTGGCCGAGGTATTCAAGGCCGATGCCCGCTATGAAATGGCCTACCAGCGGCGGCTTTCCCGGCACAAGGCACAGTATTCTCTGGACTGCGATGACGGGATTGAATATTCCGCTTGCCTGCATGAGCCGACCCCGCAGGAGCTCCTTGAACGAATGGAAAACTTTCTTCGTCTGTGGAACGCTCTCAATTCTCTGCCGGAGATCCAAGGCCGCAGAATTGACGCACATATCATTCTTGGCAAGTCAATTAAGGAAATTGCCGAGGCCGAGGGCGTACATGAGGAGTCTATTCGCCAGTCGATCAAGCGTGGCCTTGAACGCATGAAAAAAATTTTTTGATTTTTTCTTCTTAACCCACTTGGAATTGATGAAAAAATGTCTCGGTTTATGAGAGGAGGTTTTCTTCTTAACGCAAGGGAATAACGGCAACCCTGAGTAAGTACGGGGAGCCAAACGGTGGGTGCGCGGTGACATTTCCCAAAAGAGATTGAGCGAACAACACCAACACTGTAAATGGGCCCGGCCATCCCAAGGCCATGATCCGGCGCTGAACAGGTTGGCTGCCTGTTCCTCCGGGCTTGTCGCTCTACTTGCGTTGAGAGCGCCGCACAGAAAATAACGATTGTCTTTGGACAGACCAAGTAAATATGTACGGCGCTCTCTAATATTCAAAAACTATAATAAACCTCGAGACAAAGTGTCCCAAGGTGGAGTAAGGCAACAGGCCAGCATCCCGGTGGTGCTGGCCTGTTGCGTTTCCCCACCAAACAGCGGGAGGCGTTCTATCAATCTGCGAAGGAGGTTTACCGTGAAATTAACTACACAGGAACTTGAACAAATGAGAAGCGTTGACATTGGCGCGGTGGCTGCCGAGTCCCTGCCTGATGTGAGCGGTATGACCTTTGACAATGCGCTTTCCCAAAAGGAGCGCATCTCTCGATTTTTGCAGACTGTCAAAAATCCATACTGCTTTTGCATCGGTGGTGTTGGCGTGAAAATTGAATTTGCTGAAAGCGGGCCATCTCTCCAAGATAAGCTGACGGATTTCCTGCTGCGGCAAAGAAGCGGGCTGTAACTTCGGTTACAGCTCGTTTTGCTTCTTCGAGACAAAGTGTCCCGAAGTGGAGGCATCCTTGTTGTCCTCCCCGGACAGAGTTATAATATAAGTGTAATGTGATAGGGAAGGAGGAACAATGGCACGAGCAAAAAACAGAGGGTATCAGCAGAGTTTCTCTCCCTCTTGCACAATCCGCCGCTGGCGGCTGGGCATCTATATCCGGCTTTCAAAGGAAGATTTGAAAAAAGGAAAAGACGATAGCAACAGTGTAAAGAACCAGCGTGACCTACTGAACGATTTTTACCGACGCAACATTGACGAGTTTGAAAGCATCACGGAATATGTGGATGATGGTCATACTGGAACGGACGCCAACCGTGAAGATTTTCAACGGCTCTTGGCGGATGTCATGAGTGGTAAAATCAACTGCGTTATAGTAAAAGACCTGTCCCGCTTCGCACGAAATTATAGCGATGCCGGAAGTTTGATCGATAACCTGTTTGTTCAAATGGGTGTTCGCTTTATCAGCCTTGCTGAGAATGTGGACAGCTACAAGAACCCCGACAGCGTTTCAAATATCATCGTTCCCATTACAAACGTGATGAACGATAATTACTGCTATCAGACTTCCAAAAAGATCCGGCAGGTATTTGATTACAAACGGCGCAACGGCCAGTATATCGGAGCATTTGCTCCTTACGGCTATGTAAAGCACCCAAAGGACAAGCACAGGCTGATTGTTGATCCCGATGCTGCTGAAAATGTCAAACTCATTTTCACAATGCTTATTCAAGGGTCATCAAAACGTGCTATCGCGCTGTACCTGAACGAACACGGCGTACCGAGCCCCTCGGCTTACAAGGTACAAAAGGGCCTGCCTGTTTCGACAAGAGGGTATGACGATCCTATGTGGGGAGTCCGCATGATCCACTCCATTCTTACCAATCCGACCTACACCGGGGATTTAGCCCAAGGCCGAAGCCGGGTGAAAAGCTACAAGGTACACCAGATTGAAGCTGTTCCCCGTGAGGAATGGGTAGAAGTCGCTGGAACGCATGAGGCCATTATCGACTATGAAACTTTCGATAAGGTACAGGCTCTCTTACAGCGTGATACCCGTACTTCCCCGAAAGGCCGTGAGGTACATTTATTCAGCGGCTTTCTGAAATGTGCCGATTGCGGGCGGGCCATTACCCGATGCGTTGGCAAGAACAACAATGTATATTATTCTTGCTCAACCTACAAGAACCGTTCCCGGACAGCCTGCACCATGCACTCAATCAAGCATGAACGGCTGGAGGCTGCTGTTTTGTTCGCTGTACAGCATCAGGTACATTTGGCTGTTTCCTACTCGGAAATCGTCACGCAGATCAATTCCGCTCCAATCAAAAAAAGCCAGTCTTACCGACTGGACGATCTGATAGCTGCAAAAGAGCGGGAACTGACAAAGATAACACGCTACAAGCAATCTCTTTATCAGGACTGGAAAGACGGTGAAATCACCCAGCAGGAATACCGGGATATGAAGGCTGACTATGAACGGCAGACTTCTGATATTTCCGCGGTGCTTACCCGGCTGAACGCTGAACGCGCAGAACTGGCAAACGGTGTGGACAACGAGCATCCTGCACTGGTAGCCTTTATGAAGTATCAGAACATTGAAGCCCTCAACCGTGAAATCTTGGTTGAACTTGTGGACTATATCAAGGTCTATGAAAACGGCAATATCAGCGTGAAATTCAAATTTGCTGACGAGCTCCGCAAGATTGCCGAGTACATTGAAATCAACACTACGGAAGATACCGCAGTAGCGGGCTAACCCCCGCTACAAACCCCTTTGACAGTGTGTTTTCCTAATAGGCGCTAATCATATGAAATTAATATGAAAAATAGGATAGAGAACAGTATCTAAAAAGTAATCATGTTTTGTATAAAAAATAATAAAAAGCAGTTGATATTTTTCGTGAAATGTGCTAATTTACTATAAAACACAAACGAAATAAAAAAGTGTTTATGAAATACATAAACGAATATGCGAAACGTAACCAAAAAATACGATCAAGCGGATATCATATATGAAAAGGAAGGATGCCTGAAGATGGAATTCAAAGAGCTTACATTAGAGGAGTTAACCAGAGGGTATGTCTGGTCGGAAGAAGAACAGCTGTATCAGTGCATTTTCTGTGGGGATAAATTTGAAGAGGGATTGATTTATTCTTCCAGAGGGAAATCTGTGAATGCACTTCGTGCGATGCAGGAACATATTTTTGATGAGCACGGCAGTGTATTTGAGTGTCTTTTGGATCTGGACAAGCAAATGAACGGGCTTTCTGATGCGCAGAAGGATGTATTGGAAGGTTTATATTATGAAAAGGACAATAAAGCAATCGGTGAAGAAATGGGGATCAGCGATGCAACTGTCCGGACATATAAATTTAATCTGCAGAAAATGAAACGGAGGGCGCGGATTTTTCTGGCAATGATGGAACAGATAGAAAATGAAGAAATCATTGCTTTGCGCAAACGTCTCGAACCGGAACAGAACGTGGAGAATATCCGCAAACCACACTTTGATACGCAGTTTGGAGCAAATCTGCTCCATCCGTTTTTTACACAGTATAATTTTAAATAACTATGGAACGGATTTTTGTAGTAAAGGAAGGTAAAAACCATGAATGGGGACATACATATACAGCAGGTTCAACTCAGACAGAAAAGAAATTTGATACTATTTATTATCAGTTATGTTATTAACAATCTGGCCAGCGGCATTTTATATGATACTTATGTAAATTACCTACAAGAGGTGTCATTGCCGACAGCAACATCTTTTTGGGCTTTTTATGGATATGCAACGTTTTTGAGCGCATTGATTTTGTTGCTTGTTCCGAAAAGTGGATATAAAAAATTGCTGCTGTTCTGTGCAGCATCGACATCCGCAGCATTTTTCTGTGTTGTGTTTGTCAAGTCAGCAACCATTTTTTACTTGTCAACGCTTCTTGCACTGACCGGAGTACAGCTGCATTTCATTATGCTGGCTCCTTATGTGGCAGCATATGCCGGCAGTGCAGGTGGGAAGAGTATTGACTGGTATACACGTACGTATTATATGGGATATGTTGGATATTTCCTGACCACATTCCTTGGAGGTGCAGCAACCGTTAAATTGTTTTCTTCACATGCAGGTATATCCTTCGAAAGAGCAAGAAAATTGACGGAGTATATTACAGAAACGACCGGAAGTACCCGTGATGCGTACCTGGCTGGGAACAGAGATGTATTGATCATTACCGGTGTCGTGACATTGTTATCGATTATACCGATTCTCTTTATCCGTGAAGAAAAATCAGATTATATTTCTGTAGATGAACAGCAGACAAAGAAACAGAGCCTTCCGGAAAGAGTCCGTGATATCTTAAGTGTGCTGTTTCGGAAAGATGCCATGATGTATTTAATCTACTGGGCACTGATCTCCTTTGCGATGGGATTATTTACTTCTTACTATACCGTATTCCTGAACCGTAACCTGCATATAGATAAAGCAACATCTTCGCTGTTAGTATCTATTTCTTATGCGGCAATTGTGTTGTTTATGCTGTTTACACCATTTGTTGTAAAAAAATTGGGAACGGTGGGAACCATCTGTTTTACGGTACTTTTATCGATACCGTTTATGCTGATCATTGCAAATGGCAATCATTTCGGAAAAGCGATGATTCCGATGGTTGGAATCGGACTGTTTATGAGAGCAGGGCTTGCCAATCTCGGAAGTCCTGCAGACAGTTCACTTTCCATGATGCTTGCACCTAAAAATCTGCGTCCTGCCTTCACTTCGGTTGTAAACTTTATTGCCGGAATTGTCAGCATCATCAGCGGACATTTTACAGGAAGCATCCTTTTTACGACACAGGAAGGATATCGGACAGCCTATTATATTGCAGCCGCTTTATATTTTGTTGCAGCACTTGTGATCATCACTTTATTTAAGAAATATAACAGAAAAGAGGCAGAAGAATGACCTATCAGTCACAGCTTACAGAGCTGAGGGGAATGATTGAAAAAATAGAATATTACAAATATACCACAGATGCGCTTATTTACTGGGATAAAATTACTTACATGCCCAGAAATGCGATTGAATATCGAAGTAAAGTCATGTCTTTTCTGGCCGGAGAGCAATATCGGCTGCTTTCTGACACCAGATTTCAGAAGCTGATTCGATTTTTTAAGGGAAATGCGAAAAATGATTTTGTCACCAATGCCATGATCAGAAGGTTGATCCGTAATTCTGAAAGTATCCGAGCTGTACCGGAAGCAGAGTATCAGAAGTATGTGCAGCTGATTGCTGTTTCGGAACAGGTATGGGCAGAGGCGAAAGAAAAGAATGATTTTAGTTACTTTCGACCGTATCTGGACCGGATTTTCAAAACGTTCCGCAATTTTGCGGAATACTGGGGATATGAAAAAGATCCGTATGATGCTCTTTTGGGTTACTACGCAGAAGAACTTACGACAGAAACGATCGATACGATGGCGGCTCAGTTAAAGCCGGTTTTGATTGAACTTCTGAATTTGGTTGAGGAAAAAAACAAAACCGGGTCAGCACCGAAAAAGATAGATATCGGGCCGGTCAGCCGTGAACAACAGCAGGCTGTATGGACGATGATCTTAGAAAAAATAGGTTTCAACTTTGATAGCGGAAGGGTGGATATCGGTTCACATCCGACCATTCTGGCAAATTCGCCGGATGATATAAGAGTAGTAAATACATTTTCCGAAAATGGTTTCTGGGGAGGAATTCTTAATATATTACACTGCGGTGGACGAGGGGTCTATAAGCAGTCAATCAGCAGGGAACTTATGGGAACTCTGCTTGCCGAATCACCGACATTTGCGGTAGAGGAAGCAATCGGAAGATTTTACGAAAATATCATCGGACGGAGCAAGGGATTTTGGCAATATATTTATGAGCCACTTACAGACATCCTTCCGCAGTTGAAAACATATACACCGCAGGATTTATTTGAGGCGGTCAATCATGCACAACCGTCTCTGATCCGGCTAGAAGCAGATGAGCTGACCTATCTGCTCCATATCATTATCCGATATGAGCTGGAAAAGGATCTGATCAGCGGTGCGCTGGATGTCGATGATCTGCCAGATGCATGGAGCAGCAAATATGAAGAGTATCTTGGTATCCGACCGGAGCATGATGGGGAAGGCGTGCTGCAGGATATTCACTGGGCTGCAGGATATGTTGGATTTTTTCCGTCTTATTTTATGGCAAATGTTACAGCTGCCCAGATGGCGGCAGTCATGGCGCAGGAAATCGGAGATCTCGATCAGCTGATGCAGCAGCAGTCATTTGATAAGATCAATGATTGGCTTACGCAGAATATATATTGCTACGGCGCAGTTTATTCTGGTCGGGAGCTGATGGAAAAAGTCTGCAGAGGAACTTTTTCATCCACTTATTATATTGATTACTTACGGAATAAATATTCCGAAGTATATAAATTGTTCTAAAAATAAACAAAAAGGAGAAGAATTATGAACAAGTTACTTGCAAAAATCGGCTTGGGCGAAAAAATGTCCAAAAACTTTCTGGCAATCCTGATTGTTGCTTTTGGTGGTGCAATTATCTATGGATTACCGTATTTCCGTTTTGACTACTATGATGTCTATCTGGAAACGTACCATCTGACCAATACACAGATGGGTGTGTTCGGTAGTGTACTTGGGGTTTTCGGAATGATTTCTTACTTATTTGGTGGTGTCGTAGCTGACCGTATTTCCACACGAATTATCCTGACGGTATCTTTGATCGGAACAGGTCTCGGTGGATTCTTACATCTGCTTCCACTTGGTTTTAAAGCACTTGTATGTCTGTATGCATTCTGGGGAATCAGTTCTTTGTTTGCATTCTGGCCGGCTTGTGTAAAAGCAGTTCGTATCCTCTCAGATTCCGGAGATCAGGGAAAAGCGTTTGGTTTCTTTGAAGGTGGAAGAGGTATCGCTGCTGCTCTGATGGCAATCGCTGCTGTTGCTGCATTCAGAATTGGTGCAGGAAAGATGGAAAATCAGGCACAGGGTATGAGATATGTTATCATTTTCTATTCTGTACTGACAATTGTAATGGGTATTCTTGCATTCTTTACTGTAAAAGATCAGAAAATGGAAGCCAGCGAGAGAATTTCTTTTAAAGGTATCGGAGAGGTTCTGAAACTTCCGGCAGTTTGGATCATCGCATTTGTTACATTCTGCAACTATGTATTTACACTGTCTCTTTACTACTTCACACCATATGCAACAAGTATCCTTGGCGCAACTGTAACATTCGCAGCTACACTTGCAGCAATGAAGAGATGGTTCTCTCTGTTTGGTAATGTTGGTGGTGGTTTCATCACAGATAAAGTTGGTACAGGAAGAATGTTACTGATCTCCTTTATCGTTATGGTTGCAGGTACTCTGGGAATCGTACTCCTTCCGACAAATGCAGGAAGTATCATTGCATTTACAATTCTGTTTATTGTAATTTACATTTTCTATAACGTAAACTATGCAATGACATGGGCAATGATGGATGAAGGTGCTATTCCGGAGAAATACTCTGGTACAGCTGCAGGTATTATTTCAACCATCGGATTCCTTCCGGAAATCTTCTGCTCTCTGTTAGCAGGTTCACTGATCGATGGTCATCCGGGTGTAACAGGATACAGACAGTATTTTGGATTCCTGATCGCAATGCTCGTTTTAGGTGTTGTTTTTGTATGCATCTGGATGAAATTTTTGAAAAAAAGAAAAGCAAAGGAAACTGATAAATAATATGAATCAAAAACCTTATATCATAGAAAAAGTATATGTTGAAACACCGGTAGATACCGATGGCGACGGAAAAAAAGATCTGATTGCCGTATATCTCAGACTTCCGAAGGAAGTAGAGGAAGGCAAAAAAGTTCCGGCAATTTATGTTGCAAATCCATATATGCTGACATGTAACGAAGACTGGTATGTGCCGTACAATGTAGATTGTGAAGTGAAAGCTTTTCCGGCACAGGATATCAAAGAAGAAGATATCTGCTTCGATTATGAGGCTTATGAGAAAAAAATTACATCCACTGTATTTGAGGAGCGCCCGACGATGGGATGCGTAGAGCATGCTCCGATTGATGCAGAACCGGAATTTGAATGTGTATGCGAAGCATATGAATACTTCAATGAAAGAGGCTATGCGACGGTTCTTTGTGGTGGTCTCGGAACCCGTGACTCGGAAGGATTTACACTGACCGGATCCAGAGAAGAAGTACTTGCATTCAAAGCAGTTATTGACTGGCTGAATGGCAGATGCCGCGCATTTACCAACAAGACAGACAATATTGAAATTTTGGCATCCTGGTGTACAGGAAACGTGGCAATGACTGCAAAATCTTATCTTGGTACTATGTGTATCGGTGTGGCTACTACAGGCGTAGAAGGACTCAAAACAATTATTCCGGAAGCCGCCATTTCCAACTGGTATGCATATTATCGTACCGGAGGACTGAATCTTCCGGCTATTGGCTGGCAGGGAGACGACGTGAATATTCTTGCAAAATACTGTTTCAGCCGTGCAAAAGATCCGGAAGACTATGAAAGTATCAAAGAAGCATATGCAAAAGCTCAGGATGAAATGATCCAGGCACAGGATCGTGCAACCGGAAATTATAATCGTTTCTGGGATGAGCGTAATTATCTGAATCTGGTAGATAAAATCAAAGCATCTGTTTTTATTGTTCATGGAATCAATGACTGGAATGTAAAGACAAATCAGTGTATTCCGTTCTTTGAGGCACTGGAAAAGCAGGGAATTCCTGCAAAGATGATGCTGCATCAGGGTGAGCATGTTTATATCCATACACTGAAAGATTCCAACATGCTTGATATTATGTACCGCTGGCTGGAGCATTATCTGAAAGGGGTAGATAATGGTATTGAGAAAGAACCTGCAGTTCTGGTAGAGAGCGGTAGTGACCAGTCCGTATGGATGGCATCTGACACATGGCCACCGAAAGGATGGGAGGCAGAGACATTCCCAATCAGTGAAACCGGTGAAGGCATGATCGTGGATGATCTTTCCAGCACTGTATATGACAGATCAGCAGATAATCTTGGGGCATGGCTTGATGAACTTGTATTAAATGACGATGCTGAGTACAAAAACCGTATGAAATATATCTGGGATCCGTTTGCGGAAAAAGGAACATCTGCTCATACAAAAGAGTCAGGGGAGAATATCAGAATCTCCGGTACAGTAAAAGTATCCTTCGATGCTGCAATTGATCGGGAAACAGCTATCCTGAGTGCTATGCTGGTTGATCTGGGGGACGCAAAGCGTATTACCGCAGAAGAAATCAAACATCCAGACGGAACATATAGCTTTGGTCTTGAAGCAGAACCTTCAAAATATAAAGTCATCTCTCGTGGATGGATAAATGCACAGAACAGATCCTGCATCTGGAAAAAGGAAGAAATCAAACCGGGTGT
Source organism: Eubacterium ramulus ATCC 29099 (assembly GCF_000469345.1). Classification (GTDB taxonomy): domain Bacteria; phylum Bacillota; class Clostridia; order Lachnospirales; family Lachnospiraceae; genus Eubacterium_I; species Eubacterium_I ramulus. The sequence continues at coordinate 17,136 of NZ_KI271190.1, forward strand.
ATCTTATCATTATGAGATTGATATGGTTCCGACTGATCACGTTCTGGATGAAGGGCATGAACTCGCATTGATCCTCTATGGTATTGATGCACAGGCGACACAGAGACCGGATACGGTAACAACCATTACCGTTGATCAGGCAAGCATTCATGCAATGATGCCAATTGTTAGATAAAAAATCAAGTCGAACGCACGTGAGACTTGGTGTGTGATTCTGGTCAGCGAAAGCTGACATATTCTTTTCAGATAAAATTACTGTTTTTTAAGAACGACTGACCGCTTTCGCGGCAGTCGTTCTTTTTTCTGTCCTTTTATGATTAGATTATATGATACATAATAAGAAAAGTAAAACGATTGTATCTTTGCGATATGTTAAGCAAAACTTAATAATAGAAATTTTGAAAAATAAATGATTTTCACTATAATATCAAGGATCGTATTTATCCTGCAATTTTATTCAGTAAACCAGTGGACTGAAGGAACAGAATAAACATAATAACCGGCATAATATAACGAATCATCACATTATAAAGTTTTTTTCGGCGGAATGTTTCACCATTTAACTCCATCTCCGCGGCAATCCAGGATGGCTTTACGATCCATCCAATCAGAATAGATGAGAGCAGTGCGATAAACGGCATCAGAAAACTGTTGCTGATATAATCCATGATGTCTAATAACTGTCCGGTGCTTCCGCTTGGCAGCTGCACTTCCACATAAAATGTGCTGTAACCCATTGCAATGATTGCGGTTGCAGCCAGATAAATGACCGTTAAAATGCTCGTAACTTTTTTACGTTCGGCATGGAATAATTCCATGCAGTTTGCAGTAATAGATTCCAATACGGAAATACAGGATGTCAATGCTGCAAATGCTGTCAGTATGAAGAACATCAATCCGATGAGTCTTCCTGCCAGTCCCATGGAATAAAATACGTTCGGCAGGGAGATAAACATCAGACCGGGTCCTGCAGACATTCCGTCTAATCCGGAAAATACATAAACGGCCGGGATGATCATAACACCTGCAAGCAGAGCAACACCGGTATCCATCAGCTCAATCTGGGAGATAGATTTATTTAAGTTTACATCTTTCTTTACATAAGAGCCGTATGTAATCATGATTCCCATGGATACGCTTAAGGAGAAGAATAACTGGCTCATTGCATCCAGGGAAATCTGTAAAAATCGTGTTACCGTAAGTCCTTTTACATCAGGTGTCAGATATACTTTTAGACCCTGCAGACCGGTTCTGACCGTTCCATCTTCCAGCGGATGTTTTAATGTCAGAGAGAAGATCGCGATTCCGATTACCATCAGTAAAAGTATGGGCATAATAAATTTGGATACACGCTCAATGCCTTTTTCCACTCCGTTATATACGATCAACGCTGTTAAAAACATAAAGATCAGACCAAACCATACGGAAGAAGGAGAGGAGATAAAGTTTGTAAAGCAGTTACTTTCTACCGCTTCTTTTCCGGAACCGGTCAGATAGATGGTAATATATTTCAGGATCCATCCACCAATGACAGCATAATAAGTCATGATCAGTACGGGTACAAAAAAGGTCAGAATACCTAAAAATTTCCATTTCTTTTTCATTTCCTGATATGCGTAAATTGCACTTTTTCCGGTTTTTCGACCGATGGCAATATCGGTAGTAAGCAGTGTGAAGCCGACCGTAAAAACCAGTATCAGGTATATGATCAGAAACAGGCCACCGCCGTCTTTTGCTGCAAGGTATGGGAATCTCCATAAATTGCCGACACCAACGGCACTTCCGGCAGCTGCGAATACAAATCCGAGCTGGCCACTAAATCCATTTTTTTGTTTCATAAGCTCATTCACCTCATAAATTTTAAAATCACAGAAATGCACAGAAGATTCAAGTCGAACGCACGTGAGACTTGGTGCGTGATTCTGGTCAGCGAAAGCTGACATATTCTTTTCAGATTTCTTATCAAAAATTCCAGAGCATTCCTGAAATGTGGCAACGAAAAAATCGCCACTTAAGCATAATAGCACTAAATCTCTGCAAAGTACAGTAATTTTACAAGAAAATGAAAAACATTTTCAAATCATATTGACATTTGAAAAAATGGTGATAAAATGAAAACAATTTTCAAATTAGAGAGGGATAACAATGGGAAAAGCACAATATAAAACAAAACAGATGAGTGAAATTTTGAATTTCCTTCAACAAATGGAAGGAACGCATGTTACAGTAGCTGATATCTGTGATTATTTTAAGAAAAAAGGAATTGCAGTCGGTATGACAACGGTCTATCGTCAGTTAGACAAAATGGTCAGTGAAGGACTGGTTGCTAAATATGTGATTGATGGAAGCAGCAGTGCGTGTTTTGAATATACTGGTGATAGCAGACATGAATGTAAAGAGCAGACGTATCATTGTAAATGCGAAAAATGCGGGAAACTCATTCATTTGCAGTGCAGCGAAGTGGAAAACCTGACGCAACACATCAAGGAGCATCATGGATTCAAATTAAATCCGTTACGTACCGTTTTCTATGGAATATGCAGTGACTGCCAAAAATCAGAAATATAATGAGGTAGTGGAAAACATTCTTCAAATTTTTAACTTTGGATTCCATGCAGTCTACGACATCTGATGATGTTAAAAACGGAACTACATATCTGTCTGTAATGCAGAGTAATCTGGATGTCTTAAAACAGGCTTTGCAGTAGGAGGATGGTATGGCACAACTTATTGTAAATATTTAACAAAAGTTAGCAAGAATTCTCCTCGTA
>NZ_KI271191.1 GCF_000469345.1 Eubacterium ramulus ATCC 29099
ATCATCGCAAATATCTTACATATGTAATAATTTCCCATAAAAATATTTTATTCTTCAAAATACTCATCCAATACTGTTGCATCTTTTTTAACAACATAACCACTTCCACCGATTCCTTTCACATTCTCAACCATACTGATAAGAAGAATTGGTTTGTCCACGCTTTTATCTGCCGTAAACACCGAAAACCACCCGATTTCTTTGCCAGAAGTATCTTCTTTCGTTGCCTTCAACTCGGCTGTCCCTGTTTTTCCAGCCAGCAAAATATCGTCACGATGTGCAGCATATCCGGTTCCTTCCGGATCATTTACAACACCTTCCACCCCTTGCATAATTTCTTCTACATTTTCTTTGCTAAACGCATTTTCTATCCATGTTTCACCGGATGCTTCTTCTTTGTATTTCAAATACGGTTTTATCATATTCCCTTCATTTAAAAATGAAGTATAAATACTTGCCAGATGTAATGGATTTACAAGAATCTGACCTTGCCCATAACCACTATCTGCCAATTGTATTTCTGTTTCTATTTTATCTGTATTGGAATATGTTGATTCCTGCATCGCAATCTCAAACGGCATATTCTGATTAAATCCTATTTCATTTAAAGTATTCATAAAATTCTCACTACCAATTTTAAGAGCTGCCTTTGCAAAATAAATATTATCAGAATAGATAATTGCATTTTTCATAATAACCGGTTCATATTCATGAAGTGTTGTCACTTGATAAGATCCCCAAGACGAATCTTTCTGCCATGCCAAACCTTCATTTCCAAAATCTTCTTTTGGATCTATGCTTTCCGTTTTCAACCCAATTCCTGCCACAACTGGTTTGAATGTTGAGCCAGGACACCATACTTGACGAAAACGATTATATAATGGCTTCTTTTCATCTTCGTTTAATGATGTCCATTTCTCTGATGATAAGCCCCGTATAAATTCATTATTATCATAAGATGGGGTACTTACCAAAGCCAATACTTCTCCCGTATAAGGATTCATTGCGACAGAACACCCCGGATCTTCTTTAAACTGCTCGTATAATGATTTTTGCAAATCGGAATCTATCGTTAATCTTATATCCATACCATCTTCTTTAAAAATACTTGCAAGAACCTCTTTTACTTCCCCATCACTATCCAAAATCTTTATATCACAACCATCTTTTCCTTTTAATTGCTTTTCGTATAACTTTTCCAACCCAGATCTTCCGATTACACTTTCAGCTGAATATCCTTCCCCTGGATGATTTTCCAAATCTTCTGCTGTTACAGACTGTACATAACCAATTAAATGAGCTGTTGCTTCCCCTAACTCATAGGTTCTAACTTCCACATCTGATAGCATAACCCCTGGAATTTCCAAAAGTTTATTCTGACAATCCTGCTCCTCAAGTGTCTTTTCTTCTGGCTGTATTTTCATTAAATCTATTTCTTCTACTTTCGGAATAGTTTCAATTGGTACAAAAGAATCTTCTTTTACCCACTTTGCTGTGAGTTTGTTATTTATTGTTTCTACATCTATCTCTAATAACTCCGCTATTTTTTCAATAGATACATTCCTGTCTTCCAGCTTTCCCGGTATAATGCCAACTGATGTTGCTACTCCTTTTCCTGCAAGCATTTTACCATCTCGGTCTAATATTTCTCCTCTCTCCGCTTTTGATGTAGTAACACTTATTTTATCATCACTCTCTAAATCTGGAAAAATCAGGCTATCCTGCCATACTAATTTATATCCCTGTTTCGTCTTCTTCAGTTCCGCCATATTGTCAAATTGTATTGTTCCGGCAATTGTATTACATGATGTTTCATACGAAAGCGTAACTGTATCTGCTTTTTTCTCTTTCACAGCTATATGACTGATTTTAATGTCACTGACCTCTATTCCTTCGTATATCTTAGAATTTCGTTGTATGTATTCTTCTTTTGTCAGATAAACTTTTTCATCTGAATCTATCATAGTATACATTACTTCATATTCCTTTTTTTCAATATGGTTCATATATTCCATAAGTGTGTCTTCTGGTGATTCCGTTATCGTCCTTTTTAATAAAACACCTCCTGAAACAGCAATTACTGTTATAGCTACTATCAGCCCAAAAATCTTACAAGCGTAAGATTTTTGGATATTTTGCTTTTTCCGTCTTCTTTTCATAGATATTCCTTTCTTCTAATTTTTTGTTTCTTAAATCTTACACTTGTAATACTTAAAAGTCAAGTCTATTTTCAGGAATTGTATACTCCAGATTCACCATTAGACTATCACACTTTTTCTCCTGCCTTTTAATATGCCGGAACACCATATCCATAGATGTTACTGCTTCCAATACTGTAACTTCGTCTTGCCACTTTATCTCCACTGTTGCCTTCAATGGTATTTACGGTTCCTCCACTGACACTCTCTACAATTCCAACGTGGTCAATCGTTCCATTATTTCCCCAGTCAAAGAAAATAATATCTCCTGCCGCCGGGGTATAACTTCCATCACGGAACCTACCTTTACTTTCAAACCACTTCACACCGTCCGAACAAAGAGAGAATTTCGGAATCACTCCACTCTGGATATAACCGCTTTGTTCTGCACACCAGGACACAAAGCAGGCACACCACTCTACCCGGCTTCCAAATCCATACCAACTCCAGTAGGTTGTTCCGCCTTTTCCTTCCTGCGATGCTGCCACCTGAACGATTGCCTGATTACCGATACCTGTTGGGATTCTTCCAAATGCATAATACTGAAGCACATGTGGTACATACTGCTTGTCCCCATAGCTGCTCCACCCCATTCTCTGTGCCATCATATCAGAAAATTCTGCTGCATTCGCAAGGGTATATCCACCTCTGGCTTTCGCCCATTCCAGATATCCATTTCCATAATTGTAACTTTGCAATGCCAGTTTAATATTTTCCATATCCAGAGGATTTTTTACCCATGCACGTTCCAGACAGCTTTTTATTTCCTGCACACCACAAGAAATCGAATACTCTGGATCTGTGATTCCATTTGGCTGTCTGGGATATTTTGTATTAAAGCTCCCTTCTGAACACTGCATCGGGTCAAGTCCTCTCCCGCCTGATTCCTGCATCATAATGGCTTTGATTAGTTCCACATACTCTCCAATGCCATATTGATTTGCATACTGTCGGATTAGTGGTTCATATGCTTCTACTTCTGCACTAACCGAAGAAACCGTACTGGAATTATCCCCACCTGTCATGCATAGAAAACCACCAAATAAAATGACGATAATCAAAATCATAACCGCAATCCAACCACCTGCAGTCAATGCACTCATTAATGCTTTTGTGGCTTCAATCAACGCTTTTATCGCATGTGTTACCGCTTTTGCTGTCTTTTTCACTGCAATCTTGGTATCTCGTGCTGTCTGTCTTACTGTCTGCACTGCTTTTTCTGCCTTTTTCATGGAATAATGCATTGCTTGGACAGAAGCATTTGCTATCTGCTCCGATGTTTTGATATTGGTCCTTGCTGTTTGTTCTGCAGTCTTGATCACTTTCCCAGAAGTCTTGATGGTACCTTTTCCAGTATTCTTTACTACCTGTTCCGATACTCTCCCGGTCTTGATGGTTCTTTTATCTCGCTCAATGGTCTTGATTTTTTTGACGGCAAGTTCTTTCCCCTGCTCCTGTGCCTTTTCTTCGCCTAAAGGCGGTACTGGTCGTATTTGTTCTTTCGGCTGGTAAACTGTTTCTTCGCCTGCTGAAGAAACAGAAGTTTTCCCTTTCTTCCGTTCAATAAGCTTTTCTGCCTGTCTGCGTACCTGATGCCCTGTTTCGTGAAAGATGCGGTCAGCATACTTGCTGGCCGCATCTTCTGCATAACCTACCGGATTATTCTCTCTATCACTAGATTTCTCCGTCGATTGCATGATATTTTCTTTTGTTCTGACATAGGACTGCTTAACATGGTCTGTCACTGTAACTGTCTTATCTAATACTTTAATATCCTTATGGACTTGGCGTGTTTTTATCTTACGATCCATCGCTTTTCTCCATTTGAATCTTTATCTAGCGTTCATGATTAGTTTCTTTTTTGCTCACCTGTGGCAGTTCCCGGCAGTATTCCGGGTATTTCATGCGGATTGCTTCATAAAAATATGATGCATAGCCACAATCGAACATCTCGTATGGGGTAGACAGACTTTCTTCTCCCTTCTCCACATATCCATTCCACAAGTTGAAAGCCAGTCTGGTCAATCGTGCCGAACCGCCTGTCTGCCACCCTTCATGCAATGCTTCTGGTTTAATCAAACGCTCTTTAAAATCAAACATGCGATCAACATGATTTCTGGTATCTTCAGAAATTCCCACACAATAGAAAAATGAACTGTAATAACTGTCGTGCTTTCCGCATTTAGCTAACATCTGATAAAAAAACTTTTCGTGTTCCTTTGATGAAAATCTGATTTCTGACATATTTGGCTCCTTTTCCGGCACTAAAAAACGCCACAAATTGTGACGATTTTCAGTGCCTTGCTTTTCATTATTCAAAATATTTTTAATTTTACATTCTTCCCCGGTTGATACTGTCCTCTCCCGGCTTTGTGGTCATCAGTTTATACAACCTTGTATTGGTTGGGAATCTATTGACGAACGGTACAAGCGAACTTCCATATTTCACCAGACCACAACCGGCATCTGCATTTGTGATATATCCCATTTGCTCTGTAGAAATATTCAAAAGTGTCGCCAACTTTGCTCTGTCCGGCTCTGCCTGATTAAGCATCACGATATACTCACTGTTGGAAATCATCGTACTTGCAAGAACAGAATCTAACAGATATTCCACGTTCTGTGTGATTGCTGTCGGGAATGCATTACGCTTACGAAATCTTCGCCATGCAGAGTTAAAAAATGCTCCGGAATACTCATTTTCAAATACTACATGAAACTCGTCTAAAAAAATATGGGTTCGCTTTCCCTGTTTCCAGTTCTCCGTTACCCGGTTCAACATTGCATCAGTGATTACCAGAAGTCCCATGGTCTTTAACTGTTTTCCTAAATCCAGAATGTCGTATACCATGATACGGTTATTCACATCAACATTACTTTCATGTGCAAATGCGTCCAGACTTCCATTGGTAAATAATTCTGATACCAGTGCCAAATCCTGTGCTTCCGGTTCTTCCTGTTCTAAAAATTTTTCACGCAACACCCGCAAAGTCGGCACTGCTCCGCCATGCTGATATTCCTCATAAACTTCTCCCACACATCGGTCAATAATGGAACGTTCCTTTGCATTGATTCCTTTTTTATCCAACTGTTCAAACAGAGATAAAATAAACTGTGACTTCTCAATCACTGGATCACCGCCATCTCCATATCCGTCTACCATATCCATTGCATTGATATGGTCCCGGCTTCCTGCAGCAATGCGAACCACTTCTCCGCCCATTGCTTCAACTAATGATGCATACTCTCGCTCTGGATCACAAATCAGGATATCGTCCTGCGTTGCCAGTGCCAGGAATACAATCTGCATTTTTGCATTAAAGGATTTTCCACTTCCCGGTACTCCTAAAAGGAATGAGTTTGGATTTAACAGTTTTTCTTTATTACACATGATTAAGTTATGGGAGATTGCATTTTCACCGCAATAGATTCCACCTGCGTCCATAATCTCCTGCACCCGGAATGGCATCAACACTGCTACACTCTCCGAAGTCAGTGTGCGGACTGCCGGAATCTTCCGGTGTCCGATGGGTAGTGCTGTATTCAGTCCGTCCATCTGCTGAAATTTCAGAACAGAAAACTGGCATAACTTTTTCCGTCCGATTGTCAGAAGTGTTTCCGTATCTGCATCAAGCTGTTTTTTCGATTCTGCCGTATGCACCATAGTCAGTATACCGAACATCATACGCTGGTCACGTGTGGTTAAATCGTCCATGAACTCTTTACTTTCTTTTCTCTGCTGTTCCAAATCATAAGGAATCACTGCGGAAAAGTTATTGTTGGCATTTTGGCGTCGTTGCCAGTTTGTTATATTAGTCTCCACACCTAACAAACGTTTTTCCACTTCCTGTACTGCTTCATCAGTCGGAACCGGAATCACATCAATGCTCAACATCAGATTTCGATTCATGTCGGTCAGTTCTGCTATCATATCGTCTTTGATGTAAGAAGCATACTCACGAAGAAAAAGTACTCTTCCATAACGATCTCCCATGCGGAAATAATCTTTTTCAAATTCAAAGGTATCCGGACAGATATAATCTTTAAAGCTGTGTCCTTTTCTCATATTCTCCTGAATATCAAAATGGAAACCAGATTCTTCTCCTGTACGGTAAAAATCGTGCAGAATCCGTAACTTATCTTCTCCATTTATCTCTACACATTTGGAACCCAATCTTGCAAAATGACTGTTCAGCTCTGTTGTCACTCGTGCAAAATACGTTCTGGCTTCTTCGATTGTTTTCTTATAGCAGGATACTGTCACATATTTTTCCTGCACCATGCTGTTGGAACTGGTTGCCTTATCTAAAAGCATATTGTTGTACTCTTTCCGATATAAATCCAGTCCGTCCTCCTGCATCGGAATCAGGATTGCTTTTTCAAAATCCACCTTATTCAAGCGGCGATTATTGATCGTTATTTTTGTTGTTCCACCGCAATCGAAAGAATTTAATAAATCCATATATTCCAGGAACATGGTTTCCTTATCTACTTTGCTTGCCACCGCGTAGTTGATATCTGTAAATTTATAAGTACGTGCAAATTTATTTCTCCCGATTTTAAAAATCCCGTCTGACCAGATAGTCTCGATGGGAATTACCTGCTGTACGCTTCTTGGAATTACAAATTTTTCTTTATCCTGCTTGAAAATATTACTCAGCGTTTTTATCATTCTTCTTGCGTCCCTCCTTCTTCAGACTTTCTTTCTCATATTTTTTAATGACTGGTTCTACCGCATCAAAATAAAGATTTTCTGACCGGAACACCAGTTTTTTCGGCATCAGGATTTCTGATTTTATCCATGCCCAGATAAACTGCTCCGCTGTCATTCCATGATATTTTACAAACCCGAACACTACACATGGGGCAGCTCCCAGTACACAAATCCAGCTCACTGTTTCCATGCTCATGTATGGGTGAAGCAAAAAATAAAGCCCAACGGCAATCCCGCAGGCTAATCCTGAAAAGATAAACTGTCTCAGGGACAATCCGAAAAAGATTGCTTCCGTGTAATCCCTGATTTCCTTGTTAATTTTTACTTCCAAAACGATACACCTCCAAATCGCACATTTGTTATATTTTTTCTGTTCTGTTACACTTTGGGTAAATGAAAGGGGGACTGACCTATGCCAATCACTGTTATGATTTCACTTGTTGTTACCGTTGCTCTATTCCTGATTTCTCTGCTGTTTCGGATTGCTGCCAGATTAAATCTGACCTTACCGCTGTTATACTTTCTTGCTGTTTCCACAATTCTGAATCCATGGGCAGCAACTCATGAGAAACTTGCATTTGCAATCCTCTATCTGCTGACTGCCTTTTCTGTTCTCAGCTGGATTTTTGCTCTGCGACGCAAATGGCAGGAACATCAATACTACAAAGTTATGAAAGACGATATGTCCTTCCAGATTTCTCGTGCCAGACAAAGAGGGATTCCATTAGATTCTGTTCATTTCGATTCTCAGGGAAATATGAGATATAATGACAGCAAAGACATTGTAGAATAGGCTCATAACATACAACAGGGTATGTACGGTTTCTTACCATACATACTCTGTTTTTTATAATCCCATCATTTCCCTCACTACCCTGTCTGACATCTTCACCGCACCGACCAGTACAAGCATATTGAAAATCAACTCTCCAATATAGCTCCACACCATAGTGACTACTGCTGCATCTGGATTGACAACTGGCGGTGATGATGCAAACAATGAAAATATAATGCAGGCAAGTACCACGATTGCTCCCTCCAGACACACTGCTGCGTATGACTTCAAAAAACTTCTTCCGATATTCTGACTCGGCTCTCCTGCAAATGAAGATAATGGAATCGGTGCAATCGCTGTGTAAAGATACAATCGAAAAAATCTTCCATATACACTCATAATCATAATGAAGCTCAGAACTGTAATAAAAAGTCCACCGATCAACGTCACCGCCCATAGAGGAATACTTTCAAAAAATCCACAATCTTCTACCGCTTCTATGATTTCGTCCGGTAAAACGGTATCTTCCGTACTTCCAAATCCTGCGGTCTGCATAATCGTACTGGTCACTCCTTGTATGATATTGAATAATGCCATCATCAGCTCCAGTCCATACGTGACTACGCCTTTTGTAATCGCAAAACGGATAAAAATTTTCAATGCATGTTCCGGTCTTTTTACCTCTGTAAAACTTCCACAAGTCTTGACCACTCCGACTACAAAGAAAAGCACTAACAAAGCATAGCCGATTGCCTGCAATGCTCCATGGATCTGCACAATCACCTGCCAGATACCGCCACCCTTAAAGGTTTCCGGTGACTGTGTGAGTATCTGCCAGATTTCTGCAAGTTTGCTGTTCCAGGTATCCAAGGCATTTTGCAAGTTCTGTACTACCCAGTTATCTGACACCTTCTAAACACCTCCTGTCTTAGCCTGGGCGGTGCGATTCCTTTCGGACCTGCACCGTCCCGTTTCCTTATTTCCTATTCTTCTTAACCTGTAATCAGATTCAGGATTTCTTTTGCAAATGTAATAATAACACCGCCTGCAAGTGTCAGGAATCCATTCGCTCTCTGGCTTGGATCATGAGATTTCAGTGATAAACCGACCTGCACAATTCCAAATCCCAACAAAATCATTCCGATGGCACGAATCAGTCCAAAGATAAACGTGGACAGATTATTGATAACGGTCAGTGGATCGTCTGCCGCAAATACGGTACTTGCTCCTGCTGTCATAATCAGTACCATTGCAATATACACTGCCATGGCACGTTTCATTTTTGCTGTCATTGGCAGCTTCTTCGTTGATTTTGTTGTTTCTTTCTTCTCCTGCTTCTTTCGCATATCTAACTTCATTTTTTTGATAGCCTCCTATATATTTTTCTTGGATTTACTGATATTTCTGAATGATTTCTTCCAGATCTTCATCGGATAATAATTCATAATCTTCCACTTCCAGAGAATCATCTGTGAACTCGCCTTCCAAGCTGTCTCCCAGTGAAATACTTGCCACTGCCCGGTCAACTGCTCCATGCAGATATGGTTTTCCGTTTCCGTCAGTTGTAAGTCCCACATTGGGGTGCTTTAAAATATCAAATTTCTCGTCTAAAATTGGTCTTTCTCCACGAATAAAAAGAATCGCATATCGGTTATCCAACATGCGAACTTCATCGGGTGTCATCAGCTCCCGCCCTGTATTCTGATAATTAGTGGAATAGTTCCCGGAATGTCCCGTTGACTTTCCATAGGTGTTCGTGTCAATCGTTGCCTTGCCAAGAAGTTCGCTGACATATTTATGTGTTCCCTGCTCATTGCCGCCTAAATATAAAAATTCATCACAATTTCCCATAATGCTTTCCCACTGCTTCTCAAACAATGCTTTTAACTGCGCCAGATTCTGCAAAATAATACTGACTGACACTTCCCTGGAACGCATCACAGACAGAATCTTATCGAAGTCATCAGGCAGTGAAACATTTGCAAATTCGTCCATGAGGAAATGCACATGAACCGGAAGTCTCCCTCCATATTTATGGTCTGCCAGATAGAACAACTGCTGAAATAACTGGGTATACAAAATTGACACCAGAAAGTTGTAACTGGTGTCGTTGTCCGGGATTAACGCGAATAAAGCCACTTTTCGCTCTCCCAGTGATGGCAGGTCTAAATCGTCCGTTGCGGTCAGTGCTGCCAGACTGGATAAGTTAAATTTCTCAAGTCTTGCTGCAAGTGTAATCTGAATGGACTTTAATGTTTTTGCACTACCAGAGTGATAATCTTTGTAATACTTCACTGCAATGTGTTCTGGATTTTTCATTTCCAACCGCTCAAATAATTCATCAAGTGGTGACTGATACTGGTCATCGTCTTCTCTGACTTCTCCGGCACGTAACATTTCCATTACCATCGGAAAATTCTGTTCTTCCTCTGGTGCTTCATACTGTAAATAGAAAATCAGTGCCAGCAACAGCATGGAAGCTGCAGTATCCCAAAACGGATCGTTTGACTGACTTCCCTTGGGTGTAGTCGCTTTGAATAGGTTCGTTACCAATCTCTGCACATCGTTATCGTCCTTCAGATATACAAACGGGTTATAGCAATGGCTCTTTTCCATGTTGATCAGGTCAAGCACTCTTACCTCATATCCTTTTTCTTCCAGAAGATACCCAGTATCTCTTAGATTTTCTCCTTTTGGATCTAAAACCACAAAAGAAGTATTCGCCTGCATCAGATTCGGCTTTGCAAAAAATCTGGTCTTCCCTGAACCGGAACCACCAATCACAACCGTCAATACATTTCGCAAATGTTTCCTCATGTTATAACTGATCTGCACATGCATGGTCAGCAACTTATTTTTTGTAAACCGCTTCTCCTTGTATCTGCGATTTATTTTCTTCACATTTCCCCATTTAGCAGAACCATGTTCTTCACCTCGTCGGTAATGTTTCTTGGTAGAAATATAAATCCCGATTCCCATGCCGTAAGACAGCAAAAAAATAAGGACAGTTTTTACACTGTCCCCACATAACCGAATGGAAAACGGATGGTTCATTGCTTCCGGGACTCCATCCAGAATCCCCATAAGACCAGACGAAAGATAAGGTGCGACAAGTAACGCAAACCAGATAACCGGGATAATTCCAATTACCGCCAACATCAGACTGCTCTGCTCATCATCGTTCTTCATGGCTTCTGCGTCCTCGCTTTTCCTTCTCCGACGGTACTTCGATTTTCTCAATGACTTTCATTAAAACGTCATCGACAAGCTCCGTATCTTTTCCCTCTTTCAGCATCTGATTCCGCTTGTCCTTTAGGGAATGGAACACTACGCCACTCTCATATTTATCCAGTTCTAACGTAATCGTATCACTGCTCATTTTGCATTCTCCTTTCCCGAATTTTTCTAGCGTGCTTCTTTTCTATGTTGTCCTCTGGATTTCTGTTCTTTCTTTTCAGGCTCTGGATTTTCTTTCTTATCTTTCACATTTTCAGAACTGTCTTGCCCGTTTTTTTCAGCCTCTGACTGTCGGTAAGTTGCATTCCGATTCTGATCCAGTACCTTTGCCATTCTTGCAGAAATTGTATTCGCTGCATCTCTGGCTCTGGAAAGTTCCACTCTCACTTCCTGAGTCTCCATTTTTTCAAAAAACTCTGGTGCATGTAAAAAATTATATCGACTGGTATCCATTCCATATTTTTTACACAACATATAAGACGCACACGATACATGAAATGCATCTTCATTTTTATCATAGTGTGGATTTCCATCCGCATATCCGGCAAATACCAATTCCGGCACAAGATTCTGAAAGATTTCCTGTGCACTCATCCCTTTTCTTACATAAATACAACCTTCTTCCGGTTTAAAAAATGCTCCTTTTTCATCCGGCATCTGTTCTGGTTCTGCTGCAACAATATTTACCGGAGGGGTACTGACTAACGCCCGGATTAAATCATGTTCTTCATATTCTGACTTTTGAATTGTAGTATCGGACATTGTTGTCTGAGAAATATCATATAGCTTTTTCGCATTATAATAATTTCCAACTGTACCATCTTCACGCTTATATGTTTTTCCTGGCTCTAAAATCAGAACTGGATTCTGTTGTTCCATACGTTTTAAATAAAATCCATGATCTCTCCAGTATCCATAGTCACCTAATTTCTGTGCATCTGGTCTTTGTGCCAGAATCAGAAGTGCATTATTGGTAGTATATCGATCAAAGGTACTCTGTACATCCAGATACTTCTGCAGCATTTTCCCATCCGTTGCCACTTGTGCGGTTACCTGCTCTGACAACTCATAGCAGCGATTCCTGTTATTTTTGCTTTCCGCAATAAATGCCTGTACCTTTTCATCCTGTGGTACAGCCGATGCATTTAATAAAGAATCAAAACTATTATCCATAAAATTTACCTCTCTTTCCCTTTCCTTGGTTTTCGTTTCTGTTGTGGCTGCTGGTGGCGAATCTGATTCGGGTCTTTATTTCCCTGATTTCTCACCGGATCATTTCTATTCTCACGCCGCTCCGCTTCTTTCTTCCTTGCATTCTGTATTTCCCGAAGTTCCTTTCTGACCGATGGTTTCTCTGGTTTTTCCGGGGTAAATAACTTAGAAGTACCCTCTGCGGTTTTCTCTTGCTTCTTTGAGGTAGGCTCGGACAGACGGGATTTGGTCGTCTTTGCCAAAGAAGGGTTTTGCTCCTTACCCTCTTTCTTCACCGACTCTCCAAACAACTCGTCCATAAGCTGATCCTCCTTGGATTTCTGCGGATAATCTTTTTCCGGCTCTGCCTGTCCCTGTTTTTCTTGCTGAACCTGTACTTTTTCCGGCTTCTTTTCCTGCTTCTCTGATTTTCCGGCTTTTGCTTTTTCTGCACGTGTCCGCTCAATTTCCGTCTTAATCTTCGCTGCTTCTGTTACAGATGCAAACTGGAATCTATCTACGATACGGTTGATTCTTGGTGCATCTTCTTCCTTTACAATCACATCTATCAATCCGTCACTGCTTCCTCTTGGATTTCGGACTGCACAGTACAACACGCCATATCGTTTTGCTTCCTGAACAAATTGTTTCAGATCACTTTCTTTCACTGAAAATACCGTCAGTGGTCTACCTGATTTAACCAATGTTTCAAGTCTTACTCTGCCTTTTGTCTTTTTCTTCTCTTTTAAGACTGCATACAGCATCACTGCCAGATGCTTCGCTCCTGTGCCACTGATCTTCAATGCTGCTTCACCGACTTCCAATGACATTCGTACCACCTGATCAGCGGCTTCGCCTGATGTGTTCATGCCTTTGTTCCTCCTTCTGCTCTTTTTCTTCCCGCACCATCTTAAATTTTTCTTCGATTACCTTGGAACGTGCGGCGATTCCATCACAAAGTGCTGCCTCCTTTCTGAGCGTTCCAATTTTCTCTGTCAGAACTTTTATCTGCTCCTTCATTTCCTGTATTTCTTCTTCCGGTCTGTCTGCCCGAATCTTATAACGCAAGTGCTTCCGTTCCTCCGCACACTGCTCCATTTGTTTCTGTAAATGGTCTTTCAATGAAAAAAGCTGCTCCGCAGTATCAATGTGATAATGGCAAAGCAGCTTCGTTTCTTTAGAAACGGTATTCAGTTTTAATAAATCCTCCCGGAACAATACATGCACCTGTTTAGCAGATATTGACGGGCGATTCTTCGGTAGGATTCCTAAAAGATAACAGTAATGCAGATACAATCCCCGAAGTCCTCCGATTTTTCTTGTCTGCTTGAAGTTGCCGGATACCCTAATCCGGTAATGCCTCTGAACCGGAAATTTCTTCTCGGCAGGTAATTCATTTTCTTCCAGAGTCCGAACCCTGATTGCTTCCAGTGAATAATTCTCTCCAAAATTCCGCTTTAACTTCAGACCACGCTCCCGCCCTTCCGGACGAATGGTAATGTCTTTCCCAAACTTAAAAGAATATCCTTTTTCCCGCAAATAAAAAAAGAACTGTTTTTCAGTCCTCGCCTTTCGGATTGCCTCGTCAACATCTGCCTTTACCATGCTGTGATAACTCGGCTTCCCATCCTGTTCTGCCTGCCACTCGGCATAATGTTTTCCTTTTCCCTGTTCTGGCTGCCTCACAACCGATAACTGGTATTCTTTACATAAACGGTCTGACACCATCCGCATATCCCGGTAATCCTGATTTGTCCTGTGGTATCTTTTCCCATCAATGAATGAAACTGAGTTCACCACAAAATGGTTGTGCAGATGATTCGCCTTATCCAAATGAGTCGCAATCAATACCTGATACTGACTGCCCCACAATTCTTCTGCCAGCTTCTTTCCAATCTCATGTGCCATTGCCGGATTACATTCTCCCGGTGCAAAAGACTGATAGCCATGAAACGCAACAATTCCGTCCTCCTTTCCAAAACGCTTTTTGACTGCAATCATTTCTTCTCTGGCGGTTGTCGGTGCACAATTAAGTCCCGATACATACTGTTCCATCAGTTCTTCCGATTCTCCGACAACTTCCATTTCCATTGATTTAGATTGTCTCAGTCTGGTCTTTTCTGCATTCACCGCATAGGTAATCACATCATTAAGTCCTTGTAATTGCCCGGTTTCACTTTCTGAAATCAGTTCTTGGCTCGTCTGTTCTTTGGTCTTATCTGGATTTTCCGCATAATTGATTACTTTTCCAATCCAACCTTTGATGCTCCAGATTGATGTCACTGCCATGATTCGTTTTTCTCCGGAAGTATTACTGCTTCTGTAATCTTACGGACCGCTTCATTGAACTTCCACACTTCCTGATCGTAACGCTGCACATCTATCACATTTAACACATGTGCTTTCTGTGCAATCTGATTTAAGTTATTTCCAATCTTATGAAGTTCCCGCATCATGGAATAATAATCTGGTGGCGGTGCGTCTCTTGGAACAACACCGGAAATCAACTGTCTCAGGTAAGCTTCCCGGTTCAGTCCACTTTTCTTTACTTTCTTATCCAATACCTCTGCTTCTTTTTTGTTCAATCGAAAAAGGATTGCTACATTACGTTTTCTCAACGCTCCATCTCCTTTACTTTCTGTATAGAATCTGGTTCCTGGCGAATCTGGTGTTTTTCTTTATCGTAGCTGTAAACTCTGTCTGAAAGGACTTCCTGCCGTTCCACTTCATTTTTATTTACTTCCCGTACCATTTCACCAAGCATTTTCGGTTCCATCTCTCCATTATCCGGAACGATCAGAACTTCATGCACAGATGACGGTAACACATAAAATCCTTCTGGAAAAAGCTGTTCCAATTTATTTAAAACTTCTGGCTGCGTGATCATAGATGCCCCATATTGCTTTTCTACATTCGTAAGTGCATACAACATATCATGTGAACGAAATCCAAAATCAACATTTTCATCTAATAAATTTGTTGCATGTCCTTCTTCATTAAAAATACTCAACATCATTTCGTCCATTGACTGAAGAATCGGTGTATTTACAGGCTGGGTATTTGCTCTGGTCTGATGGAACATTTCTTTTGCATCCACATTCCACATCTTAAGATGTTCATTTTTCACCTTCATAGTCGCTTTTCCATCGTTAGACTCTACCGGAAAATCCACATAACAGATAGCCGACAGATCTTCGATATTTTCATGAGGCATTTCCTGTAACATTCGTTTGTTTGCCTGGGTGTTTACAAGCATCACTGCCAGATGTTCCTTCACTGAATCATAATCCATTGGGTTGATACCGTTGTGCACAAACGGAGCATTGCCTGCTTCTTCCATGCATTTTGCAATTTCATTCATCACTTTCTCAACAGGTTCACCCAGACGTATTTCATTGAAAAACGGCTCTACATAAACAACTGGACACACATTTTCTTCCTGTAGTCTTACCTGTACTCCTACCATCTGGACTCCATTATTTTTATTCATCTGCATTACCTGAAATTCTGCATTCTCATATTTAGCTGGGAGAAAATTCCGAATGTCTTTTGCTACACCTTCCGCAAATACCTTTTCTGCTATCATCTCTTTTACAATCATTTCTTCTGTTCTCCCTTCTTCTTGTTCATTTTCTTTAAATATTCCTGATACCGTCTTTCTGCTTTCTTCTTGTCTTTCATTGATACTTCAACCTGCATCTTGTATCTCCTTTCTTTTTGTCTACCGAATCTTGTTAATCTGCAACAAGCACATCAACACTACTCCTATAATGCCACCTACTAATACTCCACAAATAAACTTCAACATTGTTACTTTCTCCTTTTTCATTTTCTGAGGGTTTCAGGGATTCTCCCTGACAAGCTGCCGCAGACTGCCAGACAGGAAACCTGTGTGGCAATCCAAAGGCGTTGCTTGCTGGTATTGTGTATTCTTCTGCACCCGTCTCACTGTTCCGGGTATCAGAAGATTTACTTGCCGAAAAAGCACTTGCTTTTTTTATTCTTTCAATTCACAAATCCCGCAAGTTTCACACAAGTATTCACACTTTGTGCATCGTACATTTTCATCAGTTTCCATACATTCTTCACTTGCCGGACAATACTTTTGACAACTTTCACACTGCTCCGTACAGCTTTCTTCTGACATTTTTTCAGCAATAATTCCAAGTAATTCACTCTGTTCTTTTTCCTCTTTCAACTGTGTTTCCCAAAAAATCTTCAACAAATCTTCGCTGTCTACATCGTCTTCCATCATCAAAATCAGTTCTTTCTTATACACAACCTTCAGCTCATATCTTGCAATTTTCATATCTTTTTTCACCTTCTATCTCTCATATTTTTCATGACCAGACATATTCTTTTTCATGCTTTTTTCTCTCTTTGTAATTGCCAGATTTAACTTGATGCAGAGCAGATCGTTGTAATCTTTTCCTTGTTTTGGTGGTACATCTTTTATCTGATATTGCTTCGGAAGTACTGTAGAAATTGCTTTTGTGGCAAGTCTTCCAATACGGTCATTATCCAAATGCAGAACGATTGTCTTCACCTCTGGATGCATTTTTAATGTCCTGGCCAACGCTGCAGGGACTTTACTTTTTTCAATTTCTTTTGCTGGCTGATAGACACCTGCCAGTGACAATAAATGTTCTCTCCTCCACTCTTTCCCGTCTAATTTCTGCAACGTCGCATAGGATAATAAATCAATGGCTGACTCAAACAGATGCACCGTATCATTGGATTTCTCTGCAAAAATGGAAAAAGAATAATTCTTATCGCTTCCATTTGCTTCTCCTATAAAGCTGGTTCCGATTCCTCTAAGAGCTGCATATTTCGGATTATCTTTCTCATCCATCCCTACAAACACTACGTTATGATGAAATGCACTTTCATAAACTCTTCCGGACTCCAAACAAAACTGAATAATTTCCTTATCAATCCCACGTCCTAAAAGATACGCAATCACTTTCTGATCATCTTGATTTTTCTTTGGCAACAGTAACTGTTTCTCCATCGGAACATTCTCAGATACAGAAAGAGGCGGCTGAATATTTGCCCGTTCTGCAAGCAATTCAACCGCCTCTAAAAAACTGTATCCTCTTACTTTGATCAGATAATCCAGTGCTGATCTGCCACCGGTTCTCTGACTCCACCACATCCATTTCCCATTTGATATTTTCAAACTATCGTGTGTTCTGGTAGTGTAGGTGTTGTCAGAAAAGTGAACCAATTCGTATGGTTCATAATTTTTCAAGTACGTGAGCAAATCCATCCGCTTGACCTCCCGCACGACCGATGGTGGTATATATGGCATAATTTTCATCTCCTTTCTTGCCTTAGATTGATATTATTCGGGATAATACCCAGGCATGAAAATAGCCAGGTGATTCCTTGAGTTGGAACCAACTGGCTATGTAAATTTACTTTTACTTTTTTACTATCTCCTCAATCAAAACATCTATTCTATGCCTTGACATATTATCACAATCTTCTTTTATTTTTTCACAATACTGCAAGAATTTTTCAGCATCTGAATGATACAAAACATACATAATATTATAACACGTATGATATCTATCCTCATCCACATTGTCTACTGGAAAAGAAATTTTATTATACAAATTGTCTATCTCTGATATGATAATATCATGATAATAACTACTATCAAAATTATTTCTAAGTTTATATGAATACTCATAAGCCTTTTTCCCATGAGTTGTTTTTTTCAAATATCCCACATATGTCTCTATTAAAAATTTCATCGTTTCTTTATTTTCTTCTTGATATATTCTTTTTGTCTTTTCCGATGACATGTGAAACAAATCATATGAATACGATAGCATTTCCTCTTTCCCATCTAAGACAGTTTTTTCCAGCATTTCTTCTAAAATATTTCTATATTCTGATAAAACACTTTCATTATTTTCCTCTAAAACATCACTCCAAACAACATACGCATCTGCAAATTCATTTAATTCTGCCAAACTCTTTGCTTCAAGCATTTTCTCTCTTAAAATAGGTAATACACTCCTTATTTCCTCATCTGACTTATAATAGTTAGGCTTATCTCCTGAATTAAGAAATAACTTGTATTCAGCCTCCAATTGTTCTTCATTTAGTACCCCTTCCTCATAATATTTCAGTATCATTTCTACCAAATTTGTACTACACTTTATTCCATAAAGATATCTGCCAATTCTATGCTGAAGCATATTTCCAATCGTATTTGTCATTTTTTCTACAGAATCAGTATTATCAGAATCAATTTCTTTATAGTACAAGTTTTCTATACTCTCCACAACAACAGCAAAGCATATTAACCTTAATTCCTCTTTAAATTGCTCACTCATGTCACTATTACAAAACAATTTTACATCTTCAAAAAAACGTTGCGCCTTTTCGAGCGTCCGTAAATTTTTGACTTTATGGATTTCCAAGAATTTTTCAACAAAGTCTGCATGGATATTCATTTTACTCCATGTCACTTTCTCTGCACGTTCTGTAATATGATATATTCTTTCAATGACCTTTTCATTATACTTTTCAAATACAACTTTTTTGTCTGATTGTATTTCATCTGTATTCGCAATCACAATAACTTTTACATAATTACATTGCTTGAGTTCTTCTATAATTCCAAATATATCTTCCAAATTTATGTCATCACTCATTCTTTCCAAGTCATCTATTACAATAATATGAACAGAAGTAAACTCTTTTGACAATAATAGAAACATTTCTCTTTCATTGACTATACTTTGTACTGCTTCCTTTGCCTGACCAACTTTATCCCAGATTTTTGATGCGCCATCTAAAATATTATTAGCTATTTCACCTATTTTCCCACCAATATTATTCTTTAAAGCCAATTGAAATAAAGCTTCATGATATATTTGCCTAGTGTCTTTCAAACCAAACATTGATATTTTACAAACATTGGGATTTGCTTCTAATGCCTCATTTACCGCATAAGATTTTCCAATTCCCCATGTTCCATCAAATAAAATTGCTCTATACGGTAGATGATCTATGTCACTGATTATATTTTTTATATTATCTGCTTTCATACTGTATCTTTCCACCCCTATTTTTCATCTAACAACTTATTTTCCATCATCCTTCCGAATCTCATCAATAATCCGGCCTATATTACATGTAATCTGTCCTTTACACTGATGAATATCCTCATTGATTTTCTTTTCCTGTTCAATAGCAATCTCTATATTTTTCGCGAGTTCTCCAATCGCAGCATTTTTCTTCGGATTGATTCCTGTTCTAGCAAGTAACAACTTATAGATAAATGTCTGATGTCCATCTTTTTCATTCTTGATAATCTGTTCAGCATTTGGCTCAATATCATCTTCGTATGAATTTTTATAATGCAACAACAGGAACAGTTCAAATGCCGGATTGCTAACCGCTAATATATTATTCTTCTCACCTTCTGCTACCAATTCATCATAATCAAGTACTTTTTCTTCAAAAATATCTCCATCAAATACAACAATCATCTTATCTCGTTCTTTATCAAATGCTATTTCCGGATTTTCTTTCTGATTTTCTGCAAATTCAATCAAACGTCTTGGAAATGAAATGTCCCTGTCTCCCTCTGTTTTTTCAAGTAACCGGATATCGATCAATGGATGAATATTTAACTCTTTTCGGATATCAATTAACTTTTTGAAATACCATGTTTCAGTATTTGCACCCTCACATATGAAAAAGTACTTACGATAAGGCTCAATCTGTTCTTCTTCATCTGTAGTTCTGCTATTCCAATTCGTATAACTTCTTACTGGAGCCAAGGCTACTCCTCCTCTCTAAAGTCGAATGTTGAAAATACCGGTATCGCACCATATCTTCCTTCCAGATATGCCTTGCTCAACACTTTATCATACCTCTCCTTGAAACGATCTAAGGAATAAATAGAGCTTGCATTTTCTGCGTTACGTTCTACAAACCAGATTTCATCCCTTCTAAAAATAGCCTGATCCATAATGGATGATTCATGTGTAGTGAACAATAGCTGCATACGCTGCTCATCATGTAGCTGCATAAACAATTGCAAAAATCGTTCTGTCAGCTTCGGATGTAAGCTTCTCTCCAATTCATCCACAACATAAAGAACATCTTCTCGTTTATTCAACAGCATATCCATCAAATCGAATAATCTTCTTGTTCCATCAGACTCTTCATCAAAACCGAACTCATAAAATGACTTATTATGATGCAACCGGATTGTTGTGACCTTCGGTTCAGAATGTCCTTCAACTTCGATATTAAAGAAAGTTTCCTTCGACCTCATCGTCATTCTGAATGATGGTTCTTCCTGCTCTTCCATTCTATTTTTTACATGCTGCATCATCTTATCAAATACTGATTTTGGCAATGCATTTGATAACTCATCCAATGTAATTTCTTCAATTTTTACCTGGCTGATACCCGTATCAAATGTTTTGATCAATTTGTTAATCAGCTTCAGCGAATTATCATCATAATAATATTCCAAATCAATCAATGGCGTATCCGGTGTGATAATCGAAATATGATTCTGAATCCAATCATATACATCCCGGAAGAACAATAATTTAGATCGTGTGCTATATTTTTTTCCACGATTCATTTCTGTCAGGAACAAAGATGTTTCATTTCCTTCAAAATCATCTGCATAGGTTTCAAATTTATTTTTTTCTGTGTTTGTCAGCGTAATACCATCATTTAACACCGGACGTTTACTTCCTTCTCGTTCAAAGAGACATTTTGCTGAACCATTCTGATATAATTCATATAACCATTCTCCGGTTACTTTTCGTCTGCTTAAAACTGCAGAAAAACCATAGGCATAAAATTTGTCACCTACAGTAATCTGAATTTCAAAACTACTTTCTCGTTCCTTATTCTCCTGCCGATTCTTACAAAACATCTGTGTAGCTTCTATCGGAATACCATTGCAGACACTATCTTTAAAAAATTTAAAGAACAATGCCAAATTGGTCTTTCCAGATGCATTTGCTCCATAAACTACTGCATATTTTAATAACTGGGTACTTTTTATCTTTAACCTGTGATTTGCATTTGTTCGTATTTTATTTGAGGAAATCATTGTCAGCTCTGCTGCTTTATCAAAAGATTTAAAATTTTCAACACTTACTTTTACTAACATTCTTATACACCTCCACCTTTATTATATGGTTTACTCTTCTCTCAGTCAATGTAAATTCTCTTATTTAGAGATTTTTTCGTTATATATTGTTTCTTTTTCTATTTTTAACAATTTTATTTTGAGTTATGCATATAATATCAATGTATAAGTCAGCTTTTTGTAGCGACACTATTTTACTAATGCCGCTACATGAAATATTACAATAAATAAAAACTTCTAATTCTTTTTTCTTCTATCTCTCCCAGTCCATCCTTCCTGTCACATTCAACATCTTTTCTTCTCGGAAGCTGAGCATCTTTCCATTAGTTCCACCGACAATGATATGATCCAGCAATTCTATCCCCAATAGCTGTCCGCACTTCTGCAGCTTTCTCGTAACAATCATATCCTCTTTTGATGGTTTCACATTACCACTGGGATGATTATGAAGTCCAATGATTGCAGAAGCATTTGCCAGAATACTGCTCTTAAAAACTTCTCTGGGAATTACCAAAGATGCATTGATTGTTCCAACACTAACCAGATTCATATTGATTACCTGTCCATTATTTTTCATATTCAGGATACAAAATACTTCTCTGTCATATTGCGATAACTCCTTCGCCATCAATTCTACAACAGCCTGTGGACTATCCAATATCTGCTCACTATAAAGAGATGGTTCTCTTACCAAACGGATATTCACAACTTCCAATTCATTCTCCATTGTTCTGATCTCCTTTTGGAAATTCTACAACCAGAAGGACATTACTCTCTGAAGATTCCACATATGATTTCAATTGTGATAATGTCATTTCCAAACATTTATGTTGTTCCACCATAATCTGCTCCTTTCGTTTTTTCCCTTGCTTCTGTTTTTCCTGACAAATAGCTTATCACTTTGTTTGTCTTAATGCTTTTCTGTAACTCACTGATAATACACAAATCTGCTACATTCACTCCCGGCAAAGCAAGCATCTCATCCATCGTCATATTGACAATCTCTTTTTCCGTTCCATACCCAGCATCAAATAAACGCTGTAATACTTTTACTGCTTTCTGATTTTTTCCCATTTCATCATCAAAGGGCAGCTTATCGCCGCCTTTGTTTTACTCCTCCTCTTCTTTCTTTTCTTCAATTCCTAATCTCTTAACCTGTTTCTTTTTATTCCAGATACGAACTCCCGTGATTCCGGCTGCTGACAATACCAGAATGGCTATCCATAAAGCTGCATTTTCCGTATCTCCTGTTTTCGGAGGATTACTTGTCTTTGTAGTAGTACCCGGTGTCTCTGGGGTTGGTGTTTCCGGTACTTCTTTGATGGTTACAGTCTGACCTTCATCGTTGATGTCCTTATGCTCTGTTACCTTTTTCGGTTCTTCCGGATTTGTCATATCATACAGTTCTTCAAAGGTTACAAGCTGCTTTCCTCCAAGCGTGCTGCCGTTGAAAGTAAACTCAATCTGCACTTCCATGTTTTCCTTGTCCGCTGTAAATTCATAATCATTGGTAACCTCTTTGCCATCAATGAGCAACTTGGCATTTTCTGCCTTAACCATCTGCCAACCGGACAACTTATAATTCGTACCAATTTCCAATCCCTCTAAAGTAACCGTATCCACAATCGTCAGATCTTTTCCGGCTTCCACCTCTTTCTTACCGTTCTTATCCGTTGCTGTGGTATGAATCGAAATCTTTCGCTCCGTAATCAGGACGGTCTGACCTTCATCGTCAATGTCCTTATGCTCTGCAACTTTTACAGGTTCTTCCGGATTCTTCAGATCATATAATTCTTCAAATGTAACCAGATTCTGTCCGCCAAGTTCTGATGCATCAAACGTATAAGAAATCTCTACTTTCATTTTCTCGCTATCAGCAACAAAAGTGTAATCACTCTCCACACGCTTTCCATCAATGAGCAGTTCTGCATTTTCCTCTTTCAGCATCTGCCAGCCTTTTAACTGGTACTTTCTGCCTTCTTCCAGACCGTCCAGAGTAACTGTATCCACAATCGTTACTTTCTTTCCTGCAACAATTACTTTTTCGCCTGTTTTCTTGTCTGTTGCAGTTGTATGAATGGTAATCTCTTTTTCATACTCATCAGTCAGTGTTCCAAGGTCGATAGTTACTTTATTTCTGCTCACAACAACTTCAAATGCCGGAATCAGCTTCATGCCTTTGTTGGATTCACAAGATAACTCCTCAATCTCATAAGTGTCATAAAGTAATGCACCTTTGCTGTCGTCCGGCTCAGAAATTCCGAACCAGATACCGTCCTCACTGGATGTTCCGGCATTTGTATTTTTCTTATGAGACGCCCAATCGGAAGCAGTTGAAAACTGACCATTTTTATCTGTCACTATGATATGGCTCTCTCCGGTTGTTTTGCTCGTAATCTTAAAAGGAACATTGGCAAGTCTCTTATGTGTGCCTGCTCCAATCTTTACTCCCTCCAAATCTCCACGTTTAATCTGGTTGTAAATGGAATGGCTTTCGCCTGTTAAATCCACTATTTTTCCATTTTCCGTAATCGAAAATTCAATCGTTTTTGCCCCGTCAGTCAGATAACCTTCCGGTGCTTTGGTTTCTTCCAGTTTGTATTTACCATATGGAAGTAAATCTGCCGATGTTGTTGCTACTCCGTCAATTCCTGTCTGAATTGTCTTAACTGTTTCATTTTTCTTGTACAGTTTTCCTTCTACCAGAACCGAATTTTCGTTCAAAGAAATAATTGCAAATGCAGTATCTTTTAATGTGGCACTTCCCTGTGCTTTGGTATCTTTTGTCTCTAAATCACGTTTCTGAATCTTCACACCACCTCGGATTACCTGGTCAGATACGGAATACTGGTTGCTTCCGGAAAGAACTGCAAGTTCTCCGTCCTCTGTGATCTGTGTCAGATACATTCCTTTGATCTGCTCTGTACTGTCTCCTGCCTGCATATAAGCTCCGTCCAGTAAATATCCGTCTGGTGCTTTTGTCTCCTCAACAGTCAGTGTTCCAAGTGGTAATACGCTTTTTTCATTCTGAGTGTAAAATGCATCTCCCGATACTTTGTAAGCATCTGACAGTTTTGTCACATAATGAATACTTCCGTCACTGCTCTTTTCTGCCACCGTTTTTGTAACCCAGGTACGTGTTGCTTTCTCTGGTAAGTTATCTTTTGTATAAAATCCGTCATAATAATGCCAGGTAAACTCTGCTCCTGACAATGCTGCATCACCCTGTGCGGTTGCTTTTCCTGTCTCCATATCAATCTTGAACAGATCTACCAATGTCTCTGTTACTTTCGGAACATCGGAAACATTTAATACGGCTGTCTTTCCGGCTTCAACTTTCAGACTGCGTACTGTCGTATCCAGCTTATATCCTTTCGGTGCAGAAAGCTCTTTGATATAAACAGTCCCTGCAGTCACTTCAACTTCATTCGTATCGCCATTTTCATTTGTTGTAAGTGTTCCAATCTGATTACTACAATTCTGGTCTAAAAATATGCCAAAGGTTGCTCCAACAATGGAATACATTGCATTTCCATTTGTGACAATCTCATTTGCAGTTGTCTTTTTTACCTTCGCATTTCCGACATTCAGTTCTGCCCAAAACTGTCCAAGATCCTGTCCTGCACCAGTATAGATATATCCGCCACATTTATAGCGACCTTTGTTTGCCTGTACAAATGCTCTCGCTTCTGCATACACTTCATTCTGAATATCCTGTGAAATCTCAGAATATGCAGCTCGGACATTATCACACTGCCAGCCTAAATACTCACTCAGTCTCTGCCATACCACACACTGTTCCAACAGATATCCCTGATTCGCATTCAGGTTACTGTGACTGCTCCTATACTGCTTTACATATTCCAATGACAATGCCACATCTTCGATCTGTGCAGCACTCATACTGACACTTGCATCGTGTCTGGTTTTATATCCATTTTTAAATCCGGTGTTAATATCTACGCAATAGGCTGTTTCGCCCTCTACTCGCATGTGACCTTCATTGAATGTAGAATGAATGGTTCCATCATTCATCACATGTTCAATATATCCGACTCTCTCTGAGGATTCCGTCCAATACTGTGTTTCCGCTGCCTGAACCGATGTAGTCGGTAATGCGGTTAAAATCGTGGTCAGGGCAAGAATCCCTGTACACACTCGTTTCCATATCTTCTTCATTTTCTACAATTCCTTTCTTTTCAATCAAAAAAAGACGTCCGTCTGGAACGCCTGTTGTTGCTTTGTGCTGTTTATTCCCTGCTGTCATGCAGGGTGTGGGAATCTCTGACCTGCCGAAAGAGAAAATGTTCCCGGCTCCTTATTGTCTTTTCGGCTGGTAATCTGCTGGTAAACCAAAGGGGTAGGGTGTGGGGAGGGGAAAACAGGAAAAAGCTGATTTCTCATTGACCACCAACGGATAGACTTTTCCCTTGGTGTCAAAATGCCTATCGTTCCCTGCTTTTTTCCCGTTTCCGGTATAATTCCAGTGCTTTGATAATGGTTTCCTCCATTTTCTGCTGTGATGTTCCCGACGGAAAATATTTCTTCAGTCGGTTCTTCGGGATTTTCCACTGCTCTACCTGATTTGGCTTCTCTTCTGACATAATCGACAGCAAAACATCTTCATTCAACCTGCCCTCTGCTGAAAATTTGCGGATTTTAATTGCCTGTGCATGACTTGGGGTACAAGCCTCCGACTCCATGGTGTCGTACAATATCTCCTGTTCCTCTTTCGGCAAATAAGACAGCTCCACCGCCGGACGCATAGAAATCTTTTTGTCATCGACCATTTCAAGAATTTCCGGGATAAGTTCTGTAAGGCGGATATATCGACGGATTGTCTCTCGACTTTCTCCTGCTTCTTGTGCCAAAATTTCATTTGTCCGAAACTTTGACACCAGTGGTGTCGAAGTTAAATCTGTTCTCTTTCCTTGTCTATTCATGGCATCAAGTTTCATTTTATAAGCAAATGCCTTTTCGGATGGTAAGATTTCTTCTCGCTGAAGATTGCTGTCAACCATGACAATAACTGCTTGGTCATCACTAAGATTTCTTACAATACATGGCATTGTCTCTTTTCCAGCCAGTTCACTTGCCATTTTTCTGCGGTGTCCGGAAATCATTTCATACCCGCCCGTTGGTTTCTCCCTAACAAGTGCAGGCACTAATACACCATGATCACGAACACTCTCAATTGTTTCCAACATCTTATCGTCCATCTTTACCTTAAACGGATGATTCGGAAAATCTGTAATTTCATAAATAGAAATATCTTTTACATATTCCTGATTCTTCTGGTCTCTTTCTTCTTGCGTACTAAAAAGGTCATCGACTGAGGGAAGATTCATGTTTATTTCTCTGTTTTTCGCCACATTGAATCACCTCCCTCGTAAATTCTGCATACGCCTTTGCAACAGTTCCATTCTTGTCATACTCATAAATGCTCTGTCCTGCTGCACTGCTTTCTGCTGCTGTAATAGCCAGCGGAATAACCGTTTTAAAAATTCGGATATGTTTCCCGTAATTTTCTCGAAGGCTATCCTCTGTTGTTCTTGCAAGTTTTGTCCTCACATCTGCAAGTGTCAGTAGGACTCCATCAATCTTCAGATTAGGATTTAGCTGCCTTTGTACCTTGCCGATTGTTTTCATTAACTGCGTCATGCCCTTTAATGGAAGATAATGAGCCTGCACCGGAACGATTACACTGTCTGCGGCAGCTAATGCATTGATGGTCAACATTCCCAGACTAGGCATACAATCAATCAGGATATAATCATAATCCTTTTTCAAATCTGCCAGATACAGCTTTAAAGTCTGCTCTCTGCTCATGGCATTTACCAGTGAGATTTCCATGCCCGATAATTCAATGTTGGTCGGAATAATATCTACTCCTTCTTCATGGTGCAAAATGCCTTCATTATACACAAATGGTTCATCTTGTAATATCTTCTTCATTTGTGTTGCCAATGTAACCGGAAGATTATCTGCATCGGTCCATCCTAATGCAGTTGTTAAATCACCTTGCGGATCAGCATCGACCAATAATACTTTTCGCCCCTGATGTGCAAGACCGATTCCCAGATTTAATGTAGTTGTGGTCTTGGCTGTTCCTCCCTTCTGATTTGCAAGGGCAATTACTTTACACTTGGTCATATGGTTTCCTCCTTCCTCGAAAAATTTAATAGCCAATCCTTTTTTCGGGACTGGCTATGTATAAAAATGGGCATGAAAAAACCGACTGATTCTTGGTGAACCAATCGGCTATGTATCATTATCCTTTCCACAAGCTTGTTGTTAATTCATCAAACTTTGTAGCTGAAGAAGTTTGCAATACGCTTATTAATGCTTTTAATGTTTTACATAATTGTTCAAATTTTTCCTTATCCGAAATATACTCATTTATTTCTTCAATTTTTATTTGACTTCCTAATATAGTTAATATACTATTCACAAATTTTTTCCATTTATTTTTTATCGACTCCAAACTATCTTGTGCAGCAACTTCTGACAACGCAATTGTTTTTTTATCAACTTTAAAATCAACAATTGAATCCAAACATTCTGCTATTATTGCAATTAAAAACATTTTAAACTTCAAATTTCTAAAAAAGGCGAGTTTTGCTATTTCATCATCTTTTAGCTCTTCCTTTTTTGACGTCATATCTTTGATTTCATATTTTACTTCATCAACAGCCTGCGCTAAGGAATATACTAACAATAGATGCCTTGCTCTTTTATCTTCAAAAACAGATCTATACAGATAATTGTTTTTAAATATATTATTTTTTCCTCTATTTGCCTCAGAATAATTTCCTTCAAACGCTAACGTCGGCTGTGCTATTGTATATATTCCAAAAGAATCTGTTGTATCATCGAATCCTCTTTTTAATGAATATTCCTTTCCATATTTTTTAAATTCTTCCTTTAAACAAAGCTGTATTGGATCATTACTATAACGATCCCACGAAGTAATTTCATTCTGTGTATTATTTGATTTTACAATTTTAGGAATCAAATTAATATCATTGCATTTTATTACCCTACACAAAACTTTCACATCTTCTAAATTACTTTTCTTAGAGTCCTCTACCATACTAATAGATCCCGTAGTTTGTGCTCCATTTATTACAGACAAACCACTTATAATTTTTTTATTTTTATCTTCTTCTACACCCAATGTAAGAATTGTAATTCCATTATTATATACCCAAAAATTTGTTGGTTCCATTTCTACAGTTTGCCTTATTGAATTGTTGATTTTCTTTCTCTTTCCTATTCCTAAAAAGCCTCTATAATTTGCTGAAAACAAATCATCTCCATATTTATTATATAATTCGAATAACCATTTTCCACTTACCGAAAACACATACGCATCCCATCCATCAGACTTTTCTGCAAATAAAGGAATCTCCTCCATTTCGATTTTATCTTTAATCAAAATCTGTGATTCTCTTGACATATATAAATTTTCAGTTGTTTGCTTTCCTAATTCGTGTGTTTCAATTTCTATATTATAACTTTCAAACAATTTCGATTGGTGTTTTTGAATAGTATCCAATTCATTTTTACAATTTTTAGACTCTGATAAATTGTGAACATAAACAGCATCTATACATGATATTTCATTGTTCTTTATTGCTTCTCTACATTGAGCAATAATACTTCTCAAATATTCTGGAATTTCATTCATATCTCCTGATAACAACCAAGCTAATGCCGTATTCATATCTGATGCCTTATTAGCTGGAGCCTCATCTTTATCTTTCTTTGAATAGTACCCCTGCGCCAACGTAATTCTTTCATTTCCAATATCTAAATCTATAAAATCTATTTTTCTATCATTTTTTCCATCTGTCAAATTATCCGTACCTAATTCGTACACATCATTTCTATCTAAATATAATGCCATCACCCAACATAAATAGGCATTTTCTTCTTTAAATCTTTCAATTAAATTTTTTTCTTTTTTAAAATTTTCTAAATAATTCATTTGTACTCTCTTTCTTATATATATTCCGTTAGACTCATAATCAAATTATATCAAGTATTTTCTTTCCATACACCTTATTTTTTAATTATTATTAAAAAATTTACAACGAAAAGTCACAAAACCTCTTCATCCACCCTCTTTTCACCTATACTCTCACCTCTACCACTTCCACAACATCTGGATGTTCAACCACCCACATACCACAAAATACCACCTATTTTGTAACTTTCTCATGCTAGGAGACAAAATATTCCACTGCGTTGTGTGGAAAAAATTCCTTCATCTCCCCGTAAAGCTGCGCCGCCAACGTCTTATTGTGTGCAATGATCAGCGTCGGTTTGTTCAGCTGCTGAATAACATTTGCCATGGTAAATGTCTTACCGGAACCTGTGACTCCAAGCAACGTCTCGAACTGATTGCCTTCCTTGAAGCCTTTGACCAGTTTTTCGATTGCCTGGGGCTGGTCTCCTGTGGGTTGGTATTCGGAATGAAGTTTGAAGATTTGTTGTGAATCCTGCACAAAAGCACCTCCTAGTTTTTATATCAAAAAAGTTCGTCTATCAGGCAGAAATTCGTCGAAGCACATTCTCCGATTTCGCCCAAATATGCCTCTTGACGAATTCTGTTCACCACCTGACATTTTATAGACTTATAAAAAGTAGTAAAACTAACGTGGGCGAATTAACACTCAAATGTAAGAGCTATTATATCATGGAAATATGGATTTGTATACGCAAAGCGAACATTAGTTCTATGAGATTCTTCTACATTTATCAGCGTATCCAAAACATTTTCTATATTATCCTTCTTCTTTTCCGGTAATACTTCTTCCATATAAGAAAGCAATTCCGGTGGAATCTCCTCAGCTATAATATTTCCATTATCTCCATATACATCCATGGTTATCAACTCTCTTGCATCTCCCATCAACTTGGCTACTGCCTTAGGAGAGAAATTATTCTTTAACAACAGAGTGCAATATATACTTCTCAGATCATGCCAGCGAATAGCAGGAAGTCCTGTCTCCTGCAGTAGCATGATCCACCCTTTCATTTGTATTCTCCTGTATTTTCCTCTGAAATTCTTTAGAATATTTTCCGATATCATGCAGCATTCCACAACAATATCCCCATTCCCTTTTACCAAACTTCTCTGCAAATTCTCCTGCTCTTTCTGCTGTTCCTCTGCGAAATATCCGCTTCTCCATCCCATTTCTACGTACCATAATCTCCGTATCCTGCACATGATAATAATTCATAAAATATTATTCACATTTCATCCTATACAAATCATCGGATCAATGATATAATTTACTTGTTTTAATGGTTACAGATATATTAAAAGTATTGTGGTATATGCAGGATTGTCATTGTAATCCCTATTCCGCTAATAATACCAGTAATACATCGCCGTCGATTGTTGCTCAGGATACCAAATATATATTGGGCAATTCCATCAATAACAGTCGGGCATATCATAACAAATGATATCCACAGTGGAAATATCATGTTCAACCAAACATGTGCTACCAGATACGTTATAAGAATACTGGTAATTAATGCAAAACAACGCCAGCAGACAGGAAAACAAAATTTTCCTAAATGTGGCGCGGTATCCGGTTTTTCATTGCAAAATGGTATTTTTCCAAAATTTTCTTTTATATATCTGATTGGTTTCATATTCATAAACAAAGGAGAATTATATGCTATACATTTTATTAGTCATCATTGCCATTTTAGTAATCTGTGTATTATGTAAACATCTTAAAAACTAAGACTACTATAACACAACCCGTTTTTTCATACAATAATTGAAAAACATAGTCTCAAATAAGGATTCTAATGCCTCACCATATTATATAGGATCCTTATTTTTCTGTAAATTTTTCGTAAATCATCATTTTTTTCTTGACGAATCTATTTTTTCGTATTAAACTAGCCAAGGTTTTGAAGCAAACAGCTGAAACCAATTCAAATTTACAATAATTCAAATCCAAAAACTCTTTTACAAAAGAATTCAAAAATTTTCAACAGGAGGTGTGATCATGGACAATTGTGATAGTACAGGACGAAGTATGATCTGCGGTGGCAGACAATGGAAACTGAATATGCAGCTGTTCCATGTGATTCACTGATTCCTGCATTTTCATTTCCAATTGAAGATAAAATTGTTATAAAAATATTCGAAAAAACAGTTTGTCTATATATTTAACGGATTCATTCGCTCAATAGAATTGTTCATTATTTCCCATATTTTTATTTCATTCATTTTCCCACCGTATACGATCAGTTCATATGTAATTCGTTGTAATTCGTAAATGAACTTTAAGAATTCCTATACTGCACAGTCTGCAACTGTAACATTAGCTTTCGTAATTTCGTAAGCGGTGATTTTTTATGCCCTTTTTTCAGAGGTACACTATTGCATTACCATTCTGCCTTTAAAAGATGACAAATGTACCTAAGTACCTGAGGGCTGTCAGGAGGAAATGAGATGAAAAAAACATTAAAAAGACCAAACTATGCAGAAGAATTACTGAAAATCATTCAGAGCCCGTTAAAAAATGAAGTCCTGCTGGATCGGCTGAATGACTATCATGAGAGAGATATTGCGGATGCGCTGGAACTGCTGTCACCACAGCAGCGCAAAAAACTGTACCCGGTACTCGGTGCCGAAAGGCTTGCAGAGATTTTTTCCTATCTCGAAACACCGACACAGTATCTGTCTGAGCTCAGCATCAACCAGGCTGCAAAGATTGTATCCTTCATGGATTCTGACGATGCGGTAGATATTCTGGAACAGATGGAAGCATCCGCAAAAGAGAAAATCGTAACACTGCTGGATGCAGATTCCAGCCACGACATCCGTCTGATCCTCTCCTACGACGAGGACGAGATTGGAAGCATGATGACTACAAACTTCGTAGTCATCCGCAAAGATCTGAGTATCCGCCAGGCCATGCGGGAACTGGTGACACAGGCTGGTGAAAATGATAATATCTCCACGGTTTACGTGGTAGATGATGCAGATAAATTTTACGGTGCCATCGATCTGAAAGATCTGATCATTGCCCGCGAAACCGATGAACTGAATGGCATCATCAGTACATCCTATCCGTATGTAACAGATCATGAAAAAATTGATAACTGCATCGAAACCATCAAAGATTATGCCGAAGATTCTCTGCCGGTTCTGACTGACAGTGGAAAACTGATCGGTATTCTGACTGCCCAGGATATTGTGGAAGCCGTAGACGATGAGCTTGGTGAGGATTACGCAAAGCTGGCTGGTTTGACCGCAGAAGAAGATCTGCACGAAAAAACATCCACCAGTATCAAAAAACGTCTGCCATGGCTGATCATTCTGCTGTTTCTCGGCATGGCGGTATCTTCTGTGGTCGGCGTATTTGAAACCGTTGTAGCCGTACTGCCCATTGTCATGTGCTTCCAGTCCCTGATTCTGGATATGGCAGGAAACGTTGGTACCCAGTCTCTGGCTGTTACCATCCGCGTTCTGGTAGATGAGACACTGACTGCAAAGCAGAAATTCAACCTTGTTTTGAAAGAAATGAAGGTCGGATTCCTGAACGGACTTTTCCTTGGAATCCTTTCCTTCGTATTTATCGGACTTTACATCTGTGTATTAAAACATTATCCAATGGGACATGCATTTTTGATTTCCGGCTGCGTTGGATTTTCCCTGATGGTAGCCATGGTAATTTCCAGCATGGTCGGTACTTTGATCCCGATGTTTTTCCACAAGATCAAAATCGATCCTGCAGTTGCTTCCGGTCCGTTGATTACAACCGTCAATGATCTGGTTGCCGTTATCACTTACTATGGACTCGCATGGCTGCTTCTGATCCATGTGCTGCATATGATTTAATTTACAGACAAAGACAGCTGTATCCGAAACAACACTTTCGATATGCAGCTGCCTTTTTTAATTGCGATCAGTCCCCTATCACCTACATAACACTTAACCGGATCAGCCGGACTTCAAATGGCTCAAGGTGTTCGTACAGACAGATACTTCCATCTTCCTGACGATTCACATAATCAGTCGTGTGAAGCGGCTGATTCTTTTCGTTGATATAAACAATATCCGCAGATGAAATCCGCGCTGCTCTTCTATAATTTTTGCAAAATCCATACGGATTTCCATTCTTTTCATTCAGCACACTCGTTCCTTTCAGATACGTCCGCTCTTTTGCATGTTCCAGACGAATTTCATAAGTCAGATCATGTTCCGGCTCCAACATCCCCGGGCTGATTTTATTCCGATCCAGCTTTCTCTGACAATATGCTTCTGACAGGTGCAGATAATTATATAATAAGATCTGAATTTCCCCGTCCTCTGACTTCGTGATCAGATAGTTTTCCCCTTTTTTGATAAAATAGGAACCCATTTTTGCCAGCATCTCATACACATAGTAAGAAGGTTTTTTAATAAAATCATAGGTAAAGATCCCACGCTTGCCCTGAAAAGATCCCTGTATCATCTGATCCTCTGAGAGATTTTCCAGCGGATCCATCACTCCAAAGGAAATCCCCGTCTGCCAGCAATCAACCATACTTTTTACAATATATGCCGGATAAAACATGGTATCCTGAAGGGCGTTGTTCCAGCCCAGATCGAAATTCCACTCCGCCACATACCAGGCCCTCACCTGCCATCCACAATCCTCATTATTGTTCAAAATCCTCCGTATCACATCATACACGGCATCCCTGTGCTGCATAATACCGGCAGACTGATGCCTCTGGATACTTTGCGGTGTATCATCCACGGTATACAGATTCATCATGACAAAATCCGGTTCGCAATGCTGCTTCTGATAAAAGGATGCAAAACTGTCCATCCACTCCGGATACAGTAAATTTACTGACATTAAAGCTGACGTCCCAACCTGAAACCGCTCATCGATTGCTTTGATCACTTTCCAGGTAGACAAATACAGACGATAATAATTTTCACGCTGCAGTGCAGAATAATTGATCCCCGGATTATCCGGTGAATTCCACACGCAAAATTTCCATTTCAACACCTGACTGCGGCCATACCGTTCCACCATATGTTCCACCACATGGTATACCAGCCGATCCCATTGCTGCATATCCGTCGGCATATCGGAGATAGAATTGCGCATCAGTGCGTCTTTATTTACATTCTCCACCATAAGAAACGGTACAAAAGACAGTTCTACAAATGGGATCAGACCACACTCTGCAATAAAATCAAATAGCTGATCCATCCGGTAAAAGCTATAATGCGGTCTTCGATCCCTGTCTTTTACATAAATTTCCATATCATCATGAAACAGTTCATGAAAATAAATACCGGTAAAATGTAA
The DNA here is from genome assembly GCF_000469345.1 of Eubacterium ramulus ATCC 29099. GTDB lineage: Bacteria > Bacillota > Clostridia > Lachnospirales > Lachnospiraceae > Eubacterium_I > Eubacterium_I ramulus. The sequence goes on from NZ_KI271191.1 coordinate 34,598, forward strand.
TTTTTCCGCAAGCTCCCGCACCATCTTACGCACAGGATGAAGCAACAGATAGCTGGCTTTCCGAATCGTCAGAATCCCTCCGGGCTGATCCAGACTGACAAATCCATCCAAATCCACTCCGGTAATCAGCTGTTTTTTCCCGGGATGGCTGAGCAGTTCTGCCCCGGCAAAATCCGCTTCCAGTTCCTGCAGAAACGCTGCCAGTTCCTGCTCCTCATCTGCCAGCAGCCGTGCAGGTACTTCCGTCTTCTGCTGTCTGCGGTATTCGCTAGGCAGAATCTGATAATACTCCCGAAATTTGGTGCTGAAAGATCTGGCATTTTTAAAACCGCTCTCCTCTGCGATCCGGTCAATGGTTTTCCTGGTATCCCGCAGCTGACCCGCTGCATGCAACAGGCGAATCTCATTGATATATTTCAAGAAACTGGTGTCCAGCTTCTCCCGGAACATTTTGGAAATATACGAACTGCTGACAAAAAACTGTTCCGCCAATGCCGCCAGAGTTAACGCTTCCGTATAATGCTGCGAAATGTAAAACAGCACATTCTGCATCATCGGGAACTCTGTGTCCGGTATCTCTGTCTCAACCCGGAAGTCACGCAGCAGATGCTCCAGAAGCTGATAAGACCATTTCATTTCACGGACATATGCACACACATTTTCCTGCTGAATCTCCTGCACAAGATGTAAGATATCGCAGATTACTTCGTGATACCGTTCTTTGTGGAGTTCCATGACAGAATTGCACTCCAGCCTTCCCGGCGCCGCTCCCTGCCCCGACATCAGCTTTGTCAGGTCAGCTCCACAGAGCAAACAGCTCCCGGACACATCAGACAAACTGAAATACTGAAAGGGTTCGATCATCACAACATCCCCCTTCTTCAGTTCCAGAATTTTCTTTTTCAAAAAAAGCTTCACTGTCCCGGACAGCGGTATCAGAAAGCTATAATCTGATGACCACTCCGGCTCCTGCCGTCCTTCTTTCCTAACCATAAAATGAACCATTTTCGTTCTCCCAACATGTTATTTCTTGTCGCATGTTTTCTTTTATCACATTTTATTTTACTGCGCAATTGCCTGCATGTTATCTCCGTCTTTTTCACGATTGTACAACAAAAACCGGGGGAATAAAACCCCCGGTTCTGTCACGCTCTATGATCAGAATACTACTTTTCCGTTCACTACATTCCACCAGCCATACTCATTTGCTGCACGGCCTGTATAACCGAAATCGATTTTTCCACCATTTACATACCACCAGCCGTACTCATTCGCTGCCAGTCCGGTGTAATTAAAGTTGATACTTCCATTCTGGACATACCACCAGCCATACTCATTTGCAGCCAGTCCGGTGTAAGCAAAGTTGATACTTCCGTTCTGTACCATCCACCAGCCATACTCATTTGCTACAAGTCCGGTATAGCCAAAGTCCACCATGCCGTTTACAACCATGAACCATCCCTGGTCGTTTGATGCAAGTCCGGTATAAGTAAAATCAACTTTTCCGTTCTTTACATACCACCAACCGTAAGCATTTGGAGCAAGGCCGGTTGCATCTGTGGCAACTTTACCATCGATATAATAGTTCCAGTTTCCATTTTCGTCTGCCTCATTTGCAAGTCCATCCGGAATCGTCACACCTGATGTTACAAACTGGATTCCTTCCACTCTCGCATTTGCATTTTTAAATACCAGATATACGTTATGAACACCTGATGCACCGCTCAGATCAGCAGAGGCTGTTGTATAACCAAGCTCTGTGTAAGTTCCGGCATCCACGCCATTGTCAGCAGTACGTTTGTTTGTAACGGCTTCTGTTGCACCATAAGTTGCAGTACCGATCAGTTTTCCATCCGGAGCATCCAGACGAAGTTCGATTCCGTTTTCTGCCTCTGTGGAAGCAACGGTCAGGACAGCCTGTTTTACCTGATCCAGATCCACGTTCAGAAGTGCTGTATATGCACCTGATTTTTTTGCCATAACCGCAAATATCTCATCGCTGTCTGCTGCTGCGGCTTCTGCGGTATTTCCTTTGGAATACTCTACATATTTTACATCAGATGCTGTAAAGGAAGAGGACCATACATTCCGTTTTTCTGCAGTATCAGCGTTGCTGAGTGTACTTCCGGATACTTTTACTTTTTTGTTCAGTACATTCTCACCCTTCAGATCAGAAGAATGTGCCGCATACAGCTGGTAAGTACCGCCTTCTACCACATATTCACCTGCATTGACATCCCATACTTCCAGTGCAGAAGCATCTACATGAATGTCAACATTTGCGGATTCTCCGGCTTTCAGAGCAACTTTCTCAAATCCAACCAGTTTTTTCTTAGGTACGGCATTGCCATAGGAAGAATCCGGGTTGGAAGCGTAGATTTCCACAACATCAGAAGTATCTACTTTTCCTGTATTTTTTACAGTTACAGATACATCAACGCTGCCGTCTTCATTTGCTTTTGCACTCATGCCTGAGTAGTCAAAGGAAGAGTAGGACAGACCATATCCAAACGGATAGGTAACATCTTCATCATCTGCATACATATAAGTCAGATGTTTCTGCTCCATATCTGTCTCTGTCATATCTACGGTTACATTATCGTCAATATCATCCAGTGTCATGCCCTGTACCAGATCCGGTCCGATCAGTGCCATTGCGTTATTCGGAACAGAGTACTCGTCGATTGCCGGAAGTGCATCCTTCGATTTATACCAGGTACTTACCAGACGACCGGTCGGTGCTGCCTCACCGTAAAGCACATTTACAAGTGCTGTTGCATCATACTGTCCGCCAAATGCATTAAATACGATTGCGGATACATTTTCATCATTCTGCAGAGCTTCTGCCTCTACCGGATACTCTGTATTGATGATAACAATTGTCTTCTTGCCTGCTTTTGCATAATTTGCAGCAACGGTAGATACCATATCCATCTGATCTTCACTGAGGCTCAGATATTTACGGTCAACACCTTCACCGGAAATACCGTTGTACGGCTGTCCGATAACTACAATGGCATAATCCGTATCTGCTGCCAGTTCTTCGGAATCCGCACCAGCCTCTTTTATCGTTTCTTCTTTGAAAGTATATGGTGTCTTATCTTCTGCACTTTCAAATGCTGCGATACCGGTTGCCAGATTTCCTCCGAGAAGGAACGGAAGATTCGGTCCCTGAATCGGCTGTGCATCACCATTTAATTTTATTTTTCCATCCTCTGTTGTCTGCAGATACCAACCTAATTTATCGCTGAGTGCCCAAGTGGTGGAAAAATCAGTATCATTGTATTTATCACCCATTTTCAGGTAATAATTTCCATCCTCATCCGCTGCACGTTTTGACATGAAAGTCGGCATGTTGCTGACTGCAGTTGCCATTCCGGCACTTGCTTTCATGCTGTAAGATCCGTTATTGGAAACTGCCGCATCATACAATCCCATGGTATTGCCCGGCAGAGAATTGTTTTTCACACCTGCATTGATCCATTTCTGATTTGCCAGAGAAAGCAGACTGAATGCATCCTGTCCCCAGTCCGCATACTCAAATAAATACTTGGACTGATCTGCTGCCTTGGTGCCCTCTTCCGGGTTGGAAACTGTGAGCTGTGCACCGTTCTCATCCTCGGTGGCTGTTACATATCCACCGGCTGTCTTGTACGCAACCACACGGTTTCCGGTGGAATAAGATACATTATCGCTGCCAATCTGGCTCTGTACTGCCTCCACTATATTATCGCCTGCGCCCTGTACATAAGTATTATATTTCTCATCATTGACATCCAGTTCGGAAGAATACTGTCCGTACTGCATCGTTTCTGCCATCACACCATAGACACCGGCTTTGGAATCACTGGATAACGGAAGCGTATGATTTTCATTTTTCAGCAATACCACAGACTCTTCAGCCATCTGAAGCTCTGTCTCCTGGCTTGTTTTGGAAGAATGATCTGTCTTGATATCCGTATACGGATAGTAACGCGGCTGACCGTTTTCATCTCGTTCATCCAGTGCGCCGGAACGTGCCATGGTTACAATTGTCGGACGTGCTACTTTATATACATCATCCTCTGTCAAACCTTCCACATGATTCTCCACCGCGGTTTTGATCGTCTGTGCAATGTCAGCATCTGCAATACCGGTGGTTCCTCCCTGAATATGACCAGCCAGAATCATGGATGCGGTACGATCCAGAAGGGAAGAAGAATACAGCTTATCATATCCGTTGGAAAATCCGGATGCATTCAGTCGGTACTGCTCGTCGATATAACCATACTCAGCCATAAAATCACAACCTGTAGTCACACCGTCTTTGCTTATTTTCTGTGCGAAATCATGGATAAATGTGGATGTCGTCGGTACACGGTTCATGTTTCCGTAAGAAGACATATAACCGGTGATCGTTCCATCTGAAAATGGCTTCTCAGCCGCTTTTCCATAATACTCATAGAATGTACGAGTACTTACGTTGTTGCCGCCCTGCAGACGGAAAAACTCGGAGTTGTACGTGGTCCAGTGCTTTGTCTGCGGAATGGATTTCATATAAACGTCAGACTCATCGCCAACCATACCGCCGGCCCAGGCGTCTGCCATCTCTCCGATCATAAATGCATCTTCACCGTATCCCTCATCGTAACGTCCGGATAACGGATTCATACGGGCATCAATCTGTGCCGCATGTGCGCCCACTGCTGTGGTTCCAATAGATGATGTCGCATATTTAGAACGCATCTCATCGCCATATACCGAACCGGCCTGTTTCAGCAGATCTGTATTCCAGGTCTGTGCCTGTGCCAGCTGATTCGGCCACTGTGTCTCTCCATCCAGACCCACATCTGCCGCACGGTTTACTGTAATCGGCACATTGTATGTTTTGCTCTCTCCATTCTCATCGGCGTAAGTACCAACCGGAGATTTGCCTGCCAGAATACTGATCCAGCCATCCACTCCGATCTCGTCCATGATCAGATTCACATAATCATCCAGATCCTCTGCATTTCCGTTGTACAATGGCATTCCCTCATAGCTTACATCGCCATCCTGATATGCGGCAGATGCGCGGTTGAATGTTTTTCCGTTATAAGTAGCGGTTGCACTTCCGGCACTTTCCTGTGTCTGCACCTGTGCGGCCTGTACCTGCATGGTCAGTCCCGGCACCTGTGCACTTCCTGCTACGATAGATGCTGCCAGTAAAATGGTCAGTAATTTTTTCATCTTCATAACTACCTTGTCCTCCTTATCCAAACCTTGATATCTGCATTTTATCAAACCTCACACCATCTCATAAGTCCAAAACATGGCGAATCCAGTAGTGCTTTTCACACATTTTTCACATTTTATCCGCGGGCAATTTCATCTCAGGCAAGAAATTACACATATTTTTAATTTTTATGTGATTTTCGGTACACTCAGACAAAAAAATGCAGGAGCCACTCGTTCTCCTGCACTTTTCGTTTCTTTTTCATTCTTTTTCTGTGTACAAATCTGCACACGATTCTGGTTTACATCTGCTTTCTTACAATACTGTACTCATCTCCGGCACGATAATACGGACATTCCCGGAACTGCCCGGTGATAAACCGATACATCTCGTCCTGATCCAGATCCTGGGTACAGACATAGTACTCATAATCCTCATCATATTCGTAATTCATACAGTATTCGCAGCTGGAACCGGCACTTTTCTTCTTTTTATCCATACGTTATCTCAATCCTGTCTCTGTTTTTGCATTTTGCATTTAAGAATATGAATGTTACAGACATTCTCTGTTCATACAGCTTACTATAACATTAACTGCCGCAAATATCCACAGGTTACATGGAAAAAACAGAGACTCCGTTCAGACTGCGCGGATCGAACTATAATACAACCGGACCATTTTCTTTGATGTAACGCCATCCCTCAGCAGTTTTCTCTACTTCCAGGCAGCACTGTACATTCTGTGACGGATCCGGATGATTTTTCCATAAATCATATAATTTCGGTAAAAATACCGGCCACTGACTTGCTTCAAAATCCTCATGTTCGGTCAGAAAGTTCGGTACGATCTTCGCATTCGGATCTTTTTTCAGGATATCAATGATAAAGGCCGGCGGTGCAGATACTTTGGAGTTCTGTACGGTTGCTGTAATATGCACACAGCCACCTTCTACATCTTCCCACATATGAACCGTAGAATCCACCAGTTCACCGAGATCGTTGTATACACCTTCGCAGATCACATGTTTCAGACATGTGGTGAACGGGAAGAACTCTTTCAACGCAAGTCTGTGGATTTCAACACCTTCGCCACCAAATACAGCTGCACCCGGTTCACATGCTTCGGAGATCATATGAACGGAAGCTTCCATACCGTACTCTACCGGTGTCTTTACCCATGTAAATTTCTTGTGAGAGCCCGGAGCCCACAGATAATATCCTTTTTCCATATTTGCCCAGAACCAGTCCATCATCTCAGATGTTACCCCGGGAAGAAAATGCTGTTTCTGTGACGGAAGTACATATCCTTTGTCAATGGCATCCTGATTCAGCTCCAGCTCAGGCAGTAATGGATTCGGTTTGGCCGGTTTCTCATAAGATGCAAAAGGTACCTTTACATTATCCTGACATGGCTGGTAAGTCTGTCCTCCGTTTGCCACATATGTTATATGTTCACTCATAAATAATCCTCCTTTGATCCAGCTCCTCTATGTCAAACTCTCTTTTTTGGTCTGCTGGTCTTACCTAATTTTCATTGTAATAGTTTTGCGATTCTTTGTCCAGAAAAAGTTCGCAAGACGAACTTCTTTCTGAATCTTTCTTAAGAAAACATGCTACAACTTCATAACTATGCTATGATGTGAGTGATAAACGTTAATTTACAAAAATATATGGAAAGGTTCGTTATCATCATGGAACAAGCAGCCATTTTAATCGCAGACGATAATCCCGAAATCCGGGAGATCATACAGATTCTCCTCTCCGGAGAAGGTTTTCAGGTACATGAAGCCGCCAGCGGAACCCAGGCTCTCGGCATGTTAAAAGAAAACACCTTTGACCTGATCATTCTGGACATCATGATGCCTGGTCTTAATGGTTATCAAACCTGTCTGGAAATACGCAAGAGTACAAACGTCCCGATCCTGTTCTTAAGTGCCCGCACCCAGGAAAGTGACAAAACGCTTGGTTTTTCCAGCGGCGGCGATGACTACCTTGCAAAACCTTTTTCTTATGCGGAACTGGTAAGTCGAGCCAAAGCCATGATACGCAGATATCAGGTGTATCAGGGAAAGCCAGCGCAACCCTCGCAACCGGACAAAATCACTTATCACCAGTTACAGTTGGATGAACTGACGCAGGAAGTGACCAAAAACGGTCTTCCTGTGGAATTAACAGATACTGAATACTCCATTTTGCTCCTGCTTCTGATGCATCCTGGACAGATTTTCTCCACAGAGCACCTTTATGAATCTATCTGGAACGAACCATATTACTATGGGGCGAACAACGTCATTATGGTGCATATCCGGAATCTGCGCCGGAAGATTGAGGACGATCCGAAAAATCCGACACTGATCAAAACTGTCTGGGGAAGGGGCTACCGCTGTGACAAAGAAAATTAAACACAAAGAATTGCGTTCCCACACAAAACATTTTACTGTCCTCTGTGACAAAAACCCCCTTTGGAAAATTCCACGGATCCGCTTGCAGTTTCTTGTCACGATCCTGCTTTCCTTCATGCTGGCCGTTGGTGGTTTTTCTCTCACCTGGCATATGATGCCCTGTGCATGGAAAATTGCCCGCCACATTCCCGGTATGGATCTGGACCGCGAGACTCTTAAGACAGAGCTCACAGAACGTGCCAAAAATTACGACCTGCCTTCTTCCGAAAATAATAAGCAGGAGCAGGCAGCGTTCAAACCATTTTTTGACTGCCTGGATTCTTACACTGGCATCGCAATTTACAGTGGGTCTGAACGTTACTTTCGTACACAGCATACCGCCGACATCGTTCACAGCAAGAACTGGAACTTTTTTACCAACATGATCTTTCAGATCACATACAGTAATTACGCAAGCGTGTTACCTCTGAACGGAATCGAAGATTATTTTCAGATAAAAGTAGAATTTAAAAACGAAACCGGCGAACTGTATGTCTCCAGTTTCCACAACTCCAAACTGACCATTCCGTGGTTCCTGTTTTCCATCGGAGTTGCACTCTTTCTGTTGCTGTTACTGCCACTTTTGTTTTTGCGGAAAAAAGTACAGGACATCGGCATTCTAAAAGACCACATTTTGCAAATGTCCGGTGGGGATTTAAATCATCCCATCGCTTCCATGGGAAATGATGAGCTTGGTGTCCTCGCACGGGAACTGGATCAGATGCGCAATACCCTGTACACCAACATACAGCAGGAAGTGGAAAGCCGTCGGGCCAATCAGGACCTCATCACTGCCATGTCCCATGATCTGCGCACACCACTAACCATTTTACATGGTTATCTGGATATTCTGGCACTTGGCCGCAATCCAGAGCAACAATCTGAATATGTCCGGCGCTGTCTGCAAAAAACAGAAGACATCCAGCAGCTGACCGACCGCATGTTTGAATATTCTCTGGTTTACGAACCCCCGCAATCCCCTCTTCTGGTTCCGGTTCCTCTGAAAAATGTACAGCACATGCTCTCCGAGCATCTGGATTTTCTCCGGCTTGCCGGATTTCAGACATCAGAAACCATAGCTCCATTGTACGGACAGATCGAAGGCGATGAAACATCCCTGAAGCGGTTGTTTCAAAATCTGTTTTCTAATGTTTTGAAATATGGGGATAAATCGGAACCAGTGACTTTACAGATTTCTCAGAAAAATGATATTTTCCAGATCATACTTTCCAATGCAGTAAAAAAAGACCTGACCGGCATTGAAAGCAACCGCATCGGATTAAAAAGTGCGGAAAAAATAGCCAAAATGCACCATGGAACCCTGACTTTTACGCAGAAAGATAAAACGCTTTTTCTTGTCGAAGTAACGTTTCCTTTGCCGTAATCCTCCACGACATAACGAAATTATTTTCGCTGTATATAAAAGATATTTTCTGTCAAAATTAACATCTTTTCACCCAAAAATGGCACCTGACGATATCATCGTTCAGATGCCATTTTTTTATTTCATATAGTATTTTACACTTTCTATGCCTTTCTTCCGCAGCACTGTTTGTATTTCTTACCGCTTCCGCATGGGCACGGATCATTTGGATATACTTTTTTAGTTTCCCGTGTCTTCGGTGCTCTCTGCAGGGAATCGTCTTTGTTTGTTCCGGTTACTTTGGCAACCTCCTCACGTTCAACCTTCTGCTCTACTTTTACATGGAACAGCAGGCGGATGGTTTCTTCCTGAATGTTTGCCGTCATCTCATCAAACATTTCAAATCCGGCCATCTTGTACTCAACCAGCGGATCTCTCTGACCATATGCCTGAAGACCGATGCCTTCACGGAGAATCTCCATATCATCAATATGATCCATCCACTTACGATCAATGGTTTTCAACAGAACGACACGCTCCAGCTCACGGATCATCTCTTCCTCCGGGAACTCTGCTTCTTTTGCCTCATATAACTTCACTGCACGCTCTTTGAGCATATGTTTCAGTTCGTTTGCGTTCAGACTCTGAACCTCATCGTCCCCTAACGGCTGCATCGGAATGACAGGGATCAGCAGTTCATTTAACTCCAGGACATCCCACTTCTTACCTTCTTCATCCGATACACAGTGATCTACGGTATCTTCCACACGGTCTGTGATCATCTTATAAATGGCACTGCGCATGTTCTCTCCATCCAGGACACGACGGCGCTCGCCGTAGATAATCTCTCTCTGATCGTTCATAACCTGATCGTACTCCAACAGGTTTTTACGAATACCAAAGTTGTTACCCTCGATCTTCTCCTGTGCTTTCTCGATTGCACTGGAAAGCATCTTATGCTCAATCTGCTCACCATACGGAACACCCATTGCGTTGAACATATTGATCAGTTTTTCAGAACCGAACAGACGCATCAGATCATCTTCCAGAGAAATATAGAAACGGGATTCACCCGGATCTCCCTGTCGGCCGGAACGTCCACGCAGCTGATTATCAATACGGCGGGATTCATGACGCTCGGTACCAATGATTTTCAGACCACCGGCAGCTTTTGCCTCATCATCCAGTTTGATATCGGTACCACGGCCTGCCATGTTAGTTGCGATCGTTACTGCACCATGTACACCGGCCTGCGCTACGATTTCAGCCTCAAGTTCATGGAATTTCGCATTTAATACGCTGTGCTGAATACCTTCTTTTTTCAGCATTCTGCTCAAAAGTTCGGAAGTCTCGATCGTGATCGTACCAACCAGAACCGGCTGACCGGTTTCATGTGCTTTCACAACTTCCTGTACAACTGCCTCGAATTTCTCCTGTTTTGTCTTATATACAGCATCTTCTCTGTCGATACGTGCGATCGGACGGTTGGTCGGAATCTCGATAACGTCCATGCCGTAGATATCACGGAACTCTTTTTCCTCTGTCAGGGCTGTACCTGTCATACCTGCTTTCTTTGCATATTTATTGAAGAAGTTCTGGAATGTAATAGTTGCAAGCGTCTTGCTCTCACGTTTTACTTTTACATGCTCTTTTGCCTCAATTGCCTGATGAAGTCCGTCAGAATAACGACGTCCCGGCATAATACGTCCGGTAAACTCATCAACGATCAGGATCTCATCATCTGCAACTACATAATCCTGATCACGGTGCATCAGGTTATGTGCACGCAGTGCAAGGATGATATTGTGCTGGATCTCAAGATTCTCAGCATCTGCAAGGTTGTCAATCTTGAAAAATTTCTCGACTTTTTCCACACCTTCCTGTGTCAGGTTGATGACTTTATCTTTCTCATTTACGATGAAATCACCGGTTTCCTCGATTTCAATACCCATGATGGCATCCATTTTGGAAAATTCCTGACTTGCCTCACCACGTTTCATCTGTTTTGCCAGAATGTCACATGCCTCATACAGCTTGGTGGATTTGCCGCTCTGTCCGGAAATGATCAGCGGTGTACGTGCCTCATCGATCAATACAGAGTCAACCTCATCGATGATGGCATAGTGCAGATCACGCTGTACCAGCTGCTCCTTGTAGATAACCATATTGTCACGCAGATAATCGAAACCAAGTTCATTATTGGTAACATACGTAATATCACACTCATATGCTTTCTTACGTTCATCATGATCCATATCATTCAGAACCACGCCTACGGTCAGTCCCAGGAACTCATGTACTTTTCCCATCCATTCAGCATCACGTTTTGCCAGGTAATCATTGACGGTAACGATATGAACACCTTTTCCTTCCAGTGCATTCAGATATGCCGGAGATGTGGAAACAAGTGTCTTACCTTCACCGGTCTTCATCTCTGCGATACGTCCCTGATGAAGAACGATACCACCGATGAGCTGTACCCGGTAATGCTCCATGCCAAGCACACGTTTTGCAGCTTCACGGACAGTTGCAAAAGCTTCCGGAAGAAGATCATCCAGAGTTTCTCCTTTTGCAAGTCTTTCTTTATATTCTTTTGTTTTACCACGCAGCTCCTCATCAGACAATGCCTGCATCTGAGGACGATAACTTTCGATTTTATCCGCGATCGCATAAACTGATTTCAGTTCCCGCTCGCTGTGGGTTCCAAAAATTTTTTCTATAATATTCATGTAGTTCTCCTGTACCTTTCCTTCTTTGCGGCTATAAGCCGCTAAACATAATCTATATTTTACCACTGAATAAGTCATCGCACAATACACAAACCGGTAAACGATTTGTGAACTTTTTATAAACGAAGAACTTTTTCTATACACCTCTTTTCAAAGTATGCTATACTTAATTCTTGAAATCAAATTTTCCCGGAAATCAGATTTCATCTCAGTTTTTACTTTCAAGTCGAACGCACGTGAGACTTGGTGC
>NZ_KI271192.1:0-16444 GCF_000469345.1 Eubacterium ramulus ATCC 29099
CCGCTTTCGCTACTTGCTCATGAACGCAGTCGGTTTGCGACCTGTTCGTTCAAACCAGTAAACGATATAAAAACAGGAGGTTTTACAATGAAGGTTTTAGGTATCGTGGCAGGACGCCACAACGGAAACAGCGAAATTTTAGTGAAAGAAGCTCTGCTTGCCTGTCAGGAGGCCGGTGCTGAGTGTAAACTCATCAACTTATTTGATTACAACATCGAGCACTGTACCGGATGCGAGGGATGTACCATGCAGATGGGTAACGTAGCAATGGGAAAAGCAGACAAATACAACGGCTGTATCCTGAAAGACAAAGATGACATGGACAAGATTGTTCAGGAAATGTACACCTGCAATGCTATCATCGTTGGTGTTCCTACATACGATCTGACTCCAAGCTCCCTGTATCTGAAATTCGCGCAGAGATTTCTGGCTTACGAGCTTTCTTTCCTGCTTGAGATCGGCGCAGTCAAAGAAGATCCGCATATGGTCGGCGGACTCATCGCAGTGGGCGGTTCCTGTCACGACTGGCAGACACTGGCTCTCGAAGGCATGAGTGCTACCATGTTCACTCAGTCTGTACAGGTTGTTGACCAGATGCTTTCTACCAGAAACGGACGTCCGGGTAATGTATTACTCCGTGACGAGCAGATTGAACGTGCCCACAAGATGGGGGAAAATATCATCAAAGCAATCAACACTCCGGTAGAAGAGCGTGGATGGCTCGGTGATGCAGATCAGGGAATGTGCCCGAGATGTCATTCCGCGCTGATCTACAAAGGCGACAAGCACTGGGATGGAATCGAATTCCCGTTTGAGTGCGCAGTTTGTGGTGCAGGCGGAGACCTTGTAAAAGATGAGAACGGTGAGTATAAATTTGTTCTGGCTGAGAACGGACTGATCCGTGACCGAAATGTAAATGCTGCCCGTGCTGAGCACTTAAACGAGATCATCAAGACAAGAATTGATTTCTTTGAACATATGGACGTGGTACAGCAGAAATATGGCAAATACAAAGAGCTGAAATTCCCGGCAATCTAAAGCAACTCATACTAATATACTAACGTAAATAGCAAAATCGGAGAAATTTTCCTCAGCGAGCGTCTAGCGAGTGAGAAAAATTTCTCCGATTTTGTCTTATATGATTTATATTATATTTAATTTTATGTCTTATTTCCGGCCACCCCGGCGGTTCCACTTCCGGTTGTTCCGGATAGTTTTATAACGGCGGTCCCGCGTATTTTTCCTGCGCCAGATCCGTCTGTGGTTATTTATCAGGAACCAGATGACAAGTACGATCACAATGGCAACAGCCACACTGCCGCCTGCCAGCAACAATTTATTTCTGCTGATAGAAAGACTTTTTTTCTTTCCGATGTCATTCTTTGCTGCATCTGACTTTGTCTTATCTGAAGAATCTGCTGCCACAGAAGTATCATTTTCCTTCGCACTCTCTGATTTCTGAATGGTTCCGGATTTTTCTCCAAACGGGTACTCCGCCACTTTTGCTCCGGTCGTCACTACATTCGCAGTTCCCACCTGGCGGCCACCATAAGAATACACCAGCGTTCCGAGGATACTTCCCCCGGCCTGATCGTAATTCACTTCTGTCTGGGTATCCAGAAAATTAGCAGCTGCCGGAAGGATGATCTGTGCATCATCTTCCACTTTTGCAAAGGCATTCCATTCCGTGAACAACGTGTTTTCCTGTTTATTTGTATTCTCATAGCGTGTCTCGTTCTGTGCCACATTATAAAGTTTGAAGTTTTCAAAACAATAGTCAAACAATGTTCTCGTATCAGCATACTGACCACCTGCCGTGCAATTCATGACTACACAGATCAGTGTCATACCATCTTTTTCAGCAAACGTAACCAGTGTATTTCCGGCATCGGATGTCCAGCCGGTCTTGCCGCCGATACAGTATTCATACAGATTCTGACGGCCTTTGTATGCGCTGATCATCTGGTGGTGGTTGTTCAACGGCGTCGGATCCGCATGTTTATTTGTTGGTGGAATCTCATAGCGCACTGTACCTACGATTTTGCGGAACATACTGTTCTTAATAGCCTCTCTGGAAATCAGCGCCATATCACGGGCACTAACCACATGCGCCGGATCCGGCAGACCGTTACAGTTATTAAAATGTGTATTGGTGCAGCCAAGTTCTGCTGCCTTGGCATTCATCATATCGATAAATTTCTGATAATCACCGCCGCCTACATGTTCTGCCACTGCATAGGAACACTCATTGGCAGATTCCAGCATGATACCATACAGACACTGCTCCAGTGTCATTTCCTCATCCAGATCTCTGGCAATATGGGACGTACCGCCCTCATTTTCATATACAGCTGTCGCAGAAAAATGCACCATCTCGTCGAGATTGCAATTTTCCAATGCCAGCAGTGTCGTCATGATCTTGGTAATACTTGCCGGATAACGCGGCGTATCTGCATCCTTTTCATATAAAACCGTTCCGGTGGACGCATCCATGATGATTGCACTGGCTGCCTGAACCGCCGGTCCCGTTGGCCACTGTGCAGCCTGTTCCTGGATATCAGTACCTGTATCCGTGCCTTCTGCATATGCCGGAATTGCACCATAAACACCTGCTGCCATCGCCACACACAGAAAAATGCCTGTCATTCTCTTTAAAAATTTTCTCATTTTTTCCTCCAAATATGGCAAACAGCACCATTATCCATCGCGTTTGCATACTTTGTATCTTTCACTCTATTTTTCCCACAAATCTGCTGATTATCATCTTTTTTCTCAGATACATGCAGAAAAATCTGTATAAATTTGGAATTCACACAACTACTATCATAGCAAAATTTCGATACTCCGTCCAGTAAAAACGCCGCTTCCGCACCAGGAAACAGGACATATCATGCAAAATTCATGATATCTTAATAAAATGCACTGCATTTATCCTCCAAACAACTGTAATTTACTTGTCGCAATTCGCATCTTATAGTAAAATACCAGACAGACATAAAACTGTTTTACATCTGACATTTCAATCATGGGAATCAGAACGATTGCGATTCCTTTGTTTTTACAATGATATGTTGAAACTTTACAAAAGAAAGGACTAATTTTATATGAGATTAAGAAATGTACCCGGTTCCCGGGAGGCTATCGCCGAGCATCCATTGTGTATTCTCGAGGAAAATCCTCAGGCCGGAAACTGGCATACAGTTTTTGGAAATAATCATCCGATTCACATTGAAGTAGGTATGGGAAAAGGCCAGTTTATCACAACACTGGCACAGCAGAATCCGGAAATCAACTATATCGGTATTGAAAAATATTCCAGCGTGCTTATCCGTGCTCTGGAAAAAACAGATGCACTGGAGACACTGCCGGAAAACCTGCGTTTTGTCCGTATGGATGCTGAAAATATCTGCAATATGTTCGCTGAACATGAAGTAGACCGCATTTATCTGAACTTTTCCGATCCGTGGCCCAAAGACAGACATGCGAAACGACGTCTGACTTCCACGACTTACCTCGGCAGATATGATAAGATCCTGAAACCGGAAGGTCATGTAGAATTTAAGACCGATAACAAAGATCTGTTTCAGTTTTCTCTGGAGCAGGTGGAACCGGCAGGCTGGCATCTGGATGCCTTCACCTGGGATCTGCACCATGATGAAACATTGAATCAGGGAAATGTCATGACTGAATATGAGCAGAAGTTTTCCTCTATGGGAAATCCGATCTGCAAACTTATTGTTTCCCGATAACCAGACCGCAACAGATAAAAAACTGCCCCCAAAGGCAGTTTTTTATCTGTTTCCTCTTTCTCGCAAAACTTTATCCCAGCAACTCCAGTTCTGTTCCTGTCAGTTCCAAGCGCCATTCTTCTGTTCCAAGAAGATTCAGTTTTTCTCTTTTTGTAAATCGTTTGATCCGCGCTTCCCGGCTCATTGCCTCTGACTTTGTATCATGCACTTCCAGATACACAAGTTCCAGCGGTCCCCGTCCCCGGGTATATTTCGCTCCTTTTCCACTGCGATGCTGTTCCAGACGTGCTGCAATATCATTTGTCCATCCGGTATAGAGACTTCCGTCCCCGCATTTCAAAATATATGTATAGTTTCTTGCAGCTGCATTCCCACTCGGTTTTTCTGCTTTTTTTCTTGCAGATTCTGTTGATTGTTCATCTGCTTTTTTTACGGAGGCATTTTTTGTTTCTGTCTCTGCCGTTTTTTTTGTGTTCTCTGTTGTCACTCTCATTTTATTCCCATTTTTTATTCTGATCATCTCACTTTGTAGTATGCTTTTGCATCTGTACGATCAGGTATTTATACTATTGCTTTTTTTATGTTTGTATCCCGAGATGCCACATCAAAATCTCTGGTTTTCCATCATTCATGGCATCTCAGGCACTCTTATAAAAAGCAATCGACGTACTGTATTTTATTCAGGTCAGGAATCGGTTCTCCGACTGAAAAAGATTTGTTATTACTCATCACTTGCAGAAGCGAAATCTCAATTCAGATTGAGATAACCGTCTTTTTCTGAAGTAAAACTGTATCATTTTTATATCGATTGCGAATTTTGATCTCTATATTGTTATTATACACAATTCCGAATAAAATGTGTGCTGCAAATACGATCCGCAAAACATTCTGAGATCAAATCATTACTTATCTTATATAATCCATTGGATTCACCGGTTTTCCTTCTTTTGTCATGGCAAAATACAGGTTGGCTCCCTCCACGGAATAGTATTTTGTCGGTTCTGCCAGATATCCAATGGTGTCTCCCTGGCTGACATAATCACCGGCTGACACTTCCAGTTCCTTGAGCTGTCCGTAGATGGCCTGATAGCTGTCTCCCAGCCCAATGGTCACCGTCTGTCCGGTTTCTGCGGTGGTATCCACACCGATAACCTGTCCATCGGAAGCAGCCACTACACGGTCATTTACTGCCCCGGCAATGATCAGTGCCGGATTATATTTATACTGATCCAATGTGGCAAAATATACCGAACGATCCATGCTGTAATTCAGAATTACATCGCCCTCCAACGGCCAGCCAATGGTATCTGTCGCCGCAAAGTGCAGCACCGGTTCTTCATTGGTCTGTACCTGCTGATATACTGCCGTCGTGTCTGTGCTTCCCTGCACGGTATCCGTCTGCGCTAGGGCAGAACTGTCTGCCTGATTGCTGACCGTATTTTCAGTCTGCTGATCCGGCTTCTGTGTCACCATGGTCTCCTGCGTATCATCCGCATTTGTGGTATTCTGTGTTTCAGCGGTATCCGTCTGCTCCGCCAGAGTCACCTGCTCCTGCTGTTCCTGTTTTTCTGCACGCTTTTCGTATTGATATGCGCCCATCATGGCCACTACTGCCACCAATGTGACCACGCCTGCTGTCAAATATGATTTCTGTCTATGAATAAGTACCCGTCGTCTTTCTTTTTTTTCCATTTTTCTCCTCCAGATTCCGCCATCGGCTGCTGTTTTACTTTTATTCTTTCCGGAAAAATGAAAAACTATTCAATACAGAAATTAATTATTTCAGGCTTTTGACCCTGACATCATAAATTATGTAAAATCATATAATCATTACCAGTGTTCTAACGTAACATCCTGATAATAATATTTCAGAATGTCCTGGTAATTCTTCCCCTGTTTTGCCAGTTCGTTGGCACCGTATTGGCTCAGACCGAGCCCATGCCCAATGCCTTTTGTCAAAATCCGTATCTTTCCATCCAGCTCTGAAAAATAGAAACAGGCTGAATTCAAATGCAGTGCCTGACGTACTGCCTCGCCGTTTGCCACCGTCCTTCCACAGGTGACCTCCGTCACATAACCGGCGCTGTCTCTGACTGTCAGTTCCAGTGCTCCCGGCAAATTTTCCGCCTGTGGAGCATCCTCCTGAAACAACGATGCCAATGCATCTGCCATCTGCTGTTTTTCCATATAGCTGATGCTTAAGAATCCATCCGCCAGCATATCATCCGGGCTATCCACGCTCTGCAGATACACTGCGGCTTCCTGCCCCGGAACTTCCGATGCATTTCGGGTTTTGCAATTTGCCGCATAATGGTATGCCGCCTGGATTGGCTGATGTTCAACGGTCAGGATCTCACCACGCGTCTCCTTCACAGCCTGTCTGAATTTCTCCATATTTTTCTCATAGGCAGATGCTCCCCACAATGTCATTAAGTCTTCTGTTCCACCCGGCTCCAGCCAATCTCTTTTTCCCTGTGCATCATCACTCTGATTTTTCAGATACATTCCCCAGAGGTTCGTTCTGGCAATGACTGCCTGCGCTTTCAGTGTTTCTGTTCTGCTTCCAACAGAAACCTCCTTTGCGACCACAAAAGGCAGTGCCTCTTCGATCTGTTGCTGCACAGGATCCGCCTGTCTCCCTCCGAAGCCTCCCTCTACCCAGAGCATCAACAGGAAGGGAACAAAAATAACCAATATAAAAATTGAGCCATAAAGTTTGAATTTTTCTTTCATTCTAAACTTTATGACTCAGATTATTATTTATTCCACAGATACTTTATTCTTATACAAAATCCTTTGATTCCTTCAAGCCAAACGCATGAGATATTCTTATCTGATCATTACATATCAGAAAAAGCATTGGATAACGCTGCAAATTCAGCCAGCGTCAGTGCCTCTCCACGGATTGTCAGCGGTTTGCCGATGGTTGTGATCGCCGCCTCGATCTGTTCTTTGCTAAAATTAATCTCACCGGAATTTTTCAATCCATTGACCAGTGTCTTTCTACGCTGATTGAAGGATGCACGGATAATACGAAACATCAGCTTCTCATCTTTGACATCAACCACAGGTGTCTCATGTCTTGTCAGACGGATCACTGCGGAACCGACATTTGGCCGAGGCATAAAGCAGTTCGGAGGAACATTTGCTACAATCTCCGGATTTGCATAATACTGTACCGCCAGAGACAGGGCACCATATTCTTTGGAACCGGGTCCGGTTTTCATACGGTCTGCAACTTCCTTCTGCACCATGATCGTGATGCTCTCGATAGGTACATGACTCTCGAAAAGTCCCATGATGATCGGTGTCGTAATGTAATATGGCAGATTTGCCACCACCTTGATCGGACGGCCACCGTTTTTCTCTTCCACCAGTTTGTTGATATCCACTTTTAAAATATCTTCATTGATGACAGTTACATTGTCAAATGCTTTCAGCGTATCACCTTCCAGAATCGGGATCAGCACTTTGTCAATCTCCACTGCCACAACCTCACGGGCTGCGCAGGCAAGATACTGGGTCATGGTACCGATACCCGGTCCGATTTCAAGCACAAAATCATCCGGTGTAATACCAGCCTCATCGATGATGCGCTCCAGCACATGGGTATCGATCAGGAAATTCTGACCGAACTTTTTCTGAAATGCAAATTTATAACGGTTTAATACCGCAATGGTCTCCTGCGGATTTCCAAGATACGGTTTTGGTCTGTTTTCACTCATATGATTCTCCTATATTTCAACGATTCAGAGCCATCTTATCAAATAATTGCAAATAACTTCTTTGCATTTTCTTCGGTAACAGCAATCACTTCTTCTTTGGAAATTCCTTTCAGATCTGCGATTTCCTGCGCCACATAATCAATGTATGCGGAATTGTTACGTTTTCCACGAAATGGTGTCGGTGCCATATACGGGCTGTCCGTTTCCAGTAAAATGCGCTCCAGCGGAATCTGTCTGGCAGTTTCTTTTGCCTTTTTTGCATTTTTAAATGTAACCACACCGCCGAGTCCGATATGATATCCGAGCTTTACATATTCCTGTGCCATCTCCGGAGAATAGGAATAACAATGGATCACGCCACGCTGACCTTTTCCTCTGGCTGCGATCAGATCAAAGGTATCTTTTGCCGCATCTCTGCTGTGCACCGCAATCGGCAGATCCAGTTCTTTCGCCAGTTCCATCTGCTTTACAAACCAGTACTTCTGCACTTCGTGCGGCTGAACATCCCAATGATAATCAAGACCAATTTCACCGATAGCGACTACTTTTTCTTCCATGCGGGCGGTTTCCCGCAGACGGGCAAAAGACTCCTCGTTTAAATCTCCCACCTCATCCGGATGAATGCCAACGGCCGCATAGACAAAGGGATATTGATGCGCCAGCTCCACACTGCGCCAACAGCCTTCCAAAGACGCACCGACATTTATGATCGTGCCGACATTCTGCTCTGCCATTCCGCGCAGCAGAGCATCTCTGTCTGTATCAAACTGTTCATCATCATAATGTGCATGTGTATCAAAAATCATTAGCAGATCTCCGCTCCGGATGGCATTGCTTTCTCCGGTGTCATCAGGGACAGATTACCCTCTGCATCCTCTGCACATAACAGCATACCTTCGGAAAGCACACCTGCCAGTTTTGCCGGTTTCAGGTTTACAAGTACCATCACTTTCTTGCCAACCATCTCTTCCGGTGTGTAATGTTTCTGGATTCCGGAAACGATCTGTTTTACCTGGCTTCCGATTTTCACCTGGGAGCAAAGCAGTTTTTTGGATTTTTTCACTTTTTCACAGGCAATGATCTCACCAACCTGGAACTGCATTTTTCCAAAATCCTCAAAAGAAATCTCTTCCTTTGGTTCGATGTCGATCACTTCCTCATCAGCTTCTGCTTCCCTGGCCGGTGCTTCTTCTGTAACCTGCGGATGAAGTTCTTCTACTTTTTTCATAACTTCTGCAAGATCCAGACGTGCAAACAGGATTTCCGGTGTATCCGTTACTTTCAAACCATTCTCACGCAGACCAAAGGTTGCCAGATCGTCAAAATCACGCTCTGCGCCGTTGATCTGAGCAAGGATTTTTGCAGATGTCTCAGGCAGATAGCTCTTTAACAGCTCTGCACCGATATTGATACTCTCTACCAGATTATAGAGAACCTCTGCCAGACGATCCTGTTTTGCCTCATCTTTTGCAAGTGCCCAAGGCATCGTCTCGTCAATATATTTATTGCATCTCTTGAATAAGGTAAATACTTCTGAAATTGCATCTGCCACACGCAGCTGATCCATTTTTGCAGCTACCTTGTCGCGGGTTCCTGTTACAACTGCTTTCAGGTCAGCATCTACGTCTTCCTCAACGCCTGTTTTGTTTACCACGCCGCCAAAATATTTGTTGCTCATGGAGATCGTACGGTTTACAAGGTTTCCAAGCGTATTTGCAAGATCCGAGTTTACACGCTCCACCATCAGTTCCCAGGAAATCGTGCCGTCATTTTCAAACGGCATCTCATGAAGCACGAAGTAACGGACTGCATCTACGCCGAAGAAATCTACCAGCTCGTCTGCATACAGTACGTTGCCCTTGGATTTACTCATTTTTCCATCGCCCTGAAGCAGCCACGGATGACCAAATACCTGTTTCGGTAGCGGAAGATCCAGAGCCATCAGAAAGATCGGCCAGTAAATCGTATGGAAACGAATGATATCTTTACCGATCAGATGAAGATCTGCCGGCCAGTTTTTCTTGAACAGATCTGAAGAATTTCCATCTGCATCGTAACCGATCTTTGTAATATAGTTTGTCAGCGCATCCAGCCATACATATACGACATGCTTCGGATCAAAATCTACCGGAATACCCCAGCTGAAAGAAGTTCTGGATACACACAGATCCTGTAATCCCGGCAGCAGGAAGTTGTTCATCATCTCATTTTTTCTGGAAACCGGCTGGATAAATTCCGGATGTGTATTGATATAGTCGATCAAACGATCCGCATATTTGCTCATTTTGAAGAAATATGCTTCCTCCTGAGCCGGCTGAACCTCACGACCGCAGTCCGGGCATTTGCCGTCTACCAGCTGAGACTCTGTGAAGAAAGACTCACACGGTGTGCAGTACATTCCTTCATAATATCCTTTGTAAATATCTCCCTGATCGTACAGTCTTTTGAAGATTTTCTGCACCTGTTTCTCATGATCTTCATCCGTTGTACGGATGAAGTTGTCATAAGAAGCATTCATCAAATCCCAGATGCGTTTTACTTCTCCGGCAGTCTTATCGACATACTCCTTCGGTGTCACACCGGCTGCTTCTGCCTTTAACTCGATTTTCTGACCATGCTCGTCTGTTCCGGTCTGGAAGTATACGTCATAACCTTCCTGTCGTTTGTAACGGGCAATACTGTCTGCCAGTACGATCTCATAAGTATTTCCAATGTGCGGTTTGCCTGATGTGTAGGCAATCGCTGTTGTCATATAATATTTTCCTTTGCAGGTTTTACACATAATCAAATCACTCCTTTTGGGTTTTATACGGACGAATTTTTCTTTTTTTCCTAGTAGTTAAGCGTATCACAGGCACCCTGAAAAGTCAATGAAGCAGACAGGCATAAAGCTGGTTTTCAGCAAAGATTTTTACAAAGCAATGCTCATTTACTCTGCAATTCTGCCGGAGGCTATATCTTTGCATATTTCTATATTGATTCTTACAAATAAGAAGCGTTATAATAGATTCAATGAAAAAATTCTATAAAGTTTCAGGGAAAATGCAATATATACTTATATACATAACACATGAGTATTTTTTCTGGAACTTTATTTTGCGTGAAACATTCTTTTATACAAGTTACAACAGAAGGGAGTCTATCAAATATGGGGATTGCATTACACAAGAAAAAGACATCACATTCTACCCTGATGACAGAAGGAAGTATCTGGAAACATATTTTATTTTTTTCTATTCCGCTAATTCTGGGAAATATGCTTCAGCAGTTATATAATACGGTCGACTCGATCGTGGTCGGAAATTTCCTTGGAAGTGAAGCTCTGGCTGCCGTCGGTTCCAGTTCTTCCCTGATCATGCTGCTGATTTCTTTCAGTATGGGAGCCGGTGCCGGTGCCGGTGTTATTGTCTCCCAGTTTATCGGTGCACAGAACAAAAAAGGAATCCATGAGTCCGTACATACTGCACTGGCAATTGCATTGATCCTCGGCGTTGTCCTGACTGCTGCCGGTCTTATTCTGTCTCCGCAGATTCTTCGCTGGATGGGCACACCAGAAGAAGTTATGCCTCAATCCATCACTTATCTGCGGCTTTATTTCGCAGGCGTGATCTTCAGTATTCTTTATAATATGGCAAGTGGCATTTTGAACGCTGTCGGCAATTCCAAGCGCGCATTATTATATCTGGCAATTGCTTCTTTTACCAATATTATACTGGATCTGTTATTTATCCCCGTCTTAAAGATGGGCATTGCCGGCGCTGCGATTGCGACAGATATCAGTCAGCTGCTCTCTGCCGTACTCTGTATGCTTTATCTGATGCGTGTAAATGAAAGCTACAAAGTAGTCTTGAGAAAAATCCGGATTCATAAAACGGTTGCTATCCGTATTATCCAGGTTGGTGTACCGACCGCCATCCAGAATACCGTAATTTCTTTTGCAAATGTTCTGGTTCAGGCCAGTGTCAACAGCTATGGTGCGCTCGCCATGGCGGGATTTGCGGCATATATCAAGATCGACGGATTTAACATTCTGCCCGTCATGAGTTTCAGTATGGCAGCTACTACTTTTTCCGGACAGAATTACGGAGCCGGCAATATGGAGCGTGTGCGGAAAGGCATGCGGGTCACTGTTGCCATGGGTGTTATTTACTGTATCTGCGTCGGCAGTATCCTGCTATTGTTTGCACATCCGCTGATCGGTATCTTTTCCAAAGATCCGACGGTCATCGAATTTGGTGTAAGAGCCATGCTGTACTTCTGCCCATTTTATTTCCTGCTGGCCATTATGCATGGACTGGCAGGCGCCATCCGCGGAATCGGAAAATCTGTTCCGCCAATGGTCATTATCCTGTTCTCACTCTGTGTTTACCGCGTGATCTGGATCCGGCTGGCAGTACCACATATTCCAACCATTGATGGTGTATACATGGTATATCCGATTTCCTGGTTGATCGGTGCAATATTAATGATTGTTTATACCAAAACAGCGTTTCCGAAACAAGCATCAACGCAAAATATCTCTTTGTAATTCTTTGACAAAAAAATCCCCGGCAGGATCTATTTCCTGCCAGGGATTTTTATTTAGGGAGAGATAAAGCGTTCAGATTAACCTTCAATGGCAATAAATTTGTTTTTCTCTTCTACTGCTTTCTGCTCTTTTTTCGGAACGGTAAAGCTTAAAATACCATTCTCATATTTCGGATGGATATCTTCTACTGCTACATGCTCGCCCACATAGAAGCTTCTGCTCATAGCACCTGCGTAACGTTCACGTCTTACATATTTCTTATCCTTCTGCTCTTCATCTTTGTCAAGACCTTTTGCTGCGCTGACGGTTAATGTACCGTTTTCCAGTTTCATTGTGATCTCATCTTTCTTGAAGCCCGGAAGATCGATATCTACTTCATATCCGTTTTCGGTATCTTTGACATCTGTCTTCATTATGTTTTTAGCATGTTTACCATACAAAGCTTTCTCAATATTTGCACTGTCTGTAAAATCCGGGAATGCAAAGTCGTTCATAAAATCATCAAATAAGTTTTCTCCAAAAATTCTAGGCATCATCATAAGTCATTACTCCTTTCAGTAATTGTCTTTATTGTCTGCACATTCGGAGTAACCGAAGTGTTGTTCTCATTGAGCATTGGATTTTTGGATCTTCGGAACTTTTCTTTGTTCCTTTTATCTCTCTTCCTTTGTTCTATCTGTACTATAGCACCTATTATTAGCCATGTCAACACTCGAGTGCTAATTTCACAGTTTTTTCACATTTTATTGCTTTCATTTTTTCTTATTCTCTTTAAAAACAGATATCCCACAAGACACGCAATCACTTCGGTAATGGGAAAAGCCCACCAGATTAACGAAACCCCTATCTGACCGTTTCTGACAAACCAAGAAAAAATCCCAGCTAATGGTAAGATGATCACAAGCTGTCTCAAAAGCGAAATAATTAATGATTCCACACCACCGTCCAGTGCCTGATAAATCCCCTGATAAGCAACATTAATTCCAGCAAATAAAAAGCTGACAGAAATCACCCGCATTGCACTGATAAAGTATACCCGCGACTCTCCCGCATTAAACAGCGTAGCAAATGCTCCGGGGAAAATCTCTGTAATTGCAATGCCAAAAATCATTAATACAATGGTATAGATCAAACCATATCTGATTCCATCCTGGATTCTCTTCCTGCTTCTCATTCCATAAGCAAATGCAAGGATCGGAGTGATTGCATCTCTGAGTCCAAACGCAAGAAACAGAACAAACTGCTGTACTTTATAGAACAGACCATATGCTGTCTGTGCTGACGGATCAAACTTTAGAATCAGATTCATTACATAAACCATAATAGACATCAATGCCTGCGCAATGATCGCCGGAAGACCAATTGCATAGATTTCCTTTATAATCCCCGTATCCAGCTTCATAAATTTCACCCCATGTTCAAATTCTTTATTCAGTTTCATATGGAAAATGAATAATAAAACTGCAGATACCACCTGACCGATCACGGTTGCGTAAGCTGCTCCTTTTACACCCATTTCCGGAACCGATCCAATACCATAGATCATAATCGGATCCAGAATGATATTTACAACTGCTCCGACCACCTGTCCGATTGTAGAATAAAGAGAACGTCCCGTTGCCTGAAGTAATTTTTCAAATAAAGAAAAAAAGATAATTCCAAAAGAAATCACACAACATATCCGCAGATAACTGACACCCATTTCGAGCACTTCAGTATCTACTGTCTGAGATGAAATATACGCTTTCACTCCAAAGATGCCAAAAAGAAAACATGCGACGTAAATGATTACACCCAGAAACAGACTATTTCCTGCTACCTTCGCAGCTTTTTTACTGTTTCCCTGCCCCAGTGTCCTTGCCAGAAGTGCATTGGTTCCTACACCTGTTCCAATTCCAACTGCAACCATAAGCATCTGAACCGGAAATACCAAAGTCAAAGCATTTAATGCTGCTTCACTGCCCACTTTCATATTTCCTACAAATGCACTGTCTACAATGTTGTAAACCGCCTGTAATGCCATTGATAGAATCATTGGGATTCCCATCTGAATCATCAGCTTATTCACCGGCATATCTCTCATCTTGTTACTTTCTGCCATTTTATTTCCATTCCTCCCTTTTCTGCATCAAAAAAAGTGTGGTTCTGTCATATAAGCTGGACTTACGCTGGCAGGCTACACACTTTTTCTTACAAATATTAGATTTAACTACGCGCGAATGTACATCATCTGCACGAAATGTCTTTTATTTGATAGAAAATTCGATACAATTTTCTACCAAACAGAAAAACGAGTAGCTGGTAAACTGGATTTACGCTTACTCGCTACTCGTTTGTAGTCATTATATTTCCTGTTTTTCTAAAAGTCAAACAGATTTTTGCATCACTTTTTATTCTTCTGTCTTCTCTTCGTCTTCAAATGCTTCCTCTTCTACCGGAGCATCCTCTTCCTCTGATTCCGCAGTTTCCTCATCTGCTTCTTCCTCAGAATCTACTACTTCACCTTCATATACTTCCGGCTCCGGTTTCTCACATTTTGCACCGCAGGAAGAACAAAAATTCGCATCATCAGCAACAGCTGCACCACACTCCGGACATCTTCTGATTCCGCGAATACCATCTTTCGCAGCTTTCAGTTCACCGATTTCTTCAAACGCTGCTTTAATCTCGTCAATCTGTGTATATTCGGAATTCTCATCATCCTTATGTGCATGATAATATGCCTGACCAAGATCCTGATAAAGTTTACGGATTGCACCTTCGCGTTCCTGGATATCTAATGCGATTCGCGCTGTATCTTTAATTTCCTTTGCTTTGCTTAATCCTGTTTTTCCTGCTGCTGAAATTGTGTTTCCTAATTTGTCAAAAAAAGCCATTTTCAAAACCCCTTTCTGTGTACGTTCATTGCGTCATTGCAGATTCAAGCAGTATGAAAAATCTGTGAAATTCTGCATTAATTATGATAACTTTTTCTATATTATACCGCAATTTCGCCATGACACAAGGAATTTTCTATAAACTTTTTATTAATTACAACCGGTTCTCATGCTGAAAAAGGACAGCACGCTTAGGTGCTGCCCTCTCCAAAATTGATTTATAATGTTCCTTTCGGAACAGTCTCACAAAATATCCCCATACTATTCTATCGTTTTATCCTCTCAAAAAAAGCAATTACTTTTTCTGTGTATTCGCCAAGTTTTTTCATTTCTTCCATCGTATTGTAAAATGCCGGAGAAATACGAATCACTGTGTCTAATCCCATTTTATTCACGATTGGCTGCGCACACATACTTCCTGTCCGCACTGCCACACCATATTTGTCGATCATACTTGCAAAATCATAAGGATGCACACCATCGATCTGAATGGAAATACAGCCTGCCCGCTGTTTTGGATGCCCCAATATGTTCACCTGTGGAATAGCCTCTAAAACTTCTTCTGCCTTCTTTATCAGCTCTTCTTCATAGGAAGCCATTCGCTCAATTCCGATGTCCATCAGATAATCCAGGGCCGCGCCCCAGGTGATGATTCCACTGTAATTCGGTGTGCCTGCTTCCAGCCGCGCCGGAAGCTCGGCAAACGTTGTTTTTTCTTCTGTCACAATGTCGATCATGCCGCCACCGTAACGATATGGCTGCATTTCATTCAGCCATTTTTCACGTACAAACAGACAGCCGACACCCGTCGGTCCCATCATTTTATGGGCGGAAAAGCCAAGAAAATCACATTGCAATCCTGCCAGGTCAAAAGTTCGATGGCGCACCGCCTGTGCAGCATCAATATACACCGGAATTTCATATTCTTTCGCCCATGCGATCAGTGTTTCGATATCAACCACGGTTCCCGTTACATTGGATACAGCGGTGACTGCCAGCAATTTCACTTTATCTGACAGCATCTTGTGTGCTGCATCCATATCCAATTCACCATCCACGGTCGGAATCATGCGAAACTCCGCTCCGCATTCCTGACAGACCTGCTGCCACACAACAAAGTTGGCATGATGCTCAAGCTCTGTGGAGAGCACCACATCGCCCGGCTGCAATACATGACGCAGGAAGCTCTGCGCCACCAGATTTGCAGAATCCGTCGCTCCGGAAGTGAAGATGATCTCTCCCTGATTCTCTGCATGCAAAAAATCTTTTAGCTTATTCCGCACTGCTTCCATATGCATCGTGGACTGTTCACTTAAATAATGGATTCCTCGGTGCACATTCGCATTATACTTTGTATAATGCTCCACAAAACAATCCAGCACCTGCTGCGGCAACTGTGTCGTCGCCGCATTATCCAGATAGATCAGATCTTTTCCATGTATTTTTTCTTTTAGAATCGGAAAATCTTCCCGAATTTCCTCCCATGTACGCATGTTTTCTCTCCTTTTTACTCACATGTACGCTCGGAATCTTTTAATTCAAGTCGAACGCACGTGAGACTTGGTG
>NZ_KI271192.1:16544-16983 GCF_000469345.1 Eubacterium ramulus ATCC 29099
GTGGGAGTCTCAACTCAGACTGAGATGAAGAATTCTGAGCGTACATTCATATTGTTCAAAACCACATATCCGGATTGACATCCAACCTGTTAATAAACTCCTTTAACTCCGGTTTGTTATTCGCCTTACGCCAGATCAGCGCCACACCACTTCTGGTATTTGCCACCGGTCGGAACTGTATCTCCCCAAAACTTGGATTTGCATATCCCCTGAAATTACGATCACACAAAAATATATCCTGCTCTGACATCAGGTTAAAAGGCAGTGCTGTCGCATTATTTGTATATCGCACATAATCCGGGTGAACTACCCATTGTCTAAAGCCAATGGGTTTCCTGCTTCGCAGACCTCGTAACCTACTATCTCCACAGGCGTTAATTCGGGCAGTCCCTGCCCTATATTGTTATTTTTATGCTATTTGTCTTAATCCTTCTTCCAG
>NZ_KI271193.1:0-34829 GCF_000469345.1 Eubacterium ramulus ATCC 29099
TCGTGTTTCTTACTTAATCCGAAATCCATTTTATACTTTTCCTCCATTTTTAGTGAAGCACAGTCAAAACTCCAAACGACACCAAAGACATGTGTAGCGAAATGCACATGTCTGGCGCCACTCTCCGATATGAACATCGGTATCAGTCATTTTGACTGCCTACTTCTTATATATCTTATAAGGACTATACCCCTTATAATTCGAGAGTAATTATTCTATTCTTATTTGCTGTAATCGTAGAAACCTACGCCTGTCTTGCAGCCAAGTTTGTTTGCACGTACCATTTTTCTAAGTAATGGAGCTGGACGATACTTAGGATCGCCTGTCTCAGAATAGATTACTTCCATGATAGCAAGGCAGATATCAAGACCAATGTAGTCACCTAACTGTAAAGGTCCCATTGGGTGGTTAGCACCTAATCTCATTGCTGCATCAATATCTTCTACGCTTGCAACACCTGCTTCTAATACACAGATACCTTCGTTGATCATCGGAATAAGGATTCTGTTTACTACGAAACCAGCTGCCTCGTTAACCTGAACCGGTGTCTTACCGATTTTTTTGGAAATCTCAACGATTTTATCTCTTAAATCATCCGGAGTATTTGCTCCCTGGATTACCTCGATCAGTTTCATTACTGGTGCCGGATTGAAGAAATGCATTCCGATTACCGGTCTGTCAAGACCTGCACCAATCTCTGTGATGGATAATGAAGATGTATTTGTTGCAAAAATACAGTCAGCCGGAACAATTTCCTGAAGCTCTTTGAATGTCTGTTTTTTGATTGCCATATCCTCTAATGCTGCTTCAACTACTAAATCAGCATCTGTACAAATATCTTTTGTACCTGTGGTAATTTTAGCAAGGATTGCATCAGCTTTGTCCTGATCCATTTTGCCTTTTGCGATTCTTTTTTCGAATCCTTTTGCGATTTTTTTCTTGCCGTTTGCAGCAAACTCATCATTGATATCACATAAATATACTTCATAGCCTTCTGTCTGTGCAAAAGCCTGTGCGATACCTGATCCCATTGTTCCTGCTCCAATAATACCAACTTTCATGATATGTCCTCCTTAAAATGAAAATATATACTAACATGAAACATAGCGACTGCCATACCCAAACAATCTTGTCCATAGATTAGTCACACATATCTAATAATGTCTGTGCTTTGCCGTAACTATGTTAAATTACTAACAAAGCAATGTTTAAAATATCTCCGACACTTTCGCATGTCGCAATCATGCCGGAGATAAATCCGGATTTTTAAATCCTTTTAAAAATCAAATTTTAATTAAGCTTCTTTTTTAACGATTGTAGCACAACCCATTCCGCCACCGATACACAGAGTAGCAAGTCCGTATGTAACGTCTCTCTTCTGCATAGCATGAAGCAGTGTAACAAGGATACGGCATCCGGAAGCTCCTACCGGATGTCCCAGTGCGATAGCACCACCGTTTACATTTAAGATATCAGAGCTGAAGCCTAACTCTTTCTGTACTGCTACAGACTGAGCTGCAAATGCCTCATTTGCCTCGATCAGATCGATATCATCCATCTCAAGACCAGCGATCTTTAATGCTTTTCTTGTAGCCGGAACCGGTCCGATACCCATGATCTCCGGAGCGCATCCGGCAAGAGCACCTGCTACGAATGTAGCCATCGGTTTAACACCAAGTTCTTTTGCTTTTTCTTCGCTCATTACAACGATTGCTGCAGCACCATCATTGATACCGGAAGCATTACCTGCTGTAACAAGTCCGCCCTCTTTACCGGAGCAGCATTTTAATTTAGAAAGTGACTCAGCTGTTGTGCCAGGACGCGGTCCCTCATCTTTTGCGATCATAACAGTCTCTTTTTTCATTTTAACCGGAACAGGAACGATCTCATCATCAAATGCTCCGGACTCCTGAGCTGCTACTGCTTTCTGCTGGGAAACTGCTGCGAACTCATCCAGTTCTTCACGTGTTAATCCCCACTGATCACAAATATTCTCAGCTGTGATCATCATATGGTAGTTGTTGAATGCATCCCATAATGCATCATTTACCATTGTATCAATCATAGTTGCATTGTTCATTCTGTAACCAAAACGAGCTTTCTTTAATGCATATGGAGCCATAGACATATTCTCCATACCACCTGCTACAACGATATCAGCCTGTCCAGCCATGATCATGTTTGCAGCCTCGTTTACACATTTCAGACCGGATCCGCATACTACATTCAGAGTGAAAGCCGGAACCTCATTCGGGATACCTGCTTTGATAGATGCCTGACGAGCTACGTTCTGTCCCTGGGAAGCCTGGATAACACATCCCATCATAACCTCGTCAACCTGTTCCGGAGCAACGCCTGCTCTCTTTAATGCCTCTTTGATAACGATGGATCCTAATTCAACAGCCGGAGTATTTCCAAACTGTCCACCCATTTTACCGATTGCAGTACGGCAAGCGCCTGCTAATACAACTTTCTTTGCCATTTTTTTCTTCTCTCCTTCTTGACTTTTTAAATATACCTCTAGTAATTATGTTAAAAGAATAACGCTAGACAATATTATTTTAGCACTATCATCTAATTTTTGCAACGTCTCCTTCGTCATTTTTCCTAAAATTTAAAAAGGATTTTCGTACACTTTTGTCATTTTTTTAACATAGTCGAAAGGGTGAAAAGTCATCTAAAAGACTGTTATTTTTTTAACATAGTCTCCAAAAAAAATTAGGATCCGTACACCGAACCTCGGTTTCCGCTTTCCTATTTTCTTCTTCGATGGTTCCTCGCTCTTCTGGCTAAGGTCTTTGAAAAATCTTATGAGTTAACTTTAACACACGTATGCATACAATGCAATACCCACATACAGGTAATTAAATTTCTTCCCAGTTCCTACATTACCACAAAGTTATTGAAAAATCCAGTCTTTTTATAAAACTTTGACATTTTTTTCACAAAATCTTCATATTTTTTCCATAACTGAAAGGACGCCAGAAGTTAATTTTTCCTAAGCAAGCAATTGTTAGTTGCAAGGGTAAAATTAACTTCTGACGTCTTCTCTTCAAAATCTTAAAATTAAATATTAAAGATTCTTAACTGTCGCGATGTCGATCATCGTCATCTGATCATTTGCTGTCTCAAGGCTGAGTGCCAGCGCATTTGCCGTATCCATGGATGTCAGGCAGTGAACGCCTGTCTCAATGGCATTTCGGCGAATGAGGAATCCGTCTCTGGATTTATCACGTCCCTGTGTTGGAGTATCGATAACAAGGTCAATCTTGTGTCCGAGGATCAGATCCATAACATTTGGTGATTCCTGAGAAATTTTATTTACGCGTCGGGCATTTACACCGTGATCCTGCAGATATTTTGCAGTGCTTCTTGTGGCATAAATCGTATATCCCAGTGCTTCAAAACGTTTTGCAACGCCAACTGATTCTTCTTTATCCGAATCTTTGACGGTCATGATCATCCGTTTGTACTTCGGAAGCTGGATACCAGCACCGATAAATGCTTTGTACAGTGCTTCGTTGAAATTCTTGGCAATACCAAGACACTCGCCGGTAGATTTCATTTCCGGTCCAAGACTGATCTCCGCTCCACGCAGTTTCTCAAAGGAGAATACCGGCATCTTGATTGCAATATAATCTGCCTCCGGTGCCAGTCCCGGCTTGTATCCCATTCCTTTGATTGTTTCACCAAGGATCACTTTGGTTGCCAGATCTACGATCGGGATACCTGTTACTTTGCTGATATACGGTACGGTTCTGGAAGAACGCGGGTTTACTTCGATAACGTATACTTCCTCGTTCATTGCAATAAACTGGATATTGATCAGTCCTACAACATGAAGTGCTCTTGCCAGACGTTTTGTATATTCTACAATCGTCTCTTTTACATGATTGCTGATCGTCGGTGCCGGGTATACAGAAATACTGTCTCCGGAATGTACACCGGTACGCTCGATATGTTCCATAATACCCGGGATCAGGATATCTGTACCATCGCATACCGCATCAACCTCAATTTCTTTACCCATCAGGTATTTATCGATCAAGATTGGATGATCCTGTGCGATCTGATTAATGGTATCAATAAATTCTACGATTTCATCATCATTGAAGGCAATATGCATGCCCTGTCCGCCAAGTACATAAGAAGGACGAACAAGCACCGGATAACCTATGCGGTTTGCTGCCACTTTTGCTTCCTGAGCCGTATAAACAGTATCACCTGCTGCTCTCGGAATATTCGTCTTCTCCAGGATTTCATCAAAAAGTTCACGGTCTTCGGCTGCATCAACATCCTCTGCTTTTGTACCAAGAATCGGCACACCCATCTTCATCAGGCTTTCCGTCAACTTGATCGCAGTCTGTCCACCGAACTGTACAACTGCTCCATCCGGTTTCTCGATGTTTACAACATTCTCAACATCTTCCGGTGTCAGTGGTTCGAAATACAGCTTGTCTGCAATGTCAAAGTCAGTGGAAACCGTCTCAGGATTGTTATTAATAATAATGGTTTCATATCCGGCTTTGGAAAATGCCCATGTACAATGAACCGAACAGAAATCGAACTCGATACCCTGTCCGATACGGATCGGACCAGATCCAAGTACCAGCACTTTTTTCTTCTTTGCTGTTCCATCTGCCTCATTTTCACCGTCAAAACAGGAATAATAATATGGTGTGCTTGCCGCAAACTCAGCAGCACAAGTATCAACCATCTTGAAAGAAGCTGTGATACCGTTCTCATAACGCATATTTTTGATGTAGTCTTCGTCTTTACCTGTTAACTGAGCAATCACTTTATCCGGGAACTCAATACGTTTTGCTTCACGCAGCAGATCAACAGTCAGTGCTTCGCTGCGCAGACGACCTTCCATTTCAACCAGGATTGCAATTTTATCAATGAACCACTTGTCAATCTTTGTGATTTCATGGATGGTGTCATAGGAAACACCACGACGGCATGCCTCTGCAATAACCCAGATTCTTCTGTCATCTACCACTTTCAGACGCTCGATCAGTTTATCATAAGAAAGTGTCAGATATTCATCAGAAACAAGACTGTCCACATGCTGTTCAAGGGAACGGATGGCTTTCATCAGCGCACCTTCGAAGTTTGTACAGATACTCATAACCTCACCGGTTGCTTTCATCTGTGTAGTCAGTGTACGTTTTGCAGTGATAAATTTATCAAACGGCAGACGCGGGATCTTTACAACGCAATAATCCAACATCGGCTCGAAACTTGCATAAGTTTTTCCTGTAATGGCATTTTTGATTTCATCCAGTGTGTAGCCAAGTGCGATCTTTGCGGCAACTTTTGCAATCGGATATCCGGTTGCCTTGGAAGCCAGGGCAGAAGAACGGCTTACACGCGGGTTAACCTCGATGACACAGTATTCAAAGGAATCCGGATTCAACGCATACTGTACATTACATCCACCGGTGATGTTCAGCTCACTGATAATATTTAACGCAGAAGTACGCAGCATCTGGTATTCTTTGTCACCCAGTGTCTGGGAAGGTGCTACTACGATAGAATCACCGGTATGCACACCAACCGGGTCGATATTCTCCATATTACATACGGTAATACAGTTTCCGTTGGCATCACGCATTACTTCGTACTCGATTTCTTTCCATCCGGCGATGCAGCGCTCAACCAGAACTTCTCCGACACGGCTCAGACGCAGACCATTACTCAGGATTTCAACTAATTCCTCTTCATTATGAGCAATACCACCGCCGCTTCCGCCTAAAGTGAAAGCCGGACGCAGTACAACCGGATAACCGATGGTATTTGTAAATTTAATACCATCCTCTACCGTATTTACAACCAGAGAAGCTGCACACGGCTCGCCGATTTTTTCCATGGTATCTTTGAACGCCTGACGATCCTCCGCACGGAAAATAGTCTCAGCTGTTGTACCAATGAGTTTTACACCGTTTTCTTCTAAAAATCCGGATTCTGCCAGCTCCATACCAAGGTTCAGACCAGCCTGTCCACCCAGAGTCGGAAGTACACTGTCCGGTTTTTCTTTTAAAATAATCTGTTTTAACACATCAACGGTCAACGGCTCGATATAAACCTGATCCGCGATCTGTTTATCTGTCATGATGGTTGCCGGGTTGGAGTTTACCAGGCAAACTTCAACACCTTCCTCTTTCAGGGAACGGCATGCCTGTGTACCTGCATAATCAAACTCAGCAGCCTGTCCGATAACGATCGGACCGGAACCGATTACTAATACTTTTTTGATATCTGATCTCTTTGGCATTATTTCTGTCCTCCCATCATTTCAATAAACTTGTCAAACAGGTATCCGGAATCCTGTGGCCCAGGGCATGCTTCCGGATGGAACTGTACAGTAAAGATATTCTTTCCTGTATACTTGAGTCCTTCGTTGGTTCCGTCATTTACATTTGTAAACGCAGGAACTGCTATTGTTTGATCCAGACTGTCTGCATCCACCGCGTATCCATGGTTCTGGGATGAAATATATACACGACCTGTCTCCAGATCTTTTACCGGATGATTGCCACCTCTATGGCCATATTTGAGTTTATAAGTATCTGCGCCGGTAGCTAATGCCATCAGCTGGTGTCCTAAGCAGATAGCAAAAATCGGTACTTCTGAATCATAAAGTTTTTTCACTTCTTTGATAATATCTGTGCAGGCTTTTGGATCTCCAGGGCCGTTAGAAAGCATAATTCCGTCCGGATCAGAAGAAAGAATCTCCTCAGCCGTTGTGTGTGCCGGATAAATCGTAACTTCACAGCCACGTTTGTGCAGGGACTGTGCAATATTGTTCTTTGCGCCAAAGTCCAGCAGTGCTACTTTATAGCCATCTGCTTTCAGCACTTTTTTCTCGCAGCAAGTCACCTTATCCACTACATTTCCTGTATTGTATACATGAAGCTGAGGCAAAATTTCATCCAGTTTGTAATTTTCATCTGTGGTGATCATACCATTCATAGTTCCTTTTTCACGCAGAATTTTTGTCAATGCTCTTGTATCAATTCCTGCGATTCCCGGAATATCATGTTCTTTCAAAAATTCCTGAATGGTTCCCTGGCAACGGAAGTTACTTGGAATTCTGGATAACTCTCTTACGATATATCCGTCCGGCCATGGCTGTGCAGACTCCATATCCGGTGTAACTCCATAATTTCCAATCAGCGGATACGTCATTACAACTGCCTGTCCCGCATAGGATGGATCTGTCAAAACCTCCAGATAACCAGTCATGGAAGTATTGAAGACGATTTCACTGATCACGCTCTTTGTCGAACCAATGCTTGTTCCGGTAAATACTGTACCGTCTTCCAGAATCAGAAATGCTTTCATTTATTCGCCCGTCCTTTCTCTTTTCTACAATATACACTTTGCATCCAAAAATGTTCTCACATTTTTGCTGCGAGATGCACGTCATGCAGCGCATGATAAATATCTCTGTCCATCTCTGTAATCTTACTACATTTTAACATGTATTTGCTGGCTTGTTGCAAAAAAAAAGAGGGAATTTTCTCTTTTTCTGTATATTTATACATTATTCATGCATAATATTCATTTTTCTGCCATATATACAAATTGTAGGTATTTTATCATAGTTTTTTCCTTTTTTCAACACTTACTTTCATGATTTCTCACTTAAGCAACAGCGGCAAGGCCCGACGTCATCGCCAGACCTTGCCGCTTCTTAATTACTCAATTTTTGTTTTTCCACCCATATATGGCTGTAATGCTTTCGGAATATTAACAGTTCCATCCGCATTTAAGTTATTCTCCAGAAATGCAATCAACATTCTTGGCGGAGCAACTACGGTATTATTCAATGTATGTGCCAGATATTTCTTACCATCAGCACCTTTTACACGGATTTTCAGTCGTCTTGCCTGAGCATCACCAAGATTTGAACAGCTTCCTACTTCGAAATATTTCTTCTGACGCGGAGACCATGCCTCAACATCAACAGATTTGACCTTCAGGTCAGCAAGGTCACCGGAACAGCACTCTAACGTACGAACCGGAATATCAAGACTGCGGAACAGATCTACCGTATTCTGCCATAATTTCTCATACCACATCATAGAATCTTCTGGTTTACATACAACGATCATTTCCTGTTTTTCAAACTGATGGATACGGTACACACCTCTCTCCTCGATACCATGAGCTCCCTTTTCTTTACGGAAACATGGAGAATAGCTGGTCAGAGTCTTTGGCAACTGCTCCTCATCGATCATCGTATCAATAAAGCTTCCGATCATGGAATGCTCGGAAGTACCGATCAGATACAGATCCTCGCCTTCAATCTTGTACATCATAGCATCCATCTCATCAAAACTCATAACACCGGTAACAACATTACTTCTGATCATGTATGGCGGAATGCAGTATGTGAATCCACGGTCAATCATAAAGTCACGGGCATAAGCCAGAACTGCTGAGTGCAAACGGGCAATATCCCCTTTCAGATAATAGAAACCGTTTCCGGCTACTTTTCTTGCACTGTCAAGATCAATACCATCAAATTTCTCCATGATTTCTGTGTGATACGGAATCTCGAA
Organism: Eubacterium ramulus ATCC 29099; assembly: GCF_000469345.1. Classification (GTDB taxonomy): domain Bacteria; phylum Bacillota; class Clostridia; order Lachnospirales; family Lachnospiraceae; genus Eubacterium_I; species Eubacterium_I ramulus. Next base: position 8,571 of record NZ_KI271193.1, read on the forward strand.
ATCCGGAACAACCGGCTCACCGAAACGCTCAACTTCTACGTTCTCACTGTCATCTTTTCCAATCGGAACAGACGGATCAATGATATTTGGGATGGTCATCATGATTTTTTTGATTTTCTCCTGAAGCTCGCCTTCCTGTGCCTCAAGTTCTGTCAGACGCTCTGCATCTTTGGCAACCTGCTCTTTTAATGCCATAGCCTCTTCTTTTTTTCCCTGTCCCATCAGAGCACCAATCTGTTTGGAGATACGGTTTCTGTTGGCACGCAGATCATCCGCTTCCTGCTGAACTGTTCGGGATGATGCATCTAATTCGATTACTTCATCCACCAGACCAAGTTTGTGATCCTGAAATTTATTTTTGATATTCTGTTTTACAATATCCGGGTTTTCTCTTAAAAACTTAATGTCAATCATAGCTTCCTCCTGAGGAAATTTTATTCTTTCAAAAGTATACACTGATTCACAGCAATATTCAAGCCTTGTTCCTTGTGTTCTGGATAAATTTTGTATCGAATTTTGTATCGGTAAACCTTTTACTCACACAAGCAAGATCTATTCTCGGCGTAACGCATCAATTGGTTTCAGATTTGCTGCTTTATAAGATGGCAGTAATCCGAAAATAATTCCAATTCCCATAGAAAATCCAACTGCAATGATTGCCGCCGGGATACTGATAACCACAGGCATCTCACTAACTTTAGAAATCACCTCCGCGAGCACGATTCCTGCAATTACACCGATGATACCACCAAGGCTGGTCAATACGGCTGCCTCTGTCAGAAACTGACCGAGAATATGGCTCTTCTTTGCTCCGATCGCTTTTTTCAGCCCAATTTCCTGTGTGCGTTCTGTCACAGATACTAACATGATATTCATAACACCGATACCGCCGACCAGAAGCGAAATACCTGCAATCCAGATCAGCATGCGGTTTGTGGACTGGCTCAGTTCCTGAATATCCTGTGCCTGTTTTAACAAATCCTGGCCTTTATATTGGATTGTACTATCTGAAACATTAAGATTTGCGTTCAGGATATCTGCCACTGCCTGACCTGCAGATGCCATGGAATCTGTATCTGTTGCTTTTAAAACCACACTCTGTGGTTCATCATACTGAAATACAATCGGCCATGTGGCAGATGGAATAAACACTCTGCCACTGCTATCCTGCATGTAAGTATAATAGTCATCCATAGAATTGATCACTGGTTCAAAACCATCTTTTTTATCTGCAATTCCAACTACAATATACGGTTCTCCCTGAATCTCAATGGTCTTTCCTATCGCATCGGCTCCCTGAAATAACGAAGATGCACTATCCCGATCTAAAATTGCCACTTTTCTGTATTTCGCATAATCATTACTGTCAAACCCACGGCCCTCCTTAATGCTATAACTGCAGGTATCCAGATAATTTGCATCAACCCCCATGACATAACCACCGGAAAGAGATGTATTGCCATAACATACCGTATCATAACCCTGACGGCTGGTATAGCGGGATGCTTCCTCCACACCATCCACTGCCAGAATCTGCTGCATAGTATCATCACTGATCACCGGAACACCATCCGGAATTCCGTTATAATCCATCTCGTAAGTCCATTCATCCTGATAAAGTTGAACTGTCACTGCATTATTTCCGGCACCTACCAGATTCTGTTTGATCTGCTCATTTGTTCCCTGAATTGTGGAAACAATTGCAATAATTGCACCAATACCGATAATGATGCCAAGCATCGTCAGAAAGGAACGCATTTTATGAGACCAGATGCCCTGAAAGGACAGTCTAATATTTTCTAACATTTCACGCACCTCCCCTTAATAATATGAGCCATCAGAATCCACCGCACGGACACCCTCTTTTGCCGTTTTTCCATATGGAAAGGCAATGCGGTCATCTTCACTCAATCCGGCTTTAATTTCAATTGTATCTCCGTAAATGATTCTTCCTGTTTTCACATACTGTTTCACCAGACGATCATTCTCATCTGCTTTCAGTACATAAGACTTTCCATTTTCCGTACGGACATATCCTTTAAAAATATAAAGAGAACTTCCTGTTTCATCATCGGAAACTGTCATGGTCAGATCCACATATTCGCCATTTCGAAATCCTGACGTATCTTCAATATAAGCGACAAATGGGTAGTAAGACACATTATTATTGCCTTCTCCATAAGAAGAAACATCCGTGGAAGGATAGTTTTTAATCTCGGTAATCTCTGCCTCGCAGCTTGATCCGCTTTCCCACGAAGACACACTGACCATCTGCCCCGGTTTTACCTTATCCAGAAGTAATTCGCTGATTCCTCCTGTCACATATAGACCTTCCGAACCTGTCACCTCCATAAATGGCGTACCGTCATTTGGTAGATTGTCTTTATCCTGCAAATTTTTTACTATGCCGGTAACCGTAGCATATATCATTCCATCGGAACTCTGCGCTTTCAGTTTTTCTACTTCCAGTTCCGCTTTTCGCTTATTCAGGTCCAGCTCCTTGATTTTTTTCTCCTGCTCCGCGATCATGTCATTTAATTCCGCCTGGGTGTAACCGCCTGCATTTGATATTCCGTCATTGACAACACTCGTATCATCCTCTGCCTCTGATGCATCATTTGAAATCTGGCTGTGATCATATACGGACCATTTTGTATTTCCATCAGGCACAGCGATCTGTGCACCGTCCACTTCCCATGCGGTCACAAGTTCTCCGGAAACTTCATTATTTTCCCGAATCTCGAATACAGCATATGTTTTTTCTTCTGCCAGCTGGCTTAAAAAGTCTCCCGTCACATAAGCTGATTCTGTACACAGGTAACGATAAGGATTCTCTTCGCTGCCATCTGCGCTGTTCTGATTATATGGAACGGCAGTCCCGGAAATATAGTTGTATGCATTTCCTGCCATCTCCTGCACATGTGGTATATCAGGTTCTGGCGTCACCGGATTGGCTGGCTCCACATATGGTTTCGTATTTTTTAATTTTTTTAAATCATTCTGAGCAATAGTAATCTGATTATTCAGATTTTCTACTTCCAGCTGTTTTCCCTGTAAATTCAGGGAAGCTACTGTCGTATCAAGTGCCAGCAGTTTATCACCTTTCTGCACCTGCTGTCCTTCCTTTACATACACCTCTTTGATTTCATCCGTATTCGTAATTTCCACAGACTGAGAATAATCATTCGTAATCATTCCGGAGCTATTAACATCGTCTCCCCAATATCCACTATTTAAATCTGCCACAGACATCACTTCCGCTGTCATTTTGGCGCGCTGTACATAGACACCGGTTCCGATGCTGCCTCCTGCAATAGCTGCAACAATGGCGATCACAAGAACACGTTTCATGACTTTCCTATTTTTCATTCTGCCGCCTCCTCTATCTCACCATCAATGATGTGGATCACACGTTTTGCATAAGACGCAATCTTTGCATCATGCGTGATCATGACAATGGTCACACCTTCCTCATTCAGACGGTCAAAAAGCTCCATGATCTGTCTGCCGGACTTGGAATCCAATGCTCCCGTAGGCTCATCAGCCAGTAAAATCTTCGGATTGTTCACCATAGCACGGGCAATGGCTACACGCTGTTTCTGACCGCCGGACAGCTGCGTTGGTTTGAACTCCACACGATCTGCCAGCCCCACACGATCCAGTGCAGCAGCCGCACGTTTTTCCCGATCCGGCTTCTTTACTCCTGCATAAATCAGAGGTAATGCTACATTTTCTAGTGCGGTCTCTCTGGGCAGCAGATGAAAACTCTGAAACACAAACCCGATACTGTTCAGTCTGACATCTGCAAGTTCCCGGTCTTTGCATTGTAAAACATCCTGCCCCGCCAGTTCATAGCTGCCACTGGTAGGCAGATCCAGGCATCCGATGATATTCATTAATGTCGTTTTTCCGGAACCGGAAGGTCCCATGATTGCCACATATTCTCCCTCTTCCACCGAAACACTCACATCTTTTAATACAGGAACTACCAGTTTTTCCTGCTGATAATCCTTATAAATATGACTAAGATTTAAAAGCATATGCCCCTCCTATTCTGCCGCCGGAGTGTCTGCACTTCCTGTGTCAGCACCTGAATCTCCATCTACGACCGGCTGCATATCACTTTCATCTACCATACCGGCATCAGCATCCTCGTCCATACTATGAGCATCTGTTTCGCCATCAGAAGAAAGATCCTCTTCCACCATTCCTTCATCTACATTTGTAGTTGTCTTTAAACCTATACGGAATCCAGATACCGGCCATGCGATATAATCTGTCAGCTCCAGACCGGATGTAATTTCATACAGATCCATGCCTTCGTCATATTTCCCAAGTTCAACTGTACGCTTTTCCAGTTTGCCATTTCCGTTATCTGCCCATACATATGGTGTATCCTCGTCTTGCACAATATATCCACTGTAAAGCCAGATTCCTTCTTTCTCATCCATCTGTCCTTCATCCAGCTCCACATACAGATGCTGTCCAAGCATCAGGCCATCTGCGGAATCAAGTTTTACATAAAATGGATATTTGCTGGACTGATTGTCAGAATTGGAACCATCATAAGACATGTTGTTATTATTCGCCTGCTTATTTTCTGTATCAATTTTCTCAATTGTTCCTGTCCATGTCTTTGTCTCGTCTACTCTGGAACGTAAAATCACACTCTGCCCCTCGGAAAGACTGTATACATTTGTCTCATTAACAGTCCCTTTCACACGGTAATCGCCAACAGTCAGAATTGACATAAATGGCTGTTGGTTACCATGCTCATCTGTACTTTCGTTTTCATTAATGGATTTTACAATGCCGTTGATTTTGCTGCTCACGGTTGACTGGGACATCGTATCTTCCATCTTCTGAATCTCTAATTTCTTACTCTGCTGTTCAAATTCAGACTGCTTGATGGAAGTTTGCAGACTCTGGATCTGCACCGTATAATTAAACTGCTCATCCTTGGATGCTGTATTTTTTTCTGCTGTCAATGTTTTGATCTGATTGTTGTAGTCTGTGATCTGATTTGCAATGGTTTCCAACTCCAGCTTTGCCTGCGCGATCTGCAGACTCAGATCATCTGTCTTGTACTCGAATAATGGAGTTCCCTCCTGCACTTCGTCACCTACGGATACAAAAATTTCTTTCACCGTCTGGTCTGATGTCAGATTCACGTCCCAGGTATCCTGAGATTCCACAACACCCATATAACGGTTCTGCCCGCCTCCATTGCTACCGTTTACCAAAGACTGTACGGACTCCACATAGGCTGCATCTCCACCGCCACTGCTTTTCCCCAATTTACCTTTCAGGAAAAAACCAACCGATACTGCAGCAATTGCAACGATGATCACAACTGCTAAAATGATTTTTTTCTTCTTGCTCATATCGCACTCCTCCTATAATCAGGAAATCAACCCGCCATTACAATCTGTTCTGCGTAAATTCAAGTCGAACGCACGTGAGACTTGGTGCGTGATTCTGGTTAGCATAAACTAACATGTTCATCTCAGAATCACTGCACATCTACACTTCGTTTCGGTCATGACAAACAAAAATGGCTACAGATTTCCTTTCTGTAACCATTTTAACATGACGTAATTTTTAATACTATTAAGATACCCTTAATTTTTATTTTTGACTTCTGCAATAGAGGCTTATTCCGCGTTCAGATTCGGAAAAAGTTCAATACTACGTTTCAAAATTCCTTTCATCTGTGCAATAGCGATTCCATAATTCGTAAACGGAACCTTCTGATCCTCCGCACACTTCATGCGGTATTTTACTTCCCTTTCATTCAGCATGCAGCCACCACAGTGGATCACTAACGCATATGATGTCAGATCTTCCGGAAATTCCGTTCCTGAACTTGTCTCAATGACAAGTTCTTTTCCTGTATGCTGCTTTAACCAACGCGGGATCTTGACGGTTCCGATATCATCACATTGACGATGGTGCGTACAGCCTTCGGAAATCAGGATTTTATCTCCATCCTTCAGATGGTTGATAGCAGCGACTCCATTTACCGCAGTCTCAAGGTAACCTTTATACCGTGCCATCAAAATAGAAAACGATGTAAGCGGAATTTCCTCTGATACCTCCTCCGATACCTGTTCAAATACCTGGCTATCGGTAATGACCATGGCAGGACTTTTGCCAAGCTGCTCCAATGTCTGCTTTAATTCGCTTTCTTTTACTACTATGGCTGCTGCATTTGCTTCCAGTACATCCCGAATTGTCTGTTGCTGCGGCAGAATCAGACGTCCTTTTGGTGCCGCTGAATCAATTGGTACAACCAGAACCACGAAATCTCCCGGATGCAACAGATCTCCTACAATTTTCAGTGTCATATCCTCATTTGGAGTCAGTTTTCCGATACACTCTTTTAGTTCATAGATGCCGGCACCGGTAAGGGCACTGACATATTGTTCCTGACCTGAGGAAAGCAACGCATTTTGCTCTGCTTTTCTTTGTTCAGATACATTATTCTGACAGACTTTTTCTGAAATTTCATCAGAAAGTAAATCAGCCTTATTATTTACAATAATATATGGAATCTCTTTTTCCTTGAAAATACGAATCAGTTCTTCATCACACTGCTTTTTTCCTTCTGTGGCATCTACTACAAGCACAGCAATATCAGTTTTGTTCAATACCTGTTTTGTTTTTCTGACACGCAGCTCACCCAACGCGCCTTCATCATCAAAACCGGGTGTATCAATAATCATTACCGGTCCGATTGGCAGCAATTCCATAGATTTATAAACCGGATCCGTGGTCGTTCCCTTCGTGTCCGATACCACAGCCAGTTCCTGCCCGGTCACAGCATTTACGACGCTGGATTTTCCTGCATTTCTTCTTCCAAAAAAGCCAATATGTACACGATTGGCACTCGGTGTACTATTTAATCCCATTTTTTTACACTCTCCTTTACGTCATTCTTATAATGCGAATATTGGGTAGAATTGCGAGAGTACGAAGTACGGAACAATTCGTAAGGCATCTTTTGACCCCAACATCATTTTTATTGTAACACCAGTATTTTTTTCTTACAATAAAAAGCGAACGTTTTGTGCTGCAAAACAAAAATCAAAAGTTCTTGCATTACAAAAACTTTTGATTTTCAATCACAACTTCTTACAACATATATTGACAGATTATTTTTACTGCAATGCTTTCTCCGCATATTCTGTAGTTACAACGTCCTGATAATCTGGCCGTTTCTCCAGCTGACCGGCACTTTCAAGAATATCTAACAGCAATGTAAAACTATCCTCTGAAAACACAAGATCTCTCTTCCATGTATCCTGCTTCTGATAACGACGGATGATCGTTGTGATAGTTGCCGTGTCTGTCTCAGAAAACTGCGGCTGAATGCTGGCTGCAATTTCCTCCGGTGTATGTGTATTGACATATTCCATACCTTGCTGCAATGCATTAGTAAATGCCTGGATCACATCCGGATGTTTCTTCATATAACTCTGTTTTGCACTGAAGGCTGTATATGGCACATAACCGGAATCCACCCCCAACGATGCCACCACATAGCCGGCTTTCTCCTGTTCCAGTAACGTTGCACCAGGTTCAAATTCCACCGTATACGCTCCCTGTCCTCCGGTAAAAGCTGCTCCCGTAGAGCCAAAATCAATACTTTGGTCAATGTTTACTTCAGACGGTTCAATACCATTCTGTTTTAAAATGTACTCAAACACCATTTCCGGCATGCCACCTGCTCTACCGCCAAGTACATCCTCACCGATCAGATCTGACCATTTGAAATCATTCATTTCTTCCCTTGCAACAAGAAAATTTCCTGCTCGCTGCGTCAGCTGTGCAAAATTGATGACCGGATCTTTGCTGCCCTCATTGGCCGTGTACACGGTTGTCTCCGGTCCCATAAACCCAATGTCAGCTTCTCCGGAAAGTACAGCGGTCATAACCTTATCCGCACCGAATCCTGTCACCAGATCCAGATCAATACCGGCATCTTTAAAATATCCTTCTTCAATCGCTACATACATCGGTGCATAAAAAATGGAATGTGCCACCTCATTCAAGGTCACTTTCTGCAATGCAGATTCTTCGCCGTTTTTCTCAGGTTCAACAGAACTTTCTTTTTTTTCAGAGCTATCAGCAATCTCATCCGGAACCGATGTCTGACCGCATCCCATTAGTAACATTCCTCCGACAACAGCGATACACGTGAACATAGAAATTACTTTTTTTACACTCTTTTTCAAAACAACCTCCAAAAACTATCGTAGATTTTTCTTTTTAATATATGTGGACTGTTTGTTTTTGTTCCTATGTACATATTTATGATGTGAATGTCAAAAGTGTAGCATTGTTACACATGAATGCATACTTTTTTATAAATGACTTGCCCACTCTCACCCACCTTGTTATACTCTCTATATAACCTTTTCCCATCACGCATGTAAGATCTGGTGCGTGATTTATGACTTTGGGGGGATATTTATAATTATTGGAGGGACAAACATATGATTTATTTTCGCTCAGACTACAGTCAGGGCGCACATCCAAAAGTCATGGATGCGCTGGTAAAAACAAATTTTGAACACACAGACGGATACGGATTAGACGAACACTGTGAACACGCAGCCCGTATGGTACAGGATTTGATTGACAATCATGATTGTCATGTACATATGATGGTAGGCGGCACACCATGTAATGTAACTACGATTGCCGCAAGCCTGAAACCATACGAATCAGTAGTAAGTGTGCGCGGTGGACATGCTTATTTCCATGAAACCGGTGCCGTAGAAGGCACAGGACACCGCATTGTCACCATGGAAGGTGCCAATGGAAAACTGACACCGGAAATGATTGATCAGGCGTGGGAAGAATATGAGGACGAACATACACCAATTCCTAAATTTTGCTATATCTCACAGCCCACCGAAATTGGAACGATTTACAGCAAAGCTGAAATGACCGCCCTTTCTAAAAAATGTAAGGCACATAACATGCTGCTTTATGTGGACGGCGCCAGACTCGGCTGCGCCCTGACATGTCGTGACAATGATCTGACCATTCAGGAACTGGCAACGCTCTGTGATGCTTTTTATATCGGCGGAACCAAAAACGGAGCTCTTTTCGGAGAAGCACTGGTTATCTTAAATGATACTATGAACGATCATTTCCGCTGGATGATCAAACGTCAATGCGGTCTGCTGGCAAAAGGACGGCTCATCGGTGTTCAGTTTGAAGCACTGCTGGAAGGCGGCATGGACAGCATCTATTTTTCCATGGCATCCCATGCCAATGAAATGGCTGCTCTCCTGCGCGACTCTCTGACAGAACTTGGTGTACCGTTCTTCGGAAGCTCCCAGACAAACCAGATTTTCCCGGTTCTTCCGACTGCTGTTGTGAAAGAGCTGGAAAAAGACTTTTTCTTTTATGAATGGGCACCGGAGAAAAATGGCATGATTCCAATCCGTCTGGTCACCGCCTGGGGCACAACAAAAGATGATGTGGAAGCATTTTTACGTACCATCAAAAAATTACTTTCATAGAAACAGCTAATACGTCTTCTATCAGTCGAACGCACCGGTTCTCACGTGCGTTCGACTTAATTTAAGCCAAACACACATGAAATCCGGTGCGTCATTCCATTCAGTATAAGCTCTTGTATTTTTCTTATAATCACTGCATATCCCGATTCTGCCCAAGTGGCAAAGAACCTTTTTAATGAGCAAACTGGCTGTTATATAACTTATAATAAAACCCTTTCTGTTCCAGCAATTCTTCATGATTTCCCTGCTCAATGATACTTCCATCCTTCATCACCAGAATCCGGTCTGCATTCTGAATCGTGGACAGACGATGCGCCACGATAAAGCTGGTCCGTCCTTTCATCAATTTTGCAAATGCATCCTGAATCTTAATCTCCGTTCTCGTATCAATGGAAGAAGTTGCTTCATCCAGGATCAGCATCGGCGGCTGACACAACATTACCCGCGCAATGGAGAGCAGCTGCTTCTGTCCCTGGGACAGGCTTCCACCATCTTCTCCGATCACAGTATCGTAACCATCCGACAAACGCTTGATAAATCCATGTGCATGGCATGCTTTTGCTGCTGCAATCACTTCTTCATCGGTGGCATCCGGACGTCCCATTCGGATATTGTCCCGAATGGTACCTGCCTGCAGCCAGGTATCCTGCAACACCATACCATAATTTTCACGGAGGCTGTGTCGTGTCACATGCCGGATATCCTGATCTTCCACGCACACAGAGCCGGCATTGACATCATAGAAGCGCATCAGCAGATTGATCAGTGTCGTTTTTCCGCATCCGGTCGGACCTACAATCGCAATGGTCTGTCCCGGTTCCACCTCCAGATTCAGATCCTCGATCAGTTTTTGCTCCGGCAGATAAGAGAACGCTACCTTTTTCAAGTTTACTTTTCCCTCTATCTGATGCAGTACAACTGCGTCCTTATCATCCGGAATTTCTACTTCTTCTTCAATCAGTTCAAAAATACGTGCTGCACATGCCAATGCATTCTGCAGTTCTGTAATAACACCGGAAATCTCATTAAACGGTTTCGTATACTGGTTGGCATAACTCAAGAAGCAGGAAAGGCCGCCGACCGACATGCCGCCTGCGATAACACTTAATGCTCCTGCCAGCGCCACGCCTGCATATACCAGACTATTGACAAAACGGGTACACGGATTTGTCAATGAAGAAAAGAAAGTTGCACGCAGAGAACAGTTCTGCAGCCGTTCATTAATCTCATCAAACTGCTCCAGTGCTTCATCCTCATGTGAAAATGCTTGTACGATTTTCTGATTTCCTACCATTTCATCAATCAGTGCTGTCTGCTCTGCTCTTGTCTCCGACTGCAGCCGGAACATATCATAAGTCCGTTTTGCAATAAATCTCGCCACAAACAATGATATTGGTGTCAGACCGACTACCACCAGCGTAATACCCGGATGAATAGTCAGCATAAAGATCAACGTACCGATAATTGTGACCACACCGGTAAACAGCTGGGTAAATCCCATCAGCAGACCATCCGCAAACTGATCTACATCCGCAATAACACGACTGACAATCTCACCATAGGAATGTGCATCCATATATTTTAGCGGTAGTTTCTGAATTCTGATAAATGCCTGGTTCCGCACATCACGCACTACCTGATACGTTACTTTGTTATTGATGGTGTTCATGATCCACTGCAGCACTGCGGTGCTCACCGCAAGAATGGCAATTTCCACTAAAAGCTTTGTGATGCTGACAAAATCAACATTTCCACGATCAATGATAAAATCAATGGCACGTCCTACCAAAATCGGAATATATAAGGTCAAAGCCACTGTTACCGCTGCCAGCACAATGGATGCCAGCATCCAAAAACGATAAGTTTCGATATATTGTAACACTTTTTTTAACGTGTTCATCTGTGTTCCGGACTTTTTCACAAGTTGTCCCTCCTCTTGCATTTTCAATAAACTTCCCTGTTCGCAACACTTTATTTCGTCCGTTTATACTGTGAATCATAAATTTCTCTGTATACTTCGCAGGTATTCATCAATTCCTCATGGGTACCGATACCAACCACCGAACCGTCATCCAGGACAACAATCTTGTCCGCATATTGAATAGCAGAAGTTCGCTGGGAAACGATAAACAGTGTCGGTTTATGTTTCATGGATCCGATGGCCATACGAAGTGCCGCATCTGTCGCAAAGTCCAATGCAGAGGAACTATCATCCAGAATCAGGATTTCCGGCTGTTTTACCAGTGCTCGGGCGATGGTCAGACGCTGCCGCTGTCCCCCTGAAAAATTCTTTCCACCCTGTTCTACTTCTGTATCCAGGCCTTTTTCTTTCTTTGATACTACATCTTTTGCCTGGGCAATCTCCAGTGCCGCAAAAATTTCCTCATCCGTAGCATCCGGTTTGCCCCACTGCATATTGGAGCGGATGGTTCCGGCAAATAATACCGATTTCTGTGGAACCACACCAATCTTATCTCTGAGTTCTGTCAGACCATAGGTGCATACATTTTTGCCATCCACATACACCGCACCGGAACTGCAGTCATAAAAACGTGGGATCAGATTTACCATCGAAGATTTTCCGGAACCGGTTCCACCGATGATACCGATGGTCTCTCCCGGACGGACATTCAGAGTGATATCACTGACCGCTTCCTGCGCCGCATCCGGATAGCGGATTCCCGCATGTTCGAATACCACACTGTATGCTGACTTACCGGCTTCACCATCGCCAGACACCGTCGCTGCTCCGTCTTTAACAGAAGGCTCTACTTCCAGTACGGACTGGATACGGTTTCCACATGCTACCGATTTTGTAATATTGATGATCAGATTGGCCAACTTGATCAGTTCTGTCAAAATCTGAGACATATAGTTGTACAGTGCAACAACCGCCCCCTGGGTAATAATCCCCATATCCACACGTATGGCACCGATCCAGATCAGTGCAATGATTGCCACATTGATGATCACATATGTCAAAGGATTCAGCAAAGCGGAAATACGTCCCACAAACTTCTGTGTATCTGTCAGTGTCTGATTCTGCTTCTGAAATTCCGCTTCCTGCTCTTCTTCTTTGCAGAATGCACGCAGGACACGAACACCGGTCAGATTTTCTCTTGTCAGCCCCAGTACTTTATCCAGACGGTTCTGTACCTTCCTGTACAATGGAATACATGCAAGCATTACGCCAAATACAACCACTGCCAGTGCCGGGATTCCCACGACAAACACCAGTGCCGCCTTCACATCAATGGTAAATGCCATGACCATGGCACCAATTACGACAAACGGAGAACGCAGCAACAAACGCAGGGTGAGATTTACACCATTCTGTACCTGATTCATATCACTCGTCATACGGGTGATCAATGTGGATGTTCCCTGGGTATCCAGTTCTGCATAGGACAGTTTCTGGATATGTCCAAACAGTACATGACGGATCGTTGTCACAAATCCCACGGCTGCCTTTGCGGCAAAATACTGTGCCGTGACAGAAAATGCCAGGCCGATCAATCCGAGCAAAACAAGAACGAGGCACATCTTTACGACGTAACCTCGATCCTGATTTCCGATACCGGTATCAATGATGGCTGCTACTACCAGAGGCACAAATAATTCCAACGTAGCCTCCAGTAGTTTGAACAGTGGTCCCAGTACCGATTCTTTCTTATATTCTTTTAAATAACAAAGCAATTTTTTCATAATTTCTTATGCTTCTCCCACATTTCTTTGTAAAGCGGACATTCGCAATCCGCTTTCGCTACTTGCTCATGAACGCAGTCGCTTTGCGACCTGTCAGTGGGAGCTTTTAACTCCCACTGACATAAGCATCCCCCTTACCCACCGCTTAGGGCTCTACGCACTTGAAGCAGGGGAATGCTTATTCTGCGTTCACATCACTGTAATGCAAGAATTCTTCATAATCTGTTAATTATTAACTCCATGATGCACTGGAATCGTATCTTTGGAAATCGGATAAAAAGAATATCCATTATTCTTTCCATAGGTAATGATACTCTGCAATGCGTCTGCAGATGTCTGTTTTGCGGAAGTATCATGCATCAGCACCACATTATTACGATTATGCTTGAATCCACCGGTAACATTTTTAATGATCAGATTGACCGGACGGTTATTTCCTTCCGCATCACCGGAAGATACATTCCAGTCCATATACATCAGGCCACTGTCTGTAACGGTCTGTACCAGCTGGGACATTACACCCACACAATACTTCTCACTGACTGTATTGGAACTTCCACCCGGAAAACGGATCACATAAGCATCATACCCGGTATCTTCCTTCAACTTATTCTTCAACTTGTTGATGTTCTCCATAAAAGCATCATTGGAAGTATAAATCTGACTGTAATCATGGGAATAACCATGAATACCGATCGTGTGTCCCTCATCGATCATTCTTTTGATGATTGGAAGTTTATCTTCATCATAATCGCAGATAAAAAAGGTTGCTTTAATGCCATTTGCCTTCAGTGTATCCAAAACTCGGACTGTCACATCAGAACTCGGACCGTCATCAAAGGTCAGATAAATGGAATCTCCCGGATTAGTCTCCACCTCCTCTACCTTCACAGTCCGTGTAGCCTGTGATATATTTCCGCTGGAGTCTGTTGCCGTATAGGTCACAGTATAGGTGCCCGGCCGGTAGACATCCACATAACCGCTTTTCACCAGATTGGCCGTAATATCACCATCCCGGTCATCCGTTGCTGTTGCACCTGCATCCTCATATTTTTCCAGTTCTTTGACTGTCACGGAAGATTCACCATTTAAAGTAATCTCCGGTGCTGACGTATCCTTCAAAATGATCTGACGATCCATTGAGCCGGTATTACCATGGCTGTCTGTCACCTCATAATGCACCTGCATGGTATAATCATTTACTTTTTCTTTTGTGATCTTGATATCCTTTGACACATCACCGTCACAGCCATCCTGTGCCGTAGCTCCTGCTTCCTGATATTCTTCAAAGCTGCCTACAATTACTGTGGCATCTCCGTTTAACGCGATCACCGGAGCTGCATGATCGATCACCTTAACGATACGCTCTTTGGATACTTTTCGTTTCTTGTATTTCAGCTGATACTCCACATGATAAGTACCAAGCTTCGCTGTATCCACATTGCTGGTGGTCATCACCAGGTCACTGATATCCTCATCTTTTGCGGTAGCCTTTACACCCGGATCCACAAATTCACTGCCACATTCCACCAGCATTTCTTCCTCGCCGTTCAATGTGATGATCGGACTGGCACCAACCAGTGGGCTGATGGCCATTATAAAAATACAAAGCCCAATCAGCACCAGCACCGCTGCACCCATCAGGCGTTTTTCCTGTTCACTTTTAAAAGCTCTGCCAATAATCTCCTTTATTTTATCCATTTTGAATTTCCCTTAGTATCTCCTTTTATCTATATGCATCAAACGGGCTTTCATGCGCCCGCTGATTATCATAGCACAGATTTCAGAAAAAAACCTTTAAGTTTATGTTAATTTTTCCTGACACAATATGGGAACATACACAGTTTTTTCCAACACACTTTTTTTTGCCATATGTTCACCTTTCACTGTGCGGTAAAATTCAGATACTGTGCCGCATCCTGTACAAATTCTTCCTGGTTCACTGCTCCGCCCAGCAGCTTTCTGGTCAGATTCCGCCAGTTATCACCATCCTCCTTCTCCAACACGGCATACCACAAGGGTGTGTAGTGAACTGCCTGATCCAGCTGCTCATGAAACTGCCGTACAGCCAGTGCTTCCTCTGACGGTGCCTCAAGACCGCTGTCATTTACAAAATCCACATAATCATACTGTGTCACATTGCGCTCATTTACCCGTTTTGCAAATTCCAGGCAGAGCTGTGCTGCCTCATCTGGATAGTTTGTATCCGAACTGATACAAAGCCCCGGGGTCAGGGTATGATTAATATCTACCATATATTGTGCATAGGAATCATCATAGGCCGCATTGCAGCTTGGAAACTGTTCCATACTGAGCGCATCTGCCCCCATCTCATCCAGCAAATGATAAACAATGGTTGACTGATGTGGAAAAAGCACAGCTTTCCCATCTGCAAAATTCTGCACTGCTTCTACTTCTCCGATTTCCAGAAATTTTTCAGGGAAAGCATTCATCTCTTTTAGCTGCATCAGTTTTTCTGCTGCCTGAGTAAACACCGGAGCGGAAAAATCCATTTCCCCGAAAGCCAGTTTTTCCTGTGCATAAGGATCAATGCGGTTTACGATCACCGTATAGAGCAATTCTCCCAGCCAGCTGTCCTTGTCCCCCAGTTCTATAGCTGCATATTCTGTCCCATGTGCTTCATTATAAATATTGACCTGCTGCACCAGTGCCACCAGTTCTTCCCATGTATGTGGCACCGTAAGTCCCATCTCCTGCATGAGATTCTGGTTACAGTAGGTAACGGCATATGCCTCCACCAGACACGGGATGATATAATTGTGTCCATCTTGATAAGGCAGCACATAATTATCTGCAAACTTTGTCTCTGATGCTTCCAGATATTTTTCCACCGGCAGACAGGCATTCGCATCAAACAGAAAATTTGGATAATTTCCTCCCCAGACGGCAAAAACATCCGGCAATTCATCGCATACCAGTGCAATCTTCAGCTTGTCTTTGATCTGTTCTGTGGAATACGTCTTCAATTCAATGTCATAACCATATTCCTCCGCCAATTTTTCCCACAAATCTACATAATAGGTTCCCGGTGTATTTTCATCAAAAAAAGCCCAGACCGACAGGGATACCTTTTCCCCGGAATCTGTCTGAACATTCGCAGCTTCTGACGTTTTTGGCTGCACTGCAGTTTTGCATCCGCTGCACAGCAGAACTGTTCCAAGCGAAATTACCAGCAGCAGAGCTGTAAGCAGACTTCCCATGATATCATTTTTCTTTTTTACTCTGTATTTTTTCATCCTGTTTCCTTTTTCTTTTTTACTTTATCCGCGCTCACAATACCATCTGACAAATCCCGCCATCTTCCACTCAACAGATGGTATCTCATACTGATGACTGTCTCTTTCTGTGCTTTATTTTCACATGAAACCCCTGCTTCGTCAAGTTCCGATTCGTATTCGAACCTTCAATAACAAAACCCCCAGACAACATACATTGCCCGGGGGTCCTGTCTCACTTGTTTGCTTCACTTTTTTATAGATAACATCAGATTGTTTTTGCAAAATCCTCTGCTTCTTCGCTGCCTTTTGCTTCCTGTTCTGCAATCCAGTCTGCATTGTATTTGTGATCTTTTACAAATGCGATGATCACAATCACATTGATCAGAGCCAGACATGCATCAATGGCATATGCGTAACGGATGTTTCCACCTGTCATATTCATAACTGCGCCGTTGATGGCAAAGGTCAGTGCTGTAATGATACCCTGGATTGGGAACAGTACCGAATTTACTTTATCAAATCCTTTTCTTCCGAATACAGATGCCGGAAGAGAAGTGGTGAAGTTTGCACTTCCGCCGATACCGATACCGATCATAACGATAGAGATCCAGAAGCCTGCCATCGTATCTGTGAAGTTGAATAATAATGCACATGCATACCAGCATCCAAATACGATCATTGCTTTCTTTGTTCCAAGTTTCTGATCCAGCACACCGATCAGGAAAGATCCGACAACACCTACGATGGCACATGCAGACATAATACTTGCAGCTACGGTAATAGAGAATCCAAATCCGTTTGTAGTACGGTTGATCATCTGTGACATGGTTCCTACGGAGCAGATCTGGAATACACCGGTTACCAGTGCAACAACCCATACCTGATCACATTTTAACAATTTTCCAATTGTCCAGCCGCCATCTTTATCGCTGTCTGCCCCATCAGAAGTATCATAAAATTCATCATATACTTCTTTGGATACATGGTCCGGATAATAGCCACGCTCAAACGGAGTATCACGGATAAATAAAATTCCGACAATACCAAGGATGATACATCCGATAGAAATCGGGTAACATGCATGGGTTACTCCGAATCTTCCAACCAGGAACAGGATCAGTGGTACATAGATTGCTGTTGCAAGGTTGTGTCCCATAGTTGTATATCCCATAACGATTCCTTTTTTCTTAGGAAACCAGTTTGCAACCAGCACACCGCCGCACAGATAACCTGCTGACATGATGGTTCCGCAGGTAACTGCCATCATAATGGTATAAACAACCGGGTTTGGGGCATTCAGTACACCGATGTATGTGATGCCGGCGATGATGCAGTTAATACCGGACATATATCTGGAACCGATCCTGCGGTTTAAGATACCGATTACGATAAACAGTGCCACACCTATGATTCCGGCTATGGAATTACAAGTGGAGATCGTTCCTGCCATTTTTGCACTTCCCAGCATATGTTCTGCAATTTTTCCTGCAATGTTGTTACTTCCGTCGTTGATCATTCCTACATAAAACCAGAACATCAGCATCATGTAAATAATATGGAACCAACCATGTACGCCAAACGCAACCACTGAATTTTGATTGTCTTTTTTCTTCATGTTTCAATTTTCCTCCCAATAATAAATACTTTTTCTGCACGAAAAACCCTAACTCCTTCGTGCTCTTCAAACCTCCTTTATTGTATCGGAAATGCCGTTTAAAAATATAAAGAAAATTTCGTTTTTTATTGACTATATTTGGGAAATATAGATTTTCTTTGTCTTATTACATTTTTCTGTTAAAATACTATGGTGTAAGCGTCAATCATATTTAAAAAATATGACTTTCCATCTATAACTTGAGGTAACTTTATGGAAAAAAAATCACTAAACATACATAAACGAAATAATCAGAGTTTCCGACACCGGCTGCTGCTGTCCATTTTCCGGATCGCCGCTCCGGTCACTGCCATCGTCTGTACCGTTTCCATTGTTATGCTGACTCTGAACTACCGCCAGACCGTCATCAATTCCCAGGCAGCCGCTACGGAAAAAGTCCGCAGCGACATAGCACATATTGTCGATAATACACAGATCTTATCCCAGGATATGATCTTCAACAGCGAAATCCAGAAGATTCTTGCCAGCAGTACCGCCGGCGAGCAGTTTCCACAAAATACGGACGTTGCCTACCACATTAACGGTTTTATCGCCAACCGGGATTATATCAACTGTGTGATCCTGACCGGTAACAGCCAGACGTTGTACTCCACAGAAAAAGCATTTACCAATATTTCCGACTATGATACAATTTTTCATTCCACATGGCTCGCGCAGTTACAAAACAGCCATAAGCCATATCTGTGGTATGTGGATCCGGATTACACACCTTTATCTGCCTATACTTCCGGCTCGGATTCTGCAGATTTGGCAGTATCGGAATCAGCTTCCTCTCATACCACTCCGGGCAGTCAACAACACATTATGATGGCACGTCCCGTATACAGTATGTCGGACTACACGACCCTGCTTGGTTACCTTATGCTGTATCTGGATGATACTTTTTTACAAGACCTAATGGGAGAATTTGACTTCGGTCACACGACAAATATCTGGCTGGTAAACAAGAATGGAACCGCCATCCTGCAAAATCATTCTTCTGCTGATTATTCTTATTTATTAGAAGATTTTTCTCCGCAGGAAAAAGGCTCGATTCTGTCCTCTCATGGCAAACGTTTTGTCCTGAACATCCGGCCGGTTACAGAAAACGGATGGTATCTATATACCGCCACTCCATTCCGGGAAGTTTCGGAACCGCTGACAATTTTTGTCCTGCAGGCGATCTTACTGGGCGCAGCCATGGTAGCAATCCTGTTTTTCCTGTCCCGGCGGACAGCCTCCTCCCTGTCAGATCCTATCATCCATCTGGCACATACTATGGATCACTACCGCAGCGATATGAAACCAATGGTCTTTCCCGGACGGACTCCGGTTTTGGATAAAGATGCTGATGATGCTTCTGGTTTGACATCTGACACCACAGATACGGCGACTGTGAACGTTCCGGATCGTTCTTCTGTATCCTTTTCAAATATACAACCAGCGGATCCGGAAGATTTCTCCTTTGAAGGACAGCCGGACGAAATCATTCAGATCTATCGTTCCTACCAGCAAATGGTCAACCGAATGGATACTCTGATCCGGGAAAATTTTGTAAAAAATCTGGAGAAAAAGGATGCGGAACTTGCCCTGCTGCAAAGCCAGATCAATCCACATTTTCTATACAATACGCTCGACTCTATCAACTGGCTGGCCATCGCCAATGACGAAGATGAAATCAGTGAAATGGTCACTGCTCTGTCAGATATGTTCCGGCTCAGCCTGACCAAAAGCCACAGTTCCTACATCCGGGTGGCGCAGGAAATGGAATATGTACGGAGTTACCTGGTATTACAGCAGTTCCGCTACGAAGACTGTCTGAGCGTATCGATCACGATTCCGGATACAGTCGCAGAACTCTACATTCCCCGTTTTACCCTGCAGCCGCTGGTGGAAAATGCCATCAAACACGGTATGATCTCCCCGGATGATCCATTCGCCATTGATCTTGAGATTTTTATCCGGGAACATACACTGCATATCCGGATTGGAAATGACGGCACCCGCATCTCTCTGGAACAGATGAAAAAGTTGCTGGATTTTGATGCTTCCAGACAGGAACTGCTGGATTTTGACCAGAAAAGCTACGGTGTGCAAAATATACAGCGCCGCATACAAATCCTCTGTGGAATTTCCTATGGTCTTTCCTACGAGATACGAAACAACCGTACCTGGTGTGATCTGACGCTTCCGGTTCTTGAACATGATCCATCAGAAAAGACAGAGGATTTGCAATAAAAGAAGCACTCACACGGAGCATTGCTCATTTTCTGAGTTTCCCCTCCTGTGGGTGCTTTTTATGTATATAATCTTTTCAGTTTATTTCTTACTTCCTGCCTTTTTGCGGAATTCCGAAAGGGTTTCTCCTGTATTCCGCTTGAAGATCTGTGAAAAATAAGTGTAGTCGTTGTAACCGACTTCCACGGAAATCTCATACATCTTCATATCTGTATGTAGCAGCAGTTCTTTTGCTTTCTCAATACGCAGATTTGTCATATACTGAAGAATCGTCACTTTCTGCTCTTTCTTGAACACATCGCACAGATAACTTTTATTCACATTGATATGCTCCGCAACGTCCGTCAGGGAAATGTTCTCATTGTAATGTCTGCGGATGTAGTACAGGGCATCCCGCACGATCTTTGTGGGCGACTGCTCGCCTTCCTTCGCCAGTACACCGGGGCGCTGCGCCACATTGGCCGGCTGTACGGAAGAAACGGCATGTTTCACTTCCTCTTCTCCCACAAGTCCTCTGGCATATCCATCCAGCACCTGATAATAGGCTGCCTGTCCGATTTTTGCCTCCAGACGTTCATACATCCGGTGCAGCATATCACCAAAATCCGTCTTTTTGATAGGTTTTAACAGATAGTCACTGACTCCGATCTGCATGGCAGTCTGCGCATAGGAAAAATCACGATACCCGGACAAAATCACAATCTCGCTCTCCGGCAGGATTTCCTTGGCCCTTCTTGCAAATTCCAGACCATCCATCTGAGGCATCCGCACATCGGTAATGATTAGATGCGGACGCAGACCCGGCAATGCATCCAACGCTTTCAGAGAGTCCACAAAAGCTCCCTTGATCACAAATCCAAAATCTTCCTTCTGACAAAGCTTCTGGATTCCCTGTAATACGATTTTTTCATCATCCAGTATCACCATTGAATACATACCGTCACATCCTCGTACAATATCTTATAACCGGTTCTCCCCGTCTATAATCCGGCAAAAAATAACTCGTAGAAATCCTGTAAGTTTCCTATCGATCAGCCATTCAGATCTTTCAGGCTCTGGAACAGCTCAATATCTGACTGCTGTACACGCATATTTGTCGTCATCGGCTCCTCTCCCGGTCTCGTGACAGTAATCTCAATCACAGTGCCTTCCTGTACCCCACCGGTTAAGACATTTCTGAAAAATGCCGCAAATTTCGGATGGTTGCTCACAAACTGATTTTTTGCTTTCATTACTTTCATAGCTGCTGCCGGGTTTATCATACTCTGTTTCCTTCTTTCTTCATTTATTTCAAATCCTATCATTTTCCACTGGAAAAGTCAATTTTCTCAACGTAATATTCCGCCCCGTCCACTTCCATCACCACCATGGTGACAGCACCGCCAAACCGGGGATATCCGCAACTTCCGGGATTCAGCCAGAGCAGGTGTCCCGCTTGTTCCGCAAAATATTTATGAGTATGACCAAATACCGCCACATTCGTTCCTTCCGTCTGTCCGATCAGATGCCGCAATTCATGCGCCATTACAAAAGAAACGCCCTCGATCTGAAATGTCAAAACTTTTGCGATTCCCCTAGCCCAGTCTCCATCATTGTTTCCACGCACCACATACAGATTGCCCAGAAAACGAATCTGATCCAGCAGAGATTCCTTCGTCACATCCCCAGCATGCAGGATACAGTCACAGCCTTTCAGGATTTCCAGTACCTCCGGCCGCAGAAGATTATGCGTATCTGATATAATTCCAATCCTTTTTGCCATACGATTACGCTCCCAGTTCTTCTCTCATCCTTTATTCCATAATACCAAAAGCCCATAACCATTTTTCTGCCACTTCATCACGCTTCCACAGCAACTGATGGCATGCTTTTGTTGAACTTCCGGTAAAACAGGTATCCTGCCAATGTCGTGATGGAATCCGTCACCGGAAATGTCAGCCAGAACCAGTTCAGTCCGAATCTCGAAAACAGATAAGCCAGTGGAATAAATAAAAATACGGTCCGGATAATCGTCAGGATTGAGCTTGTCGCCGCATGCCCCAGTGCCTGGAAAAATACCGGGAATGTCAATGAACTTACCAATGGCACAAAGCTGATTCCGATAAACCGGAAAGCCACGACTCCGATCCGGATAACTTCCGGGTCATGTGAAAACACATGAAGCATCTGTCCCGGAATTGTTTCAAATAAGACAACACCGATCATCATCAGGGCGACACCGAATCCAATGGCCACCTTCAGTGTCTTTTTGCAACGCTCATATTTTCCGGCGGCGAAATTGTAACTCACCACAGGTACGATACATGTCTGCATCGCACCAAGCGGAATAAAGAAAAATGCCTGCCATTTATAATACAATCCCAATACCGTAACTGCCTGATCTGAGAAAGTTGCAAGGAGCAGATTCAGCCCAAATATGTAAAACGTATACGCCGACTGCATCAGGATGTTTGGAATACCGAGTTTATAAATCCGTTTGATCTGATGTGGAAATACCACTAACTTCGGTATTTTCCGACATCCCCCTTTCATAACGATCACAGCCGCTGCAATCTGCCCCACCACGGTAGCTGTAGCAACTCCTGCGATTCCCATTTTCGGTAGACCGCATAATCCGAAGATCAGGAATGGATCCAATACGATATTCACCACTGCACCTACAATTTGTGCAATCATGGGCACCCTCATATTTCCCTCTGCCTGATGCACTTTTGTCCATACGCTCTCTAAAAACAGTCCGATGCTGAGCACGCAAACGATTCTTCCGTAGCTGACTACCATCGCAATGACTTCCTCTGAAGACGTATTCATCCTCGCATATGCCGGCATCAGGAAAAAGCAGACCCCTGCAAAAAGAACCCACATCACAAGTGCCAGCGGTGTACCGATTCCTGCCGTATCATCCGAGCGTTTCTTTTTGCCGATTCCCAGATTATACGCCATCTCGGTGTTGATGCCCACACCGGTTCCAACTGCCAGTGCGATCATGAGCAGCTGGATCGGATAAATAATTGAGAGTGCCGTCAGACCACTCTCAGAGTAACGGCCGACAAAGAAACTGTCCACCACATTATATAACGCCTGTATCAGCTGAGCCAGCATCACAGGCGGTGCCATTTTCATTAATATCTTTGCTATTTTTTCTGTCCCAAAAAAATTGCTTTCCACATTATTTCCCCCACATTTCTATTAATGATTACCCCTTTAGCATAATAGTATATTTCTGAAAGAAAATCCAGCACAATTTTACGATGCCAGTTTCCAGATCCAATACACCAGTCCCAACAGCCAGCTGGTAAAAATACCATACAAAATGACCGGACCACCGATGGAAAAAATCTGACTGCCGATACCAAAGACCTGCCCCTCTTTTTTAAACTCTATCGCCGGTGCTGCCACACCATTTGCAAATCCCGTGATAGGAACCAGTGCGCCCGCACCACCGAATTTTGCAATCGTAGGATAGATATTCAGCCCGGTAAGGATTACACTGATCAGCACCAGGATCACACTGGTCCATTTCCCGGCGTTCATCTGATCCAGTCCCCGGCTCATGGCAAAATTCATAATGCCCTGGCCGATGCAGCAAATGATGCCGCCCACGAGGAACGCTTTCAGCATATTCAGCGTCAGACTGTAAGACGGCGTCACCTGGCTGACATAAGCATGATAGGCATTTTTCCGTGCCTCTTTTTCTTCCTCGGTTCTGGCATTCTCCTGTCCGGAAATTTCCTGCATCAGTTCCTCCCGGGAAATATTCTTATATTCCGCCTTCGTCTTCTGCCGTTTTTCCTGTCCATTCTTTTGTCCCATCTTCTTTTCCATCCTTTCTGCTCAAACTTTTTCACTCAAGTCGAACGCACGTGTGACTTGGTGCACCTTCGCGGAGCGTTTATCTGGCAACACAGAAAAAATAAACCAGTCCGCCTGCAACCTTTCCAAATGCAAAGAAAGTAATCAGTATCTCAAGACCGGTTTTGATTCCCATTCTGCGAAACAGCACCGGAAATACGTTGAGCACTTCCGCCAGTGCAACGGACAGACAGCCTGAAAATACACCGGAGGCCAGTCCATACACCCCCAGGAACCATGTTCCAACCGGAAATGGAAGCTCCGGGAAAACAGCCAGCACACAGCCAAAGATTCCTCCGGCAATCAGTGCGTTTTCCAGTGCAGGCACATAGGCCGCCACACTGGTTTTTCCCGCCATACGTGGCACCATGCCAAGACTTGCCACCAGCGCAAAGACTCCAGCTGCCACACCAATGCCACACAACAATCCCAATGCGCCAAGCAGAAGCTGATAAGTGACCATCTTACCGACCTCCTTTCTTTCCGATGCAAACAATCTTATATCACATTCTTTTTCTGCCTTCTTTATTCAGGAATGCATTCACACTTTCTTACTTTTCCCTTTCCGGCTGCTGGTCTCGATATAAGTGGTATCCACATCCTGCTCGTATTTGCGCATTGCCACCTGGATCGGTGTCGGATCATCTGTGATCTTCTTCGTTCCGACATGATTGTAGAAAACCATGATACCGATGGCAAGACCGATACAAAAGCAGATTTCCAGTACTCCCGCTCCGTTGGATACCTGTCCGGTGACTCTTGTATACAGGGCATTAAATACTTTATTGACAGAAACATCCTCGATAAATGTCATGATGGTAAATGCGGAACCAAAAAACAGAATCACGCAGACCAACGCTGTCTTTAAATACTGCACGGACTTTTTCTCCGGATCCGGCACATAACGAATCACAAAATCCGGTTCTCCAATGTTTTCAACCTCCAACACCGGATATTTTTCATGAATTTTCCGGATGACATCTAAGACCGAAAAAACCTGTACCAAGCTGCTTTTCTCATTCCCGGAAAAATAATATACCTGTTCCTGCAACACCTGACGGAGGATCCCCACATCGGTACATTCCACCGATGCGATATCCTGCAGCGTTACACTCCGCTTGTATACAATACAGTTCTGTTCTATTTTCAGATATAAAATCTGTCCTGCCGCACTCATACAGATTCCTTTTCTTCCGAAGTTTCTTCATTCTCTTTAAATACTGCCTGTGCAGATTCTTTCATCTCAGACATATCTGCTTTAATCTCACTGGCAGCATTACGCACTGCTTCACCCGCATGTTTCCAGCTGTCCTTCATCTCATCTGCGGAATACTCTGCCGCAAATTTCACTTCCCTTGCAATATCTTCTCCCTGCGCTTTCATGCATTTACAGGCCTGCTTAACTTTTTCTCTTTTAGATCGAAGTTTTTGCCCCAGATACCCGTTCTCCTGTATAGCTTCGCCTTTTAATCCGCATAAAAAATAAAAAACCGCTCCCGTGATCATTGCGATCACTACTATACAGCAACACTTTTTCATCAATTTACAACACATGCAAATTTCCTCCTTCTGTGCAGAAACGCTTACAATCTCATGTATCATACATATCTGTTCAGATATCACTGACCTGATGACAATTATCTGATACGTTCTGTCACTTTATTTTGCTGTTAGTATGGAGCGATTTTTTATAATTATTCTATTTTTTTATGGATTCTATTTTATTTTTTTAATCTGCCAGTTTTCTGACTGTTATTGTGGCAGATACAGTTTTATACTTCCCCTTTTACTTCAGAATTTAAAATTGCACCTGTCCGTTTACAACGCGATAATTTGTGCCATAGTAATTTACAATGCCGGTGAAACCAAAGTCTACCATACCGCCGGTTACCTTCCACCAGCTTCCGCCGTACGGAACAAGGCTGTTGTAACCAAAGTTGACCGCACCGCCTTCTACATACCACCAGCCATAAGTGCTGTCATATATAAGACCTGTGTAACCGAAGTTTACGGCTCCGCCTGTTACATACCACCA
>NZ_KI271193.1:34929-38975 GCF_000469345.1 Eubacterium ramulus ATCC 29099
TTTACGGCTCCGCCTGTTACATACCACCAGCCATAAGTGCTGTCGTATACAAGTCCTGTGTAACCAAAGTTTACGGCTCCGCCTGTTACATACCACCAGCCGTAGTTGCTATCGTATACAAGTCCTGTGTAACCAAAGTCGATGGCACTTCCGTTCACATACCACCAGCCATAGTTACTGTCATATACAAGGCCTGTTGCTGCAAAACTGATCGCACCGTTCTGTACATACCACCAGCCGGATTCGTTCTGTACAAGACCTGTGTAAGAGAAATCTACTTTACCGTCTTTTACATAGAACCAGCCGTTTGCGTTTGCTGCAAGCCCTGTCATCTCTTCGTCTACATCACCGTCTGTGTAATAATACCAGTTACCGTCAGCTGCTGCCTCATTTGCAAGACCCGTGAATTTATTTACCTTCTCCAGTTCTGCAATGGCAGCGTTCAGATGTGCCGTTGACTCATCAATACTCTCCTGACTGGTTTTTCCTGTCGGAACGGTTGCCAGATCTTTTTTTGCCTCTGCTAATTCAGCTTCCAGATTGCTCCAGGACGCTTCTGTATAATCCTCTTTATTCAGTGCTTCCGCTGCTTTGATCGCTGCCTCCAGTTTGCTTGTATCGCTGACCGGTGTTGCAATATGGATATCATCTGCTGTCACATTGACTTCTACTTTTGTATCTGTATAACCAAGTGCATGGATCGTAAGTACCCATTTTCCGGTTCCATCCGTTCCCTGCGGAAGCTGGCATCTCAGGGAATCTGTCAGTCCCAGCTGGATTCCCATAGATTTGTGCATCCAGTTATCTGCTGCAAATTTTGTTCCGTAAGTTGCAAGTGCTGTATCACCGCTTCCATAATAAGTCCACTCTACGGATTGCATTGCGGAACCAAGATCGCCATAGTTCTTTTTCAGATCCACACGCAGGAAATCGCCAAACTTACTGCTGTCCACTACTTCAACACCCATATTTGCAACATCTGCTGTTTTCAGTTCGGTATCTTTTAATCCGGATGCCGTACCTGTCTGTGCCGCACTGAAACTGAATGTACCATCAGCATTCAGAGAAACCTTCTTCAGACCATTTGTATTTTTGTTTACATCTGCAACCGCTGTATAACTCTTCAGATTATTCTCAGAATAACCACCGGACAGTGTCTCTCCGTTTTCTGTTACACTATATGCTGCCTTAAATGCTTCCAGATTTTTTGATTTCACTTTTACCGGAACATATTTGATTCCTTTGATCACATAATGGTCATATGTACTTGTTTTTCCATCGACTGTTAAAGTCGTGATTCCTGTTGCTCTGTCAGATGCTTTTACCAGTGTTTTTCCATTTGATAAAATGGCAGTATTTCCATCCGTCCAGGAAATCGGCTCATAAGTATTTCCATCCGTATCATAGATTACAACATCCTGCTGGAAACTTCCTCTGTGCAGACCATGGTTTGCTGTTGCACGGGTTACGGTATCAAATGCACCCTTGTCATACTCTCCGTTTGTATCCATCACATCGGAAGATGCTGCAGATCCCGCATTCTGTACATCTTCATTCGCATAATACTCAGCGTAAGGAACAGATGCGTAGACATAAGTATATTCAGGTGCTACATAGGTAAATGAGAAATCATTTGCATATCCGGTTGCCTTTACAGAAATTTCAAATTCGTCTCCTGCTTTTGCGTCTTTAAATGGAGCTGCCTCCTCATTCAACGTTCCGTCTTCATTCACAATTTTTACAGAACCTTTTCCGGAGGCATTGTATGCTTTTCCGTTAACAGTTACTGTTTTTATATTTTTAATGTAAGACGTTACTTCATCTGCGGAAGCTCCCTCTGCTGCCACCAGACTGTCACTTGCATTATCATATGAGACCACTGTTTTATCTGTTGTCAGTTCAAAGCTTGCAGATAATTCCACATATTTAGCATTTTTATCTGCAACACGCAACGTATACTGTCCCGGTGCAGCTGAATCCTTATCAAATGTCAGGATTCCATTTTTAACCTCTACATTTTTTAAACCTTCTACGGTATACTGAGCATCATAATCTTTTGGAAGACCGGTAATAGTAACTGTTGTCTTTCCTGCATCTGCAGATGCATTTTCAACAGCTATCGTATTTGTAAATTTCACCGGAACATACTGGTTCATCGGAATTTCATAAACACCCGCATCGGTATAATAAGTCACTTTGTTGATCGTCTGTCCCATCATAGATACATAATCTGCATAAGAAAGCTTACTTCCGTGAGCCTCCGTCACAAATCCAGTACTCCATGCAAGTTTTGTTTTTTTCCAGATATTTTCCACATGACGTAATCCGTAACTGTCACCTTCTTTTGTACTGATTGTGACCCCATAGACAGTGTTGATCGCATCCGGAAGTCCATCCAGATTCAACTGATAATCACCATATTTGGAAGAAGTAGAAAAACTGCCTGTCACATCTGTCAGTGTTGTTGCTTCTGTTCCTTTTACCGTTCCAAAACTGAAAGAACCGTCTTCATTCACCGTCAGCTCTTTATAGTAGGATGGTGCCTCAGATAATACATAGTAGGAATAATTTCCACTTTCAAACAAAGCATCTTTTCCACTGTAAGTAGTCGTAGATTCTTTTCCTTTGATGCTGGTTGTAATATCTACTTTACTCTCATCTGTAATCTGTGTATATTTCCCGGTCAAAGCAGCCAGATCACTGACTTTTACCGGAAAAGTAATTCCACTGATATCCGTTCCATCACTGTTTACATGATAAGAACCTGCTGCAAGCGATGCTCTTGTCTTCATTTTTGTTGCAGAAGAAACAGCATCTACATCTGCATCTCCTTCTGCTGCATAAAAATCAGCATATGGAATGTTCATCAGCACATACGCTTCCTGCGCGGTTGATGCTTCCGGGGCACCCTGGATTGCTTCCAGTGCTGCCTCTTTGATGGCTTTGGAAGTACGGGTAGCTCCGGATACCGTAGACCATCCGTTAATGGTATCTTCCGTAGCATCCTTTCCTGTCAGTAATGTCTTGATTCCGTTTTTCTTACTGTAAGCTTTGCTGAAATAACTGCTGTTGTCAGCTTCCACGTAGCCATTTTTCGGTGTGGCTGTAATATCAGAGATTTTTCCATCCTTTACAGATACCGTGACATCCACATCATACTCATTCCACTCATCGTCTGTATCCTCGATGGTTCTGTAAACATGCCTGGTAGCTGTATAGGTTCCATCTGCTGCCACTTTATCAGCAGTTACTGCAAATGCTGCTGTCGGGCAGGTACTCATCACCATAGCTGCTGCCATGATAGAAGCCCATACTTTTGCTGAAATCTTTTTTCTTTTCATAAAATATAAAATCCTCCTTGCTGTTTTTATTCAAAAAAGGCGAAAAAACCGGGTTAGTTCCACTAATCTTTTTTACATGTCGGCAACTTTTTATAATAATATGCAAACATTATTAGTGCTATCTAACGCCGGTTATTTTAGCATCACCTTTTTTTATCGTCAACAAAGATGTTGAAATTTTATACTTATTGACTTTTTTCATCAATAATATTGAGAATCCATCTCAATAAACACATATTTATATCTCAGCCGAACTATAACCTCCGACTGAGATATAATGCTCCATATAATTACACAATGATTCTCTTTCTCAGACTAGAACACAACTTTTCCGTTTACGACATTCCATACACCGTATTCATTTGCCGCTGTGCCGGTATAGTCAAAATCTACTTTTCCGTTCGCTACTTTGAACCAGCCATTTTCGTTTGCTGCAAGTCCTGTATAGTCAAAGTCTACTTTTCCGTTGGTCACTTTGAACCAGCCATTCTCGTTTGCTGCAAGTCCCGTATAATCAAAGTCCACTTTTCCATTCGTCACTTTGAACCAGCCATTCTCGTTTGCTGCAAGTCCCATATAGTCAAAATCTACTTTTCCATTCGTCACTTTGAACCAGCCGTTTTCGTTTGCTGCAAGTCCTATATAGTCAAAGTCTACTTTTCCGTTCGTCACCTTGAACCAGCCGTTTTCGTTTGCTGCAAGTCC
>NZ_KI271193.1:39075-69092 GCF_000469345.1 Eubacterium ramulus ATCC 29099
AGTCCTGTATAGTCAAAGTCTACTTTTCCGTTCGTTACTTTGAACCAGCCATATTCATTTGCCGCAAGTCCGCTGATCTCGGTTGCAATCTGACCATCTTTATAGTAATACCAGTTTCCATCCTCTGCCGGTGCAAGTCCATCCGGAATAATAACCGGAGTCTCTGCATCCTGTGCCACTGCTTTTGTAACAATGTCCTGATAATTATCACTGACAATTGTGATCGTATATTCGGTTCCAATGGTCGGTGCTTTCTCCAGTGTAAAATTCAGTGCTTCCAGCGTTCCTTCTGCAAATACGGCAGAACCTCTTCCCTGACGATAGCTGATGGTATAAGTCGGATTCTCCAGATCTGCCAGTGTTTTTCCATCTAATGTTACAGATACATCCGTTCCTTTAATGGCTGCTGTCGCAGATATGCTCTCATAAGTAGCTTTTACTTTTGAAATCAGCTCCTCGATCAGCTCTGCTGCCTCCGCTGAAGAAGCAGTTTTATTTGCGATCATTTCCTCAGCTTCACCGACATGCTCTTTCAGATCAGCATTGCTGTCATATCCGTTTGCTGCTTTTGCTTTATCCACCCATTTCTGAAGCTCTGTGATCTGCTCTTTAATGACCGGTGTGGACATGGTTCTTGTGATATCCGGATAGTTGGAACTGCTGATGGTCAGTGTATAAGTCGTTCCGGCTGTCGGTGCTGTCTTCAATGCAACCTTTCCATCTTTGATCTCTGCATTCTCTGCCAGTCCGCCGGATACGGAAATTCTTACGTTTTCCAGATCAGATGGAACACCGCTGATACTCAGTTCTGTAGAATCATCTTCAATGCCATACTGCAGACTGCTGAGATCTCCCTCATAGTATTTTGTCAGTTCCAGACCATTCTCTCCGCAAGGCACTTCGATAATACCGAGGTCTGTGAGCAATGTTACACTCTTTAATGTCTTTCCGTTCATATCACTGAACTGATAAAATGCATCCCCTTTTCCGTGTGCCCGTTTCAATCCCTGACCTTCTTTGATGGACCATGCGATTTCAACATTTGGTGTCTTTGTTCCAACCCAGGTATTCTCCAAGCAGGTCATACCATAGGATTTACCCTCCGTTGTATTCAGGATTGCACCGTACAGGGTATACGGAACGGTCTCATCCTCACCCACTTTCAAATTATTGCTTGTCCCAACACCTTCCAGTGTGATCTGATAATCACCATATCCGCCATTAAGATCCAGATCTGTAACAGACAGATATTTATTCGTTACGGCCGCTTCCTGCAACTTGCTAAAACTATATGTACCATCCGTATTTACAGTCAGTGTGCTGTATGCTGCCGGTGTGCTGTCCAGATCTGTCATGTAATAATTGTCATTCTCTGTCAGATTTTTTGCTTTTAATGTTTCATAAGTGCCTTCCGGAACTGCCACTGCCATAGTCACACCCATAATGAATTTGCCATTGTTATAAGTGCCCTTTGCCAGTCCTGTTGTTCCTTTGAATTTATTGGTTGTAGCTGTGGAAACCGCATCCAGACTTTCTTCCACCTGCCATACTGCTTTATCGGTCAGGTCATATGCAGCGTACAGATCTGTATACGGCACATTCATGGTCACATATCTGACCTCTTCATCCTGATCCCCGTCTGCTTCCGGAGCTTCTGCAATCGCCTCTGTAATAGCTTTTTTGAAATAAGAGCAGTTTCCATCGTCATATCCATTTCCAGGTGTTACAGTCACAGACTCAAATTTTCCGTCCTTTACTTCAAAACCAACGCTGATGGAATAGCTCTGCCATTCTCCAACTTCATCATTTTCCGCTACCACAGGATCAGAAGCATCTACATAGGCCTCTTTCGTGTATGTTCCATCCTTCACGGCATTCGCTCCTGTTGCCGCAAATGCACTCACCGGCATAGTTCCGGCTGTCATAGCTACTACCATGGCTCCTGCAAGCATTTTTGTCAGAAATTCCCGTCTCTTTTTCATTGTAATTCTCCTTTCCCATAAGCCATTGCCTAACTTCTTTCATTCCTGTACCTGTCACATCCAGAAACCGTTTTTTCCGTCAGACAAAAAAAGAGACTTCACCTGTATATGCGTCCTGTGCCGCATGCGGGAGAAGTCTCTACCAAGTCCACAGACAGTTTTATCTCCGTCTGAAAACTCAGACTTGACAGCAACTGACCTGTGAATTTCAATGTTCAATTTTGATGGCATTTTTGTTAGTGTTTCCTAACGACGGTTACTTTAACATTACAACACCCCATTTGTCAACCGCTTTTTTTCCATTTTCTTTTAACTGAAACTTTTTCTCAACTTTCATTCCCCTTAAAGCCCGATAAATTTGAACAGCACCAGCAGCACTACTGCCCGCAGCACGGTAAACCAGATTTCATTTCCTTTCAGACTGCGGATACCGGTATGTATATTCCCTTTCGGACAGGTATCGATACACTTCTGACACTGGAAGCAGTCCCCGGAAAGTTCCGGAGCCGTATCCGGTGCCAGTTCAATATCAGATGGGCATTTCATGGTACATGCACGACAGCCTCTGATACACTCGGAACGGTCTCTGCGCAGGGTAAACAGCGGCAGTACCGGAAGCATGGAAAATACCGCTCCCATCGGGCACAGCACACGGCAGAAAAAGCGTTCCTGAAATGCCATACCAACCAGGATCAGCACCAAAAGTACCAGCCCTACGATATAGCCGCCCAGTTTGAAATTACCGGCATGCAGCATGGAAAATACATCCCATGGGCTCATGCCCTGTGTCTTGCTGTACACACCGGTATAACAGCTTACTACCAGAAGCACCAGCACGATATATTTCACTGCCTGCAGATATTTTACCACCGATGCTTTCATCGTCACCGGTTTCTTTTTCCGTTTCTTGCAGATAAACACATAAAATGCGCGCACTGCATCCCCGAGACTTCCGAAGGCACAGGCAAACCCGCAGAAAAATCTGCCGAATACAACCGTAAACAGGCAGAGAGCGATCAGTGTAACCACAAAGGACGTCAGCTCCAGGTGGCTCTTTGCCCCCATCTGGGTAAAAATGTATTTTACACCGTTAAAAGTGGCTGTATAGGCAGACGGAATAAACAGAAAATACAGTAACTGTATCACTGCCCGCACCCACACATGCACTTTCTTCAGCGTCTTTTTATCCATCTGTTTCATTTATCTGGCACCGCCTTTCGCAAGGGCCTGTACCGTTGCATTTTTGATTCCGGTGGAGCTGAAGGTCGCACCGCTGATGGTATCCACATCCGCGCTCTGTGCATCCAGGATCTCCGAAATAATATCGGTTGCCATCGTCAGATAGGCACTGTCTTCTTTTTCTGCGGACAGGATATCCACAGAGGCGATCCTGCCATCTGTAATGGTCACTTCCACTGTGATATCACCGCCAAAACCGGTGGCTGTGCCCTGATAGATTCCGTCTGTATAGGAACCGCCTGTCTCCCCGGCCTCTGCTGCAATTTCCGCATTTTTACGGTCTGCCTCGGCTTTGGCCGCGGCATCCGTCTGTTCATGAGCCAGTGTCACTTTACTATATCCGATTAATGCTGCCACAATGACGCATACATTGATCATCCGTATCCAAAATTTTTTCATTCTGCACTATCCTCTCTGTCTTCGTTCCAGGCCGACTCAGTCTCTGCCAGGAATTTTTCCCTTGCCTGACGCAATGCTTCACGGCAGGCTTCTTTGATGGATTTTGACGTACAGGTCGCACGGGAAACGGTATCCAGCTCTGTCAGGTTCTGATCCACCTGTGCACCCGCATTTTCTCCACTCATATCTGTCACTGCCATACCGATAATACGGGATACCATACCGGTCATGCCGGAAGTACCGTTCACTGCACGTTTGATGTAAGAATTGTTTCCGCTGTCTCCGTCTCCGGTCACATTATTGATTTCTGCCACCCGGTCGTTTTTGATCACAACGCTTGCGGACAGATGATACGGTTCAAAGTCCTCATCCTCATCCGGCTCACACAGAACCGTTACCGGATAGGTTCCATCTGCATAGTATACGGATTTTTTATCTGTATCAGATCCATCGTTTCCGTTATTGGTATTTCCATTATTATCATTGCCATTGTTTCCGCTATCACCTGCATTTCCATGATCCGGGGTCACCGGCTGGGATGGATTTGCAGCTGATTTTGCAGCATCCAGTGCCGCCTGGATCGCATGGAGGATACCTCTGGAACTGTATGTCGCTCCTGACACGGTATCTACCCCTGTTGTCTGCTGATTAACCACACGGTTTGCCACTACTTTTGCACGGTCAAAATATGCCGCATCATCCTCATTGGACAGAATCTCCACGGACTGAATGGTCTGATTTTGGATCACAACCGCTACGGTAATGTCACCCAGATATCCTTCGGCTGTTCCATAATAAGTGCCATCCGGATACGGGAAATTGCCGCTGACCATCGGAACTGCCGGGACATCCTCTGCTTTCTGCTCCGGCAATTCAGGCACGATCAGATCCTGCTGTCCGCCCTCACCCGGATTCACGGCAGCCTGTGCCAGTGCATTTCGTACCGCATTGATAATTCCCACGGAACTGTAGGTCGCTCCGGACACCGTGTCTACATTGGTACTCTGGGAAGCCACGATCTTTCCGGTAATGGAAGATGCTTTACTGATATAACTGCTTCCGTCGGAAGTCTCCACAATCTCAACAGACGCAATTTTCCCATCTGTGATCACGACTTTGACCTTGATCGGTCCCGCAAATCCGGTGGCGCTTCCGTAATACACACCGTCTTTGTATGAACCTGCGTCCATGGATGCTGCCAGCGTGGTGGATCCCTGTCCCTGACCCGGATTTTCTGCGGTCTTTCCGCTGTCCTTTTCACCGGTCAGCGCATTTTTGACCGCACTGATGATACCTCTCGAACTGTAAGTCGCTCCGGAGACTACATCCACATCCAGATTCTGTGACTGGATGATCCGGTCAATCACCCCTTTGGCACGGTTGAAAAATGCCGCGTCATCTGCTTCTACATTTAAAATTGTAATCGCTACGATTTTTTTATCTTTGATTTCAACAGCTACTGTGATCTTTCCTGCAAATCCGGTACCTGTTCCTTCATAAATACCATCCGGCAGATCAAATACCTGACCTTCCAGATTCATCTCCTCTGCGGTAGTATCTTCCACCGTATCGGACTCCGTGGCTTTTGGCGCTGCTTTCTGTACGGCATATACCTTTGGTGTATACGCTGCCACGGATGCTCCTGCGCAGGCAACTACCAGAATGGCAGATAATGCCGGAGCCATTGAAGCAAGCTTTACGGATTTTTTTTCTTTCTGCCGGTCATTGTTTTTCACATCTGGCTCTG
The DNA here is from genome assembly GCF_000469345.1 of Eubacterium ramulus ATCC 29099. Taxonomy (GTDB): domain Bacteria; phylum Bacillota; class Clostridia; order Lachnospirales; family Lachnospiraceae; genus Eubacterium_I; species Eubacterium_I ramulus. Next base: position 44,443 of record NZ_KI271193.1, read on the forward strand.
TCTTTTTATTTTCTTTCTTCATCATCGCTCTCCCGACCTTTCTAAAAAATATGCTGCCACACATTTTTTAATTTCCTCTCACAAAAAATGCCATCATAATATACATTAGGCTTTTCTAACGCACGTTATGATAGCATTACTTTTTTTCACAAGTCAAATATTTTTTTCTCATTTTCTCAATAAAACATCTTATTGAGAAATAATGTGCAATATCTTATCTTTATTCTCAACTGAGCGCATGAAATAAGCCTTGCTTCGTGAAAATCCATAAAAAAAATTTCACGCCTCGTTCTTTTTGTGATATTGCAGATTTTTCCACGAATGGCTGTTTTACCCTCTAATGGGCGCTGTCAGCTGCATAAGCCCGTCTGACTGCCGGCAGAATGACTCTGGATACGATGCCGATCAGCAGACCGGTAACAAATCCGGAGATCAGCAGCACCGGAACATAAAAGATCAGTTTCAGATTTTCCACCACAAGGATCGCCACGATCAGCTGCCCGATATTGTGGCAGATTCCGCCAAGTACGCTGACTGCCAGAATGGACAGTTTATCTGTTTTTTTCAGAATAAGCATCACTGCCAGGCTCAACAGACCGCCTGCCAGACTGTACATGATAGAAGCCAGATTTCCAAACATAAATCCACTCAAAAAAATACGCACAACAGAAACCAGAAATGCCTCTTTGCCGCCGATCAGATAAAGTGCCGCCACAATCACCAGGTTTGCCAGGCCAAGCTTCACACCCGGAATCCCGAAATTGATCGGAATCAGTGTTTCCACATAACTGAACACCAGTGCCAGCGCAATCATCATCGCCAGAAGTGCCACTGTTTTTGCAGATATCTTTTGTTTTTTCATACTTCCTTACCGCCCTATGTCTACTTTGTCTTGATTTCCTGAATATTTGCCGTATTGTTCATATTGATAAAATCATCCATGATGCCATCGGTAATATACAGTTTTCCGTCCTCATCCTCCATAATTGCGTCAAATCCGTCTTCTGCACAATGTTCCTCGCAGTATGCAATGGCATCCTCCGTGCCCAGTACAAACAGAGACGTGGACAGTCCATCCGCCAATGTACTGTCAGCACTGACAATGGTGACTGAAATCAATCCGTTATTGGCTGAATATCCGGTCTTCGGATCGATGATATGATGATATTTCACACCGGTTGCTTCATCTACAAAATAGCGCTCATAACCACCGGAAGTGATGATAGCTTTATCTCTGACACTGACGCCTCCCAGATAACCGTTCGTATCATTCGGATCCTGAATACCGACTTTCCATGCAGAACCATCTGGCTTGGAACCCAGCACATGCGCATTGCCCCCCAGATTGATCACGGCACTCTCAATACCATAACGTTTCATGACTTCCATAACTCTTCCGGATGTGTAGCCTTTGGCGATTCCACCCAGGTCAATTTCCATCCCTTCCGGAAGGGTAATGGATGATACACCGTTGTCCTCCGTCAGACTGATCCTGCCGGCATTCACCAGTGCAAGTTTTGCAGCCAGATCTTCCTTCGAAGGAACGGCAAAATCACCGGTAGTAAATCCCCAGAGCTGCATCACCGGATAAATACTGATATCAAAAGCACCCTGTGTACTCTGATAAATAGCGAGGGCACGTTTTACCAGATAGTCCGTATCCTCAGACAGTGTACCGCCCCCATTTTGATTGATCTGCGCCACTTCACTGTTCGCATCTCCAGTAGACAGCAGTGCATCCAGTCTCTGGATCTCCGCTATCCCGGCTTCCACCGCCTCTTTTGCATTCTCACCGTAAGCAGTCAATGTCATATAAGTATCCATGGCAAATACTTCACTGGTGTACTCCGCATTGCTGTTTTTTGTTGTTTTATGATCTGACGCCGCTTCACTCTGTACCGATCCTGTGTCCGCATCGGCCCGGTTTATACCGCAGCCTCCCAGCGGGAAACAGACCAGTGCACCGCACAGCAGCATCATCCAGATTTTTTTCTTCATCTGTGATTATCCTCCGTACTTTCAGATCTTTTATATTCTCCTTACCCACCGCTTAGTACTCTATGCACTTGATGCGGAGAGATGCTTATTCTGTGTTCGAATTAGCACAGGCTAACGTATATTCTATTACATCCACATTTGTTATGCAAGAACTTTTATTGAATATTTTTTATCATCAGCTGCATACTGTAACAAAATATTATGCTCTCTCGCGCAATTTCGCAAGCAGTTTTTTCTCCCTTCTGGAAATCTGTACCTGCGTGGTACCCATGATTTTTGCCACCTCGGACTGCGTTTTTTCCTCCACATAACGCAGATAGATCAGCTGTTGCTCTTTCGCTTCCAGTGTATCCAGCAGCTGTTCCAGAAACAGATGGTCGGTACGTTCTTCAATCTCGTTATGCCGGTCACAGATCTGTTCTCCCAATGTGATTTCTTTCCCCTGATTGCCCGGAATCGACCGGTGCAGAGAGTCCACTTCTGTATTTGCTGCCAACGACTGCACAATTTCTTCCTTCCGGATGCCTGTCTTTTCTGAGAGTTCTTCCAGTGTTGGCTCCCGCCCCACCGTATTCTGCCAGTCTGCTTCTGCCTTTCGAACTTTCCACGCAGTCTCCTTCAGAGAACGGCTGACTTTCAACATGCCATCATCCCGCAGATAACGGCGGATCTCACCGATGATGAGTGGTACGGCATAAGTGGAAAACTTCACTTCATATGCAGTATCGAACCGGTCAATGGCTTTCAGTAAGCCGATGCTTCCAATCTGAAACAGATCCTCCGGCTCATACCCCCGGTTGGAAAACCGACGCACAATGCTCCATACCAGTGGCATATTTTCCTGTACCAGCCTGTCTCTGGCTGCTTTATCTCCCTGGTGTGCCCGTTTAATTGTTTCCAACACCTGATCCATATGTAACTATCTGATCTCCTTTTTCATGACAACCCGTGTCCCTTTTCCCGGAGAAGATTCCACTTCCACAACATCCATAAAGGCTTCCATAAAAGAAAATCCCATGCCGGAACGTTCCAGATCCGGTCGTGTCGTAAACAATGGTTCCAGCGCCTGTTTGATGTCTCTGATTCCGCGTCCCTCGTCCGTAACCGCCACATACAACGTCCGTCCTGACAGGCTTGCCTCCAGCCAGATCGTGCCGCCTTTCAGATTGTAACCATGAATAATACAATTCGTCACTGCCTCAGACACAGCGGTTTTGATATCCGCCAGTTCATCGATGGTCGGATCCAGACAGCTGACAAATGCCGCCACTGCCGTGCGGGCAAATCCTTCATTTTCTGATTGTGCTGCAAACGCAATCTGCATCCAGTTTTCTCCCTGTTCCTGCGTTTCTGCCTGTGACTGTTTTTCTTTTTCCTGTATCATGCGCTTTATTCCTCCTCCATCAAGTGTTCCATGCCGGACATCGCAAATATTTTTTTCATCCGCTCATTTAAATGTACGGCATATACATGGCCACCGGACAGTTTCATGTTTTTATACCGCCCAAGAATGACACCGATACCGGAACTGTCCATCCAGTCAGTGCCGGAAAAGTCAAATATAATCGTTCTGATAAAATGTGTCTCCACCATAAGATCTGCTTCTTCCCGCAGTCTGGCAGATACGTGATGATCCAGCTCCTGCGGCAGAAAAATGCGCAGCGTGGTTCCTTTGATCTGATATTCACACTCCATGTTTTTGTCTCCTTTTTGGGTTTTATGTCTTCATATTTTTAGATACAAAAAAAGACAGTATCGGAAAGATATAAGTATACCGAATTTCGGCATATTTATTTTATCTTTCGTATACTGTCTTCTACTTTCTAAAAATGCCTGCGGCATAATTCATTACTCGTTATCAGTATTGTTATCCGAGTTGTCCGCAGTTGTATTATCTGCCGCAGATCCGTCGGGAGTTCCGCCTGCCTGTGTACCGGTACTGCCGCTTGCATCCGGTACGGTAATACCGCGGGATTGCATATCATCGATCATTTCCTTACAGGTATTGCGCACGCTGGAGGAATTTGTGTGATTTTTTGCGATCTGGAACCATTTCAATGCATTGCTCTCATCTTTCTGATAGTTATAGGCAAAGGCCAGATAGTAGGCCGCTTTTCCTTCCTGATAACCTTCGTCAGTCTGTACGATGGATTCAAATTTTGTAATAGCTTCACTGTAATTGTTCTTTTCATACAGATCCAGTGCTTCATTCATATCCGCTTCCAACATGGCACTTTTTACATCTGTCAGCATGTTATCATAAATCTGCTGTGCATTTTCACTGAGCAGATCACGGTTGACGTTTGCAAGGCTCTCGCCGGCTTTTACATTTTCTTTTGCCGCATAAGCCACGTAGGCGTTCAGCAGAGCTTCATAAGATGTGTTTTTCTCCCCGGCAGAACTTGTCTCTGTCTGTGCGTCCGCTACGGTCTGCTGCAGGCTGGAAATTTCGTCCTCAAGGCTCTTTATGCTCTGCTCTCTGGTTGCAATGGTTTCATTTGCTTTGACCAGCTGGGATGCCGCGTTTGTATTGGCATTTTTCCGGATACCGGGTACGATCAGAAAACACACTACTGCGATTCCGATGGCGGCACCCACCAGCAGATTGACCACTGTCAGAACAGCGGTATTATCGGTAAACTTCGCCGGACGGATGATCAGATCATTGCCGCTCTGATAACTTACCGTATCTTTTTCCTTTGTTTTAACTTTTCCATTGGCTTTCAGATGTTCATGGCATTCCTTTTTGTAACGCATGGTATTCGCATCACCGACATCTATTTTTTCTGCATTTTTTAATGCACGCAGTGCAAGATCATAGCGTTCTTCTTTCATGTATAACAGTGCCAGCAGCTGATGACCTTTCACCAGCTTTGGATTCAATGCCAGTACTTTTTTCAGCTGGATCAGTGCCAGATCCGTATTGCCGTCTTTGCAGTAAGTCAATGACTGGTTAAATTTTTTGATGGTCTGGTTCAGGTTGTCCAGACGGGCAGAACTTTTCTGGATATCTGCCAGATAAGCGGTTGCCGGATTATCCTCTCCCTGCAGACTTTTACTGATAACCCACTCGCTCAGTGCTTTCACGGATTCACCCATCTCAAAGTAAACCAGTCCCAGCAGGTTACGGGCATTGGTGTTCATTTTGTTATAGCGGAGGCTCATTTTCAGATATTCAACGGCTCCGCTCAGATCACGAACCTGTGCGCGCTCCAGTCCGTCATTGTAAAGTTTGTTGGAAATACTGGCAATCTTTTTCCAGATTTTCACATCTGCTTCACAGTTCGGACAGGTATCCATAGAATCCAGGTACGCACCACAATAATAACAATTCATCTGTGCCCTCCTATCTTCTGCTCTCTTTCAACATTTCCTGTAAAATATCCATCATATCTGTCAGATCACGATTGTAGATTGCATCTTCTGCATCTTCCACTTCCATACTTGGTTCAAATTTCTTTAATTCTTCCTCGAAATCAATCATCACAGTTCTCCTTCCACGCTTCCATCAATGCACCGATAAAATAGAGGGAACCCGTACAGAATAACTTCTGTCCCGGCTTCTTCTTATTTTTCATTACCCGGAGTGCTTCCCGATAATCAGCAAAACCGATGATCGGATGCTTTGCATCAGACCGACATCCTGTTTTCGGATTCACTGTTTTCTCAGAAATATCGTCCGATGTCTGCTCCATCGCCTGTTCTTTTAACTTGTATTCAAATAGTTTCTGCAATTTTTCAAAAGATATGCCACGCTCATTCGGAATCGTTGTTACTGCCATCTCATCCCATACAATATCGCTGGTCAGCATATCGATCGACGTACTGTAATCCTTTTCTTTTACCATGGAAAACAGTAGCAGCGGACGATAACTGTCCGCAGCAGTCAGTCGCTTCACTGCTTCGGTAAACATACCGATGCCGGAGGTGTTATGCGCCCCGTCAAAATAAATCTCCGGTGCGATCTCCTGCATCCTTCCCGGCCAGAACGCTGCTTTCATGCCTGAATGAAGCTGCTGTTCAAAAGAATCACCGGAAAATGCTGACGGATACTGCTGCTGCAGAATGCGCATGGCAAGAATCGCCAGTGCCGCATTTTCCACCTGATAATCTGCTGCTCCCGGAATCGTCCATCTTGTTTCCTTATCATACGCAGTCGAAAGCGAAAAATCAATAAAATTATTCTTAAATTCCAACATCCGGTACATTTTCTTCTCAAGGGCTGTGCAGGGACTGTGTAATTCCCGCGCACGGTCTGCAATAACTGCTGCTGCCTCAGATTCATTAGCATCAAAGACAACCGGTACACCCGTTTTGATAATTCCCGCTTTTTCCCCGGCAATCTGTGCAATGGTATCTCCCAGAATCTCCGTATGCTCCAGGCTGATAGACGTAATGATGCAAAGCACCGGATGTGCAACGCTGTTTGTGGCATCCAGTCTGCCGCCAAGTCCTGTCTCCAGTACGATATACTCCACTCCGGCCTCTTCAAAAATTACCATGCCCATGGCAAAAATAAACTCGAAAAATGTCGGATAGCCCAGACCTTTCCGTTCCAGTTCCTCTGCAGTCTTTTTTACCCGGGCATAGGCAGACAGAAACTGATCCTCACCGCATAAATCACCATTTAACTGAAAACGTTCCCGCACATCGATCAGATGCGGAGATGTGAACAGTCCTGCGGTTTTTCCCTCAGAAAGCAACATATGGTAAAGGAAGCAGCAGACGCTTCCTTTACCATTACTTCCTGCCACATGAATGACTTTGCAGCGATTACCAGGGTTGCCAAGCAGCTCCATGAAATGCTGTGTATGTGCAAGGCTGTGTTTTTTGGTAAACTTTGGAATTCCATACAAAAATTCCACCGCTTGTTTCATGTTTTCACTCATATTATTTTAACTGTGCCAGACGATTTTCCACGTCTTCCATCATCTGTTTATATTTTTCAAGTTTTGCTTTCTCCTCATCCACTTTTGCCTGAGGTGCTTTGCTTAAGAATTTCTCATTATTCAGCATACCGTTGGAACGAGCCAGCTCTTTTGCAAGTTTTGCTTTCTCTTTCTCCAGTCGTTCCCGTTCTTTTGCCATATCTACCAGCTCCTCTAACGGAATGTATACAACAGCATTCGGGATAACAACGGATACAGCATCCTCCGGAATTCCTGCTTTATCTGCCTGTACGTCGATCTCACTTGCAGAAATCAGCTGACTGTAAATATCTTTGTGGGAAGCAAACAGCTCACACAGGTCTGCATCCGGAGATACAATGAAGTATTTTGCTTTGCGGCTTGGTGGAACATTCATCTCGGAACGGATATTACGGATACCCTTAACCAGTACTTTGATGGTTTCCACATCTGCCTCTTCTTTTGCAAAATTCCACTCTTCGGTGTATTCCGGCCACGGAGCCAGCATAATGGTCTCTTCTTCCGGACAAAGCGTACAGAAGATTTCCTCTGTGATAAACGGCATATATGGATGCAACATCTTTAATGCATTAGCCAGTACTGTTTTCAGAACCCACAGTGCCGCATTGGCAGCTTTTGGATCTTCTTCTTTCTTGTACAGACGCACTTTTGCGATCTCAATATACCAGTCACAGAACTCTTCCCAGATGAAATCATAGACTTTCTGAACTGCAATTCCCAGCTCGTATTTATCCATATTCTCTGTCACATCTTTTGCCAGTGTATTTACTTTCGATAAAATCCAGCGGTCAACCGGTAACAGATCTGCTGCTTCCGGTTTGGTCGGCTGCTCGTCACCCAGGTTCATCATAATGAATCGGGATGCATTCCATACTTTGTTTGCAAAGTTACGGCTGGACTCTACACGCTCCCAGTAGAAACGCATATCGTTTCCTGGCGCATTACCGGTGATCAGGGTCAGACGCAGGGCATCTGCACCATATTTATCAATAACCTCTAACGGATCGATACCGTTTCCAAGGGATTTACTCATCTTACGTCCCTGGGAATCACGAACCAGACCATGGATCAGTACCGTGTGGAACGGCTCTGTGCCGGTCTGCTCCAGAGCAGAGAATACCATACGGATAACCCAGAAGAAGATGATATCATATCCGGTGACAAGTACATCGGTCGGATAGAAATAATCCAGTTCTTCTGTCTTGTTCGGCCAGCCAAGTGTGGAGAATGGCCACAGGGCAGATGAGAACCAGGTATCCAGTGTATCCTCATCCTGTTTTAAATGACTGCAGCCGCATTTCGGGCATTTCTCCGGCATATCACGGGAAACAACCATCTCACCACATTCTTCACAGTAATAAGCCGGGATTCTGTGTCCCCACCAGAGCTGTCTGGAAATACACCAGTCGCGGATGCCTTCCAGCCAATGCATATAAGTCTTTCCAAAGCTTTCCGGAACAAATTTTAATCTGCCGGACTGTAATGCATCAATGGCCGGTTTTGCCATTTCTTCCATTTTTACAAACCACTGCGGTTTGATCATCGGCTCTACGGTTGTCTTACATCTGTCGTGGGTACCTACGTTATGAACATGTTCAACTACTTTTACAAGTAAACCAAGCTCATCTAATTTTGCAACGATGGCTTTTCTTGCTTCATAACGATCCATACCTTCGTAAATGCCACCATTTGCATTAATCGTTGCATCATCGTTTAAAATGTTGATTTCTGCCAGATTGTGGCGTTTTCCAACCTCGAAATCGTTCGGGTCATGTGCCGGTGTGATTTTTACACAGCCGGTTCCAAACTCTTTGTCTACATATGGATCCGCGATCACCGGGATTTCACGGTTTACAATAGGAAGCAGTAACTTCTTGCCGATAATATCTGTGTAGCGCTCATCATCCGGATTTACAGCCACGGCTGTATCACCCAGCATGGTTTCCGGACGGGTGGTTGCGATTTCTACAAATCTGCCTTCCTCACCGATGATCGGATATTTGATGTGCCAGAAATGACCTGTCTGCTCTACGTGCTCTACCTCTGCATCAGAAATAGAAGTCTTGCAGACCGGACACCAGTTGATGATACGGGATCCTTTGTAAATATATCCTTTGTCAAACAGGCGGATAAATACTTCTTTGACTGCCTCAGAACATCCCTCATCCATGGTAAAACGCTCTCTCTCCCAGTCAGCGGAAGATCCCATTTTCTTTAACTGTTTTACGATACGTCCACCGTATTCTTCTTTCCAGTCCCATGCATATTTCAGAAACTCGTCACGGGTTAAGTCTGCTTTATTGATTCCTTTTTCTTTCAGGCTGTTAATAACTTTAACTTCTGTCGCAATGGCTGCGTGGTCAGTACCCGGCTGCCATAATGCAGAATATCCCTGCATTCTCTTATAGCGGATCAGAATATCCTGCATGGTGTTGTCCAACGCATGTCCCATGTGAAGCTGGCCGGTGATATTTGGCGGCGGCATAACAATCGTAAATGGTTTTTTACTTCTGTCTACTTCTGCATGAAAATATTTATTGTCTTCCCATTTCTGGTAAAGACGGTCTTCAATCCCTTTTGGATCATAGGTCTTTGCTAATTCTTTCATTTTATCTCCTTTCAAGTGCTTTGTTTTATAAGGATTTCAACCGAATTTCCTGTAAAACAAAAAACCCCTCACATACATAATCGCATGTGAAGGGCGAATCTACGCGGTACCACCTTCATTTTATCCCATCAACTCCCTGTACAAAAACAGCTTGTACCTCTCTTTCTTTTCTGGAAATCAATGGAATCTCTATGATTGATTAACGGGAATCACCCGGGATCTCCTACCCACCATACAACAAACATATCATCTGTTCTCTCAGAGCAACAAAACGTAAATTCACAACGATTGCTGCTTTTGTCCTATACATATGCTGCATTGGCTTCAGATATCCGGTTCCAAAGCTACCTTCCGCAAACTGCCTGTCAGACGGTCTTTCAGTCCATGGACCCTCTTCCCTGTCACCGCATCTTTTGCGTACTCCTCTTTGTCATTACCTTTTATAACTATAAAATTTTCAAAGTCATTAAACATGATAAACAACATTTTTTGCCTTGTCAAGTTTTTTATAATTGCGAATACCCAAATCCGTTTACCATAGCTTCAATCGCAAATCCTTTTTTGCAATACGGACATTCATCTCGGCCAAACGCCTGATAGCCCGGCACATCATCCGCATTGAATACAGAATGCACTTCCATGCCGCCAACTTTCTTCACGGTACTGAAGATGGAAGAAATGCCATGAACAGTTCCGCCATAATACTGCACGCACTCCAGACTGCGCCGCACAGTCAGTCCCGTCGTTGTAGTTGCCAGCAGCAAAATCACATTTTTTCCTTTGATGGCAGGAATCGTATTGTCACGGAAAATCAGCTGATTGTTCGCATTATACTCCGGTGTGACCACATAAATCGTATCATGCAGGTTAGTGTTGCGAAAACCGCGTTTTTCAAACTCCTGTGCCAGATAAGCACCAACCACTTCCGTGCCGTCCATGCAGACGATCGTATCCACCACAGTAGAGTTCACATAATCTCCTGCCAGACTTTTTGCAACTTCCTGTGCCTCATTGGCACGGGTTTTCAGGCTCGTCATATCAATATAAAAGTTGATATGTGAGTGGCTTGTAGCAAAATGTCCCGGAATGGCATGCAACGCTACGTGATTGTTGTTTCTTGCATACAGTTTTACCATTCTTGCTTCCATTGTTTCCATCGTAAAGTCCCCCTCTTACGCTATATTATTATGTCTGTCGTTATCGGGCAGGCAAAACACTCTGCTTCTTCATCTCAGTCTGAGTTGAGACTCCCACTTCTGCAAGTGGTGAGTAATAACAAGTCTTTCTCAGTGGGAGTACAATCTCCGACTGAGATAAACGCTCCGCGAGGATGTGCAGTGATTCTGAGAAGAATATGTCAGCTTTCGCTGACCAGATTCACGCACCAAGTCTCACGTGCGTTCGACTTGAACATATTTCATTATCTGATGATATGTCCAAGTACACCATAAGAAATCAGTGTCATGATCACGGCTGCAAGACAGATTCCAAGCAAAATCGCCTTGAAAGCTTTCTTGATATCCATATCGATCAGCGATGCCACCAGTGCGCCGGTCCATGCACCGGTTCCCGGAAGCGGAATGCCAACAAATAAAACCAGTCCCCAGAATTCATATTTTTCAATCTGGTCACGCTTTTTCATTGCTTTGTTTTCCATCTTCTCAACCAGTGGCCGCAACAACTTTGTTTTCTTCATTGCTGTAAATATTTTTTTGATAAAAAATAAAATAAACGGAATCGGAAGAATATTTCCTACCGCGCTGATCAGGATTCCTTTCCACATCGTAACATCAAGTAACGATGATGCCAGAATACCTCCTCTCAGTTCCAGAATCGGAAACAGTGAAATAATAAACACAATTGCTTCCCTTGAAATATGTGCACCTAAGGTACTTGTAAACCAGGTTACCAGACTTTCCATATAATCCTCCTAAAATCATTTTTTCTCTCAGTCAGAGTTGAGATTCCCATGTTTGCATCCTATGCACAATGCACTTATAATCTGCCGGATTCCTTCAGATAATTCTCTACTTCCGACAGGAACTCGTCCATCTCAGCATCTGTTCCGATTGTGATACGCAGATAATTATGAATACGCGGTTTATTAAAATAGCGGACATAAATATCTTTTTCTTTTAATTTTTCAAATAATTCCTCTGCCGGACAGCTTTTGTGAGATGCAAAAATAAAATTGCTTCTGGAATCACGGAACGTAAATCCAAGTTCTGTCAACCGGAGTTTTACACGTTCCCTTGTCTGAATGATCTTATGTAAAGTTTCCTCAAAATATGCCTGATCTTCGATGGATGCCACACCGAGATCCAATGCCGTCTGATCCATTGTATAGGAATTAAAGGAATATTTTACATCATTCAGATATTTGATCAGTTCCGGTGATGCCATGGCATATCCAATGCGCATTCCCGCCATGGAACGTGATTTTGAAAATGTCTGCACTACGATCAGATTATCATATTTTTCAAGTAACGGCTGGGCTGTCCTGGCCCCAAAATCCACATATGCCTCATCAATGATCACAATAACATCCTGATTGTGCTGCAAAATATCCTCAATCATCTCCTGGGATGCTTCCACCCCGGTCGGTGCGTTCGGATTTGGAAAAATCACACCACCGTTTTCTTTATAATAATCCTCTTTTCGGATATTGAAATCATCATCCAGCGGCTGTGTCTCATACGGAATACGAAATTCCTCCGCCCAAACATCGTAAAAAGAATAGGTAATATCCGGAAACAGGATTGGTTTTTCACTATTAAAAAAGGTCATAAAACACATGGCGAGAACATCATCGGAACCAACACCGACAAATATCTGCTCCGGTTTTAAACCTTTCTGCTTTGCAATCGCATCCACCAGGCGGGTACAGGCCGGATCCGGATACAGTCTCAGACGGTCAGGATCCAGATTTTTTAAAGCTTCTGCCACGCCGGGAGCCGGTGGATATGGATTTTCATTTGTATTTAATTTAATCATACGCTCCTTATTTGGCTGTTCGCCAGGAACATACGGAACGACTTTGCGAATATTCTTTTCCCATGCTTTCATCATCACTTTTTACTTCCTTTTACAGTTTTATACACTGTATCACACTAAAGTGTTGCTTGTAAAGACTTTTTAAGGATATAAAGCCAAATGAAGTTTTTTATGCATGTAACAGCAGCAACGCATGTTCCGGTATTGTAATGCGTAATTGTTCATGCTGTGCAAACTGTTCTGCCTTTTCTTTATCCATCAGGATTCGCAATGACATCGTCTCTGTGCTGTATTTCAGTACCAGTTCTGACTCAAACTGCTGTTCCAGCAGACGATCGGTCTGCATGACAGAACTGTTCTTTGCTTCTGCCAGATCCGTAGACACGTCGATATAATGTGCGCGCACGCCCACAAATGTCGTATTTTCCGGAATTTCTTTTTCCAGTTTAAAGCAGATTCCCCAGTCCGGAACATCCAATTGATGCTCTGACAGCCGTTTTGCCGGTACGATATTGCGGCAGCCGGAAATACGGGCAGCTGCCCTGGTCACCGGATTTGCAAAAAACTCTTTCTTCTCCTGCACAGTCTCAATATGTCCCTTATCCAGCACGCAGATGCGATCACAGAGATGATACACCTCATCACGGCTGTGTGACACAAAAAGTACAGTTTTCCCAATCTCAGAAAGCAGATCCTGCAGTTCCTCTTCCACCTGCCATTTCAGAAAACTGTCCAATGCCGACAATGGTTCATCCAACAGCAGAATCTCCGGTTGTGATGCCATCATACGGGCCAGCGCCACACGCTGTTTCTGGCCCCCGGAAAGTTGCCGCGGAAGATGATGCTCCAGTCCTTCCAAACGGAAACGGCGGATATAATCCTGCACGATTTCCTTTTGCGGTTTTCTTCCCATGCCCACCATGATATTTTTCTCAACGGTCATATTAGGAAACAGGGCATAATCCTGAAACATATATCCAACCTTTCTTTTCTGCGGAATCAAATTGATTTTTTTCTCAGAATCGAATAATGTGCGACCATTTAATATAATTTTCCCCTCATCCGGGGTCTCAATTCCGGCAATGCATTTCAATGTCATACTTTTGCCACATCCGGAAGCACCAAGCAGAGCAAACATTTCCTCGCCTGCCGAAAACGCAACATCCAGACAAAAATTGCCGATTTTCTTTTTGATTGCTACTTCTATTGCCATAATATTCCTTTTCCCAGACACATATTGAGTAAAGCGGACATTCGCAATCCGCTTTTCTTCTATGTTTAAGTCGAACTCACGTGAGTACCCTACCAGCTCTGCGTATTCTTCATGTTTTTACCTGCCACCAGGTTCATTGCCACGATGATGCAGAAAGCAATTGCAAGAATGATGATAACCCACACACCTGCTGTCAGATAATCACCATCCTGAATAACCATGGCGATTTTCTGCGAAATCGTCGATGTCTTACCGGGGATATTACCTGCCAGCATAGAAGTCGCACCATACTCTCCAAGAGCCCGCGCAAAGGTCAGTATTGTTCCTGCGATGATACCGGGACCCGCATTCGGCACTGCAATCTTCCAGAAGATCTGCAGTTCAGACATTCCAAGCGTCCGGGCCGCATAGATCAGGTTTGCGTCCAGCTGTTCAAAGGACGCCCGCGCATTCCGGTACATCAGCGGGAAAGAGATCACCGTTGCCGCAATGATACATCCAAGCCAGGTCTGTACCACCTTAATGCCGAACTGCTCAAACAAAAACATACCGATCGGACGGCGCTTACTGAATAATAAAAGCAGAAAAAATCCGGCAACCGTCGGCGGCAGCACCATCGGCAATGTCAGGAAGCCATCCGCAATAGCTTTGACACGTTCTCCCGCATGTATCACTTTTCGTGCCGCAAATAATCCCAGAAAAAAGGAAATAACCGTTGCTATAATTCCTGTCTTAAAGGAAATGAACAACGGTGTCCAATCCAGATTCTTCACAATTTCCATAATTGTATCCATATACAAATTCTCCCAGTCCTTCCTTCTATCCCCATATAAAGTAAAGCGGAGATTCGCAATCCGCTTTCGCTACTTGCTCATGAACGCAGTCGCTTTGCGACCTGTCAGTGGGAGCTTTTCATCTGAACTTCTATGAATTTTGAAATTATACCGAAAAAATACTGATGGTAATCAATATCATTTCCAGGAAGTATCATAGTTTATCGGCTTAGTCTTCTACGTTTGTATCAAAATAGTAGCTGTCAAAAATAGCTTTTGCCGCATCAGATTTTACGAAGTTTACAAAATCCAGGGCTGCTTTCTGTTCTAACTCATCAGCCTCGTCATTCTTAACCTGAGCGATCGGATAAATAACATTACCTGTCAGATCATAGCTGATGACCTGAAGGATGTCCAGCTTATCTTCCAGTCCGTATGTATCAGAATAATATACTGTACCTACTTCGTTAGATCCTTCTGCCACCTGAGTCTTAACAGCACTTACGTTACCGCACTCGTTGATTTCAACTCCGTCCAGAGCCTGGGAGATCACATCTGTCGGTATTGTAGATACATCATCTACCGCATCCAGCATTCCGGCATTTACCATGGCCTGACGTGTGTATTTACCAACCGGAACACTTCCGTCTGCCATTGCAATGCTCTTCGCATCTTTCAGGTTCTTAAGACCTGTAACTGCTGTGCCGCTTCCTTTGTATGTGATTACTACAACCTGGTTGTTTACCACGTTATGACGGGTTCCGTCCACTACCAGCTGATCATCGTTCTGTAACGTATCCATCTGCTTCTGAGCCGCTGAGAAGAATACATCACAAGCTGCACCTTCCTCAATCTGTGCAAGCAATGTTCCTGAACTGTCATAACTCGGTATGATTGTTACGTTCGGCTGAGTCTCATTGTATTTTTTAATCACTTCGTTTAAAGCATTCTCCAGACTTGCTGCTGCAAATACCGTAATCTGTGTGCTTTCAAGCTCCTCTGAATCAGAATTCTCCTTAGCTGCCTCGGAGCTGTCGCTCTGCTCTGCTTTCGCAGATGTGTCATTTGCTGCTCCCTGATCTGTGTTCTGACTACCGCATGCTGTCATGGAAAGAACCATAGCACCTGCCAGCATTAAGCTTAGCACTTTCTTTTTCATTTCACTTTTCTCCTGTTTCTTTTCATTTTTGTCATGTTTTGTCATGTTTTATATGTTTTTGTTATACTATAATTCATTTTGTTTGTCAAGTATGTTGTTGGTATTTATTCGGTATACCATTGTATTTTCACAAGAACGTAATTTTCTATCAAATAAAAAACAGCCCTATCTAGTAGAGCTGTTTTCCCATATCACTGATATCATAGCCAGACATCATTTCTGCTTCTTTCTGAAATTCCCCTGATCCGATGATATTCAGGAGTTTTTGAAATTCTTTTCGTTTCAAATCCTTTTTCCGAAATACGATATCATAACTCTCCTGCTTCAATGGAAGAAATTGGATGCCTTCCATCTGCCGGGCTGATTTTTCGTTTCCGATCGCCACAGCTGCCGTTCCCCGCAGCACATTGGTCGCTGCGATCAGATGAGAAGATGCAATATCTTCATATCCGTGAATACGATCCGGATCAATATCCAGCTTTTTGCACATTTCATCAATAAAGATACGGATCCCACTTCCCTTTTCCCGGTTGATCATCCGCACATCCTCTCTGAGCAGATCCTCAAATTTCTGAATATTTTTCGGATTTCCTTCCTTTACATAAAATCCCTGCCAGCGTTTCAACAAATGAAACACTGCCACCTGTTCTCCCGGCAGCATCCGCTCTATATACGGCAGATTATAGGTATCTGTCGCCCCGTCCCACATATGGCAGGTAGCCACATAATTTTCATTCTGATACATCCGGTACAGACCGCTGTAACTTCCCATCGGAGAACGGTACACCTGCGTATGTCCGTCACTTTGGCTGTTATACAGAGCACAGAGCACATCTAACAGCTGATCCTGTCCGCAGATTACGATATTCTCCGGAGACTCCGTTTCCGGCATCACTCCCATATATTCATAGACATCCTTCCGTGCGATCCGGAACTGTTTTCCCATTTTCGTAGCTTTCAGATCCCCACGCTTTATCATCTCATAAACGGTATTCTTCTTTACCTGTAAAATTTCCGCCACTTCCAGCGGAGATAAAAACTGTTCATCCATGCGATTTCCTCCCCAGTACCTGTATCGTTATGATAATGCAAAAGACTTACCTGCTTTCCCATCTTTTTTCCGTTAAAACCACGTGTATATACCATATATACATCTCTTTATGTATACGCTAAGTATAACTTCTGAAAAAAAGCTTTGCAAGCATATCTTTTTTATGATAAAATAATCTTTACAGTTTGCTCACAAAGTTTTTACTGTGAAAATAATGTCGGGGTGTGGCTTAGTCTGGTAAAGCGCTCGTCTGGGGGGCGAGAGATCGCAAGTTCAAATCTTGTCACTCCGATACTCAAAAAAATGCGGCATGTTCCCAAAGCACATGCCGCATTTTTCTATATATTTTTAACCAATATTATGAACTGTTTTTTATACCTGAAAAAGCATCATATTTTTCATACAGTTGTATTCTATGCTGTCACAATCTCAATTCCCGTTACTTTTCCAAACTTCTTCAGGTCTTCGATATAATCACCATACACCAGAGTCAGATGACAACCAAATTCGCACTGTTTATAGAACAGATCTTTGTTATCTGCTACCCGGAAGAATAAGCCTTGTCCGCAGCTCTTTCCATCATATCCGGCCGAAGCAACAATGGTTCCTTTTGCAGCCAGCATCTTTGTACCTGTCGGATCAATTCTGCATACTGTGATTTCCTGTCCTTCATCCTGCATAAAATCATAACGTACTGTTGCACCAAATCCACTGTATGCAAAAGAATCTACAGAATATTTCTTCAACGGCTGTTCAAATCCATCAAATTTTCGTGTTGGTGTTGCATGGAACATACTGTACAGATTCGTTTTATCATCCAAATGATCAATATGAGCATCATCAAAATCACCGAAAATCGTCGGCAATTTTCCATCTTCTAAAGAACAGACATTGGCATTTCCCATATAAACGGATTTTCCACTCAGATTCTCCAATATCGCCTGCGTAAGCAGTGAATTGAAATCCAGATCACAGGCAGAAGGAATTCCGTTTTCAATATTTAAAGAATGCGTCAGACAGAATGTTACCCGTTCCTCAGAAAGTCTTCTGGTGGAACACAAATCCGGACATGGTGCCGTAAATGCATTACACTCATAATGATCCATCAGTTTCTGAACCAGTACATATGCTTTAAATGTATCTATGATGGCTGCCCGATCCATTCTGACTTCATCCGCATTTGCAATAAATTCATCTGCCAGTTTTTCTGCCAGCGCTGTATCCTCAGCATTGATATTCTGACCTTTTCTGCCCGGAATCGTCGGATTACTATATGGGTCAACTTCATGCAGCTGATCCAGCAGCTCATGCACGCTGATATTACGGAATTTTACTCCAAGACGGTTTGTTATTTCTTCAAGATTTACAAAATTGTCGGTTCCGCCATAGGATTTGACAGAACTGAATCTGGATGCAACCAGCACTCTTGTATTCTGCAGCGCTTTTCGCGTTCTTAATGCTCTCAGATAGCCTTCATAATCTGCCCAGGAATAGAACGCATATGCCTCATGTCCTCTTGCATGCAAAGCCGCTGTATTCAGGGTTTCCTCACAGCAGGAATGCGGAATCATAGCAACAGGCTTATGAAATCTCTGTGCGAACTCTACATAGATAAATCCTCTTGCAATCTGAAAATTAAATACAAACAAATCAATTTTATCAATCTCTGCACTCAGTGTTTCATAAATTTTTTCAGAATTTACCCATTCATCCGTAGCTTCCAGATAAATCGGATCCATCATATTTATTCCAGCCGGAACATGAGAGAAAACATCCTGTTTGAATATTTCATAAGTTTCCCTGCTTACCATCTGATCATATTCTTTTTCCAGTGCATCGCCTTCCCCGAAACGGCACGGTCCCTCATAAGCATATTCATGTACCAAACCGATATAAATAGGGCGAACATTCAGTTTCACATCAATATTTTTTGCAATCATTTCGTTTTCCTCCTCAGATACAATACAAACTTCTCATCAAGCCGGCCAACTTAATATGTCTATATTGTAGCTGGTTTTCTGTCTTTTGAAAAACGAATATCTCGCATATGTAACGGACTTTTTCTCATATCCTAGTATTTCGATCACTTCTGTTACAGCAAGTACGAAAAACTTCCTCTCCCTCTATTTTTTCTTATCTTTGTTCATCATTCCGAATCAGATTCAGGAATTCCCTCAGATACTGTTTATCATTTTTTCGCCATACCATAGCCACACCACTATGTGTATCTGCAATTGGTCTGCTTACAATATGCAGACAATCTGTATCTTTATGGTACCTGTCACAGATAAACACATCATTTTTTTCATGCAGATTATATACCAGAGACGAAGCATTATTCACATTGTATACAATATTGGGTAAAAAACCATGCATCCGGCAAAGATCAATAAGCATGCTCTGATAACTTGGCAGATGCAAGGCAGAAATAACTACCAGATTGCTCGTCTTCAGATCCTCAACAGTCCATACATCCTTATCCCGCAGCGGATGATCTGTTCGCATACATACAGTCAAAGGTGTATCTTTGATAAAAGCAACATGGTTTCCATCCAGACCACTGCGTTCCATATCATATCGAACTGTAAAAATAACATCCAGTTCATTTTCCATCAGCTGTCTGTGTAATATTTCCGGACGTTCCGATTCAATATCCAGTCCTACCCCCGGATATTGTTCTCTGAATTTTTCCATGTACTCCCAGAGATATGCCTCTGATTTATGAATATCTAAAACCCCTATGTTCAGTTTTTTTATATCACCTCCCATATGTCTGCGTGCCACTTCCACAGATTCCTGCATTGCGCTGATCACATCTTTCCATGAACGATACAGGCTTTTTCCGGCTTCCGTCGGAACCAGTATATTTTTTTCCCGCGCGAACAGCTGAACCTGCAGATTCTGTTCGATATTCTGGATTGTCTTACTGATGGCAGACTGTGTCACATTTAATTTCTGTGAAGCCTTTGAATAACTTCCAAGCTCCATCGCATAGATAAAATACCACATCTGATAAAAACTCAGATTCATATATTCATTTTTCATAGCTGATCTCCTGCTAGCTTATCCTGTTTAACACTCAAATGGACTGTATATGCCGGATCACACTGTTCACACCGTTGAACCGATCTGTGCTGATCTGATTTTTCAAATCTGTATCCGCGATATACCACACCTTTGCACCGGCAATATCTTCCTTTTTCTGATCCTGAAACATAACAATGGCAACTGCAATGATTCCCTTGATGATCAGTGCCTCTGAATCACCCCATATATGCAGTCTTCCATCCTGCTCCTCACAGTGAATCCATACTTTTGACTGACAGCCCTGGATCAGATGAGTGTCATCCCGCCATTTATCCGGATACGGCTCCAGTTCTGCACCCACCTGCAGCAAAAATTCATACTGCATCATCCAGTCATCAATCTCATTAAACGCTGTTACAAACTCTGTCTGAATTTCATCTATTGTCTTCATTTTTCTTCCTCCGGCATCCTTCCGTTCTGAATGTTTTCCTGTTGTTCATGCTGTCTGCAGTTTCTCACTACATCAATGAACTGACAAAGATATTTTTTTCTTTCGTTCTTCCATACCATCACAACACCGCTCTTTGTATTTTTTATCGGGCGCGAGATTACATGAGATGAACCATAATCTTTGTGATATTTATCACAGATAAACACGTCGTTTTCTTTCAACAGATTATATATCTGAGATGCTGCATTCTGCGCATTATAGACAATATTGGGAAAAAAGCCGTATTTCAGGCAAAGTTCCACAATCATACTGTTATAACTTGGCAGATGCAATGCTGAAATCATGACCAGATTACACTCTTTTAAATCTTTGACTTCCCACACCTGTTTGTCCACCAGCGGATTGTCCGCTCTCATACAGACGGTAAATGGTGTCTCTTTCACCAGTTCCATATGATGTCCGGTCCAGGAAATTGTTTCCATATCATAGCGCACGGTAAAAATAACATCCAGTTCATTTTCCATCAATTTTTTGTGCAATACTTCCGGCCGTTCTGACTCAACTGCCAGCGAAATATCCGGATACAGATCATGAAATGCTTCTACATACTCCCACAGATAAGATTCTGACTTGTGGGAATCCAGCACCCCTATTTTCAAACTCTCACTTCGTCCACCCATATAACGCCGTGCATCTTCCACAGCTTCCTGCATTTCCACAATCATCTTTTTCCACACCTGATAGAGATTTTTTGCAGCTTCTGTCGGTATCAGATTGTTTTTCTCCCTGATAAACAGTTCCATTTTCAGGTTCTGTTCTATGTTTTGAATACATTTGCTTAATGTCGACTGTGTTACGTTGAGATCCTGGGAAGCCCTGGAATAACTTCCAAGCTCAATGGTACGGATAAAGTACCACATCTGGTAAAAACTCAGGTTCATATAAGCATCTTTCATTACAGTTCCTCCCTTTTGTCTCTCTCATAATTTATGTTACCATTTTTTCAAAAACGAAATGATCTTCTCCATGCGGTCACCGATCACTTCGATTTCTTCTTTTGTATTATAAAATGCCGGAGAAAAACGGATCACCGAATCATAGCCCAGCCTGCGCAGCATCGGCTGTGCACAGTGATTGCCACTGCGTACCGCAATACCGTATTTATTCAGAAAACTTGCCATATCGTATGGATGAATGCCGTCGACCACCACAGAGATCACACTCTGTTTTTCCACATTTCCGCCCAGTACGTGCACATATTTCTGTTCGGAAAGTCTCTGTTCCAGCGTATCCGTCAGTTCTTTCTCCCATGCCGCAATCTCTTTTGTACCGATTTCCTGCAAATAATGCAGTGCCTGACCAAGCCCAATAGCTCCAGGATAATTCGGGGTACCGGCCTCCAGACGATATGGAATCGTGGTAAAACTTGTATCCTCGTTTCCTACTACATCCACCATACCACCGCCGTACCAGAGCGGTTCCATGACATCCAGTCGTTCCTTCTTTCCGTATAAAACACCGATCCCGGCAGGTCCCATGGTCTTGTGTCCGGAAAAGGCCAGAAAATCACAATCCAGTTCCCGCACATTCATCTGACCGTGCCGGATTGCCTGGGAAGCATCGACACACACCGGGACATTGTACTGATGTGCTTTCTGAATGATCTCACGCACCGGAAGTACCGTTCCTGTCACATTGGAGATTGCAGTCACCGAAACGATCACCACGGACTCGTCCAGTTCCCGTTCCAATGCTTCTATATCTAGTCTGCCATCTTCTCGCATCGGTATCACCACAAACTCTGCACCGGTCCGTTTCGCTGCCTGCTGCCACGGGACAAAATTGGAATGATGTTCGAACTCTGTCACGATCACCTTCCTGCCTTTTTGCATATACTGCGCCGCATAACCGAACGCCACCTGGTTCAGACTGTCCGTAGCTCCTCTGGTAAATATGATCTGCATCGGATCGTCACACCCGATAAAATCAGCCACTGTCTTTCTGGCATCTTCCATGGCACATGTGGACCTTTCACTTAGTGTATGGATTCCCCGGTGCACATTCGCATTATCCTGCATATAATGCCGGTTCAGGCATTCCAGAACACAGTTTGGCATCTGTGTGGTCGCTCCGTTGTCAAAATAAATCAGCGGATTATTATTTATCTTCTGTTCCAAGATTGGAAAATCATTTCTGATCTGTGCTTGCATCCTATCGACTCTTCCTTCTATATCTTTACCGTCCATTCTAGTTTTCCAGTTTTCCTATTTGTATAGTATTTTTTTCATTAAAAGCAAGCATGGAGGAGATCCTCTGATCTCCTCCACACATGTATGATCTTTACAAAATCTATTATACCATCCTGTTTCTTTTTTGCTACTAGATTCTTCAAGTCTCACGTGCGTTCGACTTGAATTTATCTTACAGACACAGTTTCTATGCTCTTACTACTTCCAGACCAAGCATTTCTGCCAGCATTTCCAGTTCTTCTGTATAATCACCGTATACAAGCGGCATATGGTTTCCACCGTAACGAACCTGTTTCTTAAAGAAATCTTTTTGATTGTCTACAGTAAAGATTACACTCAGGGAACAGTTCTGGCTGTCTACGCCGCCACCTCCTACAATCGTTCCTTTTGCAATCATCATATGGCTGCAATCCGGAGAGATACGTGCCATTGTAATTACCTGACCGGCATCTTTCGCAAAATCATATCGCAGGGTTGCACCCCATCCGCTGTATGCGAACGGCTGGATACCATACTCCTCATACGGCTGGTCAAAGCCTTTGAGTTTTCTGTTCGGTGTGGAATGGAAGGTGTAATACAGATTCGGTACATTTTTGATATCTTTCAGGTTCTCTGCTGTAATAACACGCTCCGGAATCGCATCTCCATTTTCATCATAGAAGATCGGGTTTGTATTTCCCATATAAGCTGCGGAATTGGATAAGTTGGACAGAATCATCATGACAACAACTGCTCCGATATCGTACTCACAAGCAGACGGGATACCCATCTCGTTGTTCAGGGAATGGCATAAACATGCGGTAAACTGCTCCTGATTCAGACGTCTGGTTGCACAGGCATCCGGACATGGCATACTGAACGCGTTGCAGTCATACAGTTTCATCTGTTTCTGCGCATTGTACCATAATTTTACGGATTTGATGATCATATCACGTTCCATGCCGACTTTATTTGCACCGGCGATCAGCTCATCTGTGATACGCTCGATTTCTACCATATCTGCCTCATCCAGGTTGTTGATATTTCTGCCAGGAACCGTACTATTTGTGGTCGGATCCACGACATGTGTGGTCTCGATAAATTCATGTACGTTCAACACACGGAATTTGATGCCGAATTTATCAGTAACCTGTGCCAGTGAGTTAAAGCTGGACTCAGAAGAGAAAGATTTATTCGCATTATATCTCGGTGTTACCAGCACATTCATGTTTCTCAGCACTTTGCGTACACGCATGGCACGCATAGTCTTGTTTGCATCATCCCAGTCATAAAAACCATATGCCTCCAGACCTCTTGCGATCAGCGGCGGTACACAGTCTGCCAGACAGCAGCAATTGTACGGCATAATAGCGATTGGTTTTTTATAACGCTGTGCAAATTCTGTCGTAATATCGGTACGTCCGATTTCTGTATTAAACAAATACAGATCTACCTCGTCATTATCCACGGTCATAGCTTCAAACATGGATTCCGGACTCATGAAATCCTCATGACGTTCTATGTAAATGCACTCCATTACGTTGATCTGCGGATCTGTGATATATTTTTTCAGGTCTTTTTTGTACTGTTCAAATAACTCTGCCTCTACCATCTGGTCGTAAGCCATTTCCAGTTCCTCATCATGTCCGAAACGACATGGACCCTCAAATACGGTCTGGTGTACCAGTGAAAGGAAAATCGGTCTTACATTTAATTTAATATCAATACCACGTTTCATGAAAAAATCCTCCTGTTTCTTATTAGTGTAGTTTTTTATTAGTGTAGTTTCTTATTAGTGTAGAGTGCAGTGATTCTGAGAAGAATATGTCAGCTTTCGCTGACCAGATTCACACACCAAGTCTCACGTGCGTTCGACTTGAAATCTACTATTCTGTTTGTTCTATTTGTATTTCCTATATCATTTGCTGTTTTTCGTAGTTCTGCTACACCGGGGTTACTGCTCTTCCCTGTTTTTCTTTCCCATCTGATTCCACACAGCTGACAGGATCATCAGCAGAACCATAACTCCGACAAAACATAACATCCAGATCTGTGTCGTAGTCATTTTTCATACCCTCCCTTATTTGTCATCCAGGTTGACCAGTTCGTCGCTGTCACCGAATTTGTTGAGTTTACCAATGGCATATCCGATACCGGTTATTGCAAATACCATGATAGCAGTATAAATAATTGTTGTCACACACATATGCATAATATCTT
>NZ_KI271194.1 GCF_000469345.1 Eubacterium ramulus ATCC 29099
TTTTTTCTTACAGATCCTTTTGCCATAATCGTATGTCTCCTTTCGATATTAGACAATCGGAACTGATGAAATGCTTCGTGCGTGTAAGTATATCATAACTCCGGTTGTCTTACTATACCGATTCGGAATCTTCGTATAAGACTTCTGATAAAAGATTTGCAAGCCTTTGTTCTGCTGTTTTTGGTTTCTTGGAATAGAGCCTTACAATGTCTGCCATCTCATTAAAAGCATTGATGGTATGAGTGATTTCCCTTAAGAACATAATCTCATTATATTCCTCATTCGATTCAAACCCTATTGTTTTGGCAATATCCGTCTGACCAGCATTTCCCTTGAAGTTTTTGCAGGCGAACTGGAAGGAATCCAAAAACAGACCATATTGTTTTAACATCAGCAGTAATAAATCTTTTGAAAAAGCATCTTCTTCTTTGGTAAGGGCAAGCGGTAACTGTTCCAGAATATCTCCCATCGCATCACGAATCTGTAACTCTCTCTTATCCGTAATGTCGGTTTCATATTCATCTGTTTCCCCTTTGAGCCATTCCACAGATACATGGAGTGCTTCCGAAAGACCTTCCAGCACCATTTTTTTCGTATTGTCAATCGAACCATTCTCATAACGCAG